>NZ_JBWBZC010000027.1:0-70167 GCF_056174845.1 Pseudomonas sp. CC11G
AACGAGCTGTCCGTTTCTCAAGCAAAGGAACTCATGGAAGTGCAGAAGTGCGCTTGAGCTTTCTCGCTACCAAGCGTCGCTAGCGAAGCGCCTGCGGCGTGTCGACATCCTGCAAACGCCTGGGTCATCAACCTTCACTCGCTGCACGGCCTCGGGATGCGCCTGCAGGACGGACCTGGCGCCTGTATCGCCTGTGACGAGCAGCAGCTCGGGCCAGAAACGGCGACCGAAGATCACCGGGTGCCCTGGTTGCCTATTGAATTCCGGCAAAACGATTCGATCAGCAGCCGCGGCTGCAACCAGGCGATCAATGCTTGCTGCTGTTATCCAGGGCATGTCGCCAAGAAAAATGGCCACCGCGTCCGCGTGGAGTCACGGATGAGGGTACTCATGCCACTGGCCAAACTATGCCCTAGGCCCAGCTCGGCGGATGGGCTGTAAACCACATTCACACGGTGAGTGAGGCCCAGCGCGTCAGCGGTGTCTGAGGGGCGCAGCACCAGCCAGGTATCAGGTAAACGAGCAACTACCGCGGCTACGCTGGCACTTAACAGTGTGAGCCCGGAGCTCATTGGCGCGCGCCGTTTTGTCACTACCGAACCGACGTCCGAACCCTGCTGCCAAAACCAGGCCTGCAACTGAGATCATGGATTGTTCCGTGTTGGTGGCTGGCAATTTGCAACTGGCTAACAGTGCCGAGAATAACCTTCGCCGTGGACTCCACCAGCAGATCGATGGGCAGTTCGTAGCGGTTGTATACCCAGAGCGCACCGGTCTGGATGACCGAGCCGGCCAGTGCCGTTCCAACCAGTTGCATTTCGCGCGGGTCATGGGCCGCGACTGGCACTCCGGCGCTGCTGAGCAAGTCCATCATCAGCGCCGCAAAATCAGCGACCGACTGCATGTACAAGGCATCTACCCGCGGGCTGACCCCGAGCACTTCACCATGGGTGATTCGTGCAAAGCGTGGGTTGGACATGGCCTCGAAAAAGCAGGTGAGCCCGGCCCGCGTGCGGATTTCCACGTTGGCGGTCGCGTCACTCAGCACTTCACTCAATTGCGCGCGATAGTCGCCAATCAGTTGCTCGTAGCAGGCCACCAGCAAGTCTTCCATGGTCTCGAAAGACTCATAAAAGTAGCGATTGGTCAGGCCCGATGCGGCCGTCAGGGCGCGCATGGTGGTGCCGTGAAAGCCCACGGTGCCGAACAGTTCAATGCCGACTTCGATAAAGCGCTGGCGGCGCGAGGCCGCGCGCTCGGTGACGGCGATACCTGAGTAGGTTCGCTCACTCGAACTTTCGATTGGGAAGTTGGGGTCATCGGTCATGGGCGAATCCTACAGATTGACAACGCTTGTTGCCACAATCAAAGTAGTGAGAACGAACGTTGTCACATTGAGAGTGAACCCATGACCGAAGCCCGCTCCAGCCTTGCGCCTGTCGATGTACTCATTATTGGTGCCGGTGTATCGGGTATCGGCGCGGCGTATCACTTACAGAAGCGTTGCCCGACGCTGTCGTACACGATCATCGAGGCGCGCGCTGACTTGGGTGGCACCTGGGATTTGTTCAAGTATCCCGGCATCCGTTCCGATTCCGATCTGTTTACGTTCGGCTACGACTTCAAACCGTGGGAGGGCGAGAACGCCATCGCCGACGGCCCGTCGATCAAGGCCTACATTGCCGAAACCGCCCGCGAAAACGGTATCGAGCCGAACATTCGCTTCCAACAGCGGGTGGTTGATACCAATTGGCTGAGTGCCAAACGCTGCTGGGAAGTCACTCTGCGGCAAGAAGAAACGGGTGACGAGGTGACCATCGAAGCCCGCTGGCTGTTCAACGCCGCCGGTTATTACCGCTATGACGAGGGGTTCACACCCGACTTCCCGGACCAGGCGCAGTTCCAGGGGCAGATCGTGCACCCCCAGCACTGGCCCGAAAACCTGGATTACACCGGCAAGCGCGTGGTGGTGATTGGCAGTGGCGCCACTGCGGTCACCCTGGTGCCTGCGCTAGCTGACAAAGCAGCGCACGTAACCATGCTGCAGCGCACGCCGACCTATGTGCTGGCCGTACCGACCAGAGACCCGATTGCTCGACGGATTCGCCCCTTGCTGGGGAACACCATCGCTCACTCGTTGGCGCGTCGTTTCAATATTGCCAAGCAGCGTTGGGTGTTCGCGTTCTGCCAGCGTTACCCGGCTGCTGCACGCAAGCTGATTCGCAACATGAACGCCAAGATGCTGCCTGCTGGCTATCCCGTGGACGTGCACTTCAATCCGCCTTACAACCCTTGGGAACAGCGCATGTGCGCGGTGCCCGGTGGCGATTTGTTCAAGGTGATATCCACTGGTGCGGCATCCGTCGTCACGGACCAGATCGAGCGCTTTACGGCCACCGGTATTCAGCTGCGTTCGGGGGCGCATATCGACGCTGATGTGGTGGTCACCGCCACCGGGCTGAACCTGCAGCCGTTGGGCGGCATCCTGCCGAAAATTGATGGGGTGCAGGTGCGTTTGTCCGAGCATGTCGCCTACAAGGGCATGCTGCTCAGCGGCATTCCGAATTTCGCCATCGCGATCGGTTACACCGCGTCGTCGTGGACCCTGAAGATTGGCTTGCTCTGCGAGCACTTCACTCGCCTGCTCGGCTACATGGAAGCGCATGACTATGCCGTCTGCACACCCAAGGCCGACCCAAATATGGAAACCGAGCCGCTGTTGAATTTCGGTGCCGGCTACGTGCAACGCTCCTTGTCGCAACTGCCACGGCAAGGCAAGGCGTACCCCTGGACCATGTCGTGGAACTACGTGGCGGACGTGAAAATTCTGCGCAACGGCGAGGTCGGTCACCCGGCCTTGCAGTTCCTGCCCAAAGCGGTGCAGCCATGAGCCTGGCTACCCATAACGAGCAGTTCGCCACGCTGCCGAACGGCCTGCGGCTGTGCTATGCCAGCCATGGGCGCGAGGATGCGCCTACCGTGCTGCTTATTGTCGGGCTTGGCCTGCAGTTGGTGTATTGGCCGGCGGTATTGATTGATCAGCTCGTGGCCGGGGGCTTTCGCGTTGTCTGCTTCGACAACCGCGATGCCGGGCGCTCGCCGCGTATGGCGACGCCGCACCCGAGCAAATGGCAGCAGCTCACCGGCAAGGCGCCTGCAGGTGCTTACGGCCTGGAAGACATGGCCGACGACAGCGCACAGCTGCTCGATCATCTGGGAATCGACAGTGCTCATCTGGTGGGTATGTCGATGGGCGGAATGATCGCCCAGGCCCTGTCGTATCGACACCCGCACAAGGCCAAGTCGCTGGTGTCCATTTTTTCCACGACGGGCAATCGCAAGGTTGGCCAGCCCGCTGCGTCCACGCTATGGCGCATGGCGCGAGCCAAAGCGCCGCGCACCGAAGCCGAGGCGGTAGAAAGCTTTCGGCAAACGATGCTGCACATTGGCGATGCCAAGGCAGCCGGCGCTCCCACCTTGTGGGCGCACTACGCCAGCCAGGCCTGGAAGCGCAACGGCGAACGGGCCGATGCGCGTGCGTTGTTCCGCCAAATCGGGGCCATATTGAAGTCAGGTGATCGAACCCCGCGTTTGAGCGCCATCCAGGCGCCCACCCTTATCGTGCACGGTGGGTTGGACCGCATGGTGCACCCCTCCGGCGGCGTCGCCAGTGCCCGTGCGATACCGGGCGCCAGCCATGAAGTCATTGCCGATATGCGCCATCAAATCGACGCCCCTCAGGCGAACGCCTGGCGGCGTTGATCCTCAACCACATTCGCAGCCAACCAGGACAACAAGCATGAAACTCGATAATCAAGTAGCGGTTCTGACCGGGGCGGCAAGTGGTATCGGTCGCGCCTTGGCGATGTTGTTGGCTGAGCGTGGGTGCCACTTGGCGCTGGTTGACCGCGATGATGCCGGGCTGCGCGAAACATTGGCCTTGCTGCCACAACGCGGCAAAACCTTCAGTACCCATGTGGTCGACCTGGCGGACCGGCAAGCCATCCGCGCCTTGCCAGGCGAAGTGCTCAAAACCCACAAGACCGTTCACCTGCTTATCAACAACGCCGGTGTGGCACTCGCGGTACGTTCGAGCAGGTAACGGAAGAAGACTTCGACTGGATCATGGACATCAACTTCCGCGCGGTGGTGGACAGCACCCGCGCGTTTTTGCCGATTCTGCGCGGCAACGGCGCGCCGGGCCGCATCGTCAATCTGTCGAGCCTCTTCGGGCTGGTGTCTCCGCCGGGCAGGCCGCTTACAGCGCCAGTAAATTTGCCGTGCGAGGTTTTTCCAACAGCCTGCGCCACGAGCTGGCGAGCACCGCTATCGGGGTCACCGTCGTGCACCCGGGCGGTATTGCCACGTCTATTGCCGACAACGCCAGAGCGCCAAAAGGCGCCGATGCGTTGGAAGTTGCACGGCATAAAAAAGAAATGAACAAAGTGCTGAAAATGCCCGCGACCAAGGCTGCGCAAATTATTGTGCAGGCATTGAAGGCGATAAGGCACGGGTAATTGTGGGCACCGACGCGCTGATCCTGTCGATACTCGAGCGCCTGATGCCGGTAAGTTATTGGGGCGTGGTAGAGCGGCTGATGAAGCGGTCGCAGCGCTAGCGGCTTACTTGCTCAACCGCACCCGGGTTACGCGTCGTTCGGCCACCCCAACCACAGTCAATTGCCAGCCGGCCCATTGCACACGGTCACCCATGACAGGTAGCCGATCCAGCAGGCTCATCACCAGCCCTGCGATGGTTTGGTAGTCGTCGGTTGGCGTCGCTTCAAAACCAATGCGCTCGCGCACCAGGCTCAGGTTAAGCGCGCCACTGACCAGAAACGCGCCGCCCTCGTCGACGATATCCGGCCCATCGACCTCGCTGGCGTCGGGCAGCTCGCCGGCGATGGCTTCGAGAATGTCGGTCATGGTCAAAATGCCCATAAAGTCACCAAACTCGCTGACCACAAAGGCGATATGGGTCGACTCTTTGCGCATCTGCTCCAGCGCATTGAGCAGGGTGAAATGCGCAAGCACGTTGATGGCTTGCCGCGCCAGGGTCTGCAGGTCGGGCTGGTTGCCGGCGAGCATTTCTTTGAGCAGTTCTTTCTTGTGCACAAAGCCCAACGGCTCGTCGATACGCCCTTCACGAATCAGCGGCAGGCGCGAGTACGAGGAGTGCATCAGTTTCTGGCGGATGTCTTCAGGGCTGTCGGCGACATCGAGGTACACCACCTCGGGGCGGGCGGTCATGGCCGCGCGCACCGGGCGTTCGGCCAGTTGCAGCACGCCGCTGATCATCACGCGCTCGCGGCGGTTGAAGACCGGCTCGTGGCCTTCACCCACCAGGTCGGTGATGTCTTCGCCCACTTCGTCCGCACTCAGCGCGCGGCCCCCGAGCAAGCGCATCACGGCGTGGGCGGTGCGTGCTCGCAGCGGGCGCTGGCCTTGGGCGGAGCGTTTACGGCCACGGCGGGCCAACTGGTTGAACAGCTCGATCAGAATCGAGAAACCAATGGCGGCGTACAGGTAGCCTTTGGGGATGTGAAAACCCAGACCCTCGGCGGCCAGACTGAAGCCGATCATCATCAAGAAGCCCAGGCACAGCATGATCACGGTGGGCCGCGCATTGACGAATTGGGTTAACGGTTTGCTGGCCACAATCATCAGGCCGATAGACACCACCACGGCAATCATCATCACCGCCAGGTGTTCGACCATGCCTACCGCCGTGATCACCGCGTCCAGCGAGAACACCGCATCGAGCACCACAATCTGCGCGACGATGGGCCAGAACAGCGCGTAGCCGCCACTGCTGGAACGTTCGGCCATATGGCCTTCGAGGCGCTCGTGCAGCTCCATGGTGGCTTTGAATAACAGGAACACACCACCGAACAGCATGATCAGGTCGCGGCCGGAGAACGCCTTGCCGTACACCTCGAACAGCGGTGCGGTCAGCGTCACCATCCAGGAAATACTGGCCAGCAGGCCCAGGCGCATGATCAGCGCCAACGACAACCCAATCACCCGCGCGCGGTCGCGCTGCTCGGGCGGCAGTTTGTCCGCGAGAATGGCGATAAACACCAGGTTGTCGATGCCGAGCACCAACTCCAGAACGATAAGGGTAAGCAGGCCCAGCCAGGCCGTGGGGTCAGCGATCCATTCCATGGTGGTTACGCACCCCGCTTGGCGGTGGAAGGTGAGGTAGCCCGGTGCGCGGGCAGGGCGGCGGTAGCGGTGGTGCGGCAGTAAGTCGTGCGCGGTTGCACGCGACTCGGGGGTTCCTGGAGGGTGTTCATTGAGGCCTAAACTGATTTCGGGCGGCCATGCTAGCGCTAAAAAACCGCCGGGTTTGCTGACATGTATTTCGGAATTTGTACCGGCGGGTTTTTCGGCGCGCTGATTGACACCTCGTTGCAGCAACTACTCACGCCCATAAACCACCACCGAGGCGCGTAGTTTGTTCGCGCCGAAACAGCTCATGCGCTGAAAGTCGGCATGGCTCACCGGCATGTGTTGGCAGTCGAGGGCCGAGCGGTGTTGGCTGTGGTCGATGTCCGGGTCGTGAAGGTAGACAAAGTCTTCATCGCAGTCGGTGACGATCACCCAATGCGGCGCTTTTGAGTGGGTGAGCCGGTAGCTGCTGATCAGCACCAGGGGCTGGCCGCCGTCGCTTAGTAGCTGGCGCAAGGGGCTGGCGTGCTCGCGCACCTGCTGCACGTCGCTGTCTGCCAGTTGCGCGCAGAACTCGTCGTGCACCAGGCGCATCAGTTGTTTCTTGTGTTCGCTGCGCACGCCGTTGAGAAACAGCGGCCCGCCCACATTCACCTGCAAGCACACGCGAAAACCCCGGCGCCATGCCGCCAAGGCCAACCCCTGCGGGCTACAGCCGCCGTGGCCGGCGGTCATGAACACGGTGGTGGCTTCCCGCCAGAGCTGCACTTCTTCACGGCGTTCGGCTTTACGCGGCGTTTGCAGGGCGGCCATCGCCATCAACAGGCACGCCGGGCCGCAGGTGAAGTCGGTGGTTTGCTGGTAATAGGGCACCTGGCGCTTGCCGGTCTGGCGGTAGTGCGCGATGCGCTTTTCCAGGCGCAAGGCGGTGCCGTGGTCTTCGTAGTAATCGCTGAGCACGGCAAATTGCCGGTAGCCGCTGCGCTCGTACAGGGCGATGGCAGCGTGGTTGTCGGTGCGCACTTCCAGGCGCAGGTAGGCACAGTCGTGCGCCAGTGCGTGCTCTTCGGCCCGCGCCAGCAGTTGCGCACCAAGGCCCCGGCCGCGCGTTGCCGGGCTGATGGCCAGCGAATACAAGCGCGCCAACGACGTGCCGCGGTGAAACAGCACCAAGGCATAACCCAGCAACTGGTCGCCGGCTTGCGCGACGGTAAAGCTGGCGTGGGCGCGGCTGAGCATCCACTGAAAGCTGCGGGCCGATAACCGATCGTGGGCAAAACACTGGCTTTCCAGTTCCAGTAATGCCGGCAAGTCGTCCGGGCTGGCAGGGCGAACAATGCATTCCATATAACCACCGTAAAAGTTGCGTAACGAAAGGAGACTTTTCCAAAAGCCCGTGCTTAATAGAAAAGGACTTGTTCTCCAACGGACCCAACTCCATGTCAGCGGTAAACAGTAGCGTACTTGTTCCGGCAACAACGGTATCGACCACGGCGTACTCTAAGCCCAGTTATTTGGCAGATACAACCAGAAGTTCCAGTCAGTTCATTATCATTGTTGAGCGCAAAGAAGACTGGGCCTCTTACTTGCCCTACGAAGATGTAATGACGGCGCAGGAATACCTGGAGCATTCCTGCGAAGTTGAAGGCGGCAAACGGGTGCAAGTAATCAACTTGTGCCGCAGTTATAAATACCTGGGGCACGGCTATTACTGTTCGTTATTGGCTGAGGCGCGTGGCCATCGGGTATTGCCGTCGGTGCGCACCATTAGCGAACTTACCCGCAAGGCGCTCTATGGCCTGGCACTCGATGATTTGGATAAGACCCTGGAAAAGGCGTTGAATAATCACCCCTACGGTAATACCGAGGGGTTTACGTTGAGTCTGTACTTCGGCAAGACCGACCTTGAACCCTTGCAGGATCTGGCTCGCCAGGTGTTTGAAGTGTTTCCCTGCCCGATTCTGCTGGTGGAGTTTCGCAACGCCAACGGCTGGCACATCGAGGGCATCAAGGCCGGCGCCCTGCCCAAGCTGCGCGATGACCAGGAACACCAGTTTGCCAATTCCCTCGATGCCTTCAGCCGCAAGGTCTGGCGGTTGCCGCGCTCGCGGCGCCTGGCGCGCTACGACCTGGCCATTCTGCACGATCCCGACGAAGGCCTGCCGCCGTCCAATGCCAAGGCGTTGGAGAGTTTTATCCGCGTGGGCAAAGGGCTGGGCATCGATGTGGAGCTGATCGAGAAAAAAGACTACCCGCGCCTGGCCGAGTACGACGCCCTGTTGATTCGCGAAACCACCAGTCTGGACAACCACACCTACCGCTTCGCGAAAAAAGCCGAGAGTGAAGGGCTGGTGGTGATGGACGACCCGACCTCGATTCTGCGCTGTACCAACAAGGTCTACCTCACTGACCTGCTCAAGAGCCACCAACTGGGCATGCCTGCCACCGAGATTCTCTACAAAGACCGCCCCCAGGAGCTGGAGCAGGTGGCTGCGCGCCTGGGCTTTCCGCTGGTGCTGAAAATTCCGGACGGTTGTTTTTCCCGCGGGGTGACCAAGGTCGAGAACCAGCAGGCGTTGCTGGAGGCCACGGCGCAGCTGTTCGAGCACTCGGTGCTGCTGTTGGCGCAGGAATTCTTCTACACCGAGTACGACTGGCGCATCGGCGTGCTCAACCGCAAGCCCATCTATGCCTGCCAGTACTTTATGTCCAAGGGCCACTGGCAAATCTACAACCACAAGGCCAAGGGTCAGGACATCAACGGCGAATGCCGCACCCTGGCTGTGCATGAGGCGCCCAAGGCCGTGGTGGAGCTGGCGGTGCGCACCGCCAACCTGATTGGTGATGGACTGTACGGCGTGGACCTCAAACAGGCCGGCGACAAGGTGGTGGTGATTGAGGTGAACGACAACCCCAACCTGGATGCCGGCATCGAAGACGCCTATCTGCAGGATGACCTCTACGCCTTGGTGCTGGAGGAGTTCATTCGCCGTCTGGAACTCAAACGCCGTGGTCAGGCCTGGTAGTTGCCCGAATAACGAGGACTGCGCGTGATCAATAGCTTCCAAATAGCCCGCCAGGCGCTGGTGCCGGTGTCGCACCTGAGCGCGCCGGTGCTGCTGTTCACCAACCCCGACACGGCCGAGCGCGATGTTCTGCTCTGCGATTTCAAATTGGACGAACACGCGTTGGCCTCGGCGCTGGACCCGGACGAGGTGTCACGCATCGAGTTTCACCCCGAGCACCTGTTTCTTATCTGGAAAAGCCCGGAGAACTACTGCGGCGGCGACAGCCTGTCGTTCGAGGTGTCGTCGTTTGGCTTGCTGTTCTGCGGTCAGCGCCTGGTGGTGATTTCTACCGACAGTGGGCAATTGACCGGGGTGGGCGCGCGGCAACCGTTGCACACGCCGCTGGATGTGCTGCTGGACGTGTTGTTCAACAATATTCACCACTACCTGGGGCATTTGAAAGTAATCAAGTTGGTGGCGCGTGAACTGCAACAGAAGTTCAACGCGTCCATGGAAAACCAACACCTGATTCAAATGTTCAACCTCAGTGAAAGTCTAATTTATTACATCAATGCTATTCACAGTAATGGCGCGGTATTGACCCGCTTGCGTAATCACGCTGAGCAACAGCAGTTTGGTAGCGAAGCGCTGGCGCGTATTGATGATCTTATTATCGAAAACAACCAGTGTTACAAACAGGCGGAAATTTATTCGACGGTGTTTTCCGGGCTTATCGAAGCGCGCGGCAACTTGATGAACAACAGTATGAACTCGCTGCTGCGCAAATTGACGTTGATTAACGTGGTGTTTCTGCCGTTGAACTTGATTGCCAGTATTGGCGGCATGTCGGAGTTCAGCATGATGACCCACAGCATTCCTTGGTGGTACGCCTACCCACTGTTTCTGTTGGCGATGGGATTTATGGGGGCACTGGTGGTGTTTGCGTTAAAGCGCATGACCCCAAAAGTGCTAACGGCTAACTGAGTGTTGCAACGTCAGCGTAATTTTATGGGGGGAAATAACCATGACTTCGACCGAGATAGGTCTGTTGATGGTGAGCGTAATTGTTCTATTTGGTGTGGTGAATTTTTACTGGGATCGCGTCAAGCAATCGCGCCACAAACGCGAGTGACCGCAGTTGCCGGGCCGCCGAAACGACCCGGCCGGCGGCTACATTTCCACCTGCGTACCCAACTCGATCACCCGGTTCAGGGGCAGCTTGAAGTACTTGAGGTTGCTGTTAGCGTTCTTCAGCAAAAATGCAAAAAGGTGTTCGCGCCAGCGCGCCATGCCGATGCGCTTGGTCGGGATTACCGTTTCACGGCTGAGGAAGTAGGTGGTGCGCATCTGCGTAAAGGCCAGGCCATCGAACTGGCAGAGGCTCAGGGCGCCGGGCACATCGGGTTCTTCCATAAAGCCGAAATGCAGACTCACGCGGAAAAACCCTTCGCCATACGGCTCCACGTCCAGGCGCCGGCTGGCCGGCACCCGTGGGCTGTCTTCGAACACCACGGTCAGCAGCACCACCTGCTCATGCAGCACCTGGTTGTGCAGCAAGTTATGCAGCAGCGCATGTGGCACGGCGTCGGCCCGGGCGGTAAGAAACACGGCCGTGCCTTGCACCCGGTGCGGCGGTTGCGCGGCAATGCTGCTGATAAACAGCGGCAGCGGCAGTGCGGTTTCGTCCAGGCGCTCGACGATGATTTTTCGTCCGCGTTTCCAGGTGGTCATCAACACAAACAACCCGATGCCGGCGATCACCGGAAATGCGCCGCCTTGCAAAATTTTTGGCGCGTTGGCGGCGAAATACAGGCTGTCTACCAACAGAAAGCCCAGCAGCAACGGAATCGCCAACCAGCGTGGGGTTTTCCACGTCAACAGTACGACGGCAGCGGCGAGGAGGGTGGTAATCAGCATGGTGCCCGTCACCGCCACGCCATAGGCAGCGGCCAAGGCGCTGGACGATTCAAAGCCGATCACCAACAGCACCACGCCGACCATCAGTGCCCAGTTCACTGTACCGATGTAGATCTGGCCTTGTTCATGGCTGGAGGTGTGCTGGATAAACATGCGCGGCACATAACCGAGTTGAATCGCCTGGCGCGTCAGGGAGAAGGCACCGGAAATCACCGCCTGCGACGCAATAATGGTGGCCAGAGTGGAGAGGGCGACCATGGGCAGCAGCGCCCAGCTTGGTGCCAACAGGTAGAACGGATTTCGCACCGCTTCAGGGTTCTGCAAAATCAGCGCGCCCTGGCCAAAGTAGTTCAGCACCAGCCCCGGCAACACCAATACAAACCAGGCACGGGCGATGGGCTGGCGGCCAAAGTGACCCATGTCGGCGTACAGCGCTTCGGCGCCGGTGAGGGCCAGCACCACGGCGCCCAGAATGGCCACGCCCATGCCCGGATGCACCAGAAAAAACTGCACGGCCCACCATGGGTTGAGCGCCTGCAACACTTCCGGGCGTTGCACGATGCCGTACACCCCGAGCGCGCCCAACACCACAAACCACAGCACCATGACCGGGCCAAACAGAATGCCGATGCGCGCGGTGCCATGTTTCTGAATCAGAAACAGCCCCACCAGCACGATCACCGACAACGGCACCACCCATTTTTCAATGCCATCGAACGCTAGCTGCAGCCCCTCGACCGCCGAGAGTACGGAAATGGCCGGGGTGATCATGCTGTCGCCGTAAAACAGCGCGGCACCAAACAGCCCAAGCAGGACCAGCACCTTGCTCAAGTGCGGATACGCGGCGGCGGCACGTCGGGCCAGGGCGGTCAACGCCATGATGCCGCCTTCACCCTGGTTGTTGGCGCGCAGAATAAACAGCACGTACTTGACCGACACCACCCAGATGAGTGACCAGAAAATCAGCGACAGAATGCCCAGCACCCCGTCATGGCTGACCTGTACGCCGTAGTGGCCGGAGAACACTTCTTTCAAGGTGTACAGCGGGCTGGTGCCGATGTCGCCGTACACCACGCCAATAGCCGCTATCAGCAAGCCGGCGGCTGAGGTTTTCACGTGTTGTGTTGGCTGGGCCAAGGCTGCTGTTTCAGTCAAAAGTGCACGCTCACGCTAGGTCAAAGAGAAGCCCGTCGTGCCGGCAAGCAGCCTTTAGCTGGCTGGCTCCAGGGGCAAACGGCGAGCAAAAAAACGTCGCCAGTATCATCTCGGCCGGCAGGAGCGCTCGTAAAGAAAGCGTAAAAATTCTGGAAGTTCTTGGGATGCACGCAAGTGGAACTGTGCGTTGGCTAGAGCGTTCGCGATCAGCCTACGGCGAGCTTTTAGAGTAGGGAAGATGCGCACGAGGCATTAGTTCGGCGAACGCGTTGGTGCGCCAAATACACCCTGCGCAAAAGCGGTTTCGTGCTTTGGCCGAAGGGAAAAGGGGATAAATCTATTTTCACTCCTTTGAATTCAGGTCCGTCAGAAAATGTAGAGCAGCAAAAATCAATCCGTCCTTTTTTCAGTCCCTTTTGCTCACTTTTTTAATACTTGAGTCCGGCCCCTGCCACTGGGGAAAAACAGACACTGATTGCGGTTGAGTCATTCCTTGCGACGATACCTTGAAGATTCAAAAACGATTGGTCGCTCTCATTGGTTTTTGTTCCATTTCCCTATTCCAACGCCGTGCGCCTCGCCGAGGTTGGAGTGTGTCGCTCAAGGATATCCACCCACAATAAATCTAATTAAATGGATGCATGGAATGAACAATAATTTAACCACCAAGGCTCTTGCCGGAGCCTGCGTGTTGGTAGCGTTTGTCGCCAACACGGGCGCCGCAACTGCGGCAGTGGAAAAGAAAAAAGAGACGGTTCCCGACTTCGGACCGAATGTGACTATCTTCAAGCCATCCACACCGCTTGCGCAGATAAACCAGACGTTGCAGCGCTTCTCCGAAGAACCCGAATTCAGCACCAATCGCCATGCCGTGTTCTTTATGCCGGGTACGTATGGCAGCGAAGCTGGCAAAGACGATCCCGCTACGGCAACAGGCATCGTCAACGCTGAGGTGGGCTATTACACCGCCATCTATGGCCTTGGGCGCTCACCAGAAGACGTTCGAATCAATGGGGCGCTCCACGTTGAGCCTGTTCAATACAACCCCTCCGGTAACCCCCAGGACGATAACCTCGAGTCCAACTCGCTTACCCAGTTCTGGCGCTCGATGACCAACCTCACCATCAATCCCATCCAGCGGCCGGTTGGCAAAGACGCTGAACGGGCTTACCCAGAAGGAGTGGCACCGCCTTATACCCTGCGTTGGGCGGTGTCGCAGGCAGCACCGCTACGGCGGGTCAATGTGCTCGGTGATCTGCAACTCACCGGGCAATACGGCGCTTATGCCTTTGGCACCTATATCGCCAACAGTCGAGTGCAAGGGTCTGTAATCAGCGGCGATGGCAAGGTGCAGAAAGCTCAAGCCCATTGGTATACGCGAAACAGCTCGATCGGCTATTGGGACGGGCGCGCGGTTAACTATATGTTTTCTGGAGTAGATGGCGCGCCGGTCACTGACTTTGACCCGGGCAGCATTACCAGCCTGCCCACAACGCCGACCTCTCGTGAGGCGCCATTTATTTACGTCAATGAAAAAAACAACTTCTACGTGTATGTGCCGCACGCGAAAACCCATAGCTCGGGGTTTGACTGGTCAACGTCTTCGCGGGACGGCCGCCAACTTTCCATTCAAACTTTTTACATCGCCAAGCCCGGTGATTCGGCGCCAGCCATTAACCGGCAGTTGCGCGAGGGCAAAAATATTATTCTGACACCGGGGATTTACATGCTTAGTGAGGCATTAAAAGTCTCCCGCCCGGACACGGTAATACTTGGCCTTGGTTACCCCTCGCTGGTAGCCGCTAATGGAACGGCTGCCATTGAGGTGGCCAGTATCACCGGCGTTATGCTTTCCGGTTTGCTAGTTGAGGCAGGCCCAACCCCCTCAAAAGTGCTTCTGAAAATAGGTGAAAAGGGCAGCTACGCGGGCGAGCCCCATGACCCCACCACGGTGAGCGATGTGTTTGTACGGGTGGGCGGCCCGCTGCTGGGCCAAGCCAAAACCAGCATCGAGGTGAACAACAACAACGTGATTCTGGACCACACGTGGTTATGGCGTGCCGACCATGGTACCGGTGCAGGGTGGGACTCCAATAAGGCCGACCATGGCTTGGTGGTAAACGGTGACGACGTCAACGCGCTCGGGCTCTTTGTTGAGCACTACCAAAAAAATCAGGTTATCTGGAATGGCGAGCGGGGCAGGACGCTCTTTTATCAAAGCGAAATGCCCTATGACCCACCCAGCCAAGCGGCGTGGAAAAATGGCGCTAAGGACGGCTTTGCATCCTATGTAGTGGGGAAGAATGTTAAGTCCCACGACGCTGCCGGGTTGGCGATCTATTCGCTGTTTGTGATGGGGCAGAATGTGCATGCCTCCAGCGCCGTTGAGGCGCCAGCTACTCGCGGCGTACGACTTAGGTCCATTAGCAGTTCCGTTATCGCCGGGGATGGCGGCATTTGGCATGTGGTCAATGACCAGGGGCCGTCTGCGCTGGCGAACCAGCCAAACTCAGAGGTGTATCGCATGACCTCGGTGATTCGCCTACGTGAGTTCCCGTTATCCGGTCCGCGCCAAAAGGACTGAATACTGAACGCTTGAGTAAAGGCTTTTGGCTGTGGCTGATGCTCCAGCCAAAAGCGACTTGCAAATCTCTCGACGCAGCGCCAACACCTTGCGTACCGCCAGGCCACCCAAGAAACGGCTGCATACTCAGGCCGTTGGGAACGCCATAAGGCTTTGATGATCCAGACATTAC
This sequence comes from Pseudomonas sp. CC11G, assembly GCF_056174845.1. Lineage (NCBI taxonomy): Bacteria > Pseudomonadati > Pseudomonadota > Gammaproteobacteria > Pseudomonadales > Pseudomonadaceae > Pseudomonas > Pseudomonas sp. CC11G. Next base: position 15,007 of record NZ_JBWBZC010000027.1, read on the forward strand.
GTAACCGTCCTGGCAACAAACCTTCCTGACATTGGTGGCCAACTCATTGGTGGCCAAGTCTGTACGTCCGCAGCCAATGGCAGCTTTTCAGGACGGCTTTTATCCTTCAGATTTACCGTCTTCTTTTCTCCGCCTGGAACATCTCGAATGCACCTGCCTACCCTGACCTCCACGCGCCTGCGCCTGATGCCGCTGCGCACCGAGCATGCCGCACGCCTGGCTGAATTGGGTGACGATCCGCTGGTAGCCGCCTACACGGCCGGCATGCCGTCGCCCTATACGTTGGCCGCCGCACTCGACTTTATCGAGCGCTCGGCACTGGCCGCTGAGCGCGACGAGAACGGCGTGTTCGGTATTTTTTTGCCCACGCAGGAGCTGATCGGAGTCATCAATTTGCGGCCGTTACCGCGCCATCGCAGTGGGCATCTCGGCTACTGGATGGGAGCGCCGTATCGCAACCAGGGCTACGCCACTGAAGCCGTGCGGCTGGTTATCGAGTTCGCCTTCGAGACCCTGAGTCTGCACCGCGTACATACCGCATGCATGGCCGTTAACGGGGCATCAGCGCGGGTGTTGGAAAAGGCTGGGTTGCGGCAAGAAGGGGTGAGCAAGCAGGCGTTTTTCAAGCAGGGGGAGTTTCATGACCTGTTGCAGTTCGGGGTCGTCAGTGAGGACTGGCGTCGCACGTAAACGGCGTGCCCCATTGCGCTTTTAGTCACTGCTTTGAGCCTTTCCGATACTCGCTCGGTGACTGCCCATGCCAGCGCCGAAACGCCCGCGCGAAGGCGGTCGAGTCTGCGTAGCCAAGCTGAAACGCCACATCCTCCTGCTTCATCTCGGTGTTTTCCAACAGCTGCCCCGCGAGTTGTTTACGCTCCGCCTCGACGAGCGTGCGCAGGCTGGTGCCTTCCTCTGTCAGCCGGCGGTGCAGGCTGCGCGGCGCCATCGCCAGCTGGCTCGCAACGTCTTCGAGAGAGGCCGCCAAACCCGTTGTCCCCAGGAGCAGTTGTCGAACCTGGCCGGTAATGCCGCCGACCTGCCGTCTCTCCAGTTGCGTGCGGCACTGCTCTTCCAGCAGGCGCACCAGATGCGCGTCGTACATCGGCATCGGCACGTCCACATCCTGGCGCCGCAGCACGATGGCGTTGCGCGAACAACCATAGCGGGGCGCGATGCCGCCGAGTGCTTCGATGTGGTCCGCGTGGGCCGCCGGCTTGCCCTGGAATTCGAGCCGCAGCACCTGCAAGCCGGATAGCGTCAGCTCGTCGAACAGGCGCATGGCGGTGGCTGTGTCGCGCTCCAGCAGAAACTGCTGCAGGTGAGGCGGGATCGCCGAGGCGTCCAGGCTGGTGCCGTATTCGTGCTGATCGCAGACTATTTCCAATCGGCAATACGCCGTGCTCAGCGGCAGGTAACGCAGCGCATACTGGATGGCCTCGCGCAGCGTACGACTGGTGCGCAGCGCAAACCCCCAAATGCCGAACGTCGCCACGTTGTAGCGCAGGCCCAGTTCGAAGCCGAGCGCGGGCACGTCCGGCAAGGCGAGCATCAGGTTTTCGATCAGGCGCATTTCCTGCTCGCGTGCGATCAGAGCGTCCGCGTCGCGCAACTGCGCTTCGCTGATGCCAGTGCCTAGCAGGCAGGTTTGTGCAGTGACGCCGTAACGCGCGGCGAAGTTCACCATCACCTGGCTGATGGCGATGGGGTGCTGAAAGCGCGCGTGTGTGGGTATGCCCATGGCGGATCTTCTGAAACAGCTGAGCGATACGACCTGGCCAGAAATGCATGGTGAAAGGCCGCCCTTATCCTTCTAAAGGTACACGAGTACCCGATAGGGTTGCGCCACCAACAATAAGAACGTCCGGGAGGACGACCATGGATGCGGATCTCACAGCGTTGAACAAACAAGCCATCGCCACGGCGCGCGAATACACCACGGAACTCGCCTGGCCAACATTGGCACTGGTGCTCCTGGTGTGGGCAGCGCTTATCGGCAACTTTTACCTGTTCGCCACAGGCCAGTTGTCGCTGGCAACGGCCACCCTGATTTATGCCGTCGTCACCTACATGTCGTACACACCCCTGCATGAGGCCGTGCACGGCAACGTTCATGGTCGTCATGAGCGACTGCAGTGGCTCAATGATCTGTGTGGGTATCTGGTCGCACCGTTGATCATGGTGCCGTTCTCTACGCACAAGGTTGAGCATTTCACACACCATCGCTTCACCAACCAGCCGGACAAGGATCCGGACTATGTCGTAAAGGGCATGAGCGGTGGCTTGCTCGCCTTTCTGGTGTGCGGACTTCGTTTTCTATGGCTTCAGAACACCTTCCTGTTCCGCGAATTTTGGCCGACCGCTGCGCGGCGAGTGAAGGTGGCTTACGTAGTGGAAGTGTTGATCGCGATCGGCTGGCGTGTCGCGTTCGTTACGCTGATTGCGCGAGAACATGCTTGGGTATTGTTGATGGTTGGCTACCTGGTCGGTGCATTCTTCGTCGTGTACTGGTTCGCGTATCGCCCCCATCTGCCATACAACGACGCTGCGCGTTACCGCACCACCAACAGCCTGATCATGCCGCGGTGGATGAAACCGTTGGAGTGGTTCTGGCTGGGCCAGAACCTGCACTCCGTGCACCACCTGTTTCCGCGCGTGCCGTTTTACCGCTACCACGCATTACACCATCGGATTGAGCCGATCATGCGCGCTCACGGTACGCCCATGATCGGCATTTTCAGCCGACGCAACGTTGAATCCGCGCGGCGGTCCGGCGATTCAAAATGACGTGGCCGCCCAGCCTCACCACCAACCGTTATCGACTTCCACGGTCTTTTATAGAAGTCGATATTGGCGCGCAGCCCGTAAACCGCGGCGAGGCCAAAGTGCAGGGAGCGGGCCAGCGTGCCAAAGCCAAAGTACTCAAGCAGCAGCCCAACGATCACAATCGCGACCGCACCCAGCGCGAAGTAAACCAGGCCGCGTTTCCACATGCCTTTGGCGAGGTAGTAAAAGGGGCCGAAGAGAAACGCCAGCACGTTCAGGCCCATGGCTTTGCGTCTTTCGGTTTTGGGCAACTGTTTGAAGTGGGGCAGTTTGGGGCCGCCGGCATGGGCGATGGCGAGAAAACGTTCTTTCCACTTCGCCGATACGTCCAGCGCGTTGATGCGCTCATCGGAAGGGGGCAGGTCGGCTGCGCTGGAGGCAGGCGGGGCATAGGGGTTTGGCGATTCCATGGAACGTCCTTGTGTCGGAGGAGGCGAGTGCCTGCGCGCAGTATGCTGGGGCAGCTCGGGTCACGACAACACGCGCGCCTCATCGATCTGCAGAGAAAAATGATCAGCCTGGCCGGCCCTCATCAAGGGGCGGACGCATGGCGACGTTGCCGACGGTTGTCGAGCAGATACACCATCGCACAGGCATACAGCGTGACCAGAATAAACAGCCCCATGCGAATGGCGAAGGCGGTGTATACATCTTTGCCAGCGGCACTGTCTTGCACCGACTGGCCGAGCAGAATGATCAGGGTCGTCAGGCTGTTGAGCCAGAAGCCCGGCGTGTAGGTGCCTGGGCTCAGCCCATAGAGTTTTCGGCCCAGCAGCAGCCCGAACAGAAGCATCCATAGAAAGAACATCCACAGGTTGACGAACAGGCCGAGCGCGAACCAGAAAACAATCGCCAGCAGGCCGCCGAGCAGAGTTGAGCCGAGCAGTTCGCGCCCGGCCGTGCGCGCCCTGGTGACCGTGCTCTGTTGGCCGAGGTTGACCGCCTTCATGATGATCGGCATGTAGCTGGCCGGATCGATCAGCGCCAACAGAAATGCCGGCATCACCACCAGCGCTGCACGCAATGCCAGCCAACTGATTGCCTCGGCCGAAGGAGCAGGTGCGGGGGCGGGCGGTTGGGCGCCGAGCGGGTCGGGGAACAGCCAGTGGCTGATCGACACCGCCGTGACGGCCAGGAGCAAGCCCTTGACCAGCGAAACGACCACCTGCAGGGCCAGGTCGAAATCGCTAGCGCCGGCCGCGCTGATCATCGTCAAGCCCACCACCATGAAAGTGGCGACCAGCGAGTTGCCGCCACGCATGCCATACCTGAAAACCAGAAACAGGCACAGGCCGACCAGCATCACGCCGGTTGCCGCGTAGTAATGCAACAGCGGTATCAACAGCAAGCCACTGCCGGTAGTCACCATCAGCACCATGGCCAGGCCCAGGCTGGCCTTTAACGGCAGCGGTCGATTCATTGCGGCCAGCATCGTCAGCGCCAGCATCGGTGCAATGAAGGGGATGGGCAGCGCCAGGCCGAAGCTCGCGGCCAGGCACAGCGCAGTGCAGTGGCCAGGCGCAGGGCTCGCCGCGCCCGAACCTGTTGCTCAGTAGGCATACGACAACCAGCTCATCACCCGCAGGAACAGGCGACCAAGCGGGTTCAACGGGTTGCCTTCGCTGGGGAACGCCATGACTTCGGCCTGGCCACCGACCCGAATGCCGCTGATGTCGCTCAACTGGCCGGGTTCAAGCTCGATGATCACGGGAAAACGCTGGGCCGGGCGTAGCCAGTCTCGGCTGTTCTGCACCGTGGGCAAGGAGCCGGCTGGCGTACTCTGGCCGGTGCTGACGCCATAGCCCACGCTGCGCACATGGCCTTCGAACAGGGTGCCGGGAAGGGCATCCAGCACGATGCGCACCGGGGTGCCGGGCCTTATCTTGCCGAGGTTGTTCTCGGTCATGTCGGCCGTGACCCACGCATCGTGGATGGCGATCAAGGTCATCAACGGCGCACCGGCTGCAGCGAACTGGCCGACATCGGTGCGCAGGTCAGTAATCAGGCCGTCGGAGCGGGCACGCACGACGCTGTTGGCCAGGTCCAGCTCGGCCTTGTCCAGCGTGGCGATGGCGCTGAGCAACACGGCATTCTTCTCGTCGCTGCCACCCTGGGTTTCGCGGGCACGTTCTACTTCCGCCTGCGCTGCCGAGACGTGTGCGACGGCCGCATCGAGGGTGGAACGGGACACTTCCAGCCGACGCAGGGAGATGGTCCCCGCGTCTTCTTTGTACAAGCGTTCAAGGCGTTGCAGGTCCTGGCGGGACATGACTTCGTTGGCCTGGGCCGCATTCAGCGACGCCGTCTTGGAGTCGATGCCAGCGGTGTTGGCGCCGATCTGCTTGCGGGTGGTCTGCAAGTCGGCACGCGCACGGTCTACCGCGATCTGGTACGGCTGCGGGTTCAATTCGAACAGCACATCGCCGGCCTTTACCTCTTGATTGTTACGCACATTGACCTTGGTGACCCGGCCTGCGACCTCCGCTGCCACCGGAACCACAAACGTCTGCACCCGCGCCTGTTGCGTATAGGGGGTATAGCGGTCGGCCAGCAGGTACCAGATCAGGCTCAGGAGGATGAGCACGGCAACCCCACTCACGGTTTTTTTCGCCGGGTCGGCTGCAGGCGCAGGGGCGGCTTCTTCTGTTTCGTGTTGGCGGTCACTCACTGGGCACCTTCCTTTCCTTCATCGAGCAGGTTGCCCCAGTCGGTGCGTTGCTGCATCTGTTGGCGAGTGGCGGGGTCGAGCAGGGGGCGGTCGCTGTACCAACCGCCGCCGACGGCCTTGTACAGAGCGATCAGGCTGTTGATGGCCGTGCTGCGATTGACCAGGTAGTTATCCTGTTGGGCGAAGAGGGCCGCCTGGGCATCGAGTACCCGCTGGAAATCCGAATAGCCTTCGCGGTACTGGGCATTGGCCAGGGATACCGAGCGCTCGGCGGCAATCGACGCTTCGCTGAGGATACGCTCGCGCTCCAGCGCCTTGATCAGGCCGGTCGCCGCGTCATCGGCCTCACGCGCGGCCTGGCGAACACTGTCTTGGTAGACGACGATCAACTGCTGCAGACGGGCATCCTGAACACGCACGTTGTTGGTAATTCGGCCATGGTCGAACACGTCCCAGCGCAGGCTTGGGCCGCCGATCAGGTCCAAGGTATTGGACGTGCCGTCAAGGGAGTTCGCAGACCAGACGATGCTGCCGAACAGGCTGATAGAGGGGTAAAGGTCGGCCTCGGCGACACCGATCAGCGCCGACTGGGCTGCGACCTGGGCTTCTGCGGTACGCACATCCGGGCGGCGCAACAGCAAGTCGACCGGCACACCCTGCAGCACGGCACGGTCAACCAAGGGCACCACTCCCGTGCTGGTCTGCAGTTCCGGCATCGCGCTCGGCGGGCGGCCCATCAGGGTGGCCAAGGCATTGCGCGTGCTGGCGACCTGCGCCTCGAAATCGGGGATGGTGCTCAGCGTGCCGAGGTACTGGGTCTTGGCCTGTTGCAGATCGAGTTCGGCATTGTCGCCGCTGGCGAACAGGCGCTCGGTAATCTCATAGCTGCGCTTTTGCAGTGTGGCGTTGTTCTTGGCGATCAGCAGGCGTGCCTCGGCGGTGCGCAGCGCGTAGTAGGTTTGTGCCACCTGCGCGTGCAGCAGCACCAGCGCGTTTTCATAGTTGCTCTGGGCGGCGAACCAGGCCGCATCGGCTGACTCGATGGCGCGACTGAACCGGCCCCAGAAATCCAGTTCCCAGCCGACATCGAACCCCGCACTGTGTTGCCAAAGATGGCTGTCCTGCGGGTTATCGCCGCCCCATTGGCGACGCTTGAGGTAGGCGCTGTCGGCGCTGACCTGTTGCACTTGCGGGTAGCGGCTGCTGAGCGCGATACCCAATTGTGCGCGCGCCTCCATTACCCGCAGACCGGCGATTTCGAGGTCGGCATTGTGGGCGTCGGCCTCGCTGATCAGGTGGTCGAGCACCGGGTCGGCAAACACGTGCCACCACTGCCTGCTATCGGGCTGTGGGTGTTGCTGGCTGGCCAGCGCCAAGGCTGGCGTATTCCAGTGCTCCACCCAAGGCTGGGTCGGTGACTGAAAGTCCGGGCCCAGGCGCACACAGCCGCCCAGGCCCAGGGCGCCACACAGCACTAACCGGCTCATGCGAACAGGGCACGCCTTGAAGCGCATGCGCTCAGACCGGCGGAAGCGTGTTCGCCGTCTCAGCTCGCAGTTGCTCATCGCTCAGCTGTTCATCCAGCGCATCGACGTGCGGCTGGTCGTCGACCCACTGCCAGAACAGCTGATAGGCCACCGCCAGCATCACCGGCCCAATGAACAGGCCGATAAACCCGCCGCTGACCATCCCGCCCAAGGCACCAATCAGAATCACCGGCATCGGCACATCCACGCCGCGGCCCAGCATCAATGGCTTGAGCACGTTGTCAGACATGCCGGCAATCAGGCTGTAGATGCAGAACACGACAGTACCGAGCGTGGTGCCGTCAGTGGCAAAGACATAGGCGATTACCGGCACCGTCACGAGAATCACCGGCAACTGCATGATGCCCATCAACAGCGCGACCATGGCCAGCAGCCCGGCACCGGGCACCCCATAAGCACGAAGCCGACGCCCACCAGCAGCATCTGGATAAAGGCGATACCTACCACGCCCTGGGCGACCGCGCGGATGGTCGCGGTGCACAGGGTGGCGATGCGCGGACCGCGCTCAGGGCCGGACAGGCGGGTGGCGATCGCGATGGCGCTGCGTTCGCCGGTGTCGCCATAAGCCATCAGCACACCGGCAATGATCAGGGCACCGATAAACAACAAAAAGCCCACGCCAACACCGGCCAGCTTTTCCAACACCGTTAAGCCGATCGTTTTGAAGTACGGCATCAACTTCGCCACCACGCTGCTCATGTCGGTCGCCGACTGATACCAAAAGGCGTAGAGCGGTTTGCCAATGAGCGGCAGGGTGGCGATTTTTTCGTTGGGCAGCGGAATGGTCACGCTGTCGGACTTGAGTATCGCCAGGGTGCCGTTGACCGACTCACTGATCGATGTGCCCAGCAAGTAAATCGGCACCATCAGCAAGGCCAGGGCGACCACCACGATCAGGGTCGCGGTGCGGCCATCCTTGTTGCCCAGCTTGCGCTTGAGCAGGGTGTGCAACGGGTACAGGGTTATGGCCAGGATCATTGCCCAGAGCATCAGATTGAGGAACGGTTCGAAGATCTGGAAACAGAACAGCACCAGTACCGTGATCAGCCCGGCGCGAATCAAAACATCGAGCAAACCACCGGATAACGCCCTTGCGGAAATGTTTGTACCTAACATGGCTGAGCTCCTTGCTGTGCGATGTGAATGCCGCTATCCGTCACTGGCTACCGGCGGCGCCGTCTGTATCGTTCACTGCCTGCCAACTGCTGTCAGGGTCGAAGCGGGTCATGGCCGAGGCCTGCTTGCCACCGTCGGGGCCCAGGTCTTTTTCGAAGACGCTGCCGTCATGGCTGATCATAAAACTCATCACCCCGCTGTCGCCGTAGGTTACCGGCCAGGCGACCAAGGCGAAGCCACGGCTCATGTTTTCGCCCAACAGGTAGTTATAGGCGCCGCCGGGCGCCGAGGGCCCCTGGGCGGTAAGGATGCGGTAGTGGTAGCCGTGCCACCCGCCGCTGGGCAGCCCATCGACGAATAACGCGCCCAGCGGGCTGGGCGGCTCACCGTTCTGATCGGGCCAGTACAGGCCGTCGTGCTGGCCCTTGCTGCTCACGAACTTTTGCGCGTATTCGAGAACACCATCGCCGTCGCGGTCCACCTCGGCGTAATCCATCTGCGCGTCGTGGTAAGCGCGTACGGCCTGCAAGGTCGCCTCTTCGTTGCGGCCAATACGCCGCTGACGAATAAGCGGCACGCCGGCCTTGGCATCGAAGCCCCAGCCTTGTTTGCCGTGCACCAGCGGCAACGGCAACTCCCAGCCTTGCTCGCCCACGGCCAGCAACGAATAGCCCTCGGCCTGGCTGCGTATTTCGTGCTTTTCCCGGTACAGCGTGAGGAAGGCTTCGACGTCTTCACGCTCCACGCCCACCGCCGGAACATAGCGCCGCCAGTCTTCGCCGAGCAGCGCGACCAGGCGTTTTTCGTCTGCTTTCGTCGTACCCAACGCGGCGACAAACGCGTCGGCCGCCGCCTGGGGATTCTCGAAGTGTTGCTGGGCCTGCACGAGGGAAGCCGGTAGCACCAGCAGGGCAAGCAACGCAAAGCGCATCACTGCATTCATAACCAAGCTCCTTGTCAGCGCCGCCGGGCGGCACCGCGGGAAGAGGACGCCGCCGGGCGACTGACAGCATGCCCGCCGGTACGCGCCGACTGAGGTCGCCGGGCCGCGGCCTGGCTGGCGTGCCCGCGTTGTTGGTTGGCGCGCGCGCGGTCCGGTTCACGCGCCCCGGCGAACGCATTGTCGCGGGTGCTGCGGGTAGCGGGGCGCTGTTGTTCGCGGTGCTGTTCGCGTTTTTGACTGTGGTCGGCAGTGCGCATGTTGCGGTCCGCTGCCTGAGCGCGGTCACGTGCCTCGCGGTTATTGGTGGCCGGGCTTTCAAAACCACTTTTTTCCAGGCTCTGCCGCGCACGGTCGCGCTGGGCGGCGGTGTCACGGCCACGCAGGGCTTCGCGTTGGTCGCCATTGGCCAGACGCTGCCCGTACTGCTCGCGGCTGGTGCGGTCACGGTAGGGCACACCGTCACGGTGCGTCGGGTCGTGCTTCCAAGTGTTGTTCTGGGCGTTGATCTGGCGGTTGACGTTGATGTTGTTGTAGCGGTTCACGTCGATATCGACGTCGCCGCGTCCCCAATTGCAGTCGCCCCATAGCGAGTCGACCACCGCCACGCCGACGGCAAAACCGATTCCTGCCACCACCGCGCTACCAAAGTAATAACCGGGCGGCGGCGGGTAATACACCGGCGGATACGCCGGATACGGCCAGGTGCCATACACCACCGTGGGGTTGTAGCTGGGCACGTAAATCACCTGCGGGTCGGCCGACTCGATGATGATGGTCTGGGTGCTAGTGGAGGACGAGGTGGTCGTTACCGGCTGTTCGCTCACTTTCTGTTTGTCGTTGGAACTCAGGTTCCCGGCTTCCATGGCCTGACGGCGCAGGCGCTGCACCGACTCCATCACCGCATCCGGCTGGGCCAGAAACGCATCGCCGACGCGCTGTACCCAGGCCGGGTCCTGGCCAAGCGTGGCCAGCACCGCCGGGAAGGCCACCAGTGATTGCACGCTGGGGTCCCAGGGTTTATCGGCCACCTGGCGCACCGCATCGTCGCCCGTGGCCTTTGGATTGGCCTTGGACCAGGCCGCAGCATCGGCGACATCGCCGGGATAGGTGGCGGCCATCAGCACCTGAGCCAGCAGGGCGTCGGGATATAGCGCCAGGGGCGCGAGCATCTGATCCCGTTCCTGCGCGCTAAACACCTGCTCGGTGGCGGCCGGAGCGCCGGCCTCGGCAGCCCAAAGCGAGCACGGCATGGCGGCCAACATGACCAGTAACGACCACATCGGGATGCCGCGAAGGACATGCATGACGATTCTCCTGAGGGTTACAGGCAGGGCGCAGACGAATGAATTGAGTAGTGGGCTAGATCGGTCTAGCACAGCATTGCGTAACGTGCCGTAAATTGGGCGTGCGGCAGCCCTACGCGGTTACAGATTTTCCACGCACCATTTCACCCGTCTTCAAATTGAGCGATGCTTTGCATTCATTTGAATCAGTGTGCTGAAAAAAATACCTGTGGCTGTCGTTGGGAGATCGGTTTGCCTACTGTTCCGGTAAATACATACGGTGATGAGGCCTTGTCTCATGTGCTGAATGCCAGTGAGCGGCTGGTGATGGCCGGTTCGGTAGACGAAGTCGTGGCCGTGCTGCGCGACACCGCGCGGGCCACTGTCGGCGCGGAAGGCATTGCGGTCGTCATTGCCAGTGACGGCTACTGTTCGTATGTCGCCGAAGATGCGGTAACTGCGCTTTGGCAAGGCCAGAGCTTTCCTGCCGACCACTGCATTTCCGGATGGGTGATGCGCCACGGTGAAACGGTCGCCATCCCTGACGTGCGGCTGGACTCGCGCATTCCGCAGGACGCCTACGCGCCAACGTTCGTTCGTAGCCTGGTGATGGTGCCCATCGGTAAACCGGTGCCCGTCGCCGCGCTCGGCGCTTACTGGTCGGATGTTCGCAGCCACGACCCCGATACGATCAAACGCCTGGAAAGTCTGGCGCGCTTGGCCACGATTGCCATTGAGAACGCGCGCCTTACCCGAGCGCGAAGCCGCGCGGCAGAACTTGGCGCTGCGCAGAACCGCATTCTGGAACTGGCCGTTGAAGAAACGCCCCTCAACGTCACGCTTGATGCAATCGTCCGCGAGGTTGAAGCGCTGTCCACGTCCTGTTTTCTGGGAAACATCTTGCTTCTGGACGAGGAGGGCAGGTATCTGCGCCATTGCGCAGGACCAAGCCTGCCGAGCGCTTTTACGGATGACCTGGAAAGCATCGCTGTCGGCCCGTGCATAGCAGGCGAGTCTGATCTCCCATCGGATATCGCGCGTGACCCCCGTTGGGCCGAGTTCCGAGAGCTGGCCACGAGGCATGCTCTGAACGTGTGCTGGTCAACCCCAATTCGTTCGGCGCAGGGCAGCGTGGTCGGCACCTTTGTGCTGTACCACCCTGAGTCGCGCACGCCACGCTCGGAAGATACCGAGATCGTTGACTTCGTGGTGCAAACCATCGGGCTTGTGGTGCACCGCGCTCACGCGCAAACCGCCATCCGGGTCAGCGAGGAGCGCTTGCGCCTTGCCGTCGACCACGCCGAGGTTGGCTTCTGGGACGTGGACCTGGTGCAGAACACGCTGATTTGGCCGCAACGAACCAAAGCGTTGTTCGGCATCTCGGCCGATGTGCCCGTCACCATGAATGACTTCTACGAGGGCTTGCATCCCGACGATCGAGAAGCGACCAGCGAAGCCTTCGCCGCCGCTGCCGACCCTGATCGCCGTGCGGTCTACGACGTCGACTACCGCACCATCGGCAAGGAGGATGGCGTGGTTCGCTGGGTGGCGGCCAAGGGCCGGGGCGTGTTCGATTCGGCTGGCCGCTGCCTGCGCGTTACCGGCACGGCAGTGGAAATCACCGCCCGCAAGGCCGCCGAAGAAAACCTACGCGTGCTCAATGCCACACTCGAAGGCCGCGTAGCTCGGGCCGTTGCCGAGCGCGAAGAAGTTCAGGCGGCGCTGCGCCAGAGTCAGAAAATGGAAGCCATGGGGCAGTTGACCGGTGGCGTGGCCCACGACTTCAACAATCTGCTCACCCCCATCGTCGGCACGCTCGACTTGCTGCAACGCCGGGGCGTGGGAAGCGAGCGGGAACAGCGGCTTATCGCCGGCGCCATGCAATCGGCCGACCGAGCGGCGACCCTCGTCCAGCGCTTGCTCGCCTTCGCTCGCCGTCAGCCGCTCCAGGCCGTAGCGGTCGACGTGGTGAAACTGGTGAGCGACATGGGCGAACTGGTGGCCAGCACCAGCGGGCCGCAAATCAAGGTGGTCGTCGATGCGCCGGGCAATCTGCCGGCAGCGATTGCCGACCCGAACCAGCTCGAAATGGCACTGCTCAATCTCTCCGTAAACGCACGCGACGCCATGCTTGAGGGCGGAACGATGCGGATATCGGCGAGCACCGCATCGGTCAGCACGGGGCACCGTTCTGGCCTTCCGGCAGGCGAATATCTGTGTCTGTCGGTCGCCGATACCGGCACCGGCATGGACGCGGCCACGCTCGCCCGAGCGGTCGAGCCATTCTTTTCCACCAAGGGCGTCGGTAAAGGAACGGGCCTGGGCCTCTCGATGGCACACGGTCTGGCCTCCCAGCTGAACGGCGCGCTGACGATTCAGAGCTCGCCCGGTCTGGGCACCAACGTGGAGCTTTGGTTGCCGCGCAGCCAAACCGTGCCGGTAGCGGCGTCGCGCAGTGTCGACGCGCCGGAGCCCCGCTCGGTGCGAGGCGTGGTGCTGCTGGTCGACGATGAAGAGCTGGTTCGCACCAGCACCTCCTACATGCTCGCAGACCTGGGCTTAGCGTGATCGAGGTCGCGTCTGGCGAGGAGGCCATGCGGCTGCTCGACGCCGGGCAGCCGTTTGACCTGCTCGTCACGGACCACCTTATGCCCGGCATCAGTGGTACCGACTTGGCCAGGCGGGTGCGTACAACCCGGCCCGACACGGCCGTGCTCCTCGTCTCAGGCTATGCCGAGCTTGAAGGGCTCGACCCGGACCTGCCGCGCCTTGCGAAACCGTTCCGCAAGAGCGAGTTGGCAGAACGTTTAGCTGAACTTGGCGGCGAGTCTTGAAACAGCCCACAAGCGTCTCTTCTTCGGAAACCGTCCCTATGCCTGCCTACTTGAGTCGCCCTATGCCCGCGCCGCTGCTCGCCCACGGAGAAACCGTGGTGCTCTTCGACGGGGTCTGCAAACTGTGTAACGGCTGGGCCAAGTTTCTGATTCGTCACGACGCTGATCGGCGAGTTCGACTCGCCACCGTGCAGTCACCCGAAGGCCAACTGTTGCTCGCCTGGGCCGGGCTGCCGGTGAATGAATTCGACACCATGGCCGTCATCAGAAACACCCACTACTGGGTGCGGTCAGACGCGTTTTTCGAAGTGATCGCGCAGCTGCCAGCACCGTGGCCCCTGCTGAGAGCGCTGCGCGTTTGTCCCCGGCCAATACGGGATTGGCTTTACGACCGTATAGCGCTGAATCGGTATCGGCTGTTCGGTAAACATGAGGCTTGCCCACTGCTTACTGCTGACCATAAAAACGCTTTTTAGAAGCGGCGCCCTGACCCGCCCTGACGACGCTCAGGCTCTATGCCGTGAACAAATACGCTGTAGGTATCCGCCGGGCGTTTGCCGCCGGCCAGATCCAGAGCGTGACCAATCGCCCCCCGGTGGTAAGTACCGTGATTGATCAGGTGAAACAGCATTTCCTCGCACGTCATAGCCCCGTTCTGCCCGTCGGCAAACACAAAGACTACCAAGCGACCAAGCTGCGCCGAATTGGTCCGCGCCAGGTAATCGGTTGCCCAGGCATTGCAGGCTGCCAGGCGCTGCGTGAGCGCTTGCAGGCTGGGAACCACCTCGGTGTTGGTCGCGCGATGTGGCGCTTGCTCGCCAGCAGACGGGCTTTAAACAGCTCCTCAACGATGACCATATGGTTGAGTTGTTGGCGCATGAACGCCAGCGAGGGCGAGGCAGGGTCCTGCCGTTCAAGGTCTGTTACGGCCTGCAGGGTGCGCTCATCGGCCCACACTTTGTAGCGGTATGCATCCACCAACATGACGTTCTCCCCGGCGCGTCGACTTCAGTTCGGCGCATAGGTTAACCCGCTGCGATAGCGCATGTTTTTATAAGCGGGGAACACCGCTGTCAGGCGAGCTCGGTGTCTGCTGCTGGCCGATTGCAGCCAGTCGCCACAGGCTGCAATCCGCCAGAGGCGGACATCGTGCGTTTGTGATTTTCGAGAACATTTCGTTGATCCATACTCTTGCTGCGTCAACAATGATGAAGCTGATGGTATCCGGCTTCGTACCCATGAAGTTCGCCCGCTACAACGCTCACCTGCGCGACCTGCGCGGCACTGCAAAACCTGAAAGGAGTCAGGCGATATGGAAATCGATCCGAATGCTTCATTGAAAGAAGCAGTCACTCAGTTCTACAGCCATAATGGATTCCCTGCCGATGGAGGCATCCGTGACAAACGCTGGTCCCTCCTGGGTTGCCGCGACCTAAAGGTCTACCTTCCCAATTTCGAGTGGCGCCGCCAAGCATTGCCTCTCCACGACATCCACCATGTCCTCACTGGCTACCCGTTCCGCCCAACGGGCGAATTCGAAATGGCCGCCTGGGAGTTTGCCGCTGGCCGGTACCCCAATCCTTTCAGCACACTGTTTTGCCTTCCGCTGGTCAGCATGGGCACATGTCTCGTTCCCAAACGCAGCTTCTCGGCATTCGTGCGCGGGAAGCACAGTCGAACTCTGTATCAGGGCTACTCCTATCCGGAGCTGCTGGAGCGCAGAGTGGCTGAGGTTCGGGCCGAGATACTGCCTTCCGGCCCGGTATCTCCGACGCCCAGGCATTACTTCGAGTACCTGATTCTTGTTGCCTGCTCGGCAAGCATGATTGCGCTGCCGCTACTGGCCACCGCTTTTGTCCTATCGGAGATTTCTGATGTCCACTCACGCAGGTGCTGCGTCCGGCGCGTTCAAAGTCAATTCGCTAGTTCTGGACAACGGGGCCAGCCCACTGACAGGAACCATTGTCTGGGACAAGTGGCGGTCGCTCTGGAACAGCTTCATCTTTAGCAGCGCCCTAGTACTGGCCCCCCTCCATTTCAGCTGGGGCGCGTTCCTGGTCTTCCTTACGCTAAGTGCGGTGACCCTTTGTGCGGGGCATTCGGTGGGTTTTCATCGGCGCCTAATTCACCGCAGTTTTAAATGCTCCAAGTCCACTGAGCGCTTCCTGGTGTGGATGGGGACCATCGTCGGCATCGGCGGCCCGTTCTGGACCATTCGCACACACGACACTCGCGACTGGTCCCAGCGGCAGCCTGCATGCCATGACTACCTTGCCCACAGGGAGGGGCTTTTCAAGGACGCATGGTACAACCTGCACTGCAAGTTCGTGCTCGATCACCCGCCAGGCTTCAATCCAGGCCCGGAGATAGCGAACGACCGCTTCTACCAGTTCCTTGAAAAGACTTGGATGCTCCAGCAGCTTCCCATCGCGATTGCCCTTTACCTGATCGGGGGCATGCCTTGGCTCGTGTGGGGTGTGCCGGTCCGGGTGGCGGCTTGTACAACCATGCACTGGTTCATTTCCTACTTCGCCCACACCCAAGGTCCCCAGACCTGGCAGGTGGATGGCGCCGGGGTACAGGCCCATGACGTTCCGATTGCCGCCATCCCTACCTTCGGTGAGAGTTGGCACAACAACCACCATGCGTTTCCGGCCTCAGCTCGCCATGGTCTATATCCCGGTCAGATCGACCTTGGTTGGCACTTTATCCAGCTTCTCCAGCGTGTTGGCCTCGCCTGGGATGTGAATGTGCCAAGCAACCTGCCACCCCGCGAAGGGATCACCGCACTGAAAGTGGGGGCTGAAGATGTCATGTACCGCAACGACTAAAGTGTGCTCGCGTGAATGTATGACCGGCAGCTAATGGCCGATACTGCCAGTGAAGACCGGCTGCAATCGGCCAGAAGCGTCTTGTCTGCCCGCCACGTAAGACCAAAATCATCGCGGCTGAAGCCGCTCCCACAAGTAGCTGCGACCCCCTGTAGGAGCGGCTTCAGCCGCGATGCTTTTTGATGCAGGGAGGGCGCATTGCTGTCTGCAGCGAACGCCAGCTATTGGCCGTTACCAACCTTTCACCAACGCTGCTCAAGTGACAGCGGCAGCCGCAGCGGTTCTATCGGCCCTTCGCGCGTGCCGCACATTTCGTCGTGGACGCAGTGCTGGATCAGTTCACAGGGCAAGCGGGGCAGCTCCTGCAGCAGCTCGCGCACTTGGGTGGTCGAGCGCAGGTGCAGCACCTTGCCTTGCTCGTCCCGCACGAGCTGAATACCCGAGGCGAGCCGTGCTTGCAGGAGGTAAAAGCCGCCCTCCAGGGACACCACTTCAAATCCCTCGATACGGCCTGCCCGCGCCGCCTCGCCCAGTTGATGGAGATTCATTGCCAGGTCCTCCTGCCAGTCAGACGTTCTCAGTTATTCGCCGCCGGGGCGGGGCTGCGTCGGAAGAAGAGGGTCACCTGGCCGAGTTCCACGCCGAGCTTGCTCATGCTCGACCGGTTGATGAGGGTGTCCTCGTCCATCAGGTACATCCAGTCATCGAAATCGACATTCCAGGTCGTGCCATCCACGTCCAGCTTCAGTTGATAGCGCCAGCGCAACGCGTTGCCGGCGAGCTCGCCCTTGGCTTCACCAATAACATCGGCGGCGCGGCCTCGCCACTGGCCATCGGCAGTCGGCACCAGAGTCCACACGCGTTGCTGGCGGGTACCGTCGCTGTAGAGAAAGCGCTCATCGAGAATCAGCTTCTCGCCTTCACGGTGGCTGGTGATGTCGACCGTGAAGCGCTTGACCACTTCGCCCGAGCGATTCTGGAAGATGCCCCAGGCCTGCATCGGCCGGGAGAAGAAACCGGGCAAGTCGAACTGCGGGCGCTCTGCCGCGTAGTGACTAACCTCTACACCGCCGCAACCGCTTAGCAGCAGGGCGCATAACAACCAAATTTTGGCTCGCATTGTCGTTCTCCTCGGAGGCGGCTTGCCTTGCCTGACAGGCAACGTGCGGTGCCGCGTCTTGGGGAAATACTTATACAGATATTATTTGGTGTATAGGTTTTTGTGGGCAAGGGCGGAAGAGGGTGAATTTCTGTGCTTGAGATTTTTGGCTGATAGCTCTTGGTCTGATCATGAGGATTCAGCGCATTTTAATGCGCTGAAGGACGCATCTTTAGATGAATTGGTGCATTATATTGCTCTATTTTTTCGTTATGGCTATTCTCAGTAGCATTATAATGCGCTGATGATGGGTTCTATCGTGGCCAAAGAGCTTACTGTTCAAGTGTTCGCTGAGGGTGTCTGGCAAGACGCCTACAGCTTGAGGTTCGAAGATCCGTTGAATCCGCGTGAGGGCACCTGCATCACGGGTTACCTCACGCGTTTCTACGTCAACAACATGGAGCACGAGAACTCGTTCTTCGAGAACTCCGTAAGCGTTGTGCATCGTCTGGACATGAACATAAGCACCTCGCGAGGCTACCCGGCATTCCTGCTGGATATCATTCCGGCAGGCGCAGCTTTTCGTTCGCTCAAGAAGCGATTCGCGACCCGCAAGCCTGATGACATCGCCCTCGATCTGTTCCTTCTGGAGCGCTGTACGCCATCGCCAATCGGGCACATGCGGATCAAGCAATCGCTTCCCTACCTGAATGAAGGCGAACCCATGGGCTTCACCCGCCAGGAGGTGGCCGAGCGCAACGCCGATTTTCTGGAGTATGCCTACGAGCAAGGTGCCGCTATCGGCGGCGCGACAGGCGCTGGTGGTGAAGCGCCCAAGCTGTTGCTGGCGGAAAACCATAACGGCCAACTGTTCGCTGAGGCCACGCTAGCGGTTGAGCAGACCAAGCGGCATTGGTTCGTAAAGTTCCCCAGAAACCGAGCAGCGGCTGTCGATAAAGACATCCTGAGAGCCGAGTACCAGTACTACTGCGCGATCACCGAGATCGGTATGAACACCATCTCGATGGATGGATTGGAGCTTATTGATGACGATGAGCACAAACCCAGCCTATGGATGCCCCGCTTTGACCGCGAGGTAACGGAGCAGGGCATTCTTCGCCACCCGGTAGAGTCTATTTACTCGCTATGTGGCGTTACTGAGAACGGCGCATTTCTGGGCCATGAATTCGTGCTTGGCCGTCTTGGTGAAATCTGGAAGATGGCAGGGCAGGAGGATGAGCTGTTTGACCTGGCCGTCGAGTACATCGCCAGGGATCTACTGAACCGCATTCTGGGCAACTCGGACAATCATGGCAGAAACATCTCGATCATTCGGGGCGGCGGCAAGTTGAAGCTAGCGCCTATCTACGATTTGGCGCCCATGGTTCTCGACCCTGACGGAATATCCAGGGTGTTGAAGTGGGAGCACGAGAGGGCGGGAGCACCCGATTGGAGGCAGGCATGCCATTCGCTGGCGGGCGCGGCTTACGAGGATGTGTATTTCGATGCGCTGCGCGACAAGGCCCAACGCTTTCGCGCGTTGCCCGACTTGCTGGTGAACCTGCCCGCCAGCGTGCGCAACGCGCGAAGCATTCCGCTCAACAATCTGGATACTCGCCTGAAGGAATGGGGGTTGATATGAAAGAGATGCCTCTGGAAGAACGCAAAGCCTACATTCAATCCGTGGCCCAGGAGGTCGCCCAAGGGAAGTTGACGCTCGGTGGCGCCGTCAAACGCCTGCGCGAAAACCTTCTGGGCATCAACCAGGAACGGTTCGCCATTGCCTGCAAAATTTCGAAGCGGGCGCTGTCGCAGCTAGAGGTCGACCGCGGCAATCCGACGCTAGCGACGCTAGAAGCCGTATTCAAGAAGTTTGGCCTGACGATCGGCCTGGCCCACCTCAGCCCGGTAGATCTCAACGCCGCCGATGCGCAGAAAAACAAGGCCGGCTTTGCCGTTCCCTCCGTTTCACCGGCGCGGTCTTCTTTTCCTAAGAACGACCGCGTGGCGCCTTGATCCGGCTGGACCATTCAGCGAGCACAAAAAAGGGGACTAAGTCCCCTTCGTTTCACTCTCGGCAAACCGGCCTTACGGCTTAACGTCGCTGACCTCAGTCACGCCACCTTTGCTCACCTTGACCAGCGCTTGCGCCATTCAATGGCTAGCGGAAAACCGCCCGGCCATTTGTGCCTACAACGACGACGTGGAAACCCGTGGAGTGTTCAGCGACGGCTTACGTCGCTTCTGACGAAAACTGGACGTAGCGCGTGATCGATGCCGTGGCCCAATACCGCACGGCTTGCGTCCTGGGGTAAAAAAAACCGCATCGTTAGCCGCAGCGGTGGAGCAGGGCGCATAAGTGCTTCTCATGCGGTCACTTCGCGCAGCAGGGGCGTTCGGCGTCCCACTGAAAACACCGCCTTTCAGCCTCGATAAGACAGGGACGTCATGATCACCATCGCTCGTTATTCATTAGCCATCGAAGCGCACATCGCCCGCGCCAAACTGGAATCCGAAGGTATTCCCGCGTTCGTCGCCGACGAACACACCATCACCGCCGACTGGCTCTACTCCAACGCCATGGGCGGCGTGCGACTGCAAGTGCCAGACGCCTTCGTCGAACAAGCCCGCACCATATTGGCGACCGATTTCAGCGAAGACCTGATCGCCGAGCAAGGGCACGAAGCACCCAAGGCGTGTCTAGTCCTGAAATAGGTTTACACCTGTTTCACTCTCAAAACGCCCGATGCACCGCATCGGGCGTTTTGTATTCCAAGGCCAGATGTGGCCGCTCTTCGTTATAAATCCCCACTGACTCGTCCACCATCTTCCGTGCGTGCGCGAGGTTTTTGGGGCGATGCAGCAGGAACTCCATCTTCAAAATCCCGTTCACCCGCTCGGCCATCGCGTTCTGGTAACAGTCGTAGCCATCGGTCATGGAGCAAGTGATGCCGTGCTTGATGTGCAGACGTTGGTAAAGGTCCGAGCAGTACTGCGCGCCACGGTCTGAGTGATGGACCAACTGCTGATCAGTTTTTCGCTCGCCCACGGCTTTTTTCAAAGCCTTGAGTACCGACTCTGTGTGTAACGTCTCATGCACGTGGTGTCCCACAATTTTTCGCGAGAAGGCATCTGTCACCAGGCTTAGATACGCCACGTTTTCTTGGGTCGGCAGGTAGGTTATGTCGGCCACCCAAACTTGCTCAGGCCCCGTAGCAACGATTTGTGCAGGCCCTTCTTTTAGCAGGTTGGGATGGCGCCGGAACCGATGATGGCTGTGGGTGGTTTTGTGGTAGGCACGCTTGCGAGGCACCAGTTCTCGGGCCTCTCGCAAGATCGTGAACAAGCGATCCCGACCAACTTGTAGGCCCGCTTCAGCGTCGATATGCAGCAAGTGATGCAGCTTGCGCGTCCCCAGTCTTGGCTGGCGACGGCGCTTCTCCAAGACAAACTCCAGCACGTTCTGATCATGCTGGTCGCGGGCTTCGGCGGCCCAGATTCGCTTGTAGTAAGCCTGGCGCGAAATCCCCATGAACAGGCAAGCCCTGGTAACACTCAGGCCTTCGATTTGCCCTTGCGAGAGGACTTGCCGGGTCGCTTTTTTACGATGGAAACGCCGTAGTCGTTCTTTAGAACATTCACGACAGCTTCAAAAAATTGAGCCTTCTGGTTGCTCAAGGCGAGCTGCTCTTCAAGCTCTTTGATCCGCTGTTCTGGCGTCAGCGGTGCAGATGGCTCGTTCACGGCACGGGTCCTCTGAACTCGAATGGAGGCGCCTTGGCTCCAGTCCTGCCGACCATGCTTGCGTAACCACACCAACACTGTCGACCTGCCCTGGATGCCATAGCGGGTTTGA
The DNA here is from genome assembly GCF_056174845.1 of Pseudomonas sp. CC11G. NCBI lineage: Bacteria > Pseudomonadati > Pseudomonadota > Gammaproteobacteria > Pseudomonadales > Pseudomonadaceae > Pseudomonas > Pseudomonas sp. CC11G. The sequence goes on from NZ_JBWBZC010000027.1 coordinate 36,007, forward strand.
GCGTCTTTATAACTCAACTCGCCTTTTTCGACTTGATCAACGACCGCCAGTTTAAAAGCCAAGGTGTAATCGCGCTGGCTGCGCCTTTTCCCCGAATCCATTGAGTCCTCCTGAAAATAGGTCAGAAGGTGTAAACCTTATTCAGGACGGGACAGCGAACACAAAAAAGCCCCTCAAATGGCGGTATGTCATCCTGTTGGCCATCGCGGTTGGGGTAATAGGAAAGTGGATTGTGGGCATCGGGCCGGCACCCCGTCAGGCAGCTTCGCTAGCCGAGCAGGCGAGGGCAGAGGTCGAAAAAATCAACGCGAAGACGCCAATACAGCTCGATGAAATCAGCGTGCTGACCAAGGCTACGTTCACTGACGACTACGTTATTGCCGTCAATGTGACACTCCTTGATTTCGATACCTACGCGAAGGAATTTGATCTCAGCGCACTGCGTGCTTCCGTGGTTGAACGACAATGCGCTGGCCAGACAAGTGAAAACTCACCGTTGAGCATGGGGTTAACGCTTCGGTTTGTTTATTCGACAGAAAGCGGTCGGTTGCTTGATAGGTTTGATATTGATAGGCAGGCCTGCCGGTAGAAATTGGCCTGGGATGGGGCAGATTTATTTGACTGCTTTAATTTGCAGTCGATTAATGAATCTGAACTCCCCCCATTTTCTCGCGAACTATCGCAACGACCAGGAACCGTGGCTGGCTCACTAACAACCCGAAAGTGTTTTTACACGTTCTGGGCCAGAAACGGACATTTGCAGCAGGAGAAAAGCTGTGCTGCGCACACCTAGCGCTAGATCCGCGCATGCCGAGGTGCGTACAGCACCCCTTACGCGATAGCGTCTTATCTTGAATTTGAGGCCCGCCTTCGATTAGATGCAAGGCGAAGCGTTGGGACGTGAAAAGCACCATAAACCACAAGGGAATGACACTACATGGCAAGGATAGAACCCGTTTTCGGCAGCATCCGCAGCGAAACCGAAAACCCGTACCAACCGGGCGACGCCCAACTGATTGACGAAGAGGTTGTCGCGCTTTCAAAACCCAAGATTTTTGATTTTTCCGGGCGTATTTCGCTGACGCGGTTCTGGCTGATTCATGTGCCCTTGGTGCTGGTTCTTCCGTGCGTTTTGCTGGCGTTCTTTATGGTGGGGTTGCGCCATCAACTGGTAGTTTTGCTGATAGTCGCTGTCACCGTTGTCGTTCCTGCCATCCTGCTCAACCTGTCTCTATTGGTACGCCGGGCACGTGATCTGGGCTGGAGCCCGACATGGGGGATTCTCTCCGTGCTCCCTGTTTTAGGCTTTGTGATAACGCTCCCGCTCATCATGCTTCCGGGGCGTAAAGCGATTAATAAATACGGCCCGCCCAATCCACCTCTGTCGACATCGGTAAAGCTACTTACCGCGCTGTTGGTCGTGCTGACACTTGTAGCTTCAACCGTGCTGGTTGCGTATTTCCCGCAATACCACCCACAGGCACTCTACGAGTGGTTTGTTAATGCGTTGGCTCAGGCATGACGTTAGCGTATTGGCCGTTTGCAGCCGGTCACGACCGGCAGTAAACGGCCAATAGCGGACGCCTGGAGTAGAAAAATAAGTCTGCCCCCATTTCCCATCGGTGCTGCTGCCCGTCCACTGCAGCAGCACGTTTGCGTCTATGCCGCAAATCCGGCAGGACTATTGTTGAAATTGCTCGAACTGGTCAGCCAACTTGAGTGCCGGCTGGCCCTAGCAGTCATGACTATTCAGTAGCCCGTCCTGGGCGCTGGCATTGGCGTTCTCAATTGCTTCGTAGACCGTTACCGCGATCCCCAGCAGGTCCAGAACACGACCCAGACCCCACCCGGCCCGGCGCCGACGATGCTCAACGATACGCTCATTGCGCCGCCCACTTCATGACGAACTCCGGGTATCTCAGACCGACAATGGCATCGGCTGCGAATACCCGTTCCAGTTCGGCCAGTTCATCAACGCTGAACCGGACCTCCAGCGCTGCCAGGTTGTCGGCAATGCGGCTCGGCTTGGTAAAGCCTGTCAGTGGCACCACATCGTCGCCGCGTGACAGCACCCAGGCGAGCGCGAGCTGCGCGGGGGTAAATCCTTTGCGGGCCGCCATGTTCTCAAGGTGTTTTGCGGTGGCCATATTGCGCGCATAGTTTTCGCCCTGCATACGTGGCGTCAGGAATGTCGCGCCCTCAGGCGGGCTTCCTTGCGGCAGTCTGCCGCTCAGCATGCCCTCTGCAAGAACGCGATAGGCGACAACGCCGATACCCAGTTCGCGCGCGGTAGGCAGAATTTCTCGCTCGATGAAGCGACTGGCCAGCGAGTATTCGATTTCCAGGGCTGTTACCGGGTGCACCGCGTGGGCTCGGCGCAGCAAATCCGCGCCGACTTCCGATACACCGAGATAACGCACCTTGCCTTCCTGGATAAGGTCGGCGACAGCGCCGATGGTTTCCTCGTAAGGCACATCCGGGTCGGCACGACACGGCTGGTAGAGGTCGAGCACGTCGACGCCAAGTCGCTTGAGGGAATAGGTGGCGAAATTCTTTACCGAGTTCGGCCGTCCGTCGAGGCCAATAACGCGGCCGTTGGGGGCGACCTGGGCGCCAAATTTCACACTGAGGAATATGTCGTCACGCCGCTGTTTGATAGCGCGACCCACCAGCATTTCACTCTGCCCACTGCCGTAGAAATCACCGGTATCCAGAAACGAAAAACCCGCATCGATCGACGCATGCAGGGTGGCCAGGGCATCACGTTCCTGCTGCTCCTCACCCATTCGAAACCCCATGCAACCCAGGCCGAGCGCTGACACGGTAGGGCCGTTCTTCCCAAGCTGTCGTGTAGGCATTACTGTCATTTGCCGATCTCCTGCTGACGAGGGGAATTGCACCAAAGTTACAATATTTATAATTTGTAAGTTTCAGCGCTGTCAACGAGGAATGCAGGTTGTGCCGAGAACAGGCTTGTCCAGTGAAGAGATCAAAGAGAAGGCAATTTGCGCGGCGCTCCAGCGCATACGTTCGCAAGGCTTCGACAAAGTTCGCCTGAGTGACGTGGCGAGGGATACCGGGGTAAGCCATGCGGCGCTCTATGCGCACTTTGCCGATAAGGCCGCCTTGTTGGATGCCGTGATCGGACTCTGGTTGGTGCAAAGTGAAGACAAGCTCGCTGCTGTCATAGCCATGGCAGGCTCTCCCGAAAGCCGCATCGTCGAGTGGTTTGTCACCCTCTACCGAATGAAGCGCGAAAGAGCGCTCTCTGACCCAGAGCCTCACCGGGCGTTCGACATGGCCTCTGCGCAAGATAAACCATTCGTGGTGCAGCACCTGCAGAACTTGCTCGACCAGTTGGCCGCCCTGTTTGTCGAAGCGGGCGCCGCGTCTGCAGCCGCACAGCGCTACGCCTCGCTGGTCTTTCAGGCGACCGCGCGTTTTCATCATCCGACCCTTGTTGCCCGGACGGCACAGGACGATCTCGAACCGCAGCTTCGGGACGTACTCGCGTTACTGCTGTTGGGCCTGAGGGCGGAGAAAGTCTTGAAGTGAGGCTGTCCGCCTCGCTAAACGCATGCATCCGCGAAGGCGCCATCCTTGTCGGCAGCAAACAGCTAATCGCTGGGCGATGATTCAGAGGCTGCCGTGCGTCGCTTTTCCTGCGTGACTCACGCTCCCGATCTTCGCCATTGACTCCACCTGGTCGCAGGTCGTGATGCGCTCCAGACAGTCCACTTCTCTATACGAGCGCTGAGGCGCCTTTCTTCGAAGGTTCCAGAGTCGCTTTCACCTTTGTCAGCAAAAGTATATTGACGATATTTGTCCAGATTTACATCCGGTTATGCATTGCTTAGTCTGCATTCCGCGATCAGTAGATAACTGGATCTATATATAGATTTATTATCCAGTTTAGTCCTCCTATCGCTTGCGCGGCGGCCTGGCCGTGGCGTGAACAGAAAATAAAAACAATAGGAGAGTGCTGGATGAAACCATCCACGACCGCTGTGCCAATTCCTCGCCGTAAGCCGGTAAAGGGCGCGTTGTTGCTGACGCCTCTGGCGTGCGCGATTTCGTTCAGTGCAATTGCCGGTGATTTCGACGTTGGCGAAATTTCCGGTCGTGCCAATGGCAGCCTCAGTGCAGGCGCCGTCTGGAGCGCTGAAAACCCCAATACAGCAGCTATTTACCAGGGTAACGCTACCCATGCGGGCTATGGCTCGCCGGGCGAGTTCAATACTGCCGGTGGCCGTAATGGCGACGACAGCCGTTTGAATTTCCAAAAGGGCGATCTGGTATCCGCGCCGATCACGTTGCTCGGTGAGATGGAATTGAAGTGGCAAAACTACGGCATGTTCCTGCGCGGCAAGGCTTGGTATGACGCGGCGCTGAGTACCAAAAACGTAGACTTTGGCCATTCCTCCAATGGCTATCAGCCCAACAGCCAACTCGACGACAGCCACTTCGATGAGCTGGCCAAGTTCCAGGGTTTTGCCCTGTTGGACGCCTATGTGTTCGGTGACTTCGACGTGGCCGATCACCCGCTGACGCTCCGCGCCGGTAACCAGGTGGTGAACTGGGGCGAAGGGCTGTTCTTCCAGAACGGCATCAACGCCGTCAACCCGGTGGACTCAGTAGCCCTGCGTCGCCCCGGTTCGCAGTTGAAGGAAGCCTTGCTGCCGGTACCGATGCTGTACGGCAACTTCGGCATCACCGACAGCCTGAGCCTGGAAGCCTTCTATCAATTGGAGTGGCGCCAGAGCGTACTGGAAGGCTGCGGCACTTATTTCGCCACCAACGACTACATCCCCGAAGGTTGCTTTGGCGTGCCGCGTGCGGGTGCCAACGACCAGGCGTCCTTCGCGGCCAATCAATATATTCGCCGGGCCAAAGATGACGAGCCGTCCGATAGCGGCCAGTTCGGTCTGTCGTTGCGCTACTTCGCCGACGAGATCAACACCGAATTCGGCGCCTACGCGATGAACATCCACTCGCGCACGCCGTATGCCAGCTCCATCGCCGACAAGCGCACCAGCGGCGCCGGTTGGCAGAACCCGGTAACCCCGGCCATTGATGCTGCCAACGGGGCGTACTACGCAGCCTTTCCGGAAGACATTCGTATTTTCGGCCTGAGCTTCTCCACCACTGTGCTCGGCACGTCGGTATTCGGCGAGTACAGCTACCGCCCGAACCAGCCGGTGCAATTGGCGCCGTCCGACCTGATTCAGGCATTTGCCACCAACCCGGCGCCGGTAATGGGCTTGGGTATTCCATTGCCTTTGGGCGATGAGGCATTGGCGGCAGGACCGGGGGCGAAGTTCAACGGCTATGACCGCCTGAAGATTTCGCAATTCTCCCTGGGCTTTATCAAGACCATCCCGCAGGTGCTCGGCGCCGACAGCCTCAACCTGATGGGCGAGGCGGCCATGAAGTACGTGCACAACCTGCCGAGCCTGGATGACCGCCGCTACAACCGCACCGACCAGTACGGCACCGACATGGCCAACGGCAGCAAGCTCGGCTGCCAGTTGGGCACCACGGTGCAGAAGTACAAGAAATACGCCTGTACCTCGGACGGTTTCACCACGCAGTTTTCCTGGGGCTATCGCTTGCGCGCCGAACTCAATTACCCGGGCGTGATGGCTGGCGTGAACCTCTCGCCGTTCGTGGCCTTTGGCCAAGACGTGCAGGGCTGGTCGTATGACAGCAACTTTGTCGAAGACCGCCTGGCTGGCTCGGTTGGCCTGCGCGCCACGTACCTCAGCAAATACTCCGCAGAAGCGTCGTGGGCAGGCAGCGGCAACACGCCGTACGCCGCTACCGACAAAGACTTTATCGCCCTCAGCCTGCGTATGGGCTTCTGATCATGAGGCAGACCATGAACACTCAATTGTTGTCCCGGGCCATTCTGCTCGGCGTGTTTACCCTGGCGAGCGGCCATGCATTGGCCAAGGCTGACGCCAAAGATATCGCCCGTCTGGGCCAGGACCTGACCCCGGTCGGCGCCGAAAAAGCCGGCAATGCCGCCGGTACCATTCCGGCCTGGACCGGCGGCATCACCCAGCCGCCTGCGGGCTATAGCGCCGAGAAGGGCTATATCGATCCGTTCAAGGACGAGAAGCCGCTGTACACCATTACCGCCAGCAACGCCGGCCAATACGCCGACCAGTTGACTGCCGGCGCCAAGGCCATGCTGGCCAAGTTCCCGACCTACAAAATGCTGGTGTACCCGACGCACCGCACCGCCGCATTGCCGGCGGCCGAGTACGAGCAAATTCGCAAGGAAGCCGGCACGGTCGAGCTCGCCGACGGCGGCAACGGCTTGCTCAATTACCAGCAAACCAGCGTGCCGTTCCCGGTTCCGGCCAATGGCATCGAGGTGATCTACAACCACATCACCCGCTACCGCACTTCGGGCCTGAAAACCTTCCCGACCGAAATCGTTGTGCAGGCCAACGGTAACTTCAACCCGGTGCACCGCGAGAACTCGTTGGTGATGGCCTGGGCCATGGGCAATCCCGAGCCGAACCGCCTGTATTACTACATGGCGAAAATCACCGCTCCGGAAAGCGTCGCCGGCAGCATCACCCTGATGCACGAGCCGATTGACCAAGCCAAAGAAGGCCGCCTGGCCTGGACGTATAACCCAGGGCAACGCCGCGTACTGCGCGCGCCGGAAATCGCTTATGACTCGCCAAACTCGATGAGCGACGGCCTGCGCACCATCGACCAGACCGACATGTATAACGGTGCGCCGAACAAGTACGACTGGAAGCTGCTCGGCAAGAAAGAAATGTTGGTGCCCTACAGCACCTACAAGCTGGCCGACAGCAGCCTCAAATACAGCGACATCCTGCGCCCCAACCATTTCAACCAGGACCTGCTGCGTTACGAGCTGCACCGTGTGTGGGTGGTGGAGGCCACGCTGAAACCGGGTGAGCGGCATATCTACGCCAAGCGTGTGTTCTACGTCGACGAAGACAGCTGGAGCATTCTGGCGGCCGACCTGTACGACGGCCGTGGCGAGTTGTGGCGTGTGCATGAAGCACATCAGGTGCAGCGCTATGACGTGCTCTCGGCGTTCCATATCAGCGAAGCGGTGTACGACCTGCAAGCCGGCCGTTACCTGGCCTACGGCCTGGAAAACGAAGAGAAACATGCGGTGTTCAACCTCAAGGCTGATCTCAAGGATTACAGCCCGGCCGCCCTGCGTCGCAGCGGTCACTAAGGCATTCGAACGAACACGTTACTCCGTGTGATTTTGGAGTGGGGCGCGTAAGCGAACCACTCCTTTTTTTCTATCGTTGTTGCCGCGCGTGCGGCTTTATTGCGCTACAGAGACACCCCCTATGACGTTAATCGCTCGCTCTTTCTGCGCGTTGCTTGGCGCTGGTTTCAGCGTCGCTTGCCTGGCTGCCGTCCCCCTGACCGATCGCCTGGACCGCCCGTCAAAAAGCAGTGTGATGGCCACCCGCTCGCCGCTTACGGCTGTGCAGCCGGTGGCCGGTCGCTTGGTGATGGTCGGCGAAAGCGGGCATGTGCTGGTACGCCAGGCCGATGGCAGCGTGCTGCAGGCGCAGGTGCCGGTCGACTTGCTGCTCACTGCCGTGCATTTCCCCGATGTGCAGCACGGCTGGGTGGTCGGGCATGACGGCGTGGTGCTGCACAGCGACGACGGCGGCAGCACCTGGCATAAGCAGTTCGAAGGCAAAACCATCGCCGCGCTGATGCTGACCGCTGCCCAGGAGCAGTTGGAGCAGGCACAGGCCGCCAGTGATGCGGCGCCCGCTGATCAGGCTCTGAGCTCGGCATTGGATAACGCCAGCTTTGCCGTGGATGACGCCCAGGCCGGCGTTGACCAAGGCGGCTCGCGCCCGCTGCTGGATGTGTGGTTTCGCACCGCGTCCGAAGGGTGGGCCGTGGGTGCGTATGGCATGTTCGTGCACACCACCGATGGCGGCGCCAATTGGCAGTACATCGCCACATTGAATAACCCCGAGCGCCTGCACCTGAATGCCATTGTCGGCTTGCCCGGCGGTGAGCTGTTGGTGGCCGGCGAAGGCGGGCGGGTGTATCGCTCGCTGGACAACGGCCAGCACTGGTCTGAAGCAACCCAGCTAAGCAAAGCCTCGCTCTACAAACTCCTGCCGCTGGCCGATGGTCGCGTGTTGGCGCTGGGCTTTGGCGGCAGTCTGTTCAGCACCGCCGACCACGGCTCCAGCTGGCAAAGCCTGACCGTGCCGACCCAGGCCAGCCTGTATGGCGGCCAGCAGCTGGCCGACGGCAGTGTATGGCTGGTCGGACAGGGCGGGGCGCTGTTGCGCAGCCGCGATGGCGTGCAGTTTTCGGTGTTGCCTTCACCGGTCAAGGCGCCCTGGATGGGCGTGGCTGAAGGCGCAGATAAACAGTTGGTGTTGATTGGTAGCGGCGGGATGCAGGTCGTACCGATGGCGACATTGAGTGGGGCCGCGCAATGAACTCGCAGATGAATATTCCACCCGTGCCGGCCGCTGCCAGTTCGTTCCAACGCTTGGTAACTGCGGTTGAGCGCGTGCTGTTTGGCCGCCGCGTACGGGTGTTGGGCGCGTTTTTACTGGTCTCGTTGTTACTCGGTTTTGAAGCGCTGTCGCTGCGCCCGGATGCCAGCTTTAGCCGCATGATTCCCAGCGACCACCCCTTTATCAGCAACTACCTCAAATACGAGGACGAGTTGCGCCCGCAGAGCAACGTGCTGCGCGTGGTGGTGCAAAGCCCGGATGGCGATATTTTCAGCGGCCCGTTTCTGGAAACCCTGCGCCAGGTAAACGACAAGATTTTCTACGTGCCGGGCGTGGACCGCGGCAACCTCAAGTCGCTGTGGACACCCAATGCGCTGTGGTCGGAAGTGACCACCGAAGGGCTGCGCGCTGGCCGGGTGATTCCCGACACCTACGATGGCAGCGCCGCCTCTCTGGCCCAGGTGCGCCAGAACGTGCAGCGCGCCAATATGATCGGCAGCTTTGTCGCCAACGACTTCAAGTCGGCGGTGATCCGCGTGCCGTTGCTGGACAACGACCCGAAAACCGGCAAGCCGTTGGACTACGGCTTGGTGACCAAGGCCCTGCAGGAACAAGTGCGTGATGCCTTTGCCGCCCAGGGCGTGCAGATTCGCATCATCGGTTTTGCGCAAATCATCGGCGACCTGCTGGGCGCGGCGGTGGACATCGCGCTGTTCTTTGCGGTGACCGTGGTGCTGATTACCGCGCTGCTGTTCTGGTATTGCCGCTGCTGGCGCAGCACGGCGGTGACGGTGTTTACCTGCCTGCTCACCGTGGTGTGTCAGCTCGGCTTGCTTAGCCTGTTGGGCTATGGCCTGGACCCGTACTCGATTCTGGTGCCGTTCCTGATCTTTGCCATCGGCATCAGCCATGCGGTGCAAAACATCAACCTGATGATGAGCGAGATGGGCAAAGGCGCGAATTCGCTGGACGCCTCGCGGCAAACCTTCCGCGCGTTGTTCATTCCTGGCTCCACCGCATTACTGGCGGACGCCGTGGGCTTTATCACCTTGCTGGTGATCAATATCGGCGTGATTCAGCAGTTGGCGATTGCTGCCAGTATCGGTGTGTTTGTGGCGGTGTTTACCAAGATGTTTCTGCTGCCGGTACTGATGTCGTACGTGGGCATCAGCGCTGGCGGCATGCGCAAGCAGCAGCGTCGCCTGACTTATACGTGGCCGATTTTCAGCCGGGTGAAACGTGTAGTTGAGCCGAAATTCGCCGTGCCGTTGCTGGTCGCCAGCCTGGTGTTGCTGGGCTACGGCTACCACGCCCGGCAAGACTTGAAGATCGGTGACCTGGACCAAGGCGCCCCGGAGTTTCGTGCCACGGCGCGCTACAACCAGGACAACACCTACCTGCTGCAGCACTACACCACCAGCACCGATGTTTACGTACTGATGTTCAAGACTGCGCCCGAGCAATGCTCGCGCTTTGCCGCCGCCGACCTCGCCAACCAGCTGGAGCAGACCTTGCGCCAGGTGCCAGGCGTGGAGTCGGTGCAGTCGCTGTACCGCACCATGCGGTTCAATATCGTGGCGCGCAACGAAGGTAACCCGAAGTGGGCCGAGTTCTCCCGTGACCAATACGTGATGAGCAATGCGCGGCAGAGCGTTTCGTCTGAACTGGTCAACGCCGATTGCAGCATGGCGCCGATCACCCTGTACCTCACCGACCACAAGGCTGAAACCCTTAGCCGGGTAGTGGCGGCCGTAGATGGGTTCGCGCAGCTGTACAACACCGATTCGGCGCAGGTGCTGCAAGCGGCCGGCAATGCCGGCATTGAAGCGGCCACCAATATCGTGATCAAGCAGTCGGAAAAGCTGATGCTGATTCTGGTGTTCGCCATTATCAGCGCCGTGGTGTTGTGGGAATTCCGCTCCGTGAGAGTGACGGTGGCGATCATGGCGCCGCTGTACCTCTCCACCGTGTTGTGTGAAGCGGTGATGGCCAAGATGGGCCTGGGCGTGAAGATTTCCACGTTGCCGGTAATCGCCCTGGGCGTGGGCATTGGCGTGGACTACGGCATTTACCTGTACAGCCGCATCGAAGGCTATATGCAGCAGGGGTTGGAGTATCCGGCGGCGTTTTTCGAGGCGCTGAAAACCACCGGCACATCTGTGGCGTTCACTGGCATGACGCTCGCGCTGGGCGTGTCGACCTGGTTCTTCTCGGCACTCAAATTCCAGGCGGATATGGGCATGCTGCTGGTGTTGCTGTTCCTCTGGAATATGGTCGGCGCGCTGGTGCTGATGCCGGCGTTCGCGTCGTTGCTGCTGGGGCGGCGGCGGGCAGCCGTGGCTTCTTGATTTAACCAACTGACAAGAGCCCATGCCGGCGCGAAACGGAGAGCACAGATGGTTATGTGGTTAGTGCCAGGCATGCGCCTGCTCAATGGTGTGCGGTTGCGTGGCAAATTCGCCTTGATCAGCCTGTTCATCGTCTTGCCGGTGGTGTTCGCCAACTACCTGTTGGTGACGCAGCGCCTGAAGGAGCAGGCCGGCATTGCTGTCGAGTTGCAAGGTTTGGCGCCGTTGGAGGGCGTGCTGACGGTACTGAGCCGTCTGCAGGCGCTGCATGATTTCAATTTGGCGCAAAAGAACCTGCGGCTCTCCACCGACGGCCAGGTGAGCATCGAGCCGCTGGTACAGCAGGCACAAGGCGCTTTGCAGGCCCTGGCGGCTACTTGGCCGGAGCCCACCAGCGCGGCGCGTTTCGCCCAGTTGCGCGACGAACTCAGTAGTAGCGTGCAAGGGCTGGCAGCGCTGCCCTACACCGAGCGCCAGAACCGTATTCGGCAGGCAATGGACCGTGCGCCGGAGTTACTTGAGCTGGTAGCCAGCGGTACAGGTCTGAGCCAAAACCGCTCCGCGCGTGTGCGCCAATCCATAACCTTGCTCAGTCGTTATAGCGTCAAAATCCGCGAGCTGACCGGGCAGGTTCGTGCAATAGGTGCGCAGGCTTTGAGCCTGGGGCGCTTGCAAGGCGTATTGAGCGGTCAGTTGGATGGCGCGAGTGTGGAGCTCGATGGCGTGGCTGACGAGCTGAATACCCTGCTGACCCGCGCCGATCTGCCGAAGGACCTGGCGCAAAGCGTTCGCGACGGCGGGCAAGGTATGCGGGCCATCAAGCAACTGGTCGATGAGCGCATTCTCTCCGCCGACACACTAAACACGCCCTGGCAGCAGTATTTTGATGAGGTGTCCGCTCAGGTGCCGGTGGTGCTGGGCTTTGAGCAGGCGACGCTGGCGGCCGTGCGTCAGCAGCTACAGGCTAGCCAGGCCCATGCGCGACGAGCGACCTTGCTGCAAGCAGTGCCCATGGCGGTGATGGTGCTGCTTATTGTGTACCTGTACATCGCGTTTTATGCGGCCATGCGCGGGTCGCTCAATGGCTTGGCCCAGGCATTGGAGCGCTTGGCGGCCGGGGACCTGCGCGGCGGCTATCAGGGTGGCAGCCGCGATGAGTTCGGTGAGCTGGGTACAGTGTTGAGTGCCAGCGTGCAGCGGATTCGCGAGTTGATTGCAGCGGTGCACGGAGCTGTCGCGCAGGTTGAGGGCCAGGCTAGCCAAGTGCAAATCGGCGCCTCGCAAAGCACGGACGCAATGGCGGCCCAGCGGCGCATGGTCGAACAGATTGCCTCCGCCATGGAGCAACTGGGTGTTACCGCGCAGAACGTTGCCCATAATGCGCTGAGTACCGCCGACAGCGCCCAGCACGCCAGCGCCGCGACGGCGCAAGGGCGTGAGCTGGTGCAGGCGCAGGCCGGTGGTATCCACCAGTTGGCAGCAGGAATTGAAGCAGCAGTGCAGTCGATTCAGCGCCTAGCGCAATCCAGCAACACCATTGGCCAGGTGCTGGAAGTGATCAAGGGCATTGCCGAGCAAACCAATCTACTGGCGCTGAATGCGGCCATCGAAGCGGCAAGGGCCGGCGAGCAGGGGCGCGGCTTTGCCGTGGTCGCGGATGAGGTGCGCGGCCTGGCCCGACGTACCCAGCTTTCCACCGGCGAGATCGAGCAGATGATCAGCCAGCTGCAATCGGGCGTGGCGGCGGCGGTGATAGCGATGGAGGTCAGCCAGGCATGGCGACCGGTAGCGTGGCGCAGTCGGTACAGGTGCAGCGAGACCTGGAACGCATCCTCAGGAGCATTGCGGCCATCGCCGAGCAGAGCCAGTCGATCTCGACCAGTGCGGAAGAACAGACGGCTGTGGTTGCCGACATCAAGCGCCACGTCGGGCAAATCGGCGAGGCCGCTACTCGCACCCTGGGCAGCGCCCATCAGGCCAGGACGCCAGTCAAGGGCTCGGCCATTTGGTGGCCCGGCTCAACGGGTTGATCGGCGCCTTTCACCTCTAATAACTGTTGAATGGAGTCGCGTAATGGCTGCACGGACTGTGCTATTGGGGTTGTATGTGGGTGTGCTCGGGTTGCCGTTGTGCGCGCTGGCCGCGCCACCTTCGGGGGTGTTGCATCACTGGGTATGTGAAGCGGCGGTGGAAGCCATGCTGCAGAGCGAGCCGGTGGCCACGGCCGCCTTGCGTCAGGCGCTACCCGAGTTGGAAGCGCGGCAAAAGGTTGCGGTAACCACGGTGTTGGCCGTGCTTCCGTCGATGCGTGAACGCGAGCAGCCGTTGAGTGCCAAGGCGTTGGAAACTCTTAGTACAACGCTGACCAATAGCCTGGCGGCGTTGCAGAACGTGCCCGACACCCAGGTGACCCGCCAACCGTTGGCCGACTTGCCCGAGCGCCTAGATTTCGCCCTACTGCTATATGTGTCCCATAGTCAGATCGGCATGCTGCGCCCGGCCAGAGAGCGGCAGGGCAGTTACCTGAGCGAAGACCTGGTGCAGCTGGCCACGGAGATTGACCGGGATATGGCGGCGAACCTGTTACCGGATAACGCCAGTCAGGAACAGCTGCAGGCAGTGGCCGATGTTCGCCAGCGCTGGGGATATATCGCCAAGCAGTTGCTCGACTATCGCCGCCAAGCCACCGCACCTTTGACGGCAGCGGTACAGATACGGCGCATGGGAGACGAATTGCGGCAACTGCGCGGCGACGTTGAGCGGGGAAATGCCACTACACCGCGCAATTCGTTGGAGCGACTTTAGCCTTGATGCTTTTAATCTGGTAACACCCCGGTGTACTTCGCCCGTGGTCGCAGTAGCGGTTGCTGCTGGTATTGCTCGCAGGCATGGGCGATCCAGCCGATCACCCGGCCAACGCCAGCCAGCGCCACGCCTTCCAGGTTGAATTTGCGCCCGACAAAACTCAGTAGCAGCAAAAACGCAGCCGATTGCTCGGTGAGCTCCTGGGCGACTTCAGCGGCTTTTAGCAGCTTGTTGAACTCGGCATCCCCGGCAAATACTTCGCTCATGGTGGCAAACAGGCTTTGTGCACGCGGGTCGGCCACGGCATGCATGTTCGATTCAAAGCCCGGAATCGCCTCGCCTTGGCGGTAGCGCTGTAGCACCGGCGCGGTGGGGTCTTTGGCTTGACAGATTTCGTCGAGCAAGCGGCTGACGGTTTCGCCACGGCCGTAGTTCAGGCGTCGGCCACGGCTGGAGGCGAGGCCGGTGATGGCGGCGTAATAGGGCGTTACCCCAGCGTTGGCGGCCACGCGGACGGTGTAGGTGGTGGGGTCCAGCTCATGATCAATGGACAGGATCAGCGTACGGCGAATCAGGTCTTCAAACGCGGCGTCCACCCCCAAGCTCTGAGTAATGAGTTGATGCAGCGGTTGCGTGGAGGGCGCGTCTGCGCCGACGACCAGTGCCGCCACCCAGCGCACCACATCCACGCCGGTACGGGCATAGCCCTCTGGCGAGAGGTCATGGGCGCGCGGGTTTTCATGTTCGATCAAGGGGAAGAGGGCGATGGCCTTTTCCGAGGAGCTCATGCCGTCGAAGGCTTTGAGCAGCGCATTGGCCGCTTTCGGGCGCTTGGGCAGCACGCTTTTGTCGAAAACGCCGGGCGCTTGCCACATCAGCTCGGCGACCTCTTCTACGCTGTGGTGCGCGGCCAGCTCGGTCACGTCCTGGCCGCGGTAGTACAGGCCTTTATCGGTAAGCAAGGTAATCGCGCTGCTGGTGGCGACGCCTTGCAGTGGCTCGCTGCCAGGCGCATCGGCTTTGTGTTTGCTCAGGCGCTCGATATCGGCTGCCCAGTAGCGCCGGCTACGGGTGCCTTCCACCTTGATGGACCGCAGGTTCTTGCGGCTGACGTAGGCATACAGCGTTGGCAGGCTGACACCTAGCAGGCTCGCGGCTTCGTCTGCCGAGAGATAGAGGTCTTGTTCGTTCGCATCCATCGAGCACTCTCAGGTTGATGATTTTTGTACAGATTTACACCCGGTTTTGGCTTGTATATCTTGCCGTCAACAACGACAACAATACATGTGTTGATCAACATGTGGCAATGCTTGGAGGCACGACGGTGGAAGTTCGAGTATTAGCGCCCAGTGGCGTAATTGGGGCCGGGTTCAAGGCCAGTTCATTGGCCCGCGGCGTGGCGCTGAAACCCCATGTGATTGCCTGCGATGCCGGCTCCACCGACTCCGGCCCGGCCGCGTTGGGCAGCGGTAAGGCCAAGCTCTCGCGGGATGCCTGCAAGCGGGACCTGCGCCTGCTGCTGTTGGCCCGCGCTGAGCTCAATGTGCCGCTGATTATTGGCTCCTGCGGCACCAGCGGGCGCGATGCTGGTGTGGACTGGATGGCGGATATCGCCCTGGAAATCGCCGACGAGGACGGCCTGAACTTCAAGCTGGCCCTGATCTACGCCGATCAACCCGCGGAGTACCTCAAGCAACGGTTGCAAGAAGGCCGTATTCAGCCGCTGCAACCCGCGCCGGAATTCAATGAACAGGTGATCGACACCAGCCATATCGTCGGCATGATGGGCACCGAGCCCTTATCCGAAGCACTGAATGGCGGCGCCCAGGTGATTCTCGCCGGCCGCGCCAGCGACTCGGCGTTGTATGCCGTGGTACCCGAGCGTATGGGCGCGCACCGCGGCCTGATCTGGCACGCGGCCAAAACCATCGAGTGTGGTGCGGCGTGCTGCGTTACCCCGGCTGCCGATGGCTTGATGGCGTATATCCGTGACGACCACTTTGAAATCGAACCGCTGGACCTTGAAGCCCGCGTAACGCCATTGTCAGTGGCCGCGCATACGCTGTACGAAAACTCCAACCCGTTCCTGCTCACCGAGCCGTCGGGCGTGGTGGATACCGAGCATGCGGTGTACACCGCCACCAGCGACCGTTCGGTAAAGGTCAGCGGCTCGGCGTTTCACCCGGCCGAGGTCTACACCATCAAGTTGGAAGGCTCGCAGTTGGTGGGCTTTCAAACCGTGGTGGTCGGCGGCATCCGCGACCCGAAAGTATTTATGGCCCTGGACAAATTGCTGCCCAAAGCCGCCTTGTATTTCCAGGCGCGCATTGCGGAATTGTTCGGCAGCCAGCTGAGCCCGGCCGACTACGACATCAACTTCCGCATCTATGGCCGTGGCACGGTGATGGGTGAGTTGGAAGTGGACACCACCACTATTCCCACCGAAGTCGGCGTGCTGATCACCATCACCGCTCCCACCCAGGACTTCGCCAGCAAGATCGCCAAGATGGTCAGCCATGTGAGTGCCCACTTGCCAGTGCCGGGCTACGAGGGGCTGATCAGCACCATCGCCTATCCGTTCTCGCCGCCGGAAATGGAACGCGGGCCGACCTATCGCTTCAGCGTTAACCATGTGGTGCAGCCCAGCGATCCGCTGGAGATGTTCCGCACCAAGTACATTGAGGTTTGAGCCATGACCACCATTGCCCAACTGTGCAGCCTGATTCGTTCGAAAAACGCCGGTCCGTTTGTGCTGACTTTCGACTTGATGTTCACCGACCAGGCCAACTACGAGCGCGTGCGCCGTACCCAGCCGATTACCAAGGCGCTGCTGGCGGACATCTACAAGCAAAAAGAAGAAGACATCACCCTGGTTTACCACGACCAGGCGCGCGCCATTAAAGCCTCGTTCCCGCGCCCGGTATTTCAAGGCGAATTGCGGGACAGCGACTGCTACGGTGGCCAGCAATATGTCCCGCTGATGTCCATCCCGGTGCCTGAGTAGTCGGTTCGGCCGATTCACCCAATAACAAGGATAAGAAAATGAGTGCTGCTTTGGGTCCTGTGGACAGCGTGTTGCCGAACGTGCACAGCGCGGAAATGATCGCCGCGCGCCTCGACCGGTTGCCGGCCAGTAAAAGCCTGTGGCGCTTTGTGATGCTGCTGGCACTCGGCGGTTTCTTTGAAACCTTCGAGATGTTCTCCACCTCGTTCGTGATTCCCGGCATGGTGCGCAGCGGCGTACTGGTCGCCACCACCGAGGGCTTTTTCGCCCTCAATGGTGCCGCCGCCTATATCGCCGCCACCTTTATCGGTTTGTTCATCGGCACGCTGGGCTTCGGCATGATTGCCGACAAGTTCGGCCGTCGCGCGGTGTTCACCTTTGCGTTGCTTGGCTACGCCTCGTGCTCGCTGATCATGGCCTGCCAGACCGACCCGCTGTGGTTGAATTTCTGGCGACTGATGACGGCCATTGGCTTGGGCATCGAGGTGATTGCGATTGATGCGTACCTGAGCGAGTTGGTGCCGCCGACGCTGCGGGGCCGGGCGTTTGCGATCAATCGGATCATGTCCTACCTGGCTGTGCCCGCCTGTGGCATCACCTCGTTTATCTTTGTGCCGCACGAGCCGTTGGGTATCGACGGATGGCGCTGGGTGATCGCCATTGGTGCGGTGGGCTCGATTGTAGTGTGGGTGTTGCGCCGCAAGCTGCCGGAAAGCCCGCGCTGGCTGGCCGACAAAGGCCGCCTGGCTGAAGCGGATGCCGAAGTCAGCCGCATGGAGCAGGCCGTGGAAAAAGAAACCGGCCAACCGTTGCCCGCTGCGGTGCCATCGGTGGCGGAACTGGTTGAGCACAAAAGCCGTTTCAGCGAAATGTGGGGCCTGCGCTACCGCAATCGCACCATCATGCTGGTGATTTTCCATGTGTTTCAGGCCATGGGCATCTACGGCTTCCTGAACTGGGTGCCGACCTTCCTGATTGAGCAGGGCGTAACGGTCAGCAAGAGCCTGGCGTATTCGGTAGCGATGGGCCTCAGTGCGCCATTGGGGCCGATCCTGGCGATGTTCTTTGCCGACCGCGTAGAGCGTAAGTGGCAGATCGTGTTTGGTGCGGTGCTGATTGGTGTGGCCGGTGTAGCGTTTGCCGAGTTCCGAGTGCCCGCACTGGTGATCGCCTGCGGTGCCTTGCTGACCATGGGTACGACTATCCTTTCAGTGGGCTATCACGCCTATCAGTCCGAGCTGTACCCAACGCGTATTCGCGGCATGGCGGTGGGGTTTGTGTACTCCACCGGACGCCTGGGCGGTAGCGTCAGCGGCTTTATGATCGCGTTCGCCATGGGCCATTTTGGCGTGCAGGCGGCGTTGCTGTCGGTGGCGGCGTGCATGGCCATCTGCGCTACGTCTGTGGCCTTGCTAGGGCCATTGACCGGTGGCCGTACCCTTGAAGAAATCAACGACTGAGCCACGCCATGCCTAACAACAAGAACGACGCGTTGAACATTGCCCATGACTTTTTCTATGTCGGCGGCGAGTACGTAGGGCCGGCCGGCCGCGAGGTGATGAGCGGGCAGATGTATGTTGAGGTGCTGCGGCCAGCCGAAGTGACCCGGCCTTATCCGCTGGTGTTCGTGCACGGTACTGCGCAAACCGCCACCAACTGGCTGAAAACCCCGGACGGTCGTCCGGGTTGGGCGTACGTATTTGTCGAGTTGGGTTACGAGGTGTACCTGGTCGACCAACCCGCGCGGGGCCGTTCCGCCTGGCATGCCCAGGTGGATGGCGAGCTGACAGTCGCGCCGGTGGTGGTGGTCGAGCGCCTGTTTACCGCCACCCAGCAAAGCGAATGGCCTCAGGCGAAAAAACACACCCAGTGGCCGGGGACAGGGTGCAAAGGCGATCCGGTGTTCGATGCGTTCTACGCCGGGCATGTGCCTTATCTGGCCGACACCGCGAAAAGCCAACGGCTGTTCCAGGCCGCCGGGGCTGCGCTGCTGGACAAGATTGGCGCGGCCATCCTGGTCACCCACTCGCAGGCTGGGCCGTTTGGCTGGTTGCTGGCCGATGTTCGCCCGTCGTTGGTCAAGGCGGTGGTGTCGTTGGAACCGCAAGGGCCGGCAGTGGTGAATATGTCCATGCAGCAGGCGCTCAAGGGCGAAAGCCAGACGCTGGACGACAGCCAGCGCCGTCGCTGGGGCATCGCGGATATCCCGCTGACCTTTGCACCAGCGCTGCAGGAGGACGAGCAGTTGGCACTCGTCCAGGTGCCGACTACCCGTGCCGATCGCTTGCCGGCCTGGCAGCAGCAGGAACCGGCGCGGCAGCTGGTCAACCTGACCTCGATCCCGTTTCTGATCGTTACCGGTGAGGCGTCGTTTCACGCGGTCTACGACCACTCCACCAGCGCCTTCTTGCAGCAGGCCGGGGTGCGCGTCACCCATTGGTACCTGGAAAACTTCGGCATCACCGGCAACGGCCATATGTTGATGGTGGAGAAAAACAGCCGCGACATCGCCGAGTTGCTGCATCGCTGGATCGCCGCCATCTGAGTCGTTGAAGCGCGCCGCCATCGCCGGATGGCGGCGTTTGGGCTTGTCTGCACGGAACCCCCAGCGATGCTGAACGCCGAATCTGAAGTCCCGGGCGGCCGGTCGTTGCTATGGCTGGTGGCCGGCGGTTTTTTCATGCTGAGCCTCGATGCCACGGTGGTCACCACCGCACTGCCCGCCATGGCTCGCAGCCTCGGCGAAAGCCCGTTGCGAATGCAGTCGGTGATCGTCGCCTACGTTATGACCATGGCCCTCTTAATACCTGCTTCCGGCTGGCTGGCAGATCGCTTCGGCACCCGCCGCGTGTATATCACCGCCATCGGTTTATTCACCCTGGGCTCGCTGTGTTGTGGTCTGGCACAGTCTCTGGAACAACTGATCGCCTCGCGAATCCTGCAAGGGCTAGGCAGTGCACTGATGCTGCCGGTCGGACGCTTGGCCGTGATTCGTGCGTTCAGCGGCAGTCGGCTATTGCCGGCCATCAGTTTTGTCAGCATTCCCAGTCTGATCGGGCCGTTGATGGGGCCTGCTCTGGGCGGCTGGTTAGTGGAGGTCGCCACCTGGCAATGGATTTTCCTGATCAATGTTCCGGCGGGCGTTATCGGGATATCGGCGGCCTGCCGGTATATGCCCGGACTGCCGTTGACCGGCCTCAGCCGTTTCGATTACGCCGGTTACGCGTTGCTCGCCAGCGGGATACTGAGCATTACGTTGGCGTTGGATGGTGTGGCCAGTTTTGATTTCGGCTGGGGCATAACATCGACGTTGGCTATGTTGGGTTTGGCCGCTATCTGGGGTTTCTGGCGCCATGCCATGCGCCACCGCGAGCCTTTATTTGCTCCCAGCCTGTTTACTGTTTCCAGCTTTCGTATCGGCTTGTGGGGCAACTTTGTTGCACGTCTGGGGTGTTCGTCGACGCCATTTTTGCTGCCGCTGTTTTTCCAGGTCGGCCAGGGATACTCACCGCTGCACACCGGGCTACTGATGCTGCCCATTGCATTGAGTGGCATCGCTGTGAAGTCCATAGCCCACCGCCTGGTAAGTCGTTTTGGCTACCGTAGAGTACTGTTCGCAAACACCCTGCTAATAGGTGCCACGATTGCCAGCTTTGCCATTGGCCCGCTGCCACGAGACATCTGGCTCCAACTGCTCGCGCTGAGCCTGTTTGGCGCATTCAATTCGTTGCAACTCATGGCAATGAGCACGTTGACCTTGAAAGACCTTAGCCCGCAGCAAACCAGTGCCGGCAACGCCGTGCTGACCATGGTGCAAATGCTGGCAATGGGGTTGGGAGTGTCCTGCGCTAGCGGGTTGGTGGTGGTGTTCAACCACCTGTTGGGGCAAGCGGATGTCACCCAAACAGCGTTTCAGGCGGCTTTTATCTGTATGGGTGCGTTAACGCTGTTTTCAGCGGCGATTTTCCGAAAGTTAAGCTGAGAAAATATACCCATGGAGCACCGAGCCCAGAAGTTCGGTGCTCTCTATCTTCTCGGTGGGGCTGACACAGCAATACGAGCAACGGCTGCTATTGGCCGAAAGCTGCCTCCCTATTTCGCCGGAAACCGCAAAAACAGCTCCTGCGCAAAA
The DNA here is from genome assembly GCF_056174845.1 of Pseudomonas sp. CC11G. Lineage (NCBI taxonomy): Bacteria > Pseudomonadati > Pseudomonadota > Gammaproteobacteria > Pseudomonadales > Pseudomonadaceae > Pseudomonas > Pseudomonas sp. CC11G. The sequence continues at coordinate 56,794 of NZ_JBWBZC010000027.1, forward strand.
TCCTTCAATGCGGCGAACTCGTTGAGGTTGGGCTTGTAGTCCATGCGCTTGGGCCATAGCTGGGCTGCGGTTTTGTGCCAATACAAAATGGCATCGTGCCCGGCAATGGAGTCGGGCACCTGGCGGCGGGTGAACTCCCAAGGCTCGCCGTTCACCCAGCGCCATTCGCGGCTTACGTCGTCGGGCTCATCCATGGTGTAGGCCTTCACCAACTGGCCGTCGGCGAAGTTGTAGAAGTAGCGCACATAGCTTTCATCGCCGGTGCCGGTGAGCCAGATGGTGCAAACCTCTCCGCTGGGCTTGCTGGTGACGTACACCTCGGTTTCATGGTGGTACGGCCAGCCCACCGCAGGCGGTAGCGTGGCGTAGTAGGTGCTGTTTACGTAGCTCTGTTGGTCGGGGATGGCGCAGTAGTCGCTGAGGTCGTTATTGCCCCGCGCCGGGTTCCAGAGCCAGGTGTTATCGGGCGTTGGAATTGCGGGAAACGTGCCGAGCAGTTCATGGCTGACCATTTGCTGCTCATCACCGAAATGCCCGCGAATGCGCGCGATGACTGTGTCGCGGTTCGACCAGGTGGTTTCATCTCCCCGCCTTAACCCGCAATCCGCCACCCCGGGGTGTGCTTTCGCGCCGCGTGAATAGCTGAGCGCCATGCCATCGGCAAGCACCTCGCCGTGATCGACGTCATCGGCGTAACAGCTCAGGCGAATGTCCATACGCTGCTCCTCGCAACCTTTGGCGCAGGTCACATAGACGAGCACCAGATCGTCGATGGCGAACGTGCCACCGTGATCTTCAATCACCGGGGCAAAGTCTAGGTTCAGCGCCCGCGGGCCGGCCGCTTTTAGTTGCGCGGCAGGCAGCATCCGTTGCACCTCACGGTTGCGCGTAAGGGTGCACCGTTTGAATGAAGGGACTATCGGGCCGAAGCGCGAGGGCGTGGAGCAATTAGCGCGCGTTGTCGACGTTTCAGTGGTATTCGGCGAGCCTTCCACCAGCGGGCGATAGCTGACATACACCTTGGCCCGCCATTGGTTGACCGGCGCGGCGCCGGGGTTCAGCACACGCAGGCTGACTCGATGCTGCTCCGGGGCCACGCTCTGGGCCAAGCACAACGTTGGAGCGCCGAGGCAGGCTGCGAGCGAGAGGGCGAGCCAGGGCAGGCTGGTTTTCATGGGGGAGGGGACCGTTGGCTGCGAGTGGACGGATTCGACGGGGATTCTACTCATCGCGTTGGCTCTCGAGACCTGTTCGCTAGAGACTCAGAGAAACAAAATCACCTGGCTAGGCTTGTTGTTCCGCACGCACCCGAAACGCATGAAGCAGTGACGGGATGTCATTTTTCCACTCACGAATAACGATTGAAATGGCGATGCCTTCCAAGTCAGCAATGATGCCCACATAAATGGCAAGGCTCACCAAAACGCCCGCGTTACCGAAAGACAGCAGGGAGAGAAAGCCGAGGAAAAGAAAGATGCCCCACAGTTTTGATGACCACATGTGGTAAGCGGCTTCGCGCTGGAATTTCGCATAGTCAAATACGTAGCGCACAATCTCCAGGGCTACGAGCACAACAAGCGCGGTTAAGTGCTGCAGAATTGCGTCGGGATAAAGCAGCCACGCCGCAATAGCCGCACACACGTAAAAAATTGAATCCGCAATGCTGTCCAGCCGCCGCAGATTGGGCGTGGCGATGTTCAAGCGGCGAGCGATCATGCCGTCGAATACATCGGATAAGAACGCCACCACTAGACAGACGCCAAATAGAAATTTATTCGGGTACCCGATGGCGAGAGCCAGTACAACCGGGCCGAGCAAGGCGCGGAGCACGGTGAGCGACAGCGGTATGGTTTTTACGAAATTCATATAAAAGCCTTCCTTGGAGCCAACAATATCCAGGTGTTTTTTATGCCGTTACTGTGCGTTCACCGACTCGCCGAGCGCGCGAACAGTCAGCCTTGAACTTTAGGAAACGGCAATTTTCCTGTCGATCACTCTTAAGTGGGGTTGGGGTAAGGGAGACCGTTTTTTTCCTGTTTTTCTATCCCCCCGACTTCAATCCGACCCCTGAATCAACCGCTGCAAATTCGACAGAATCGACACCGCGTCATATGGCTTGGAAACCAGCGCAATGTGCTTAAGGTGTTCGGGCATGCTCACGTTGTCGCCATACCCGGTCGCGAAGATAAAGGGGATGTTCAGCCGCATCAGCTCTTCTGCTACCGAAATAGACGTGCCCGTACCCAGGTTGATATCCAGTATCGCGATGTCCAGTATCGCGATGTCCGGTTTACGTGTGGCGAGCAGTTTCAGGGTCTCGGTTTCGGAGCTCGTGGTGATCACGTCCACCACGCCGGCATTGGCCAGAATCTGCTCCAGGCCCACGGCAATCACGAGCTGGTCTTCAAGGATAAGGACGCTGGTGCGCGCCAGGGTGTCCGAGTCGGTGTAGAGGGTAATGCCCACCGGCGTTGCTGGCTCAATGTTGGACGCTTCGCCGATGGACAGGTGTTTGGCGGGTATTTTGAGAAAGCCGTGCAGCCCCTCGGGCCGGAATTCGAGCGTGCTTGTGCCATCCAGGTCGAACGGAATGCTGCGGTCGATCAGCACGGACCCGAAGCCGGTTCGTTTGGGTGGGCTCACCAGCGGGCCGCCTCTTTCGCGCCAGGCGATATCGCAGGCCCCGCCGGCATCGACTGTCCAACTCACCGACAGCGTGCCGGTGGCGCGGGACAGCGACCCATACTTGGCCGCGTTGGTGGCCAACTCATGCAGCACCAACGCCAGTACGGAGTAGGCGCGGGCATCCAGGGCGACATTGGGGCCGCTCAGGGCAATCGCCTCGCTGGACGTGCGGTAGGGTAAAAGCTCGGCTTCGAGTAAGGCCGCGAGGCTGCCGCCGCCATCACCGCGTACCACTTGATCGTGCGCCAGCGCCAGTGCATGAATGCGCCCCTTCAGCGTGGCCACGTAGCCGTTCAGCGTCTGGCCTTCGGCGGTGGGGTGCGCGACCAGTGCGCCAATAAGCGCGAGGATATTTTTGACCCGGTGGTTGAGCTCTTCGTTGAGCATGCGTTGGCGCACGTCTGCCTTGGAGCGCTCGCTGGAGAGCAGCTCGCTGTTGTGCAGCACCACTTCAACAATCGCCGCGCGAATGGCTTCTGCAAATTGGCGGTCCTGCTCGCTCCACAGCAGCGACTGCTGCTGAACCGTTTCTTTCCATACGGCAAAGCTTTTGCGTGGGTTAAGGCGTTCGCCCAGCGCTCCGCTGCCGTAGGTTTTGTTGGGGTCGCCGGCCCAGTCGAGGGTTTCTAAAACTTCCCGGCGAAACAGCAGCAGGTAATCGCGCGGGTGTTGAGACATTGGAATCACCAGCACACCCGACACATCGGTCGCATAGTCGCCGGCCGGTGTGTGCGCTGTCGAAAGGCGATGGGAGGCCCAGGTGCGGCCGTCAGCGACGCTCTCTATGAAAGCCAGCAACGGTGGAATCGCTGCCTTGGGTGGTGCCAAACCTTCCGAGGTCCAACGGCCTTGCAGCAGCATGCCGATGCCGTCGCACGGCACCAGTGCTTTGAAATCGGCCATGCGTGAGCGCAGAAACTCTTCGATATCCGTGGCCCGATTGGCCTCGCGCAGTAGGCTGTCGAGGAAGTGCCGCGCGTGGGCAGCGGCCTGTAGGTTTTGCCGGGCACGCAAGGTTTCGATATGCAGCGAGAGGAACTCGCCCACCATTTCGGCAGCCACCCGCTGACCCATCGTCAGCGTTCGTGGCGAATAGTGGTGGCAGGCGATCAACCCCCACAGCGCGCCATCGACGATGATCGAGATGGACATGGAGGCGCCCACGCCCATGTTGCACAGGTACTCACAGTGAACAGGTGAAACGCTGCGCAGGTGCGAGTAAGACAGGTCGACCGGCTCGCCCGAAAGATCCAGCACCGGCACGATGGGCACGGGTACGAATCTGGCGTCCGAAATGACCCGAATGGGGTTGCGCAAGTACAGCGCGCGGGCCTGCTGGGGAATATCCGAGGCAGGGAAGTACTGCCCCATAAAGCTTTCCAGGTCGGCCCGCTTGGCTTCGGCAATAACTTTCCCGGCACCGTCGGCGCCGAGTTGGTAGATCATCACGCGGTCATAGCCGCCCATGGCCCGGGCAAACCGGGCGGAGTCGCGGTAGAGCTTGTCGTTCTGATCGATTTTGCGCACTTGAGCGATGACGGTTCGGGCCAGCTCAATGGGCTCGGCGATATTCGCGCCGCTGGGTTCGAATTCGAGCAACGCCGCGCCTTTGAAGATATGCGCCGCCACATCCACAACCACGCCGGACGCGAGCGTCAACCCGAAGGTGAGTGAGGGGCGGGCAGGGTCGGTGTTGCGGGCCAGCGAGTTGCGAATGGTATGGGCGGCTTCTTCACCGATCACCGCTTCCAGGCGTGTATCGTTCAACTGGCTCTGCGCACCAAGCATGGCGGGCGCGTTTTCGGAATGGCGCAGCACGATGCTCACTGAGGCGTCGCAGGCCAACAGGCAACCGTGCGGTTGAATGCTGCCGGGAATATGGATCGGCTCGCGATCACAGTTGGTCAGGTCAACGCGGGGTTCAGAGGTCATGGGTCCTACCGGCAAGCAAAAGACCGGCGGCCTGGATGACTACCGAAAGGTGTTGCATCGCTGATGCAGCGACGCTGCAGTCTATCCGTCCAGGCCGACATACACACGCTGCATAAATCGACCGCTTGCCGTCAATCCTTTGCCTGCGACAAAGGCCTGGCCACGCTTTCCAGCGATTGACGCTCAGCGGCTACCCCCCACTTAGCTTGCACCACCGCCGCCAGGCACATCAGCCCCGCACCGATCAGGTAGCCGATAAACAGGTTGCTGCGTTCGTGGGTTTCGATCAGCTCCCCAAACAGGGTCGGCCCAATGATGCCGCCCAGGCCGGTACCGAAGGCATAAAACACCGCAATGGCGAGGGCGCGAATTTCCAGCGGAAAGGTCTCGGCTACGGTGAGGTAGGCCGAGCTGGCCGCCGCCGAGGCAAAGAAGAAAATCACCATCCACGCCGCCGCCTGCTGGGTGACGTCGAACCAGCCTTGCTGGAAGCAGTAGCCGCTGATGGCCAGCAATACGCCGGACACCGCATAGGTGGCACTGATCATTACCCGTCGGCCGACCACATCGAACAACCGCCCGAGCAACAGCGGCCCGCAGAAGTTACCCAACGCCAGCGGCAACACGTACCAGCCGACGTGCTCGGCCGGCACGTTGTAGAAGTCGGTGAGCACCAGCGCGTAGGTGAAGAAAATGGCGTTGTAGAAAAACGCCTGGGCGGTAAGCAGGGTGACGCCCACCAAGGAGCGGCGGCGGAAGCTGATAAACAGGGTGTGGAAGATTTCGCTCAGCGGCGTGTGGTCACGGGCATGCAAGCGCAGGGGCTTGCCGTCGGGTGCAGGCAATTCATGGCCTTGCTCGGCAAAGCGTTTTTCGATGCCTTCGACAATGCGCCGCGCCTCGTCGGGTTGGCCGTGAATTAACAGCCAGCGGGGGCTTTCCGGCAACCACAGGCGCATCACCAGAATGATCAGGCCCAGCACGGCGCCGATGCCAAAACACAGCCGCCAGCCCAGGTCGCCGCCGACTACCTGCGGGTCGAGCAACACGATGGCGCCGCCGGCACCCAGCGCAGCGCCTAGCCAGAAAGTGCCATTGATGGTGAGGTCCACCCAGCCGCGATAGCGCGCCGGGGTGAATTCCTGAATGGTCGAGTTGATGGCCGTGTATTCGCCGCCGATTCCCATCCCGGTCAGAAAGCGAAACAGCAGAAAGCTTTCCAGGCTGAACGAAAAGGCCGTGGCCGCCGTGGCGCCGACATACAGCCACAGGGTGATAAAGAACAGCTTGCGCCGCCCCAGCCGGTCCGTGAGCCAACCGAACAGCAACGCACCGAGCACCGCGCCGGCGATATACACGCCGCCGGCGAGGCCAATGTCGAAGTTATTCATATGCAAATCGGGGCTGTCTTTCAGCGCGCCCGATACGGAGCCGGCCAGGGTGACTTCCAGGCCGTCAAGCAACCAGGTGATGCCCAGCGCAAACACCAGCAGCGTATGAAAACGCCCCCAGGGCAAGCGATCCAGCCGCGACGGCAGATCCGTTTCGAATACTTCTCCAGGCTGGTACGCATGCTCCGGCTGCTTTGTCATCGCCACATCCTTAGGACTGTTCTCACGCTTAAGAGCGGGCGTTTCCGTGGGGAGTTCAGGCGTTTTTTGCCAACCAATTGCTCGCGAATACCCGGTGTGAGAATTTGCGGCATTGCCAAAACAGGACAGTTATGGACATTCGATTAACGCAGGCAAGCGACTGGAAGCTCTTGAAAGAGGTGAGGCTCGCCGCACTGCTGGACGCCCCCACGGCGTTTGGCGTGAGCTACCAAACAGCCGCCAACTACCGTGACGAGGAGTGGCAAGAACGAGCATCTTCACGCGGAACGCAATTCTGGTTGGCGATGGAAGAGGGCAGGCCGGTCGGTATGGTGGGGGCCAGAGCCAGCAGCAACAACCGCTTCAATTTGATTGGCATGTGGGTGGAATCGGCCGCGCGAGGCTCGGGCGTTGCGACGGGGTTGGTCGCTGCGGTGAAAGCCCGAGCACTGGAGCAAGGGTTCGACCGTGTGTATCTCGACGTCGCACCCGAAAATGCCCGCGCCACAGGCTTTTACGAGCGGCAAGGGTTTGCATTTTTAGGCGAATGGGAACCGCTGGAAAGTCATCCGCATATCATTGTTCAAACGATGGTGTGGGTGAGGGGCTGAGGCTTACGTTCGCCTACGTTTAGATCGAACGTCAGCGCCAGGGTGGCGTTGGTGTGTTGCGAGTGCCGTCTTCGGTGACGTCAGAGCAGTTTTTGCCACCCGTCGCCGCTCAGCACAATCTCCTTAAACCTCTCGCGGCCATCGCGCTTCTACTCCTCATCTCTTGACCAAAAGGATGCGCAGTATGAAAGCGATAAGAATTGCCCAATTCGGTGACTCCAGCGTGATGTCGGTGGCGGACGTCGACGTGCCGCAAGCCCAGGCTGGCGAGGTGCTGGTACGGGTGATTGTGGCCGGCACCAACCCGGTCGATTACAAGATTCGCCAGGGTGAGTTTCCGGACATCACCGAGAAAGACCTGCCGTTAGCACTGGGCCGCGAGGTAACCGGCGTGATCGAGCAAGTCGGCAGCGGCGTCAGCGATTTCAAAGTGGGCGACCGGGTGTTTGCCATGATCGGCGCCGATGGCGCCTTTGCCGAATTTGCCCGGGTGCCGGCCAAGCACTTGGCCAAGATTCCCAAGTCCCTCAGTTGGGAAACAGCCGCCGGCCTGCCGCTGGCCGGGCACACGGCGTGGCAGGCGCTGGTCACCCACGGCAGCCTGGAGGCGGGGCAAAAGGTGTTGATCCATGGCGGCACCGGCGGGGTCGGGCATTTGGCGGTGCAGTTCGCCAAGGTCAAGGGCGCTGAGGTGTATGCGACGGCCTCTACCGACAGCCTGACCTTTCTCAAGTCATTGGGCGTGGACCGCGCCATCGATTACAAGAAGGAGCGCTTCGAGGACATCTGCAAGAACTTCGACCTGGTCATCGACTTGATCGGCGGCGAAACCCAGGCGCGTTCCTGGCAGGTGTTGGGCGAAGGCGGGCGGCTGGTGTCGACCCTGGAAATGCCCGATGCCCATCATCCGCAAGCGGCCACCAAAACCGGTACACGCTTTATGGCTGAGCCCAATGGCCTGGAGCTGGCGCAAATAGCCGGGTTGCTGGAGGCGGGCGAGGTGTCCATGGTGATCGCCAAAGTGTTCGAGTGGCCGGAGGCCGCCAAGGCGCTGGACTACCTGGCCAACGAGCATGTGCACGGCAAGGTGGTGTTGCGCGTGCAAAGCGATGGTTGAGGCAAAGCTACAGATCAGCTTTCGGTCGAAGCGGTCGTTTCCTGCGCCGCTTCTTCCGCCAGCTTCAAGCGATCCGCTTTGCAGATGTATTTCGGCTTGCTCTTGGGCGCCAGTTTGGCGCTGGCTTTTTTGGCGTTCGCCTTGAGGATCTGGTTGATTTTCTTGCGACGGTTCATGGGGATGTGCTCTGAAAAAGGCGCGCGCTGGGTTTTAACGCTTACTCAACGCCAAGCGGGCCGCGAATAATACAAAAACCAGCCCGGTGGTGCGATCCATCCAGGTGATCACCTTCTCGCGCCGCAGCACGGCGCCCAGCGGATGAGTGGCGGCAATCAGCATAAGCGACCAGAGAAGACTGATTGCCACATGAATGCTCAGCAGGCCAAACGTCCAGGCAATTGGCGAGTGGCCGTGGGGAATAAATTGCGGCAGAAACGACACATAAAACACGCCCACTTTAGGGTTGAGCACATTGCCCAGCATGCCTTTTAGAAACCAGTTGGTGTGCGCCGTCTGCTCCGCCTCGGCTGGTGCCAGCGAGCGCCGCGGGCGCAGCAGCATGGTCAGCCCCAGCCAGGCCAGGTAGGCCGCGCCGCAGTACTTGAGCACGTTGAACGCCAACTCCGACACGGCAATCAACGCCCCCATCCAAACGCCACCGCCGCGCCCCAGAGCAGGCAGCCAGCATTGATGCCAAGCGTGGCCTGCAACGCCTGGCGTTTGCCTTCTACTGTGGCCGTTCTTAACACCAGCGCCGTGTCGAGGCCAGGCGTGAGGGCCAGTAGCGTGGCGGCGAAGGTGAAGGCGAGGAGGTTGTCGGTGACGGACATGGCGTAGAAAACCTGCACAAAGAGGACTGATTGTAGCGGGCTACTCGTGCTGAAGAATATTGACCAGCGTACCGAGCGGGTCCCTGACATAGAAGCGGCGAACGCCCCACGACTCACTGACGGGGCCGTATTCCAGGGCAATGTTCGCGAGCGCCACGCGGCGTAGTACTTCGTCCAGATCGTCCACCTCGATGGAAAGACCCGGCACCGGCGTCCCGGCGCCGCCTTCGCTGGCAAAGCTGACCTGCACATCCATCTTCGTGGCGCCCGCGTAGGTGCGAATCCAACCGTGATCCATGGCCAGGTCGAGGCCGAGAATGTTTCGGTAAAAAGCGTCGGCCTTTTGCGGTTCGGCGGTGGGGATATTGGCGACGATGCGTTTGACGTTCATGGGGCCTCCACAGGTGCTGACGGTGCACGAATATACTCAGCCTGAGACTGCGCTCATGGGGGCAGTCTAGAGCGAGTAAAGCGTGTAGGCGTTGGCTTGACTATGTGGGATAAATCAATTGGACAGACATGAGGTGTCGTAACTAATGCGAATCGCCTGTTTACACACAGCCAAGAGCAACATTGCAGTCTTTGATTCGGCTGCACAGGCGCTTGGCATTGGGCTGGATGTTTTGCAGCATTACGTGCGCGCTGATCTCCTGGCCGATGCTGAGAGCGCCGGTGGAGTGACCGCACAGATCGTGAAACACACACAGGTGGCGCTGCTTTCACTCGCCCGACGCGTTGATGTCGTTGTGCTGACCTGTTCAACTTTGGGCCCTGCTATCGACGGCATTGCCGAGTATTCCGACGCCCCCATTTTACGTGCGGATGAAGCGCTGGCCACGGCAGTCGTTCGTGCCGCAGGTGCCGGTAGCAAACTCGCGGTTTTGTGCGCAGTCGACACCACGCTGGAGTCCACCGAAAACCTGTTCAACCGCGCTGCTCAGGGCACTGACGTATCAATCGACGTGCAGCTTGTGCCCGGCGCCTGGGCACTGTTCAAAGCGGGTGACAAGGACGGCTATCTCGCGATGATCGCGAAGGCGGCAGACCTTGCCTATTTCGGCGGGGCATCGATGGTTGCTCTGGGCCAAGCATCGATGGGCGGGGCGGCGGCGCTCGTAACGGCTGGTCCTGTACCTCTTACCAGCGCGGTGGCGGGTTTGCGGGCGGCATTGGAACAGTTGGCGGGGGACTGACGACCAAGGCGGCCCATTAGCGCACTGCTAAACTTCGAGACCTAAACAACCATCGCGCGCTTAAAAAACGGTGGAAGCCATTAGGTAACTTGACTCGCCTACTTATTAAATAGCGAATTTAAAAGGAGGTTAACCATGGAAGTTGGCCAGCAAGCCGTGCCGATGGAAATGAAGTCAGAAGACGTTTTTCTGTTGAAGGAATATGAAGAAATCAGAAAGGAGATGATGGCCAGAACGCAGGAGTTGTGGCAGCTGGAAAAGTTCGCTTTCGGAGGCGCCGCAGCAATTGCAGCCTGGCTTTTCGCGAATGCGCCGAGCGTCAAAGCCATTCAAGTGGCGTGGTGGCTACCCTTTATATTTTTGGTGATTTGCACCGTGCGGTTTTGCTCTGGCATGTATCACCTGTCCGATCGCGCCTCTGAATACCTGCAGACGATAGAAAAGCATTTCATACCCGAGCGCGGCGGCTGGGAGATCTGGTTCAAGAAGCAGGGCCCGAATGAAACGTTGGCGTATTCGTTCGCCTGGCTGGTCGCGTTGCTTGCCGCTTTCTTGATTCCCTTTCTTGCCAATTAAACGTGCAAATGCAGAGAAAACTATCTCTCGCATTCTTCAGGTGCTACACCGAGCACAGTTGCCTGATAGTGTTCCGTAGTCCCAGAAGAGACTCCTATGACAATAAAAAACTATTGCTCTGCTGCGGTTTTCATTTGCGTGTTTTCTTGCATGGCGCTGCGCGCTCACGCCGAGAACCTGGTGGTATTTGGCGACAACAGTTACCCGCCGATTATTTACCTGGACCACGATCAGCCAGCCGGCATCCTTCCGGCAATCTTCTCCAGGCTGGAAAAGATACCGGCGATACCTATGAGCTGCGCCTGCTGCCGTGGAAGCGTGCATTGAAAAATGCCCAGAATGGCGAAGGGGGTATCACCAATATTTCGCGCAAACAAGGCGCGCGATAAGTTCTACAACTTCTCCCGGCCGATTTACGACGACGACATCAGTCTGGTGGTTTTAAAGGGCCACGAGTTCGACTTCAAGACGCTTAAAGACCTGGAGGGCAAGAAGCTCGGCGGCCTGTCTGGCGCCAGCTACGGCGAAGAGGTTGATCAAGCGATCAGTAGTGGCGAGCTGGATATCGAGCGTGAAAACGGTGAGCAATCGAGGCTGCTAAAACTACTGGCCGGCCGCCTGGACGTGGCGATCATTGGCAATGGCGTTGCCGGCTCGACGTCATACTGGCTTCCGACCCCGGCCTTGCGGCCAATAGAAGCCAGTTCGTGTTATTACCCAAACCGCTGGTGCGCGACCCGCTGTACTTGGCCTTTAGCAAAACCATGAACGCGCAGCCGGCGCTGGAGCGCTTCAATAAGGCGCTCGTGGCGCTGCAGCATACGGCTGAGTATCGGCAGTTGATCGGGGAAGTTTCTGGCCACTGACCGCCCTTACTGTGCATCCAGATAATTGATCTGCGTGGCCCGGCCGCTCTGCAGAATCAACCCCGCGCGCACTTCTGGTAACAGCACCGCGCGTGGATAGTTGGTGTTGGCCTTGTAGCGCCACGCCACGCCCTGTTGCAGATCGATCAGTTCTATCTTGCCTCGGGTGGATTCCTCGCCGGCAAGAATCAGCCACGGCTGATCGGGTACCGCCGCTGCCCAGTTAACGGTTTGCAGGGTGAAGGGGTAGGTGCGCTGGCGCTTCAGGGTGGCGGTGTCCCACGCGCTGATTTCGGCTTGCGAGTCTTTGCGCAGGTCTTCCGGCAACCAGCCAACCGACACCAACCGGCGTCCTTCATCGAGAAACTGCAGGCTCAGTACGTCCTGGCGTGCGTTGCGTGGGTATGGGGTGAGTTGACGAACAACTTCAAGACGCGGCTGTGCAGTTGAAGCGTCCAGCTTCATCAACAGCAGGTCACCGTTGGAGCTGCCTACGGCGATCAGCCCGCTGGTTTTATCGCTGGCCACAGCAGTGACGTGCGCGCTGTTTTCCAGCTTGCAAATACCCCCTACCAACTTGCGCTGGCGATGATCGTAAATGCGCAGGGTGTCGCTATCGGCCATGACATACAAACTGGTAGTCGGGCTTTCGACCATTGGGCCGGGCGACCACATGCCGGTGAGCGTGGTCAACAATTCGCCGCTGTAGGCGTCCCAAACGCGTGGGCCGCTTTCGGGGTTGACCATGGCGTTATCAAACCCGGAGCCGGTCAGCACAATGCCGTCTTCGCGGCCAAACGCGATGAACTCGGCACGCGCCTGGTGGGCGTCGTGGGCAAAGCGCGTATTGGGTTTGCGGGTATCCCATAGCTCCACCCGACCACTCTCCCGACCCACCACCAGCACGCGCATGACTGGGTCGAAGGCGACGTTCGCCGCGCGGTCATCGCCGCTGCGATTAATCTCGATAAAGGCTTTGAGAAAGCCGGCATCGACAGGTGTCTGTCGCCAGCCCGTTTGCAGCGCGACTAGCGTGGCGATCAACAGCCCAATCACGCCGTACTGAATGGAGAGGTAGAGCACCTTGTAGCGCTGGATTTCAATGCCCCGAAGCTTGATGAGTTCAGGAATGGCGATTACCAGGGCCATAAGCGTCGTCAGTGCAGAGAGCAGCAGTGCGGCCTCGCCACCCATCGTTGCTACACCATTTTTTGCCGGGACAAAGTATTGCCCAGAAGCAAACCCGTAGAGGCCGAGCAACAGAAACGGCAGAGCTCCAGCCACCTTGCCCGGCTGAGCATTTTTTCTTTGTACGTCATGGTTCGTCCTTGAAGTTGTACGTTGCAGGGCCAAACCGTGGCCCTTGTTCAGGCGGTTGTTAACGACACATCGCGCCGCTGCACCGCAACGTATTGAAGTCATACACCGAAGAATGGCCGGGCTGCCCCTTGGGCGCAGGCACGCCGCTGGGGATAAAAATGTGGCGGAGTTGGCACCGTACAAGCCGGCCGGGTACGTGAAGGCTTTCAGCACGACGTAGGCATTAAACAAGGTGGGCGCCGAAGGCCGCGGTTTACCCACGCCGGCTACCGGCGGTACATCGCGTTCGGGGTGCTGGCGACTTTGGCATTTACCCATTCCGGGCGTCTGTGTCGGTGGCGGGCGCAGCACGCCTTTGCTGACCGCATCCTGAATGCCGGGTTGGCCAGCCAGTGGCGCATTCTTGTCCTGAAAGGAGTCGGGCGGCGTTGCCGTTGAAGTCACCAGTTTGGCACCGGCAGGGAGCGGGTCGCCGATCAGAATGGTGCCGGTCTTATCGCCCGCATACACCAGTTCTACCGGCTGACCGAACAGCCTGCGCGACAAGGGATTGAGTTCGGTGTTTTGCTCTTTGCCCACATAGAAATAACCGCACGGCCCTTGTTGGCGTAACTGCTGTTGAGCACCGGAACCTTGGGGTCCAACCCCGCAA
>NZ_JBWBZC010000028.1:0-65438 GCF_056174845.1 Pseudomonas sp. CC11G
CGGCTGGGGCAATGCCATGCGCTGGTTGCTGACTGGCGATGATTTGATGCCCACGAAGCGTGTCGTTTGGGACTGGTGCAAGAAGTGTTGGCCAGCGAAGAGCTGATGCCGCGCGCCCTGCACTTGCGAACGGGTTGCCGCGCAACGCCGCTGGGTGTGCAGGCGACCTTAGCATCTGCACGCCAGGCCGTGACGGAAGGTGAAGGCGCGGCGGCGGCGGCCCACCCGCCACCATGCGCCGACTGATGGGCAGCGACGATGCCCAGGAAGGCGTACGCGCCATGCAGGAGCGCCGCCGGGCGAATTCAAAGGGCGTTGAATCAGGTCGCGGGACGCACCAGATCAATCAGGGGCTGCAAGGAATAGCCAAGCTGGGTTTGCAGTGCCGTCGCGCGCTGCTCGAGGGCGGCGACATCCAGTTCCTGGTCGAGGTCGGCCGGCACGATCAGAATCACATTGCCCTCCTTTACCGGCAGCTCCAGTAATGCCGGTGATACAAACCCGCAGCAGCGCCGCGCCCAACGGCTTGCCGTCATCACTGGCCCACTGATTGATCACCAGCCAGCCGCCCGGATTCAGACGCTTCTGGCAGCCTTCAAGAAAACGCCAGGCCAGGTGACCGACAGCGGGCCCGGTGTCGGTGTACAGGTCGACGAAAATCAGGTCAGCGTTTTCCGCGCTTTCCAGCAGTTCCAACGCGTCGCCAATGCGCACGTACAGCCGCGGATCGTCGTCCAGGCCCATGTATTCCATGGCCAGACGCGGCACATCGGGGCGCAGTTCAATGGCTTCTACGTCGTCCAGCGGCAAAAACTTCAGGCACGCCTGAGTCAGCGTACCGGCGCCCAAGCCGAGGAACAGCGCGCTCTCCGGCTGCGCATGGCTGAGCGCGCCGATAAACATGGCACGGGTGTAGTCGTACTCCAGCCAGGTGGGATCGGGCAGAAACACGCAACTCTGCTCGATGGCATCGCCGAACTCCAGAAAGCGGTAGTCGCCCACCTGCATGACCTTGATCACGCCGTGTTCGTCATGCACCTCGGCCAACAGAAGCTCTTCGGTCAGCTCGTCCCGTGGCGGCTGTTCAGGCATTGCAGTCTCCAAAATCCACCGTGACATCGCCGACCAGGCGCTGCCGAGAAAGGCGCCGATTGTCATTGATGAGCCGGGGCCCGGTCACGCGATAATTCGCCCACTTTGTACCCCCTCACTAGAATAAAAATGCTCAGGTCGTGTGAAAACGTAGCGAGCGAAGGGTAGGCAAGGCAAAAACGGGCGAACAAGCGGAGTTGGCTGTAGCCAATGAGCATTGTGATCCCGTTTTTAACGCCGCCTAACCGAGCGCAGTAGTTTTCACGCGACCTGAACGGGAGATTGTTATGTACGCGATTATCGGCGCTGGTCCATGGGCCTGTGCACCGCCCGCCAGCTGCAAAAACACGGTATTTCCTTCGTCGGCTTCGAGCTGCATGACGACGTGGGCGGCCTGTGGGATATCGATAATCCGCACAGCACCATGTACGACTCGGCGCACCTGATCTCCTCCAAGGGCACCACCCAGTTCAGCGAATTCCCGATGCGTGACGACGTGGCGCCCTACCCGCACCACAGTGAAATGCGCCGTTATTTCCGCGACTACGCCGAGCACTTCGGCCTCTACGAGCACTACCAGTTCGGCACCCGCGTGCTGCGCATGGAGCGTCAGGAAAAGGCTGGAAGCTGTATACCGAGAAAGCCGGCGTTACCCGCGAATGGCAGTTCGAGGGCGTGCTGATTGCCAACGGCACTTTGCACAAACCGAACTTTGCCAAATTGCCGGGCCAATTCAGTGGCGAGCTGATGCACTCCAGCGACTATCGCTCCGCCGAGGTGTTCGCTGGCAAGCGCGTATTGATCGTCGGCTGCGGCAACTCGGCCTGCGATATCACTGTGGATGCCGTGCACCGCGCCGCGTCGGTGGATTTGTCGGTTCGCCGCGGTTACTACTTCCTGCCCAAGTTTCTCCTCGGCCGGCCTATCGACACCTTTGGCGGCGCGGTAAAACTGCCGCGTGCGTTGAAGCAGCGCATCGACGGTCTATTGATTCGCGCCTTGATCGGCAAGCCGTCGAACTATGGTCTTCCGGACCCAGACTACAAACTCTACGAATCCCACCCGGTGGTGAACTCGCTCGTGCTGCATCACCTCGGCCATGGCGATATCAAGGCGCGCCGCGACGTGGCAAATGTCGACGGCAAATGGGTGACCTTTACCGACGGCGAACAGGTCGAGTACGACCTGATTCTGCAAGGCACCGGCTACAAATTGGATTACCCCTTTATCGAACGCAGCCACCTCAATTGGCCCGAAGGCGCCGGCGCGCCGAAGCTTTACCTGAACGTGTTCCACCCCGAGTACGACGACCTGTTCATGATGGGCATGGTCGAAGCCTCGGGGCTCGGCTGGCAGGGCCGCGCCGAGCAGGCGGAACTGGTGGCGCTATTTATTCGCCAGGTGCAGGCCGGCAGCGACGCCGCCAAGGCGTTCCGGGCCACCAAGCGCGAGCGCGCCAGCATTCGTCTGGACGGCGGCTACCAGTACCTGGAGCTGGAGCGCATGGCCTACTACGTGCACAAAGACACCTACCGCCAAAGCATCGCCGAACACGCCGCCGAGCTGCGTTTGCAGGCGCACCACATCGAGCAGTTGAGCACCGCCGCGAATGCCTCTTGAGGTTCACCTGGCGTTAGGCGTTTTCATTCTGCTGGCGTACACCCTCGAAGCGATTACCGGGTTCGGCAGCGTGGTCATCGCGCTGTCGCTCGGTGCTCTGCTGCTGCCCATCGAGCAATTGCTGCCGATATTGGTGCCGCTGAATATCTGCATGACCGGTTACCTGAGCTGGCGCTACCGGAAGCTGATCGACCGCCGCTTGCTGGTGGGCAGCATTCTGCCGGGCATGCTGGTCGTCACCCTGCTCGGCTATTGCCTGCTGCCGTGGCTGGATGGTCAGGCGTTAAAGCGTGGTTTCGGGGTATTGATCCTGTGGTTTGCCGCGCGGGAACTGCTTCGCCGCCCGAGCGACAAGGTGCGCCATGTGCCGCGCTGGATCATGCGCGCCATCACCACCGCCGCCGGTGTTTGCCATGGGTTGTTCGCGTCCGGCGGGCCGCTGTTGGTGTTTGCGCTGGCGGGTAGTTCGCTGGATAAAAGCCATCTGCGCGCCACCTTGGTGGCGGTCTGGTTCACCCTCAATGGATTGCTGACGCTGGCGTTTCTGCTCGATGGCCGCCTATGGCCGGCACTGCCGCAAGTGGCAAGTTTTGCGCCGCTGTTGGTGGTCGGCGTATGGCTGGGCGAGCGCTTGCATCACCAAGTGGATGAACGCTATTTCCGACGTGGCATTTACCTCTTGCTGGTAATCACTGGGCTGTTGCTGATCGCACCGTGGAAACTGCTCTGAAAACGTCTATTCAACGCCTCTATCGCGCCTATCAACCGCCTGTGCGCTTGTGACCGCAGGCCGATCGGTTACCATGCCTGTCCGCCTAATCTGCTTGAGCCGAGAACCTCGATGTCGCAACCATGGAGCCCCAGCAGCTGGAGAGCTAAACCCATCCAGCAGCAACCGCAGTACCCAGACGCCGCCCACCTGAGCACCGTTGAACAAACCCTGGCCGGTTATCCGCCGCTGGTGTTTGCCGGCGAAGCGCGCGAACTGCGCCGCCAGTTTGCCGAGGTCACCCAGGGCCGTGCGTTTCTGCTGCAAGGGGGCGACTGCGCCGAGAGTTTTGCCGAATTCAGCGCCGCGAAGATTCGCGACACCTTCAAGGTGTTGCTGCAAATGGCCATTGTCATGACGTTTGCCGCCGGCGTGCCGGTGATCAAAGTCGGGCGCATGGCTGGGCAGTTTGCCAAACCGCGTTCGGCCAATGACGAAACCATCGACGGCATCACCCTGCCCGCCTACCGCGGCGACATCGTCAACGGCATTGGTTTCGACCCCACCAGCCGCGTGCCCGACCCGGAGCGTCTGCTGCAGGCCTACCATCAGTCCACCGCCAGCCTCAACTTGCTGCGCGCCTTTGCCCAGGGCGGCTTTGCCGACCTGCATCAAGTGCATAAGTGGAACCTGGAGTTCATCGAGAACTCGGCCCTCGGCGAAAAATACAACCAGCTCGCCGACCGCATCGACGAAACCCTGGCCTTTATGCGCGCCTGCGGCATGGACAGCTCCGCGCAAGTGCGCGAAACCAGCTTCTTCACCGCTCACGAAGCGCTGCTGCTGAACTACGAACAAGCCTTCGTGCGCCGCGACAGCCTGACCGGCGGCGACTACGCCTGCTCGGCGCACATGCTGTGGATTGGCGACCGTACCCGTCAGGTCGACGGCGCCCATGTGGAATTCCTGCGCGGTGTGGGCAACCCCATCGGCGTGAAGTGTGGGCCGAGCATGAGCAGCGAAGACCTGATCCGCCTGATCGATATCCTCAACCCGGATAACGACCCAGGCCGCCTCAACCTCATCGTGCGCATGGGCGCCGACAAGGTCGAAGCCGGGCTGCCGCGTTTGCTGCGCACGGTTAAAGAAGAAGGCCGCCACGTGCTGTGGAGCTCCGACCCCATGCACGGCAACACCATCAAGGCGTCCAGCGGCTACAAGACCCGCGACTTCGCGCAGATCCTTGCCGAGGTGAAGCAGTTCTTCCAGGTGCATGAGGCCGAGGGCACGTATGCCGGCGGCATTCATATCGAGATGACCGGGCAGAACGTCACCGAATGCATCGGTGGTTCGCGGCCGATTACTGAAGATGGGTTGTCGGATCGCTACCACACCCATTGCGACCCTCGGATGAATGCCGATCAGTCGCTGGAATTGGCCTTTTTAATTGCAGAAACGTTGAAGCAGGTTCGGCGTTAAGCCCTAAAAGCATCGAGGCTGAAGCCTCTCCCACAGTAGAAACTCGATCCTTTGTGGGAGAGGCTTCAGCCTCGATTCCTGGAAACATCTATCCCCCGCCCTACACCCTCAACCCCGGGCTCAGGCGCAACATATCCAACGCCACATCCACGATCCGTTCCGCCTCTTTGCCCAGGGCAAAGCTCTTGGGTGCCAGCAGCCATTTGGCCAGCGTGCCGTCGATAAACGAATGCAAACAGATCGCCGCGCGCTTGGTGTCAAGGTCGGCTGGCAGCTGGTTTTTGTTGATGGCGTTCCGTAACGTGAGCTCGATACGCTGATCGCAGTCGATGCTGTTGTCTTGCATCTGCTGACGCAAGTCGTTGAGTTCTTCGGTGTATTCACACTTGTGGAACAGAATTTCGTTGATGCGCCGCACCTGAGCGTCCGACGCCGTCTGTTTCAACACCTGCACCAGCAGCTCACGCATGCGCCCTAACGGGTCCGGCTCGGTCGTGCTTTCGCTGGCTTTGGCCAGCTCTTCGAACGGCAGGTGCGCACGCTCGAGCATAGCTTCGAACAAATCGCTCTTATTGCTGAAATGCCAATAGATGGCGCCGCGGGTTACCCCGGCCACATCGGCAATTCTGGCCAGCGTGGTGCGCCCGACGCCATGCTCGTAAAACGCCTTTTCGGCGGCATCGAGAATTTGGCTGCGGGTTTCCTGCGCTTCTTCTTTTGTACGTCTGACCATGCAAAACAGCCTTTGGTTAGCGACACGTAAGGGATATGTCAGCGTCGTGTCAGTTAGGTGCAAAGCGTAAAAAAAGCTTATGTAACAGTGAGCTTTAGGCGTTTACAAACAACCATGAATGTAAGTATATTTCTTAGCATCCTACCTATCCAATCTAAATTTTTTAATTTTTGATCACACCTTGATCAGCCGCCTAACCAAAACGCTTAAAAACTAACCAATCGTACCGACGCCGTTTAACGCGCCGATCGACATGAGGCCTTTCATGCAATTCAAGCCAGCCCCCACCGCTCTGGTTACCGCCCTCGCACTGGCAACGCTGTTGCTCACCGGTTGCGAAAAAGCAGCAGAAGCGCCGCCACATCAAACCCCGCAAGTGGGTGTGGTGACCTTGAAGCCGCAGGCCTATTCCCTCGTCAGCCAACTGCCCGGCCGTACCAATGCGTACCGCGTGGCCGAAGTTCGCCCGCAAGTGAATGGCATCATCCTCAAGCGTCTGTTCACCGAAGGCCGCGAGGTAAAAGCTGGCGAGCAGCTCTATCAGATCGACGCCGCCGTCTACGAAGCCACCCTGAAAAGCGCCGAAGCCACCCTGCAATCGGCCAAGTCTCTGGCCGACCGTTACAAGCAGTTGGTGGGTGAGCAAGCGGTAAGCCGCCAGGAATACGACAACGCCGTGTCCCAGCGCCTGCAAGCCGAAGCCGCTCTGCAAAGCGCACAGATCAACCTGCGTTACACCAAAGTACTGGCGCCAATCGCCGGCCGCATTGGTCGCTCCGCCGTTACCGAAGGTGCGCTGGTGAGCAATGGCCAGACCACCGCCATGGCCACCATCCAGCAACTCGACCCCATCTATGTGGACGTCACCCAGTCTTCCGCCCAGTTGCTGAAACTGCGTCGCGAACTGGAAAGCGGCAACCTGCAGAAAGCCGGCGACAACGCCGCCAAGGTCAAGCTGGTGCTCGAAGACGGCAGCCTGTACGAGCAGGAAGGCAAACTGGAATTCTCCGAAGTGTCGGTAGATGAAGGCACCGGTTCGGTCACCATCCGCGCTGTGTTCCCCAACTCGAAGCACCAGTTGCTGCCGGGCATGTTCGTGCACGCCCAGCTGCAAGCCGGGGTTAACGAAAACGCCATCCTCGCCCCGCAGCAAGGCGTAACCCGCGACCTCAAAGGCCTGCCCACCGCCCTGGTGGTCAACGCCGAGAACAAGGTGGAGCTGCGTCAGCTCAATGCCGAACGCACCCTCGGTACCGATTGGCTGGTCAATGACGGCCTGAAAGCCGGCGACCGCGTTATCACCGAGGGCCTGCAGTACGTGAAACCAGGCGTGGAAGTAAAAGTTTCCGAAGCCACCAACGTCGCTCCAGCCGCAGCTGCCAATGGGCAACCGGCTGCCGCACCGGCAAAAGCTGACGACAGCAAAGCGCCCGCTCAAGGTGCAGATCAAGGCGAAGGGAAGTAACTCATGTCGAAATTCTTTATCGACCGCCCCATTTTCGCCTGGGTAATTGCCCTGGTGATCATGCTGGTCGGCACGCTGTCCATCCTCAAATTGCCGATCAACCAGTACCCGGCCATTGCGCCGCCTGCTATCGCCATTCAAGTGACCTACCCAGGTGCGTCCGCACAAACCGTGCAAGACACCGTGGTGCAGATCATCGAGCAACAGCTCAACGGCATCGACAACCTGCGTTATGTGTCCTCGGAAAGTAACTCCGACGGCAGCATGACCATCACCGCCACCTTCAACCAGGGCACCAGCCCCGATACCGCCCAGGTTCAGGTGCAGAACAAGCTCAACCTGGCCACCCCGCTGCTGCCGCAAGAAGTGCAGCAACAGGGTATCCGCGTCACCAAGGCGGTGAAGAACTTCCTGATGGTGGTGGGCCTGGTGTCCGAAGACGGCAGCATGACCAAGGACGACCTGTCCAACTACATCGTCTCCAACATGCAAGACCCGATCTCGCGTACTGCCGGTGTGGGTGACTTCCAGGTGTTCGGTGCCCAGTACGCCATGCGTATCTGGCTCGACCCGGCGTTGCTGAACAAATTCCAGCTGACCCCGGTGGACGTAAAAACCGCTGTCGCCGCGCAGAACGTGCAGATTTCTTCCGGCCAGTTGGGCGGTTTGCCAGCGGTTGCGGGGCAGCAGCTGAACGCCACCATCATCGGCAAGACCCGCTTCCAGAACGCTGACCAGTTCAAGAACATCCTGCTCAAGGTGAACAGCGACGGTTCGCAAGTACGCCTGGGTGATGTCGCCAAGGTCGAACTGGGCGGCGAGAACTACAGCATCAGCGCTCAGTTCAACGGCAAGCCGGCGTCCGGTCTGGCCATCAAACTGGCCACCGGTGCCAACGCCCTGGACACCGCCAAAGCGATCCGCGCCACCATCGCCGACCTGCAGCCATTCTTCCCGGCCGGCATGAAAGCCGTGTACCCGTACGACACCACGCCGGTAGTAACGGCCTCCATCGAAGGCGTGGTGCACACCCTGCTTGAAGCGGTGGCCCTGGTGTTCCTGGTGATGTTTCTGTTCCTGCAGAACATCCGTGCCACCATCATCACCACCATGACCGTGCCGGTCGTATTGCTCGGCACCTTCGGCATCCTCGCGGCCTCCGGTTTCACCATCAACACCCTGACCATGTTCGGCATGGTGCTGGCCATCGGCCTGTTGGTGGACGACGCCATCGTCGTGGTGGAAAACGTCGAGCGGGTGATGGCCGAAGAACACCTGTCACCCAAGGAAGCCACCAAGAAATCCATGGGGCAGATCCAGGGCGCTTTGGTCGGTATTGCCATGGTGCTCTCGGCGGTACTGCTGCCGATGGCCTTCTTCGGCGGCTCCACCGGTGTGATTTACCGTCAGTTCTCCATCACCATCGTGTCGGCCATGGGCCTGTCGGTGCTGGTTGCCCTGATCTTCACCCCGGCGCTGTGCGCCACCCTGCTCAAACCGATCAAGGAAGGCGAGCACGGCGTGCCGAAACGCGGTTTCTTTGGCTGGTTCAACCGTAATTTCGACCGCAGCGTGCGCGGTTACGAGCGCGGCGTGAGCAGCATGCTGCGTAACAAAACGCCGTACCTGCTGGGCTACGTCGTGCTGCTGGTCGGCATGGTGTGGTTGTTCACCCGCATTCCTACCGCGTTCCTGCCGGAAGAAGACCAAGGCGTACTGTTCGCCCAGGTACAAACCCCAGCGGGCTCCAGCGCCGGCCGCACCCAGGTGGTGGTCGATGAAATGCGTGCGTACTTGCTCAAAGATGAAGCGGATACCGTGAACTCGGTGTTTACCGTTACCGGCTTCAACTTCGCCGGTCGCGGCCAGAGTTCGGGCATGGCCTTTATCATGCTCAAGCCATGGGGTGACCGTAAGGCGGAAAACACCGTGTTCGCCCTCGCCCAGCGCGCCCAGCAGCACTTCTTCAGCTTCCGTGACGCCATGGTGTTCGCCTTCGCGCCACCAGCCGTACTGGAGCTGGGTAACGCCACCGGCTTTGACGTGTTCCTGCAAGACCGCGCCGGCATTGGCCACGACAAGTTGATGGAAGCCCGTAATCAGTTCCTCGGCATGGCGGCGCAAAGCCCGAAACTGATGCAAGTGCGCCCCAACGGCCTCAACGATGAACCGCAGTTCCAGCTGACCATCGATGACGAGCGCGCCAGTGCCCTGGGCATCACCCTGACCGACATCAACAACACCCTGTCGATTGCCTTGGGCGGTAGCTACGTCAACGACTTCATCGACCGTGGTCGGGTGAAGAAGGTCTATATCCAGGGCGAAGCCAAATCGCGGATGACGCCCGAAGACCTGCAGAAATGGTACGTGCGCAACGCTGAAGGCAAGATGGTGCCGTTCGCCGCCTTCGCCTCCGGCTCGTGGATCTACGGCTCGCCGAAACTGGCTCGTTACAACGGTGTAGAAGCCATGGAAATCATGGGTTCCCCAGCACCGGGTTACTCCACCGGTGAAGCCATGGCCGAAGTCGAAGCCCTCGCGAAGAAACTGCCGGCAGGTGTCGGTATCTCGTGGACCGGTCTGTCGTACGAAGAGCGCCTGTCTGGCTCGCAAGCGCCGGCGCTGTACGCCATCTCGCTGCTGCTCGTGTTCCTCTGTCTGGCAGCGCTGTATGAAAGCTGGTCGATTCCGGTCGCGGTGATTCTGGTGGTGCCGCTGGGTATCATCGGTGCGCTGATGGCCACCAGCCTGCGCGGGCTGTCCAACGACGTGTTCTTCCAGGTGGGCCTGTTGACCACGGTGGGCTTGGCGGCGAAAAACGCCATTCTGATCGTCGAGTTCGCCAAAGAGCTGCACGAACAAGGCAAGTCTCTGACCGAAGCGGCGCTGGAAGCGTGCCGCATGCGTCTACGGCCGATCATCATGACCTCCATGGCCTTTATCCTCGGCGTGGTGCCTCTGGCGATCTCCACCGGCGCCGGTTCAGGCAGTCAGCACGCCATCGGTACCGGCGTGATCGGCGGCATGATCACCGCCACCGTACTGGCCATCTTCTGGGTGCCCCTGTTCTTCGTCACCATCTCTTCGCTGTTCAAAGGCAAAGAGACCGAAACCCCAAGCAATGAGGCTGGCCACTGATGCGCAAGTCCCTACTGTCCCTCGCGATTGCCAGCCTGATGATGAGCGGCTGCTCGCTGATTCCTGACTACATGCAGCCGGCCTCGCCGGTGGCCCAGGCCTACCCGCAAGGGCCGGCCTACGGCCCTAACGAGTCGGCGCAAGTGGCTGAAGCCGAGCAAGGCTGGCGCCAGTTCTTCCACGACCCGGCACTGCAACAGCTGATTCAGACCGCACTGGTGAATAACCGCGACCTGCGCGTGGCGGCGTTGAACCTTGACGCCTACGCCGCGCAGTACCGTATCCAGCGCTCCGAGCTGTTCCCGAAAGTCACCGCCAACGGCACTGGGGTACGTCAGCGTACTCCGGGCGATCTGTCGCAAACCGGCGAGGCAACCACCAGCGGCCAGTACTCGGCCACTTTGGGCGTCAGCGCCTATGAGCTGGACCTGTTCGGCCGCGTGCGCAGCCTGAGTGAAGAAAACGTTGCAAACCTACTTCTCCAGCGAGCAAGCACGACGCAGCACCCAGCTCAGCCTGGTGGCCAACGTCGCCAATGCTTACCTGACGCTGACGGCCGATCAGGAGCTGTTGCGGCTCACAGAAGAAACGCTGAAAACCTACGAAGACAGCCTGCGCCTTACCCAGCGCAGCAACGAAGTAGGTGTGGCCTCGGCCCTGGACCTCAGCCAATCGCGCACCTCGGTAGAAAGCGCGCGCGTGGCCCTGGCCCAGTACCAACGCCTGGTCGCCCAGGACCGCAACAACCTGGCGCTGCTGCTCGGCACCTCCGTACCGAATGACTTGGTCGCCAACAAGCCGCTGGCCGATGACCTGCTGGAAGAAATGCCGGCTGGCTTGCCGTCTGAATTGCTGCAACGTCGCCCGGATATTCTCCAGGCCGAGTTCCTGCTCAAAGCGGCCAACGCCAATATCGGCGCGGCCCGTGCCGCGTTCTTCCCGACCATCAGCCTGACCGCCAATGCCGGCAGCAGCAGTGCCGACCTGTCCAATCTGTTCAAGGGTGGCTCGGGCAGTTGGTACTTCTCGCCGACCATCAGCATTCCGATCTTCAACGCCGGTGAGCTGAAGGCCAGCCTGGACTACTCGAAAATCCAGAAAGACATTCGCGTAGCTCAGTATGAGAAATCGATTCAGACCGCCTTCCAGGAAGTGTCCGATGGCTTGGCAGCACGCCAGACCTACAGCCAACAGTTGCAGGCGCAGCGTGACTTCGTCACCGCCAACCAGGACTACTACCGTTTGGCTGAACGTCGCTACCGCACTGGTATCGACAGCAACCTGACCTTCCTTGACGCTCAGCGTTCGTTGTTCAGCGCCCAACAAGCACTGATCACCGACCGGTTGGCGCAGCTCACCAGTGAAGTGAATCTGTACAAGGCACTGGGTGGTGGCTGGGTGGAAAACACCGGGCAGAAACCGGCTGAGCCGGCCACGCCGGGACAGTTCTCCGAGTGATAAAAAAGCCCGCCGAAATGGCGGGCTTTTTTATGGATAACGTCTCAGGTTTTGAATTCACCCCGTCATTCCGGCGTAGGCCGGAATCCAGGTTCGGTGATAGTTCAAACGACGCCGTAACCTACAAAATTCTGGATTCCGGCCTGCGCCGGAATGACGGTGTTGCAAGGGGTACCTTTTCCTTCTGCAAATGCGCCACCGTAAGGTCGATGGCGGGCTTTTTTATGGCGACTGTCTCAGCCTTCGAACCCTCCCCCGTCATTCCGGCGCAGGCCGGAATCCAGGTTCGGTGATAGTTCAAACGACACCGTAACCTACAAAATTCTGGATTCCGGCCTGCGCCGGAATGACGGTGTTTTTTGGGATGCGGCGATCTACTTCTGCAAATCCGCCAACGTCAGATCCAGACACTTACGCGCCTTCTCCACCAACTCATCAATCTCGGCTTTGCTGATCACCAACGGCGGCGCAATGATCATGGTGTCACCTACAGCGCGCATGATCAGCCCGTTATTGAAGCAATGCCCACGGCAGATCATGCCCACGCCCTTCCCTTCGTACCGCGCACGGGTGGCTTTGTCTTTCACCAGCTCGATAGCGCCGAGCATGCCCAGCCCGCGTACTTCCCCTACCAGCGGGTGATCCGCCAGCTCACGCAGACGCTTCTGCAGGTACGGCGCCGTCTCTTCCCGCACGTTCTCGAGAATCTTCTCTTCACGAATGATGCGCAGGTTTTCCAACGCCACCGCCGCCGCCACCGGGTGCCCGGAGTAGGTAAAGCCGTGGTTGAAATCGCCGCCTTCGTTGATCACTTCGGCCACCTTGTCGCTGACAATCAGGCCACCCATGGGGATATAGCCCGAGGTCAGGCCCTTGGCGATGGTCATCAGGTCCGGCGTATTGCCGTAGTAATCGCTGCCGAACCACTCGCCGGTGCGGCCAAAGCCACAGATCACTTCGTCGGCGGCAAACAGAATGTCGTACTTGGCGAGGATTTCACGCACGCGCGGCCAGTAGGTTTCTGGCGGGATGATCACGCCGCCGGCGCCCTGAATCGGCTCGGCGATAAACGCGGCCACCTTGTCTTCGCCGACTTCGAGAATTTTCTTTTCGAGCTGATCGGCGGCCCATACGCCGAACTCGGCCGGGCTCATATCGCCGCCCTCACCGAACCAATACGGCTGGGGAATATGCACGATGTCCGGCAGCGTGCCGGCCTGGTCGTGCATACCCTGCATACCGCCCAATGCCGCGCCCGCGACGGTGGAACCGTGGTAACCGTTGATACGGCCGATGATCACTTTCTTCTCTGGCTTGCCCTTCACCTGCCAGTAGTGACGGACCATACGCAGCATGGTGTCGTTACCTTCGGAACCCGAGCCGGTAAAAAACACGTGGTTCATATGCGCCGGCGCCAGGTCGGCGATGACCTTGGCCAGCTCCAGCACCGGCGGGTGCGCGGTCATAAAGAACGTGTTGTAGAACGGCAGCTCCTTCATTTGCTTGGCGGCGGCATCGGCCAGCTCGTCACGGCCGTAGCCGATGGCCACGCACCAGAGGCCGGCCATACCGTCGAGAATCTTGTTGCCTTCGCTGTCCCACAGGTACACGCCGTCGGCGTTGGTAATGATGCGCGGGCCGACCTGCTTTAGCTGCTTGTAGTCACTGAATGGCGCCAGGTGGTGGCTGTCGCTCAGGGCTTGCCACTCCGCCGTTTTCGGGTTCTTCGTCGACTTGCTCATACGCACTCCTTACGGCCCGGCACCACGGTGCCCGGCAGGGAAAAATTAAAGAAACCAGCGGTACTCGCGGACGCTGATTTCCTGCAGAAAGGCCAGGTGGTCCTGGCGCTTGTTTTCGCAGTACACATCCACAAACTCGGCGCCCAGACCCTGGCGCAGTTCAGGTTGCTGCTGCATGGCACGCACGGCTTGGAGGATATCCAGGGGGAAATCCAGGCCGCTGCTACGGTCTTCGTTCAGTGGTGCAATCGGCTCACGACCATTGGCCAAGCCTTGTTCCAGGCCGACCAGAATGGCCGCCAGCACCAGGTAGGGGTTGGCATCGGCGCCGGAAATACGGTGCTCGATACGCAGGTTTTTCGCGTCCGACTCGGGAATGCGCACACAGGCATCGCGGTCTTCATAACCCCAGCTGGCGCGCGTCGCCGCATTTACCGTGCCGCCCAGGCGCCGATAGGCGTTCTGGTTCGGGGCGAAGATCGGCATGCAATGCGGCAGCAGCTCCAGGCAGCCGGCCACAGCGTGGCGCAGCGCCTGCTGTTCATTGGCCGCCAGCAGGTTGTTGCCATCGGCGTCGTACAGGCTGACGTGCACATGCATGCCGCTGCCGGGGTGTTCGAGGTACGGCTTGGCCATAAAGCTGGCGCGGTAGCCGTGCTTGAGCGCCACGCCACGGGTGCTGCGGCAGAACATGGCGGCCCAGTCGGCGGCCTTGAGCCCGTCGTCGAGGTGGCCGAAGTTGATTTCGAACTGGCCGGGGCCGAGTTCGGCGGTGATCACCGTGGTGTCGATGCCCTGCAGGCGAGCGGTTTCCACCATGTCGTCGAGCACCGGGGCGAAACGGGTCAGGCGCTCGATATGCATGTTCGGCATGTCGTCGCCGTCGTCGCTCAGTTCGTCGCGGGGAAACTGCGGCAAGCCATCGCGCAGCTTCTTGTCGAACAGATAGAACTCCAGCTCAAACGCCACCACCGGGTGAATGCCCTTGCTGCGCAAACGCTGCAGCACTTGGGCCAGCACTTCGCGAGGTTCGAATTCGATGGGTGCGGCGGTGCCGTCGGAGGTGATCAGCATTTGCCCCACGGGCTGCGCTTCCCAGGTCACCGGCTTGAGGGTGCCCGGCACCAGACGGCGCACGGCGTCGGGGTCACCGTCGTGGAAGCAGTAGTCGCCAATCTTGAACAGCCCGCCCTGCACGCCCAGCAACACGCAGTTCTGCGGCAGCTTGAGGGCGCTACCGGCGGCGACTTTTTCCAGCATCTCCACCGGGTAGCGTTTGCCGTAGAAGTGCCCGGGAATATCCAGGGAAATCAGGTCGACATAACGCACCTCGGGGTAGCGCTGGCGAAAGGCGCGCACTTCGGCGAGCAGGTCGGCGTTTTCTGCGCTCAACGGGGCGGCAGGCATGGCGGGAAGTCCTTCAGAGTTGATCATGTGTACACCCACAGCACGCGGGTCGGTTTTTCGGAGAGGTTGCCGTAACGGCAATGGGCGTGTTGGTCGAGCTGGAACGCGTCTCCGGTGTGCAATACGACGGGCTCATCGCTGTCGCCGAGCCACAGGGTCAGCTCGCCTTCGAGCACGTAACCGCCCTGTTCGGAAATATCGCTAAGGGTTCTTTCACCAGAGCTGGAGCCCGGCTCCAGCAAGCTTTCCAGCATCGAAAAGCTGGCCGACATTTTGGGCGACACCAGAATGTCGGTGATGCCATTGGCGAAATACAGGGTGCGGCGCTCGTCCGGGCGGGTTACCCAGGGCAGCTGCTTGGGTTTGGACAGGTTGTAGAAATACGTGGTGGTGACGTCCAGCGCCTGACTGATGGCGGTGAGATCGGCCACCGTCGGGCGCGACAAACCCCGCTCCACCTGTGAGAGAAAACCCACCGAGCGGCCGATTTTGTCCGCCAATTCCTGCAGGGTGTATTTCTTGTGCTTGCGCAGGTCGTGAATCAGGATCGCCAGCGCGGCAATTTCTTCTTCTTTGGTCACTGGGGTGTGCTCCATCAGATGCTGTCGCGCAGGCGGTAATAGGCTTTGCCCACCGCTTCCAACGGGGCCGCCAGGTAGCGGCCGCCGGGGAAACTTGGGTTGCTCAGGCCTTGGTACAAACTGAGCAAATCGGGGCTACCGAGAATGGCGTCGCTGACCGCACGGGCGCCGGCCAGCGTCGGCAATACGCCGTGGCCCGAATAGCCTTGCAGCCAGTAGCGATTGCCCTCGCGACCGAGGTCCGGGGTGCGCTTGAGGGTGATGTCGATATGGCCGCCCCAGGCGAATTCGATCGGCACACCGGCGAGCTGCGGGAATACACGTTCGAGGAATGGCCGGGTAGCGCCGGCGATGTCTTTCGGCATGCCGCCCAGGTAGGTGCAGCCGCCGCCGAACAGCAGGCGGTGGTCCGGCGTGAGGCGGAAATAGTCGAGTACGAACTGGTTGTCGGTGACGCAGGCATTGGTCGGCAGCAGCGCCTTGGCTTGCGCTTCGTCCAGCGGCGCGGTGGCCACCTGGTAAGTGCCGACCGGCAGTACGCGCTTGGCCAGCGCCGGGTCGAGTTCATCGATATAAGCGTTGCAAGCCAACACCAACACATCGGCACGCACACTGCCCTGCTCGGTTTTCACCACATAGCCCGAGCCTTCTTCGGTGTAGCTGAGCGCCTTGCTGTGTTCGTGAATGCGCCCGCCAGCAGCCTCGATGGCCGCGGCTAGGCCGAGGGCGAGTTTCAACGGATTGAGGTGGCCACCTTCAGGATCGTACAAGCCGGCCTGATAGCGGTCGCTGGCGACCCAGTTGGGCAGGTCTTCGCGGGGGATAAATTGCAGCGCATCGTGGCCCCATTTGTGGCTGGCCTCGTGCTGCCATTCATGCAGGATGGCGTTACGGCGCGGCATCACCGAGGTCCACAGGTGGCCGGCGCGGTAGTCGCAATCGAAGCCATGCCGACCCGGCAGTTCGCGCAGTTCCTGGGCGGCCCAGCGCATGCTGTCCCATAGGCGCCGGGCGCGCTCCAGCCCCAGCGCGGCTTCCAGCGGCGGCATATCGCACGACCAACCCAGAATCGCCTGCCCGCCATTTCGGCCACTGGCGGCCCAGGCAACGCGGCTGGCCTCGATCAGCGTCACGCGCTTGCCGGCTTTGGCCAGGCGCAGTGCCGTGTGCAAGCCGCTAAAGCCAGCGCCAATCACGACGACGTCGGTGTTGTGCTCGCCCTGTAGCGGCGCGCGCGGCTTCAATAACGCCGCGCAGCTGTGGGCGTAGTAGCTATCAACGTGCTGGGAAGAGCGCTGAAACATGGACCGTCCAAATTCACCCAGGTGAAATTTATTTAGATTAATTTCATGAAAATTATCTGAAAAATTTCACCAGGGCAACCTTGGGGCTCAAAACGGCCGCTGCGCTTGACCTTGCCATGGTGGTAAGCGCGAATCTGCGTACGCCACAAGATTCTGGATTCCCGCCTTCGCGGGAATGACGGTGGAATACACAAAACCCCCGTCGTCCCAGCGAAGGCTGGGACCCAGAATGGCCTAGGAAACTTCATTCGCTCCGCCAACCTGTCACTCACGGACCGACGCTCTACTACGAATTGGAACATTCACATGACCACCCGCCGTACCTTCGTAAAAAGCCTGGCCGCCGGCACCGTGCTCGGCGGCCTGGGCCTGTGGCGCACACCGGTATGGGCATTTAATAGTCCCGGCCAGCTACCAACGCTCAGCGGCACCGAGTTCGATCTCAGCATTGGTCAGACGCCGGTAAACATCACCGGCAACCCCCGAACCGCCATCACTATCAACGGCAGCCTGCCCGGCCCGCTGTTGCGCTGGCGCGAAGGCGACACCGTGACCTTGCGGGTAAAAAACCGCCTGCACGAAGACACCTCCATTCATTGGCACGGCATTCTGCTACCGGCGAATATGGACGGCGTGCCCGGCATGAGTTTCGACGGCATCGCGCCGGACGGCGCATACACCTATCGCTTCAAGGTCAAGCAGAATGGCACCTACTGGTACCACAGCCACTCCGGCATGCAGGAACAGGCCGGGCTGTATGGGCCGCTGGTGATCGACCCGCTCGAACCCGAGCCTTTCGCCTTCGACCGCGACTACGTGGTGCTGCTCAGCGACTGGACCGACGAAAACCCCAACACGCTGCTGCCCACCCTGAAAAAACAGGCCGACTACTACAACGGCCAGAAACGTACCGTCGGGGACTTTATCGACGACGTCGGCCGCCACGGCTGGAAAGCCACTTTCAGCGAACGCCTGAACTGGGCGCAAATGCGCATGACGCCGACCGATATCGCCGACATCACCGGCCAGACCTACACCTACCTCATCAACGGCCACGCGCCGGACGAGAACTGGACCGGCCTGTTCACCCCCGGCGAGCGCATTCGCCTGCGCTTGATCAACGCCGGCACCATGACCTACTTCGACGTTCGCATTCCCGGCCTGAAAATGACCGTGGTCGCTGCCGATGGACAGTACGTCAACCCGGTCACCGTCGATGAACTGCGCCTGGCCTCGGCGGAAACCTACGACGTGATCGTGCAACCGGAGGGGGCCGAGGCCTACACCCTCTTCGCCCAGGCCATGGACCGCAGCGGCTTTGCTTGCGGCACGTTGGCGGTTCGTGAAGGCCTGCGCGCCGAGGTACCGCCGCTCGACCCGCGGCCGCTGCTGAGCATGAGCGATATGGGTATGGACCATGGCGCAATGGCCGGGATGGATCACAGTCAGATGGCCGGCATGCAAACCCACCCCGCCACGGAAACCGACAACCCACTGGTCGATATGCAAGCCATGACGCCCAGCGCCAAGCTCGATGACCCCGGCATCGGTTTGCGCGATAACGGCCGCCGCGTGCTCACCTACAGCGACCTGCGCAGCGCCTTCGCCGACCCCGACGGCCGCGAGCCCAGCCGCACCCTGGAACTGCACCTGACCGGCCATATGGAGAAATTCGCCTGGTCGTTCGACGGCGTGCCGTTTTCGGCCGCCGAGCCAATTCGCCTCACCTACGGCGAACGTGTGCGCCTCGTGCTCGTGAACGACACCATGATGAGCCACCCCATCCACTTACACGGCCTGTGGAGTGATCTGGAAGACGAGCACGGCAACTTTCAGGTACGCAAACACACCATCAACCTGCCCCCGGGCAGCAAACGCAGCTACCGGGTCACCGCCGACGCCCTTGGCCGCTGGGCCTATCACTGCCACCTGTTGCTGCATATGAGCGCCGGCATGATGCGTGAAGTCCGGGTAGAAGAAGGACAAACCCCATGAAGCGCCTGACCTGCGCCGCCCTTGCCGCCTCCTTGTTGAACGGCGCCCACGCGGCCGAGACCATGGACCATTCCATGCACGGAAATATGAGCATGCCCGGCATGGATATGTCGGGCATGGACCACGACATGAGCGCTGACAGCACGCAGCTACCCAGCGCCACTGAAAGCCGTACGCCCATCGCGCCGCTTACCGATGCCGACCGCCAGGCCGCCTTTCCCGTCCTGCACAGCGGCCACGAAAACCACGACCAAGCCCTCAACAGCTACGTGCTGATCGACCGCCTGGAATGGCAAAACCTCGACGCCGGAAACGCGCTGGCCTGGGATATCGACGCTTGGCTGGGCGGCGATATCGACCGTCTGTGGCTGCGCAGTGAAGGTGAACGGGTGGATGACCGCACCGACAAGGCGGAGCTTCAAGCATTGTGGGGCCACGCGATCAGCCCTTGGTGGGATGTGGTGCTCGGCGCACGGCAAGACTTCAAACCCGGCTCACCGCAAACCTGGGCCGCGCTCGGCATTCAGGGCACGCCGCTGTATGGCCTGGAAACCGAAGCCACCGCTTACTTAGGTGAAAACAACCAGAGCGCCGTGCGCGTGAAAGCTGAGTACGACCTGCTGCTCACCAATCGCCTGGTGCTGCAGCCGCTGGCGGAAGCCAATTTCTACGGCAAGGACGATGCTGAGCGAGGGGTAGGCTCCGGCTTGGCAAACACCGAATTGGGTCTGCGGTTGCGCTACCACCTACGCCCGGAAATTGCGCCCTACGTGGGCCTGACCTGGAACAAAAGCCACGGCGATACACCGGCCGAAGAGGACGATGGTGAGGCGCGACTGGTGGTGGGAATAAGGGCGTGGTTCTGACCGTCGTCACCACGCCCAGTGCGCAGGAGCTGAGCACAAATGATCCATATAAAGATCATCGCCCCCAAGCATGATCTTTTTATGGATCAAAGCTGGTAACCGCCGAACACAGGCGGTTTCGCCCTCAGCGCAACCGATGCTTATGCAACAACCGATAAAACGTAGGCCGCGAAATACCCAGCATGCGCGCCGCCACACTCATGTTATTGCCATAACGCGCCAGCGCATCGCTTAGTGCCTGACGCTCGGCATTGCTTTTATAAACGTTCAGTGTGGCCAACGGAGTCGGCGAGTCTTGGCTATCGAGCATGTCGAGCATGGCATTCTGCTCCCTGGCATCCGTTATATTTTTTCCGATTAAAAACAAGCGTTTTCGAGCCCTGATTCAACCCTAGCAAGTTTTTTGACGCTGGTTGGATGCTTTTCTTCTAAGCAATGCGGTGCGGCTGATAAAAAAGTTCCCAATTTCCATAAGAACATTAGGTGATTAGCGTCTTGCCATTCCTGCGTTTGCTTGGCATAAACGCTCAGCCAACAAAAAATGCACAAGGACTGTTCCCCATGAAGGTTGTGAAGCGGGTTTTGCTTCTGGTGTTGCTCGCCGTTTTGGCGCTGCTCGCCGTCGTGTTGTATTACATCGCCAACCCCAATTTGCCGGCCTACGAACAGCCCAGTCAGCTGCACTATCTGGAGCAGTGGAGCCCCGAGGCGCGGCAAACCTACTACTACACCCCGCAAGGCACCGAGGTTAAGGGCCTGCGCTATGAGTGGTTCACGGCGCTGGAAGTGCCGTTCTCGGAGGCGAAATTCGCCGCCCCCGATTACCTCGCCCGCTTCGGTTTTCTGACCGAGCCCAATCAAAAAGCCACCGCATTGAACCCCGGCAACTTGCCGGTGGGTTTTGCTCGCCACGAAGAAGACGAGACCGGCGTGCAACTGCTGGATATCAGTTGCGCCGCGTGCCACACCGGCGAGCTGCGTTTCAAAGGGCAATCGGTGCGTATCGACGGCGGCGCAGCGCTGCATTCGCTGGCCTCCACGGTGCCAACGCTGAAAGGCGGCAGCTTTGGCCAGGCCCTGGGCATGAGCCTGGCTTTTACCTACTACAACCCGATCAAATTCACCCGTTTCGCCAAGAACGTATTGGGCAGCAAGTACCCCGAAGGCCGCGATCAACTGCGCGCCGACCTCAAGGTGACGCTCAACCGCATTCTGTCCCAAGCCTGGAACGACACCCACCGCGGCCTGTACCCGACCGAGGAAGGCTTTGGCCGTACCGATGCGTTCGGCCGGATTGCCAACAGCGTGTTTGGCGATGCCATCGACCCGAGCAACTACCGCGTCGGCAATGCCCCGGTGAGCTACCCGCAGTTGTGGGATATCTGGAAATTCGACTGGGTGCAGTGGAACGGTTCGGCCATGCAGCCGATGGCCCGTAATATCGGCGAAGCCCTGGGCGTGGGCGCCACGGTAAAACTGTTCGAAGACAATCAGGGCCGTGTGCCGGAAGCCGAGCGATACGCCTCCAGCGTGCGCGTGCGCGACCTCTACACCCTGGAAGAAACCCTTAAGCAACTCAAGCCGCCGACCTGGCCGGAAGATGTGCTGGGCAAGGTCAATATCGAACTGGCCAGCCGTGGTCATGCACTGTTCCAGGAAAACTGCGCGTATTGCCACGCGCCCGATCCGAAAGCGCCGGATAAACGCCTGGCGCCGAGCCGCGACCCGGAATGGCGGATGCGCATCGTGCCCGTCAGCATCATCGGCACCGACCCCACCACCGCCGACAACATTGCCGACCACCGCTTCAATATCAGCAAGCTGGGTTGGAGCAAGGAACAATTGAGCACGCTGGGCGTGAAGCTGTTCGACGGCAAACTGGAAGACCTGAATTTCCGCAGCATTTCCAGCGCCAAAGGCCTGGCCTACGTCACCGCCTATGTGGAAAACCGCGCTTACCAGGACGCCGACATCAGCGGCGAAGAACGCTGGAAAATGGACGGCTACGGCCTGCCCATCGGTGTGCAGGAAAAACGCGGCTACAAGGCTCGGCCGCTGGACGGCATCTGGGCCACCCCGCCGTTCCTGCACAACGGCTCGGTACCGACGTTGTTTGAACTGTTCTCGCCGGTTTACGAGCGCCGTGCGCAATTCTGGGTGGGCAACCATGAATACGACCCGGAGCGCGCCGGCTACCGCAGCGAACAATTCGATGGCGGCTTTTTGTTTAAAACCGGCATCACCGGCAACAGCAATCAGGGCCATGAATTCCGCGACGGCTGCCGCCAGCAAGGCGTGATCGGCCGCGGTCTGCAGCCCAATGAACGCCTGGCGTTGATCGAATACCTCAAGGTATTGGGCAACCCGGCGCTGGAAAGTCAACTGCAGCCGATCACCCCGGCGCCGTGGAACCCCGGCCCGAGCTGCCCGGGCGCCAGCGTGCAAGCCAGTAACTAACGACAGGGATGCCGGGCACCCTGCCCGGCTTAGCCACCGACTTCACAAGGATTCGCTTCATGCTTAAACGCTTCTGGCTGTGGCTTGGCCGTCTGCTGGGCAAACTGGTGCTGTTTCTCGCGGTGGTCGGCCTGGGTGGCTGGGGCATCGCCGAAATTTACTACGCGTGGAAATTCTCCGGCCCCGTATCGGCCGAGGAACAGATTCCGCCCGGCGAAGCAGCCATGACCCGCGGCATTATCGAAGACGCCATTCGCGTGGTGGAGCAGCACAAAGACCAGACCCGCGTGCTGCGCGACGCCCACGCCAAGGCCCATGGCTGCGTGAAGGCCGAGGTCACCGTGCTGCCGGAATTGAATGGCGAACTGCGCCAAGGCGTGTTCAGCGAGCCGGGCAAAACCTGGCACGCCTTGATGCGCTTATCCAACGGCAATGCCTACCCGCAATTTGACCGCGTGCGCGATGCGCGCGGCATGGCGATCAAGCTGCTCGACGTGCCCGGCGCGAAGCTGATGAACTCGCCAGCGGTGGCCGGTGAGCAAGACTTTGTGATGTTCAATCACCCTTCGTTCTTTGTGAGCGACGTGGCCGAATACCAGAGCAACTTCAAGGCCCAGGCCAATGGTCAGCAAGTGCTGGCGTTTTTCCCCAGCCTGGATCCACGCAGCTGGCAGATTCGCCACCTGACCATCGCCCTGAAAACCCTGGCGCCGGCCCCGGACAGCCCGGTGGCAACCACCTACGACTCGGTGGCTCCGTTCAAATTTGGCCCGCACAACATCAAATACCGCGTGGTGCCGGCCCCCGAACGCTGCCCGGCCTACACCCTGCCGGCGGTGAATACCGACATGCCCAATTTCCTGCATGACGCGCTGTACCAGCAGCTGTCGCTAGACCGCGTGCCGGCCTGTTTCGAGCTGCAAGTGCAACGGCAAAACCCCGACCACTACATGCCGCTGGAAGACACCAGCATCGAATGGAGCGAAACCATTTCGCCGTTCGAAACCGTGGCCACCATCAAAGTGCCGGCGCAGGATTTCGATAGCACCGAGCAAACCATCGCCTGCGACAACCAGTCGTTTAACCCTTGGCATGCCCTGCCAGAACACCGGCCATTAGGCGGCATCAACCGCCTGCGCAAAGCGGTGTATGAGGCGGTGAGTGCTTACCGGCACGAGCGCAATAATCCGCAGTGATTGGGTAAGCGCATAAGCCTTCTAACGCCCCCAGCCGCGCTCCGGCAAAAATGGGTGTGACGCAAGTCGTTGCGTCACACCCGTCATCCCTGCCTGCGCAGGGATGACGGTGGGTTGTTTCAGTACCAGCGTTCCCTGCCTCACCAAGCCGCCTAAAAGCCCCGCCAGTCGGGGCTTTTTGCTGAAAAACTTGGCGCTTTTATCAGATTTGCGACTTTTTTCTGCTAATCAGCGACTTTGTTGTGACTCATAGGTCAGGTGCGGCCATCAACACCCTGAAGGCCCCAGTAGCGAAGACTCGCTCCAGCGGCCGCTTACTGTTGGGACCCATCGGAGAAACAACCCCATGAATACCCCGCTCCGTGTTAACGAAGCCTTGTTGATTGCCCACCGCGCTTTTCAACCTTTTCAATGCGTCGCCTGGGCGCCACAAGATGGCACCGGCGAAGTGAATTTTTCAGTCGTCGACCGCACCAATACCCGTCTGCTGGGCCGTACTCAGGTTTCCCCCAGCGCGTTCACCAACCCTGCCGAGCTGGAGCGCCTGCTGAAGCAATCGCGCGCCGAGTTGAACCAACAAGGTTACGACCTTGAGCCTTGGCAGATGAGCGCCTGATAACGGCGTAACAAACTCTACTGCGCTCCCTGGGGGAGAGGCTTCAGCCTCTCCCCCAGTGCTATCTACAGCCCACAAATACTCCGAACCTAACCCCGCGCCCCGCCGTCTACCTTCAACAACTGACAGGCAGGACGTCTCCCATGTTTTTACCCCCGAGCAATGGCTCATGACCGCCTTCGATTGGCAGCGAATGCTGATCGCCGAACTGCCCGTGCAGTTTCTGCTCGAAGTCACCCTACGCACGCTCTTCGCCTACCTCGTAGTCTTCACCTTTCTGAAGATTTCCGGGCGCCGTGGCGTGCGCCAACTATCGCTGTTCGAGCTGGTGGTAATCCTCACCCTGGGTTCGGCCGCCGGCGATGTCACCTTCTACGACGACGTGCCGCTGCTGCCCGTGGCCGTGGTGTTTATCTCCCTGCTGGCGATATACCGCGCGACCACCCATGCGATGGAGCGCTTCCCACGTTTTGGTGATTGGCTGGAAGGCAAACCGGCGGTGATCATCGAAGACGGCGTGTGCGACGTGCCGAACCTGGAACGCAAAAACATCTCCACCGACGAGTTCTTTATGGAGCTGCGGCAAAAGGGTGTGGAGCACCTCGGCCAGGTGCGCATCGGCATCATGGAAGTGAATGGCGATGTCAGCCTGTACTTTCAACCAAACGACGATGTGCGCCCCGGCCTGTCCGTGCTGCCCAGCCCGTTGCGCCAGCAATACCGCCATGTGCCCAGCGCTGGTTTGTATGCCTGCACTTGCTGCGGCAAAACCACCTCCCTGAATGCTGGTGAGGGTGGCCCGTGCACGCGCTGCAAGCACGAAGAATGGAGCGAAGCGATCAACAGCCACCGGCACTCTCCTGCATAAGGCGTTCACCATGACCAGTGCGATCAACCCCGAAGTACTGCCGCTGGCCAAGGGCAAACGTCCATTGCCCGACGATGAAGGTGGCGACACCGGCACCCTGCTCTGCCCCGCACTGCCGCCCGACCTGCACTACGTGGATGACCGCCAGCCCGGTTTTCGGCGGCGCAAGCTACGGGGCAAATTCGTCTATTTCGATCTCGACGGCGAGCGCATTCGCGACGAGGGCGAGATCCAGCGCATCAACAAATTGGCCATTCCACCGGCGTACCAGGACGTGTGGATTTGCGCCGACCCCAAAGGCCATTTGCAAGCCACCGGCCGCGATGCCCGCGGGCGCAAGCAATACCGCTATCACCCGCGCTGGCGGGAGATTCGTGATGCCGACAAATACGAACGCCTGCTGGAATTCGGCCGTGCCCTGCCCAAATTGCGCACGCGCATGGAAGAGCACTTGCAGTTGCCGGGGCTGGGTCACGACAAAGTCGTGGCCACGGTGGTCGCCCTGCTCGACTCCACCCTGATTCGCGTCGGCAACAGCCAGTACGCGCGCGATAACAAATCGTTCGGACTCACCACCCTGCGCAACCGCCATGTCGAGGTCAAAGGCGCCGGTATCCGCTTTCATTTCCGAGGCAAAAGCGGCGTCGAGCATCAGGTCAGCCTGCAACACCCACGGTTGGCGCGCATCATCCGCCGTTGCCGGGAGTTACCCGGCCAACACCTGTTTCAGTACCTGGACGACGACCAACAACGCCGGGTAGTGACCTCGTCCGACATCAACCTCTACCTGCAGGAACAAAGCGGCAGCGACTTCACCGCCAAGGACTACCGCACCTGGGCCGGTACCGCCCTGGCCCTCGACCAGTTGCGCCAGCTACCTAAGGAAGAGCGCTCCGTCACCGAACAGAAGCGGCTGATCAACGAGGTGATCAAGGATGTTGCCAGCCAGCTCGGCAACACCCCGGCCATCTGCCGCAAATGCTATGTGCATCCAGCGGTGCTGGAGAGTTTTATTGCTGGAGAACTGGCCAGCTTAGGCAAGCCACGCACCCGCAAAGGGCTGCGCGATGAAGAAGTGACGCTGATGCGCTTTCTGGAACAACTCAACCCGGCGTAACGCCGCCACACCTTTGTAGGAGCGAGCTTGCTCGCGAAGCTGTTGACGTTAAGAGCTTCGCGAGCAAGCTCGCTCCTACGCCCCCGCCAAATTGGCAAGATCTGTGGGCTTATTGTCATTGTTGCCAAGCCCGTCGCGCGACAGAATGGCCCCATCGTTTCCGTTGGTGCCCACCCCATGGCCAAGTCTCTGCCACCCGAACACCTGCGCACCGTCGCCTGCCTGGTTTATCCGCAGGTAATGAGTCTGGACGTTACCGGCCCCATGCAAGTATTCGCCTCGGCCAATGTGGAGCGCGAACGCCAGGGCCTGCCACGTGCCTATGAGCTGCTACTGATCGGCGCCGATCTCACGCCCGTGGCCACCTCGGCCGGCATGCGTTTGTGCGTGGACCGAACCTGGCGTGAAGTCGACGCGGCGCACCTGGACACCCTGCTGGTACCCGGTGGCCTGGGCGTGAATGAGCAGATGCTCGACGGTGATTTGCTGGCCTGGCTGCATGCCGCCGAGCCCAAGGTAAGGCGCCTGGGCTCCATCTGCTCCGGCGCGCTGATTCTGGCCGAGGCCGGCGTGCTGGACGGGCGTCAGGCCACCACCCATTGGGCTGACGTCGACGAACTGCGCTGCCGCTTTCCGACGGTGCTGATTGAAAGCGACCGCCTGCACACCTTCGACCCGCGCAACCTGGACGGCGACAGCCATGTATTTACCTCGGCTGGCGTGACCGCCGGCATCGACCTGGCCCTGGCCTTGGTTGAAGCCGACCTGGGCCGCCCCATTGCCCTAAGCGTGGCGCGCCGCCTGGTGATGTTTTTGCGCCGCCCCGGCGGTCAGACCCAGTTCAGCGCCCTGCTAACTCCCGAACCCAGCCGCGTGCCGCGCCTGGCCGCGCTGCTGGACTGGTTGCCGGCTAATCTGGGTGGCGACCTGTCGCTTGAAACCCTGGCACAACAGGCCAAGCTGACGCCGCGCACGCTGTCGCGCGTATTCACCCAGGAACTGGGCATGGGCCCCGGCCGCTACGTGGAACGGCTGCGCCTGGAAGCCGCGCGCACCCTGCTGCAAGACGCGCAGGCCTCAATCTCCACCGTGGCGCGGCTGACCGGTTTCGGCCACCCGGAAAATCTGCGCCGCACCTTCCATAAACACCTGGCGGTAAGTCCCCAGGAATACGCCCAACGCTTTGGCTAAAACATCGACGAAAGGAATCCCGCCATGCTCGAACTACGCCCCAACTGCGAATGCTGTGACCGCGATTTACCACCCGACTCGGTGGATGCGCGCATCTGCACCTTCGAATGCACCTTCTGCGTCGACTGCGCCAATACCCACCTTAACGGTGCCTGCCCAAATTGCGCCGGCGAACTGCTGCAACGCCCACGTCGACCGGCCGCCAAGCTGGCCAACAACCCGGCCTCCACCGAGCGCGTGCTAAAGCCTGAAGGCTGCGCCAAAGCCGGCTAACACCCTCCGGCTGCGCCTCCAGGTGCAGCCGCCCCTACCTGTAGTTCGTTTACGAGGCGCCATCATGTTGCTGCTGCGCAATGCTTCCGTTCGCCTGCTGTTCGGCGGTCAGGCCCTGTACTGGTCCTGTTCGCTGATCGGCATCACCCTCACTTCACTGGTGGGCCTGCAATTGGCGCCCAGCAATGCGCTGGCCACCCTGCCGCTGGCGATGCTGGTACTGGGCAACCTGTTGGCGGTGCAGCCGCTATCGCTATTTATGCAGCGTCATGGCCGCCGACCGGGACTGATGCTCGGCGCTGGCAGCGGCGTGGTTGGCGGCCTGATCTGCGCGCTGGGCGTTGGCGTAGGCGACTTCGCCCTGTTCTGCCTCGGCGCGCTGCCCATCGGCGCTTATCAGGCCTCGGCGATGTACTACCGCTTCGCCGCGCTGGAGGCGGTGGAGGAACAGCAGAAAGGTCGTGCCACCGCCTGCGTGATCGGCGGCGGCGTACTGGCAGCGCTGGTCGCCCCGAGCCTGGCGCTGTGGTCGCGCACTGCACTGAGCACGCCGTATATGGGCGCCTACCTGATGATTGCCGTGTTGGCGGCGCTGGGCCTGCTGCTGGTCAGCCAATTGCGTGAAGGCGCCGCGCCTGCGCCGGGCAAGGCCGGCCTGGCGGCCATGCGTGAATTGCTGGCCCGGCCGCTGGTACGCGCCGCCATCGCAACCACGGCCATCGGCCATGGCCTGATGATTCTGGTGATGAACGCCACGCCACTGGCGATGAGCTTCTGCGGCTTTGATGTGGCCACCAGCGCCGGCGTTATTCAGTGGCACATGCTCGGTATGTTTTTGCCCGCCTTTGTCGCCGGCCCGCTGGTAGACCGCCTGGGCAGTCGCCGCGTAGCCGTACTGGGCGGCAGCATATTGCTGGCCAGCGCCGTGGTGGCGTTGCTGGGACTGAGCCACGCGCACTTTCTGCTCAGCTCGTTTCTACTTGGCCTGGGTTGGAACCTGGCGCTTATCGCCGGCACCACCCTGCTCGCCGAAGGCCATAGTGCCAGCGAGCGCGGCCAGGCGCAGGGCTTGATGGAGTTGGTGAACGGTTCGGTGGCGGCCTGTGCCTCGTTTGCCTCCGGCGCGTTGATCACAGGCCTCGGTTGGTCAGCGATCAACATCGGCGTGCTGCCGTTGGTAGCGATTGCGTTGCTGATGCTGATACCGGCGCGGCGCTTGGCGACCGCCTAACGCGCGCACAAAAAAGGCGACCCTGAGGTCGCCTTTTTGCCAACGGACCGCGCTTAGTAGTAAGCGTTTTCCTTGTTGGTGTGGTCGGTTACGTCGCGCACGCCTTTGAGTTCCGGAATGCGCTCGAGCAGGGTTTTCTCGATGCCTTCTTTCAACGTCAGGTCGACCTGGCCGCAGCCCTGGCAACCGCCGCCGAACTTGAGCACGGCAATGCCGTCTTCCACCACGTCGATCAGGCTGACTTCGCCGCCGTGGCTGGCCAGCCCCGGGTTGATCTCGGTTTGCAGGTAGTAGCTGATGCGCTCGTTGACTGGGCTGTCTTCGTTCACCATCGGCACTTTGGCGTTAGGCGCCTTGATGGTCAGCTGGCCGCCCATACGGTCGGTGGCGTAGTCGACTACGGCGTCTTCCAGGAAGGCTTCGCTGAAGGCGTCGATATAAGCGGTGAAGCTTTTCAGGCCGATGGCGTGGTCTTCAGGTTTTTCTTCGCCTGGCTTGCAGTAGGCAATACAGGTTTCGGCGTACTGGGTACCCGGTTGGGTGATGAAGACGCGGATACCGATGCCGGGCGTGCTCTGCTTGCTCAGCAGGTCGGCTAGATAATCGTGGGCAGCTTCAGTAATGGTGATGGCGCTCATGGCAACTCCTCGCAAACATGGGCGCAGTTTACGCCCATGGGGCTTGTGAATAAAGCCCTAGTAAATCAGTCAGGAATAGCCGATCTGTTCGTAACGGCGTTCGGCGTGTCCAGCCAGACCTTGGCCTGCTGGAAAAATCGCTTCTCGATCAGCTCGTAGCTGCCCCAGGAGGCGAGCACGATAGCTGGAATGCAGGCGCCGATCATCCAATAAATATTCAGGTCGTAGCGCTGGGTGAGGTACCAGCCCAGCGACAACACCAGCACGTGCACCAGATACACCGAGTACGAACAGTCGCCCAGCGACTTGAGCACCCGATTACCTCGGAAATAGCCCTCAAGCGAGATGCAGCTGGCGACGATCAGCGCGCTCGGCACGCCCCAATGCAGCACGCGCATTTCGGTGTCGAGGTGATAGATGGTCAGAAGCGAGGCCACGATCAGCATCACCGGCAACCAGCGGCCGGGGCGAATCCAGCCGCGCTGATAGGCCATGCCGAGCAGAATGCCAAACAGGAATTCATACACGATGCTGTTGCGGTAGAAGTCGCTCACCCAGTCTTCGCGCGTGGCCACCGTGCCCACCAGAAACAGCGCCCCTGCGATCAGCCACAGGCGATAGCGCTCCGGCACGCTGAAGCCCAGGGCAAAAAGCAGGTAGAAAAACATCTCGTAATTGAGCGTCCAGCCCACCGCCAGCGTTGGGTATAGCCCGTAACCGGCGGGGTTGGACGCGGGAATAAATAGTAGCGAAAGGATGAAGTGCTGCAGGTCGAACGCTTGCCCCGGCATCATCGGTTTGGCGTATACGATCAGGAGTGCCGCCAGCAGCGAGAACAGCCAATACGCCGGCACGATACGCAGCACCCGGTTGAGCAGAAAACGTCCGGCGGCGATGTCTTTGCCTTGGGTAGACAGGTAGATCACGAAGCCGCTGATTACGAAAAAAATGTCGACGCCAACGGCGCCCTTGTCGATAAAAAATTGCCCAAACGGGCTGTCTGTCTTGAAGTCGAAAAACACTTGCATGATGTGGTGACCCACCACCAACCAAGCCGCTAATGCTCTTAGCGCTTGCAGTGAAATCAGCATAGAACCTTGCTCCCAGCCAGCGCGCCACACGGCGCCAAACCCAGCGCGCCCATGGCAAACCGACACCACGGCACGCCACCTCGCGTTACAGGGTTGACCCTGGCGGGGTTGGAAAAGGTCCATAAATCAGAGAGCCAAACTGCTGAGGCACGCCCGTACGAGATCTCTTAGGCTAGAGCCAGGCAAGGCGCCCCGCAGCTTTTAAGCGCAGCGTACTGCAGTACGTGAGCATTAAAAGCGAGGACGCAACGCCGCATGGCCGACGACTAAGAGATCGGCCAGGAGATCACAGGTTTTCGTAGCGGTTCATATCGAGGATGCCGGCTTCAACGGGGTCGGTGCGCTGGATATAGCGGTCCAGATCATGGAAATACCGCCAGAACTCAGGATGCGTACGACGCACGCCCCACTGTTTCACCAACTGTTCAAACGCCGCGTCATCACGCACTTGCTCCATGGCCGCGACAAACGCCGGCACCTGCGCAACCGGTACGTTGAACATAAAGTTGGGATAACTACTCATCACCCCCGGATACACCGTGAGCGTGTCCAGCCCCGGCTGGTAGCGCAGGCTTTCGCCCATCATGAATGCCACATTGCTGTGCGCGCGGTTGCGCAGCAAGCTGTAGAAATCGATCGTGCCGTCGCCCTCTTCCACCCGCACCATGGTCGCTTCCGGCAGGTGCTGAATCACTTTGAGCCCGGCGCCCGGCTTGTTGGTCAGCCGGCTAA
The DNA here is from genome assembly GCF_056174845.1 of Pseudomonas sp. CC11G. Classification (NCBI taxonomy): domain Bacteria; kingdom Pseudomonadati; phylum Pseudomonadota; class Gammaproteobacteria; order Pseudomonadales; family Pseudomonadaceae; genus Pseudomonas; species Pseudomonas sp. CC11G. The sequence goes on from NZ_JBWBZC010000028.1 coordinate 31,000, forward strand.
GCGCCTGTTCGGCGTCTTGCTGCGGTTTGGGGAAGTTGCGGCGGTAGCAGGCGCCATCGACGCAGCGGTTGATCGGGTCCGGGCGCATATTGAAGCCGGTGTAGCGCTCCAGCAGTGCTTGGCGAAGGCATTCTTGGCGTCGGCTTCCGGCAGTTTGAGGCCGGTGGGGCTGTCGTCGTCGATGTCTTGATAGTCCATCCACACCTTCAGCTTGCCGCTGTTCTGGTACCAATCATCAAGAATGCCAGCGCGCGCGTCGGGCGGCATCAGGCGCAGGAAGTTCTGCTCGGCGCCATTGCGGATCAGGTCGAAATACAGCCGCGTCTGCGCCTGGTGCGACACGTTGCCGAACACGTCGAAATTGACCACCAACTGGTAATACGTGCGTTCCAGCAGCGGGTAGTCCATCCACCAGATGGTTTGCGGCACCTCGCCAATCAGGCCCTTCTTCACCGTGGCGCTGTCGTAATGACGGAAGATCGACAGCACCGCATTGTCGTTACCGGCCCAGATATGCGACCAGCTTGGCGGCGGCGCATCGGCATAGGCGTCCTGGCGGGCGGCTTCGTACTCGTTGCGTTTGTCACGGTAGGTGCGCCATAGACTCAGCGTGGCACTGAGGCCATCCATCTGCCCCGGCAAGGCAAGCTGTTCGGTGACCTGGCCGCGGTAGTTGGGGTCGGTGATAAAGAGGTCGTGGTCGGGGTCCTGGAACATCACCCAGAAGTTATCGCGGATCACGTCGGTGGCAATCTGCCCGCGGCACACCGGGCCGCGAATAAAGGTCTGCACAAAGTATTCGGCGTTTTCCAGCATGAACTGATAGCGCGCTTTGGCCGGAATGGCGGCGAACGTATCAAACGGGTTGGCGCGGCGCTGCGGGCCGTAACCCGGTGAGGCCACCACCTGCCAGTCGCTGCCGAAGAACAGTTCTTTCACGCGCGCCAGTTTCTGCGGGCTGAGTGGATACGTGATGTGGGTTTTGTGCACTATCACGCCCTGCACGGGAATCAGGCGGTAGTAAAAGACGGTGCCTGGGTCATCGTTGGGGCGGCGGCTGGCAATGGGGTCGACCGCCGTTCCGCTCGGCGTACGTGAGCGCACTACCTGGAAGAAATGGCGATTGTCGCCGTTCTGGAAATACAGGTGAGCGAGAAACAGGTGCTCATACAGCCAGCGCGCCACCAGGCTTTCCCGCGCGCCGGGGGCATTGAACAGGTCTTCCCACTGCTTGACCTGGGCCAGTTCGATGTCGTTCGCGACCAGGGCTTGCTGGTCCAGCGGCGCGCCGGCGGCCAGCCAGGTTTTCAGGGTTTGCAGTTCGGGCGGGGTCAGGCCGGTGACTCCCAGCGGCATGCCTTCGTGGGCATGGGTCTTGGCGTACGTATCGAATTCGCCGGGCAGTGGGCAGGTGTTGGGCCGGTCTACACCCAGCTTGATGTCGGCTGGCAGCTTGGCATTGGGCTCGACGGGGCTCTGCTCGCCCAGCTCCAGCATGCGCGCCATCAAGGCGGCCTGGCCGCTCTGGGCGCCTAGCACCGAGTAGAAGCCCTTGTGCTGCCAGGCCAACGGGCCATGGGCGTCGAGGAACAGGCGAGTGGTGTCGGTGGCTTGCGTGCGGCCGCCGTCATACACCGGGGTTTTGCTTGCCCCGCGCGCCACGCCCTCGGCACTACCCAGGTTCAACTGGCAAGGTGCGTCGTAGCAAGCGTGGCAGGCCACGCACTTCTCAGTGAGGATGGGCTGCACATCGCGGGTATAGGAGATGGATTCGGCGCCGGCACCCATGGCAAAAAACCACAGGACTGCTGCGACGTAAGAGCGGTATGACATTGGCACATCCTTGAGTCTCAAGGCTGCGAGTCTACCGGCACGCCGGCGTTTTGGCAGCCTGCCCAAACGCAGGGTCTGCTCCGCGCACCAAGCGATTTCCGAGCGAACACCCAACATGAGCCAAATTCATGTAAACCGCCAACCCGCTCCAGGCCATTGCAGCTTTGCTATTATCGCGCCCACTTTATTTCGCGCTTTTCAGGTAACGCCTCCATGTCCGATCGCCAAGCTCGCCTCCAGTCCCTTCAGCAAGCCCTCAGAGAGCGCATTCTGATTCTCGACGGCGGCATGGGCACCATGATCCAGAGCTACCGCCTGGAAGAAGAGGATTACCGTGGCAAGCGTTTCGCCGACTGGCCCAGCGATGTAAAAGGCAACAACGACCTGTTGCTGCTCAGCCGTCCGGACGTGATTCAGGCCATCGAAAAAGCCTACCTGGACGCCGGCGCCGACATTCTGGAAACCAACACCTTCAACGCCACCCAGGTGTCCCAGGCCGACTACGGCATGGAAGCGCTGGTGTATGAGCTGAACGTGGAAGGCGCCCGTTTGGCCCGTGAAGTCGCCGACGCCAAAACCCTGGAAACCCCGGATCGCCCCCGTTTTGTTGCCGGCGTGCTCGGCCCTACCAGCCGCACATGCTCGCTGTCGCCGGACGTAAACAACCCCGGTTTCCGAAATGTCACCTTCGACGAGTTGGTGGAGAACTACACCGAAGCCACCAAAGGCCTGATCGAGGGCGGCGCCGACCTGATTCTGATCGAGACCATTTTCGACACCTTGAACGCCAAGGCCGCGATCTTCGCCGTACAAGGCGTCTACGAAGAGCTGGGTTTCGAGTTGCCGATCATGATTTCCGGCACCATCACCGACGCCTCCGGCCGCACCCTCTCCGGGCAAACCACCGAAGCGTTCTGGAACTCGATCAGCCACGCCAACCCCATTTCGGTCGGTTTGAACTGCGCTCTGGGCGCCAAGGAACTGCGTCCGTACCTGGAAGAATTGGCCAGCAAGGCCGACACCCATGTGTCCGCGCACCCCAACGCCGGCTTGCCCAACGAGTTCGGTGAGTACGACGAAAGCCCGGCGCAAATGGCCGTGGTGGTGGAAGAGTTCGCCGCCTCGGGCTTCCTGAATATCATCGGCGGCTGCTGCGGCACCACGCCCGGCCATATCAAGGCCATTGCCGAGGCTGTTGCCAAATACAAACCGCGCGCCATTCCGGATATTCCCAAAGCCTGCCGCCTCTCCGGCCTGGAGCCGTTCACCATCGACCGCCAGTCGCTGTTCGTGAACGTCGGCGAGCGCACCAACATCACCGGTAGCGCCAAGTTCGCCCGCCTGATCCGTGAAGACAACTACACCGAAGCTCTGGAAGTCGCCCTGCAGCAGGTGGAAGCCGGCGCCCAGGTGATCGACATCAACATGGACGAGGGCATGCTCGATTCGAAGAAGGCGATGGTCACCTTCCTCAATCTGATCGCCTCCGAGCCGGACATTTCCCGCGTGCCGATCATGATCGACTCCTCCAAGTGGGAAGTGATCGAGGCCGGCCTCAAATGCATCCAGGGCAAGGGCATCGTCAACTCGATTTCCATGAAGGAAGGCGTCGAGCAGTTCAAGCACCACGCCAAACTGTGCAAACGCTACGGCGCGGCCGTGGTGGTGATGGCGTTCGACGAACTCGGCCAGGCCGACACCGAGCAGCGCAAGATCGAAATTTGCAAACGCTCCTACGACATTCTGGTGAATGAAGTCGGCTTCCCGCCGCAAGACATCATCTTCGACCCGAACATTTTCGCCGTCGCCACCGGCATCGAAGAGCACAACAACTACGCGGTCGACTTTATCAACGCCTGCGCCTTTATCCGCGACAACCTGCCCTACGCCCTGAGCTCGGGCGGGGTGTCCAACGTGTCGTTCTCGTTCCGCGGCAACAACCCGGTGCGCGAGGCGATTCACTCGGTGTTCCTGTACTACGCGATCAAGAACGGCCTGACCATGGGCATCGTCAACGCCGGCCAGTTGGAGATCTACGACCAGATCCCGGCCGAGCTGCGTGACGCCGTGGAAGACGTGGTGCTCAACCGCACCCCGAACGGCACTGATGCACTGCTGGCGATTGCCGACAACTACAAAGGCGACGGCAGCGTCAAAGAAGCCGAGACCGAAGAGTGGCGCTCCTGGACCGTGAACAAGCGCCTGGAACACGCGCTGGTCAAAGGCATCACCACGCATATCGTGGAAGACACCGAGGAGTCGCGGCAGTCGTTCGCGCGCCCGATCGAAGTGATCGAAGGCCCGCTGATGTCCGGCATGAACATCGTCGGCGACCTGTTTGGCGAGGGCAAAATGTTCCTGCCCCAGGTGGTGAAATCTGCCCGCGTAATGAAGCAGGCCGTGGCCCACCTGATTCCGTTTATCGAGCTGGAAAAAGGCGACAAGCCCGAAGCCAAAGGCAAGATTCTGATGGCCACGGTAAAAGGCGACGTGCATGACATCGGCAAGAACATTGTCGGCGTGGTGCTCGGTTGCAACGGCTACGACATCGTTGACCTGGGCGTGATGGTGCCGGCGGAAAAGATTCTGCAAACCGCGATTGCCGAGAAGTGCGACATCATCGGTTTGTCCGGCCTGATCACCCCGTCGCTGGATGAAATGGTGCACGTCGCCCGCGAAATGCAGCGCCAGGGCTTTACCCTGCCGCTGATGATCGGCGGGGCTACCACCTCCAAAGCGCACACCGCGGTGAAGATCGAGCCCAAGTACCAGAACGATGCCGTGGTGTACGTCACCGACGCCTCGCGCGCCGTGGGCGTGGCCACCCAGTTGCTGTCCAAGGAGCTGAAAGCCGGCTTCGTCGAAAGCACCCGCAAAGACTACGTGGAAGTGCGCGAACGCACCGCCAACCGCAGCGCCCGCACCGAGCGCCTGAGCTATGGCGCGGCCGTGGCGAAGAAGCCGCAGTTCGACTGGGCCACCTACCAGCCGACCGTGCCGACCTTTACCGGCGTGAAGGTGCTGGAAGATATCGACCTGAACGTGCTGGTCGAGTACATCGACTGGACGCCGTTCTTTATCTCCTGGGACCTGGCCGGCAAATTCCCACGCATTCTTACCGATGAAGTGGTCGGTGAAGCGGCGACTTCGCTGTACAAAGATGCGCGGGAAATGCTGACCAAGCTGATCGACGAAAAACTGATCCGCGCCCGCGCTGTGTTCGGTTTCTGGCCAGCGAATCAGGTGCAGGACGACGATATCGAGCTGTACGGCGAAGACGGCCAACCGCTGGCCAAGCTGCACCACCTGCGTCAGCAAATCATCAAAACCGACGGCAAGCCGAACTTCTCCCTGGCCGACTTCGTTGCGCCGAAAAGCAGCGGCGTGACCGACTACGTGGGCGGTTTTATCACCACCGCTGGCATCGGTGCCGAAGAAGTGGCCAAGGCCTATCAGGACGCCGGCGACGACTACAACTCGATCATGGTCAAGGCCCTCGCCGACCGCCTCGCCGAAGCCTGCGCCGAATGGCTGCACCAGCAAGTGCGTAAAGACTACTGGGGCTATGACCCGGAAGAAGCGCTGAGCAACGACGAGCTGATCAAGGAAGCCTACAAAGGTATCCGCCCGGCGCCTGGCTACCCGGCCTGCCCGGACCATACCGAGAAAGGCACGCTGTTCGAGCTGCTCGACCCGGCGGCTGAAGAACTGAAAGCGGGTGTGAGCGGTGTATTCCTTACCGAGCACTACGCGATGTTCCCGGCGGCGGCGGTCAGCGGCTGGTACTTCGCGCATCCGCAGGCGCAGTACTTTGCGGTGGGTAAGGTGGATAAGGATCAGATCGAGAGTTACACCGCGCGTAAAGAGCAGGACTTGGCGGTGACTGAGCGGTGGCTGGCGCCGAATCTGGGTTACGACAACTGATCGATTACCCTCTCCCCTAGCCCCTCTCCCGCACACGGGAGAGGGGAACTTATCTGTGTAAACCCTGCTTATGCATACGCTTGAACAACTGCGCCGGGGCGAACTGGCGGGCATCACGCGCCTGGATTTATCTGGCGCGCTAACCGAGTTTCCGGCGGAAATCTTCGAGCTGGCTGATAGCCTCGAAGTGCTCAATCTCTCGGGCAGTCAGCTCAGCCAGCTGCCGGCCGATTTGCCACGTCTGCATAAACTCAAAGTGCTGTTCTGCTCGGACAACCCCTTCACTGCCGTGCCGGAAGTGCTGGGTGAGTGCGCGCACCTGGAGATGGTCGGCTTCAAGGCCAACCGTATTGCCCATGTGCCGGCCGCGTCTCTACCGCCGCAGCTACGCTGGCTGATTCTGAGCGACAACCAGGTGGCCGAGCTGCCGGCTGAGCTGGGTGACCGACCACGGCTGCAAAAGCTGATGCTGGCCGGTAATCGCCTGGCCGCCTTGCCAGAGAGCCTGAGCGCCTGCAGCAACCTGCAACTGCTGCGTATCGCCGCGAACCGTTTTGAACAGCTGCCCGACTGGCTGTTGGAGTTGCCGCAGCTGGCGTGGCTGGCGTATGCCGGCAACCCGGTCAGCGACGTGGCGGAGCGTGCGGTCCTGGCGAGCCACCCAATGGCGGCCATTCCCATGGCCGAGATTCAACTGGGCGAAGTGCTCGGCCAAGGCGCCTCCGGGATTATTCATGCGGCGCAATGGAACGCCCGCAGCATGGCCGCCAAGCTGTTTCGCGGCGAGGTCACCAGCGATGGCCTGCCCCATAGCGAAATGGCCGCGTGTTTGGCGGCGGGCAATCACCCGAATCTGATCGGCGTGGCCGGACCACTCGACAGCACGCCGCCGGGGTTGCTGCTGGAGCGTATCAGCGCCGACTACCAGGTGCTGGCCGGCCCGCCATCGCTGGCCAGTTGCACCCGCGATTGCTATGCCGAAGGGCGGCGTTTCGAACTGGAGGAAGCCTTGGCTATCGCCCGAGCCGTGGCGTCGGCCATCGCACATCTGCATGTCAACGGCATCGTGCATGGCGACCTATATGGCCATAACCTGCTGGTGAATAAAGCAGGCCGCTGCTTGCTTGGGGATTTTGGCGCAGCGTCGTTCTTTGACCCGGCGAGCGAGCAAGGCCAAGCGTTACAGCGCATTGAAGCACGGGCGTTTGGCTGTTTATTGGAGGAGCTGCTGGAGCGCTGTGACAACGTGCCGGAGCGCTTGTGGCAGTTGCAGCGGGCGTGTGTGGCGGGCCAGGTGGCTGAGCGTCCACTGTTCAGTGAGGTTTGTCGCTCGCTGTAGATCAAAAACTCGAGGCTGAAGCCTCTCCCACAAGGATCGGAGGTTTCTGTGGGAGAGGCTTTAGCCTCGATGCTGTTGATCTACGATCAGCGCAGCTGCGATGGCGATTTGCGCACGATTTTGATCGAGTGGGTCAGCGTCGGCTTGCGGGTGACGCTGATGGCTTTGCGGCTGACGGTGTCGATGGTGATATTCCAGAAACCGCTGCTCGGCACCACGATCTTGGCCGGGAAGTCTACGAATGCGCCGCCGTGATAGGTGTGGCGGCCGCCGTTCTTGAAGCTGCGAAAGTTCGCGTCATTCATCAGGCGGATATTGCAGGCTTGCGAGCACTGAATGACGACGATGTCGTCTTCGTTGAGGTGTTCGCGCTGGTGTATGAATTTCATGAAAACTCCGCACGGCGTTTCAAGAACGAGCGTATTGGCAATATGGAAAGGCGCCTAGTATGGCTGAGGCCGGGCCCGGTGGCGATCTTCGGCTATGGTTGCTGCATGGGATGCAACCAGGAGCGCGCAATGGACGACTCTAACAACAACGATCAGCCCCCTACCCTCTGGCAAATGCTGCACAGCGTAATGGCCGCTGCCTTTGGCGTACAAAGCGGGAAAAACCGCGCCCGCGACTTTCGTCATGGCAAACCCAGCCACTTCATTTTTATCGGCCTGCTGTTCACCGGCATCTTCGTGTTGGTGCTGTTTGCCTTGGTGAAATTGGTGCTGCACCTGGCTGGGTTGTAACGGCTCAGTCGAGCATCGGCCGCAGCGAAAAATTGTACTCGCGCAGCTTGGACTGGTTTTGCAGGCAGTAGCGGCGGAAATCCAAGCCGTAGTTATCTTGGCCGGCAATATGACTGGCGAGATGCGCCGACTGCTTCTCATCGAGGGTGACGTAGATCGGCACGGTGCGATCCTTGCCGCCGCGCTTGGCGAAATCCACACCGTTGTCGTAGTCATGCAGCATCACCAGCGCCCAGCCGCCGATGGTGAACTGACCGCTCACCAGCACGTCGATACGCCCGTCGATCTTGGCCTGCAGCGCTTCAGCGCTGGAATTGATGGTGGCGAAATGGATGTCCTGGCCAGGCTTGTGGCCCAACTCTACGGCGGCCTGCATGGCGCCGAGCGCCATCTCGTCGCTGGCGGCCCAAATCATGTTGATACCGGAATAGCGCGGCAGCAGGGTGCGTGCCTGGTCATAGGCGCGCTGCCGCTGCCACCCGCCATAGGCCATTACCCGCAGACGCACGTCGGGGTTTTCGGCCAGGGCTTTTTTCAGCCCCTGCTCACGCTCCTGGCTGGAGGGCGTCTGCTTGACGCCACTGAACGCAAGCATTTCCAACGGCTGGCCAGGGTGCGACTCGCGGGCGCGTTTAATCAACCCGCTGGCCAGCATGTAGCCGGCGTCGACATCGTTGGGCACCAGGCTGCCAATCCAGTTGGGGTACGTTTCACGGCTGCTGCCGATCACGTGTTGCTGATCAGTGGTAAGGGTGTTGCTGACGGCGAACAGCTTGACGCCCGAGTCCTTGGCAAGACGCAGAATTTCCGGGGCAGCGTATTCTTCGTTGATAAACAGGAGATAGTCGGGCTTGTTGTCGCCCTGCAATACGGTGCGCGCTTGCGCGAGCATCAAGTCGCGGTCGCGCTGGGCGTCGAGCACGCGCAGTTGCATGCCAAGATCGCTCGCGGCGGCCTGCATGAACTTGACGTAGCCAACCCAGAATTCCTCACCGGTCTTGCCCGGATTAAGGAACACCACGCTAGCTGCATTGACGCAATTCCATGCGAGTAAACCCACTACCGCAACCACGGTGCGCAATGACCACTTCACCTTCATGCACTCACACCCAGAACAGCCGCGGAGTATACGCGGACGAGTAATGGCAATCTGTCACCATCTGTCAGGGAATGCTTACAAAAAACGCCGCTTTCTTATCTAAAAGCGGCGTGGCGAAGCGCTATTGATGGCTGACCCAAAACACGGCAGTGGAAACCGCCAGGGCAATAAGAATAAGAATGGCCCAGGCGTCGACAACGCTGTCACGGTTGTCGTCTTCTGGAACGGCGCTGGAGGTGTGGGTATGGTCGGTCATGGCTGCCCCTTGTTGTTGTGCTTATGGGATGGTCCGGTTTGCAGTTAAGACCACACAACGCATGCCGACAAATGCCGACCGTAGGAGCTAGCTTGCTAGCGAACCCTGGAAACGGCATTCGCGACCGCGTTGGCCGGGTTCGCGAGCAAGCTCGCTCCTACAAGTAGAGGGCGGCGATGAGAATGACTTATAGCTGGCGGTTCTTATCACCATAAGTTTCGTTCTTATACTAAAACATCACTTTTGCGCATAAACCCGAACTGGTATCTTCCCCCGGCTCCGCGAGGAGTGCGCGGCCGTGCGCGCTGATTTGGCAGTAAGCAGCCTGAAAACAGGACCCGTATGTACGTCTACGACAGTTACGATCAAGACATCATCGAGAGCCGCGTAAAGCAGTTCCGTGATCAGACCCGCCGTTATCTGGCTGGCGAACTTTCTGGCGAAGAATTTCGCCCGTTGCGCCTGCAGAATGGCCTCTATATCCAGCGTTTCGCGCCGATGCTGCGCGTGGCCGTCCCGTATGGCCTGATGTCCTCGGCGCAAGTGCGCATGATGGCCAAGATCGCCCGCGACTACGACAAAGGCTACGCCCACATCAGTACCCGCCAGAACGTGCAGTTCAACTGGCCGGAACTGGAAGACGTACCGGAAATTCTTGCCGAGCTGGCCACCGTGCAGATGCACGCGATCCAGACCAGCGGCAACTGCATCCGGAACACCACCACCGACCAGTTCGCTGGTGTAGCCAAAGACGAACTCGTCGACCCACGTCAGTGGTGCGAAATCATTCGTCAGTGGTCCACCTTCCACCCCGAGTTCTCGCACCTGCCGCGCAAGTTCAAGATCGCCGTCAACGGCGCCGTGAGCGACCGTGCAGCCATCGAAGTGCACGACATCGGCCTGGAAGCAGTGAACAACGAAGCCGGCGAGCTGGGCTTCCGCGTTTCCGTCGGCGGCGGCCTGGGCCGTACCCCAATCGTGGGCAGCTTCATTAATGAATTCCTGCCGTGGCAGCACCTGATCAGTTACCTCGACGCCATTCTGCGTGTGTACAACCGCTATGGCCGCCGCGATAACAAGTACAAGGCGCGCATCAAGATTCTGGTCAAGGCGCTGACCCCCGAAGTGTTCGCCGAGCGCGTGAATGCTGAATGGGTGCACCTTAAAGACGGCCCGACCACCCTGACGGAAGCCGAAGTGGCCCGCGTTGCCGCGCACTTTATCGACCCGGCTTACAAGGCTTTGGAAGACCAAGCCGACGCACTCGCCGCCCTGCGCGCCGAGCACGCCGGTTTTGATCGCTGGGCGAGCCGCAACGTATTCGCCCACAAGAAGCCCGGTTATGCCGCCGTTACCCTGTCGCTGAAACCGACTGGCGTGGCCCCTGGCGATGTCACCGACAAGCAACTGGATGCCATCGCCGATCTGGCCGATCGCTACAGCTTCAGCGAAGTGCGCAACAGCCATAACCAGAACATCATTCTGGCCGACGTCGAGCAAAGCCAGCTGTTCACCCTGTGGGGCGAGCTGCGCGAACTGGGTTTTGCCACCCCGAACGTGGGTCTGCTGACAGACATCATCTGCTGCCCGGGCGGCGACTTCTGCTCGCTGGCCAATGCCAAGTCGATTCCTATTGCCGAAGCCATTCAGCGCCGTTTCGACGACCTGGATTACCTGTTCGACATCGGCAATATCGACCTGAATATCTCCGGTTGCATGAACGCCTGCGGTCACCATCACGTCGGCCACATCGGTGTTCTGGGTGTGGACAAGAAAGGTCAGGAGTTCTACCAGGTCTCGCTGGGCGGCAGCTCTGGCCGCGACGCCAGCCTGGCGCAGATCCTCGGCCCGTCTTTCGCCGAAAAAGACATGGCAGACGTGATCAGCAAAATCATCAACGTCTACGTGGAAACCCGTAACGAAGAAGAAAACTTCCTCGATACCTTCCGCCGTGTCGGCATCGACCCGTTCAAGGAGCGCGTATATGCAGCGAATCATTAAGAACGGTCAGCTGGTTGACGAGACCTGGCACCTGTTGCCGAAGGACGCGACCCTGGAAGGCGTGTCCAACTGCGACGACCTGATCGTGCCGCTGGGCCTGTACGTGGAACACAGCAGCGCCCTGAAAGCCCGCGACGGCGGCCTGGGCGTGTGGTTGGAAGCCGGTGAAGAAATCGAAGAGATCGCTGATCAACTGGATAACTTCCAGGTGATCGCCCTGAACTTCCCCGCCTTCACCGACGGCCGCCACTCCTCCACCGCGTATATGCTGCGCACCCGCTACGGCTACAAAGGCGAAGTGCGCGCCATTGGCGACGTGCTGCGTGACCAGCTGTGGGCGTTGCAGCGCGTGGGTTTCGATGCCTTCGCCTTGCGTGAAGACAAAGATCCGGATGATGCGTTGAAAGCGTTTAGCGAGTTCGGTGAGGTGTATCAGGCTTCGGCTGATCAGCCGCAGCCGCTGTTCCGCCGCCGGGCTTGATTGGTCGGTGATTAAAAAAGCCCCGCCTAGTGCGGGGCTTTTTGTGGGGCGGTCTTTTGCAGGACCGCTGGCTTATGCCCGCACGCTTTCCCAGGCCACTTGCGCCAACAACTCTCGACACGCCGCAAACTCCGTCTGCGCCCGCCCCGCCAACCAGTTCCGAGCGAAATCATGGGTCGGCCCGATAATCACCGACGCAAAACAATCCGCCGGCATTTCGCGGAACAGACCTTGCTCACGGTAGCCGGCCAAGGCCGCGAAAATCCGCGAGAAATGCTCACGGTTGGCCTCGCGTAACTGCTCGCCCATCTCCCCGGCCTCAACCCGCCCGCGGCTGTGCAACACAAACCGCGCCCAGTCAGGGTTGGCCGTCACCCAGTCGATATAGCTGGTCACCAGCAACTTCACGCAGTCCTTGGCGGTTTTCGCTTCGCTAAACCCTTGCTCCAGCATCGCCGCGTATTCGCCGGTACCGGCCAAATACAGCGCGCCGATGATGCGTTCCTTGTTGCCGAAGTGGTGATACAGGCTGCCAATACTGGCGCCGGACCGGTCGCGGATCATCTCGATGGTGGTGGCATCCACGCCGATCTCGGTGAACAGCGCCAGAGCGGCTTGCAGGATGTCGTCTTTACGCGAAGGGCGGGCCATGGAAGCGCTTCTCTCGTCGGGAGCTCGAACAAACTAGAATCTTTTTCTAGAATTAATTTCTAATGCAGGTAATACTGACTCGGCGCGCACTGCTGTTCAACTAAAAAATCACGTTCAGGAGTTGTTATGAGCCAGATGATGCAGATGTACCAACAAGCCGGCGCCGCCCAATTTAGCGGCATGATCGGCCAGGTCGCACCCTACTTCGCCAGCATTGCCCCGCAGTTTGTTGAGCTGCGCCCAGGTTATGCGGAAGTCACCTTCGCCAAGCGCCGCGAAGTGCTCAACCATATCGGCACGGTGCATGCGATTGCGCTGTGCAACTCGGCGGAATTGGCAGCCGGCACCATGACGGATGTATCGATTCCAGACGGTTGCCGGTGGATTCCAAAAGGCATGACCGTGGAATACCTGGCCAAGGCCGACGGCGACATCCGCACCGTGGCCGATGGCAGCGCGGTGGATTGGGAGGCATTGGGAGATGTGAAGGTGCCGGTGATGGCGTATGTGGGGGAAAAGGCGGTGTTTCGGGCTGAGATCACGATGTATGTGAGTAAGGCTTAACCGCGCAATCATCTATTGCGTTGAGATTCTGGATTCCCGCCTTCGCGGGAATGACGGTGTATCTATAAAACACTCCGTCATCCCCGCGCAGGCGGGGATCCAGAATCGCCAAGGAGAAGAAGATGGGTAAAGCGGACACCCCTAGGGTCAACCCAGATTGAGCAACACCCGCCCAACCATCTTCCCGGCCAGAATGCGCTTCAACGCTTCCGGCAACTGCGGCAAGCTCACCTCTTCCACCAGCGGCTCCAGGTCGAGCTTCCATTGCAGCGACAGGCGATCCCACATCGACGCCTTCACCACCATCGGCAGCTCAACCGAATCCACGCCGAGCAGATTCACGCCGCGCAGAATGAACGGCATCACACTGCCCTTGAAGCCAACGCCAGCGGTCAACCCGCAGCAGGCCACGCTGCCGCCGTATTGCAGCGCTTTGACCACGTTGAAGAGAATGTCGCCGCCAACTGTATCCACGGCGCCGGCCCACTGCTCTTTGAGCATGGCTTTCTCGGTGCCGGCTTGCAGGTCTTCACGAGTGACGATCTGGCTCGCGCCCAACCCTTTAAGAAACTCCGCCTGCTCCGCCTTGCCGGTAGACGCCGCCACTGTGTAGCCCAGACGTTTCAGCAACACCACCGAGATGCTGCCAACGCCGCCAGTAGCACCGGTGACCAGCACCGGGCCGCTGTCCGGGCGTAGGCCAGCCTGTTCGAGCTTGTCGACGCACAGCGCAGCCGTAAGGCCGGCAGTACCCAACACCATCGATTCGCGCAGCGACAGCCCTTGCGGGCGCTTGATCGCCCAGGCCGCCGGAATGCGGATGTACTGGCCGAAACCGCCAGCGGTATTCATGCCCAGGTCATACCCGGTGACGATCACTTCATCGCCAGCGGCAAACTCGCTAACGCTGGATTGCTCCACCACACCGGCGGCATCAATGCCCGGCGTGTGCGGATAGTTTTTGGTGACGCCACGGTTGCCGCTGGCGGACAACGCGTCTTTGTAGTTGAGCGAGGAGTACTGCACACGGATCAACAACTCGCCAGCTGGAAGGTCCGCGGTGTCACGCTCAATCACCTGCGGCTCGAACACGCCAGCCACTTCACTGACCTGTAGTGCGTTGAACTTACTCATATCGCTCTCCTTGAACGCGGTCGCTTACCAGAAACGCTGTTGCTGCAGGCGGCTCAGCCAGGTCAGCAGCAGGCGGTCGACAGACAGGCTGGCCGCCAGGCCCACCCTTTCCGGCAAACTTTTCTTGTGCGCATAGTGCAGTTGGAACACGTCTGCGGTTTTCGCCTTGGTGGCGATGTATTCGTCGCTGGTCATCAGCTCATCCACCAGCTTCTTGCCCAGTGCCTGCTGGCCCAGCCAGACCTCGCCGGTGGCAATCTCTTCCATCTGCAGCTGCGGGCGGTAGCTGGCGACAAAGTCCTTGAACAGCTCGTGGGTGATTTCCAGGTCTTGCTGGAATTTCTCCCGGCCCTTCTCGGTGTTCTCGCCAAACACCGTCAGCGTGCGTTTGTATTCACCGGCGGTCAGCACTTCAAAATCGATTTCATGTTTCTTCAGCAAGCGGTGCACGTTGGGCAACTGCGCGACCACGCCGATGGAGCCGAGAATGGCGAACGGCGCTGACACAATCTTCTCGCCGATGCACGCCATCATGTAGCCGCCGCTGGCCGCCACCTTGTCGACGCACACCGTCAACGGCACGCCGGCCTGGCGAATACGCGCCAGTTGCGAAGAAGCCAGACCATAACTGTGGACCATGCCGCCGCCACTCTCCAGGCGCAGCACCACTTCATCCTTGGGCGTGGCCAGGCTCAGCAGCGCGGTCACTTCATGGCGCAGCGCGTCGGTGGCCGAGGCTTTGATATCGCCGTCGAAATCCAGCACATACACGCGCGGCTTTTCTTCAGGGTGTTTCTTGGCCAGTTTGTCTGCCTTGGCTTGAGCCTTGTGCAGAACCTTCAGCTGGTCCTTGTTCAAAATCGAGCCTTGCAGGCGCTCATGCAGGGCTTTGTAGAAGTCATTAAGTTTATGGACCTCCAATTGCCCACTACGTTTACGTCCTTTGCCACGCAGTACCGCGATGGTCAGCAACACCACCACAATGGCCACCAGCACGGTGAATGTCTTGGCCAGAAAGCCAGCGTAATCGGCAAGAAACTCCACGCGTATTCTCCTGTAAACGTCAGCTCGAAATGACAGATAGGCGCCCGGCGTCGGGCGGCAGGTAAGGGGTCCAAGCATACCGACGCGGCCTGTGCCCGGCCAGCGGCGCAGAGCGGGTTATCTATGCCAACCTGTGTCGCCCGGCTGCCTTATAGAGCGCCGTGATATCGATTCAAACAAGCGTATGTTTTTTCGTTGACAGGCCCCACCTATCCTCATACCCTCGCGAAACTTTCACCGTAGCGGGATGACGCTCACGTGGGCAGCATTTACATGATTCGCCATGGCCAGGCTTCGTTCGGCGCCGACGATTACGACGTGCTGTCCGACGTCGGCGTGCAGCAAGCCGAAATCCTCGGCAAGCACCTGGCGCAGCTCGACGTCCGCTTCGACCGCGCCATTGCCGGCAGCCTCTCGCGTCAGCAAAACACCGGTACCGGTGCCCTCGCCCAACTCCAGGCTGCTGGCATTGCCACGCCGGAATTGGAAACCGATGCAGCCTTCAATGAATTTGACGCCGACGCGGTCATTCGCGCGCTGCTGCCGGGCATCCTGCCGCAAGAGCCCCACGCACTGGACACCCTGCGCAACGCCAAGAACAACCGCGCCGAATTCCAGCGCCTGTTCGCCCTGCTGATCGGCCGCTGGATTTCCGGCGACTACCCGGTAGCGGGCCTGCAAAGCTGGCAGGAATTTGTAGAGCAAGTGGAAGGCGGCCTGGCGCGTATTCTCGAGCGTGCCTCGAGCAAAGACAGCGTCGCCGTGTTCACCTCAGGCGGCACTATTACCGCCATGCTGCATCTCATAACTGCAATACCGGCGGCTCAAGCTTTCGAGCTGAACTGGCAAATCGTCAACACCTCGCTCAACCGCTTCAAGTTCCGCGGTCGCGAGGTGGCCCTGGCTTCCTTCAACAGTCACGCGCATTTGGAGCTGTTGAAGGCGCCGGAACTCATCACTTTCCGCTGAGTTCCGGACTACTGTGGCCCGCAAGGCCGCGCGTAACCCGAAAAAACTATAAAGGATCGAATCATGACCACAGTTGCTGACATCGCTCAAACCATGAAATCCAAGTTCAACCCTGCCGCTGCTGCTGGCCTGGACCTGGTTTTCGGCTTCAAAATCGAAGACGGCGAAGACTTCTTCCTGACCGTTAAAGACGGCACCGTAGACCTGGCCACCGGCGTTTCGCCAGACGCCAACGTCACCCTGATCATGAACACCGAAACCCTGTCCGGCATCACCACCGGTGAAACCGACGGCATGCAAGCCTTCATGGGCGGCAAACTGCGCGCCGAAGGCGACATGATGCTGGCCATGAAACTGGGCGAACTGTTCCCGGTTTAAGGGAAATAGCGTCTACGCTTGATAAAAAACCGGAGTCTTAGGACTCCGGTTTTTTTTCGACTGCGCACTGTCTACCGAGCGGTTTTGTCGGACGAATCAGGCGCGCTGATTATCCAAAAACACGCTCACCAATAAGGGCCCGCGCGGCTTGTAGGGCCTCTGCCACGGCATTAGATTAGCCAATAATCTAAGGCCTCTATTATAAGTAGAAGGGATAAGTATGGCGCTCACCGACCAGTCCACCCGCATTCGAAATGGCGAAGAACTCGACGCCGCCATTATCGACCCGTACCTCAAAGCCCACATTCCTGGCCTGACTGGCGAGCCCAAAATCAGCCAGTTCCCCGGCGGCGCCTCCAACCTCACCTACCTCATCGAATACCCCGAGCAAGAGTTCGTACTGCGCCGTCCGCCGTTTGGCCACAAAGCCAAATCCGCCCACGACATGGGCCGCGAATTCCGCATTCTCAACCAGCTCAACGACGGCTTCCCGTACTGCCCGAAAGCCTACGTGCACTGCACCGATGAGAGCGTGATTGGCGCCGAGTTCTACGTGATGGAACGCGTCAACGGCATCATCCTGCGCACCGACATGCCGGCCGAGATGAACTTCGGTTTCGACCAAACCCGCGAGCTGTGCAAAAACTTCGTCGACAAATTCGTCGAGCTGCACCAGGTCGACTACAACGCCTGCGGCCTGGGCGACCTCGGCAAGCCCGAAGGTTACGTAGAACGGCAGATCGGCGGCTGGACCGACCGTTACGAAAAAGCCATGACCCCCGACGCCCCGAGCTGGGAAGTGGCCAAGGCCTGGCTGCGCGACAAGATGCCCGCTGACCACCACAAGCCGGCCATCGTGCACAACGACTACCGCCTGGACAACGTGATTCTGGACAGCAAAAACCCGACGCAAATCATCGGCGTGCTGGACTGGGAACTGACCACCATCGGCGACCCGCTGATGGACCTGGGCAACACCCTGGCCTACTGGATCGATGAAACCGACTCGGCGCCAATGCAGATGATGCGTCGCCAGCCCAGCAACGCACCGGGCATGTTCACGCGCCAGGAATTCGCCGATTACTACGGCGAGCGCGCCGGCATCGAAGTGAAGAATCTGGACTTCTACTACACCTACGGCTTGTTCCGCCTGGCCGGCATCGTGCAGCAGATTTACTACCGCTATTTCCACGGCCAAACCCAGGACAAACGCTTCGCCTCGTTCATTCAACTGAACAAGCTGCTGGAGCAAACCAGCCTGCAGGTCATCAAGAAATCCACGCTGTAACGCGCCTTGTAATCCGCCGCCCTGCCCGCTAAGTGGCGGCGGATTCAGCCCTTCATCTCCATCATCTACAAAACAGACTCAGGGGAACCCCATGTCCAAGACCAATCTGTTCGACCTCGACGGCAAAGTGGCCTTCGTTTCCGGCGCCAGCCGCGGTATCGGTGAATCCATCGCCAAATTGCTGGCCCAGCAAGGCGCACACGTGATCGTGTCCAGCCGCAAAATCGAAGGCTGCCAGGCCGTGGCCGACGCCATCATCGCCGACGGCGGTAAAGCCACCGCCATCGCCTGCCACATCGGCGAGATGGAACAGATTCAAAACGTGTTCGCACAAATCCGCGAACAGTTCGGCCAACTGGACATTCTGGTGAACAACGCCGCCACCAACCCACAGTTCTGCAACGTGCTGGACACCGACCTGTCGGCCTTCCAGAAGACCGTTGACGTGAACATCCGTGGCTACTTCTTCATGTCCATCGAAGCCGGCAAGCTGATGCGTGAGAAAGGCAAAGGCAGCATCATCAACGTCGCCTCCATCAACGGTATCTCCCCAGGCATTTTCCAGGGCATCTACTCGGTGACCAAGGCTGCAGTTATCAACATGACCAAAGTGTTCGCCAAGGAATGCGCCCAGTTCGGCATTCGCTGCAACGCCCTGCTGCCGGGTTTGACCGACACCAAGTTTGCTTCGGCGCTGGTTAAAAACGATGCGATTCTGAACCAGGCGCTGGCACAAATTCCGCTGAAGCGCGTGGCTGACCCGAGCGAAATGGCCGGTACCGTGCTGTATCTGGCAAGCGATGCTTCCAGCTACACAACAGGCGTGGCATTGAATGTGGACGGTGGTTTCCTTTCGTAAGGGCAACCCTCGAATCGCAGAAACAACAAAGGGGCCCGAAGGCCCCTTTGTTTTTGCACAATCCCTAAGGCTTATGCGTGCTCGGCGTTGATCTCGTTTTCCGGGTACCAAACGTCGATCAGTGGGCTGGCGGTGTAGTCGGTGACTTCACTGCGCGCCTTCAGCCAGGCTTCAACGGTAGCGCGTTGCTCTTCGCTGACCGAGCCACGCTTGGCCAGGCACACCAGACCGTAGTCTTCGCCGCCGACATAGCCAAGACCGTTGTCGTTCATGGCCTCACGCAGGAAAGCGTCGAGGAAAGCGTCGATGTCCGCTTCGCTCAGGTCCGCCTTGAGGTTCAGGTTCAGCTCGAAACCGAGCTCCTGGAATTCATTTACGCAGAGTTTTTTGCGCAGGCGGCGGGAACGGTTAGTAGCCATGGAACAATCCTCAGAAGTGATAACGCGCGGCACTTTACCAGCAAAGGCCGCGCCTTGCCCGACTCTCTGCCGGGCGCCCGTAAAACGGCGGACAAAAATCCGCGACTACCCCGCCAACTGTAGAAGGCTTCGGGCATAATGCCGGCACTTTCTCGGCGCAATTGGGAACCTGTGGCCCCCTGCGCTTTCTTCTTTACGCCATCTTTCTTTTTTGGCCCTTGCCTGAAGGGTTTTTCGCCAATGATCAAATCGCTTCGCCACCTCGTCATCGCCAGCCTTTTGCTTCCCGCCGCGCTGCCGGCATTGTCTGCCCCGCTAAACACCACCCTGCCCGCCTCCGTACAAAAAGCCATGAAAGCCGGCAAGATCGGCAACGACTCCATCTCGGTCGTTACCCTGCCCATGACCGGCAACGGCACGCCGACCATCATCAATGCCGACGTCTCGGTAAACCCGGCTTCCACCATGAAGCTGATCACCACCTACGCCGCTCTGGAATGCTTGGCCCCACCCACCAGTGGAAAACCGAGTTCTATGCCGACGGCCCGGTAAAAGACGGCGTGCTCAACGGCAACCTCTACCTCAAAGGTGGCGGCGACCCGAAGCTGAACATGGAAAAACTCTGGTTGCTGATGCGTGACCTGCGCGCCAACGGCGTGTTGAAGGTTACCGGCGACCTGGTGCTCGACCGCACGCACTTTATCCAGCCGCAGTTGCCGGTGTTCGACGACGACGGCAAAGACGACAACAAGCCCTTCCTGGTTACCCCGGATTCGCTGCTGATCAACCTCAAAGCCGTGCGCATGATCACCCGCGCCGACAGCGGCAAGGTGACGGTGATGATGGAGCCGCCACTGACCAACGTGCGCATCGACAACCGGGTGAAATACCTGGGCAAAGGCAAGTGCGTCGGCGATGTTCGCTTTAACCCCGTCACCGAATTCGACGGCACCACGCTTGTGGTGACAGGCCAATTGAATGAAGGCTGCAACACCCAGTCGTACCTGTCGCTGCTCGACCACGCTGGCTATGCCGCCGGCGCCGTACGGGCCATCTGGCAGGAACTGGGCGGCACCATCATGGGCAAAGACCGCATCGATGAAGTGCCGAAAAGCGGCACTCTGCTGGCTCGCGCCTACTCGCCGGACCTGGCGGAAATCATCCGCGACATCAACAAGTTCAGTAACAACACAATGGCCCGCCAGCTGTTCCTGAGCCTGGGTGCGGAATTCCGCAACAGCGCTGACGGCGATGATGCCAAGGCGGCACAGCGGGTCATTCGCCAGTGGCTGGCGAAAAAAGGCATTACCGCTACCCACCTGGTGATGGAAAACGGTTCAGGGTTGTCGCGTGCTGAGCGCGTGAGTGCGCGGGAGATGGCGGCCATTCTGCAAACCGCCTGGAAAGGCCCGTATGCGGCTGAGTTCATCAGCTCGCTACCGATCGTGGGCGAAGACGGCACTATGCGTAAACGGCTGAAAAACACCCCGCTGCGCGGCGATGCCCATATCAAGACCGGCACGCTGAACACCGTACGAGCCATCGCCGGCTTTAGCCGCGATGCCAATGGCGACACCTGGGCGGTAGTCGCCATCCTCAACGACCCACGCCCATGGGGTGCGTCGTCGATTCTGGATCAGGTGTTGCTGGATCTGTATCGCAAGCCTAACTAAGACATCTCAAACGCCACCGTCGTCCCAGCGTAGGCTGGGACCCAGAATCTGAAGTCGAACTCCTTCAGAAGTACCGCACCTGGATTCCTGCCTGCGCAGGAATGACGGAGGTTTTGGCCGCTACCCGCGTCGTCCCAGCGCAGGCTGGGACCCAGAATCTGAAGTCGAACACCTTCAGAAGTACCGCACCTGGATTCCTGCCTGCGCAGGAATGACGGCGTCGAACACGGAAGCCTTACTTCGCCATCAACTTCCACGCCCGGTGAATCTTCGCGTTGCGCGTGAAATCCGGGTCCAGCGTGCTGGCGGTGATTTCTTCCACTTCGTAACGCGCTGCCAGCCCTTCATCGAGCTGGAATTTGCGGAAGTTGTTGGAGAAATACAGCACCCCGCCCGAGGCCAGTCGCGCCATGGCCAGGTCCAGCAACTGCACGTGATCGCGCTGCACGTCGAACACGCCTTCCATGCGCTTGGAGTTGGAGAAGGTCGGCGGGTCGATAAAGATCAGGTCGTATTCCTGCCGATCGGCCTCCAGCCAGGTCATCACATCACCCTGCTCCAGCTTGTTCTTGTCCGAAAAACCATTGAGCGACAGGTTGCGCCGCGCCCAGTCCAGATAGGTTTTCGACAGGTCGACGCTGGTGGTGCTGCGCGCACCGCCCTTGGCCGCATGCACCGACGCCGTGGCGGTGTAGCAGTAAAGATTGAGGAAGCGCTTGCCGTTGGCCTCACGCTGAATGCGCAAGCGCAGCGGGCGGTGGTCGAGGAACAGGCCGGTGTCGAGGTAGTCGGTGAGGTTGACCAGCAACTTCACACCGCCTTCGCTCACCTCGGTAAAGGTGCCTTGGCTGGCCTGACGCTCGTACTGCTTGGTGCCGCTCTGGCGCTCGCGACGCTTGATCACCACTTTGGATTTGTCGACGCCCAACGCTTGGGGAATGGCAGCCAGCGCATCGAATAGACGGGCCTGGGCCTTGTCGGCGTCGATGGTGCGTGGCGGTGCGTATTCCTGCACGTGCACCCAGTCGTGGTACAGGTCGATGGCCAGGGCGTATTCCGGCATGTCGGCGTCATACACGCGGTAGCAATCCACGCCTTCACGGCGCGCCCACTTGCCCAGCGTTTTCAGGTTTTTTTGCAGGCGATTGGCGAACATCTGCCCGCCTTCGCTCAGACGTGCTTGCTCGATCGGCGCGTTGGCTGGCGCGTCCGGCGTGGTGCCCAGCGCCTCTTGCTCGCGCTCGCGTTCACGCTGTTCCGGCGTGCGGCGCTCGCCAGTAACGAACTGCTCGGGTTGAACCTTGATCAGCAGCAGCTTGCACGGTAACGCACCGTTCCAGAAGGCGTATTGCTTGTGGCTGCGAATGCCCATGCGCTTGCCCAGGTCCGGCGCGCCGGTAAATACCGCCGCCTCCCAGTTCATGCAGGCCTGACGCAGACGCTCGCCGAGGTTTTGGTAGAGGTAGAGCAAGCTGGCTTCATCACCCAGGCGTTCGCCGTAGGGTGGGTTGCACACGACCAGGCCGGTCTGATTGTGGTCCGGACGCGGCTCGAAAGTGGCGACTTCGCCCTGATAGACCTTGATCCAGTTGGACAGACCGGCACGTTCGATGTTGTTGCGCGCGGGCTGAATCAGGCGCGGGTCGGCTTCATAACCGCGAATCCACGAGGGCTGTTTGGCCAGGCCGGCGTCGGCACGCTCCTGCGCTTCGGCATGCAGTTTCTTCCACAGCGCCGGCACATGGCCGAGCCAGGACGTAAAACCCCAGCGCTCGCGGCGCAGGTTGGGGGCGATATCGGCGGCGATCATTGCCGCCTCCACCAAAAAGGTACCCACACCGCACATCGGGTCGGCCAGGGCGCCGCCGGCAGCGGCAATGCGCGGCCAGCCAGCACGGATGAGCACGGCGGCGGCAAGGTTTTCTTTCAGCGGCGCGGCGCCTTGTTGCAGGCGGTAACCGCGCTGGTGCAGGCTGTGGCCGGAAAGGTCGAGCGACAGAATCGCTTCGCCACGGTCCAGACGCAGGTGAATGCGCAGGTCCGGGTTGAGCTTGTCGATGGAAGGCCGCTCACCCGTCGGGGTGCGCAGCTTGTCGACGATGGCGTCCTTAACCTTCAGGGCGCCGAAGTGAGTGTTATCGATACCCGACCCGTTACCGCTGAACTCAACGGCCAGGCTGCCGGCGGCGTCCAGGTGTTCGGCCCAGTCGACCGAAAGCACGCCGTCGTAAAGGTCATCGGCATTGGCCATGGGGAAACGCTTGAGCACCAGCAGGACGCGGTTGGCCAGGCGCGACCAGAGGCACAGGCGATACGCCGTTTCCATCTGGGCAAAGCCACGGATCGCGGAGGTGTGTTCGCGGGTTTCTTCCAAGCCGAGCGCGGTGGCTTCCTCGGCGAGCAAGCCTTCCAAGCCCTTGGGGCAGGTAAGAAAGAGTTCAAAACGATCCGACATGTGTATTCCAGTGCCTAAGCGTTGCGGCCCGCAGGTCTGCTGCGTGCCCGGTTAAAGACCTCGGTTCTACCCGACGATCCCGCACTCCAGGATGGAGCGCTGTGCGAGCCAATGGTGGCCCCTTACTGCCAGTCCAGACGGTTTGGCACTGCACAGGAGCCTAGTCGCAGCCTCTGTGTCGTGCCTGTCGCCAGGCCTAGCGCGTGGCCGCAAATAGACGGCGACCACAGAAAAATGTCATCGACAGCGGGGTTTGCACCCTTCGTCGGAATACCCGAACCATGCATCTGCGAAAAGATCGCACTGGCCTTTGGCCGTTACCAGAGGCCACACCCCCGGCCCTGCTGGCGTTAGCGGCAAAGGCGCAAATCCCTTATGGCCTCACCACGACAAACGTTACGTGCTTATGACAAAACGATCATTCCCAGCACCCCCGGCATTCGATAGAAATCAACTCAGCCCAACGCCGC
Source organism: Pseudomonas sp. CC11G (assembly GCF_056174845.1). Taxonomy (NCBI): domain Bacteria; kingdom Pseudomonadati; phylum Pseudomonadota; class Gammaproteobacteria; order Pseudomonadales; family Pseudomonadaceae; genus Pseudomonas; species Pseudomonas sp. CC11G. The sequence goes on from NZ_JBWBZC010000028.1 coordinate 54,577, forward strand.
AACGACGCTGGGAGGAGACCCGTAACGCCGGCAGCGGGCTCCACTGGTAGAGGATTTCTGCCAGGCCTCGAAAGAGGCGAACTAGGACATAACAGTCAACAAGTGAGGGCAACACCCTATGAGAAGACTTAAGCGTGATCCTTTAGAAAGAGCTTTTTTGCGCGGCTATCAATTTGGCGTCCATGGCAAATCTCGTGAATTGTGTCCATTTACCCTTCCGTCCGTACGCCAAGCCTGGATTAACGGCTGGCGAGAGGGTCGCGGTGACAACTGGGACGGAATGATCGGCACCGCCGGTATCCATAGGCTTAACGAACTGAACGCAGTCGGTTAAACAGGGACACTCCGACTACTTACTCCCGCTTTACCATGCTCGTCCCATCCGGACGGCGGGCGAGAGCCCAGGGGCTCCTTTTAAGGAGCCCTTTTTATTGCCTGGCGTTTATTTCGGCATCGCACCAATCGCATCTACCGCTTCGCGGATCAGCGCCGGGCCTTTATAGATAAAGCCGGAGTAGATCTGCACCAGGCTCGCACCCGCAGCGATTTTCTCAGCCGCGTGTTTGCCTTCGGTAATGCCGCCCGCAGCAATGATGGGCAAACGCCCGCCCAACTCGGTGGCCAGGGCTCGAACGGTGTAGGTGCTCTTGTCACGCACCGGCGCGCCAGACAAACCGCCCGCCTCGTCACCATGGGCCAGCCCTTCGACACCCACCCGGCTCAATGTGGTGTTGGTGGCGATCACCGCATCCATGCCCGCCTCGACCAGCGCTGCGGCCACTTCAATGATTTCTTCATCGCTCATATCCGGCGCGATCTTGATCGCCAGCGGTACGCGCTTGCCGTGCTGCTGGGCCAGGTCTTCCTGGCGCTGACGCAAGGCTTCGAGCAGTTGCTTGAGTGAGTCACCGAACTGCAGGCTGCGCAGGCCCGGGGTGTTGGGCGAGCTGACGTTGACGGTCACATAACTGGCGTGGGCGTACACCTTGTTCAGGCACAGCAGGTAGTCGTCCACCGCGCGCTCAACCGGCGTATCGAAGTTCTTTCCGATATTGATGCCCAGCACGCCCTTGAATTTGGCCGCTTGCACGCGGGCAATCAGGTGGTCGACGCCGTGGTTGTTAAAACCCATGCGGTTGATGATCGCCTCGGCTTGCGGCAGGCGAAACAGACGCGGCTTCGGGTTGCCCGGCTGCGGGCGCGGAGTGACGGTGCCGATTTCGACAAACCCGAAACCCAGCTGAGCGAAGCCGTCGATGGCGTCGCCGTTTTTATCCAGGCCTGCCGCCAACCCGACGGGATTAGGGAAATCCAGGCCCATCACCCGCACCGGCAACCGCGCCGGCTGCTTGCACAGCAAGCCATTTACGCCCAGGCGGCCGCCAGCGCCGATCAAGTCGATCGACAGTTCATGGGAAGTTTCTGCGGAGAGTTTGAACAGCAGCTCGCGGGCCAGGGTATACATGGGCAGGCTTAGCTCGAGAAAAAGAGGTCGGCGATTATAGCCGTGCCGGGCCCCTCCCGGCGAGGCGCTTAGCGCTTGGGCGCCACACGGCGTAGGGTTAGAAGCTCACCCGCGCTGTTAAACTCGAGCTCGAAGGAACCGTAGACGCCGTCGTGGGTCAGAAATGGCCGCAGGTGGTGCGCAGGCAAACTGACTTTGCGCCCGTCGCGGCTCCGCAACAACACTCGGTTGGCCTGCCCTTGATAGACCGCGCGCAAACTCTCCGCAGATAGGGCAATATCCAACTCAAGGCTTGGCATGGAGGCTACCTCGCAAATGATTCACGCAATACTGCCACAGACGGCGGCCCAGCTGCTGGCACCAGGCTGCCGACCAGGCGGCGATAGCTGTTTGACAATTGCACCGGCAGATTTGCACATCGTCTGCCACACTGGCTTGGATGACCCAGGATGTAGCATTTGGCCATGAGTCCCAGCGAGCACCCCGCCTCCCTCACCGAACGTATCTCGGCCCTGGCCCAGCGCCTGGGCTTGAGCAGTCGTGGGCCACGACAAATCCTGCAACGGGCCAGCAACTTGCGCCTGCCCTTTCAGCCGTTGCCGCAGCCTGGCGAGCAAATCTGGTGGCAAAACGGTGCGCCGTTGCAACGGTTGGTAGACCTGCCACGCAACGCCCTCTCCGGCCCGGTGCAGGAAGACAAAGCCGAAGCCCATTCGATGTTGGCCAAAGTGGTAGAGCACGACACCCAGCAACTCAATGCATTCGACCTGCGCTTGATCGACGGCCTATGCGGCCACGACCTCGCCGCGAAGCCCTTCGCCAGTTTCGAGGAATACGCCAGCAGCGAAGCGTGCCGGGGCGTTCGCATCATCAGTTACAAGGATTTCGTCAAAGTCATCAGCACCGCGTTACCGCGCTTTCTTGCCGGTGAGCGCATTGTGCTGCGCCAGGCCGACTGGGTAGGCAATCGCGTGTACTGGGCCGGCGAGCATCACCATGAGGCGTTCGCCAGTGCCATTGCTTACGCGCGCTTGCGGGGGCTGGATGTCAGCCTACCGGCGGAAATTACCCGCTACCGTTTGAATATCGAGGGTTTGCACGCGTTGCAAGCCAGCTACCACATGCTGGCGATGCCAGTGCAAGCCTGGAGCGATCCGCAATTTATGGGGTTGTTGCTGGATAAGGGCCTGCCCTATGCGCGGCTGGCCATGTTACGCACGCCGGGTGCGCCCGAATTTTTGCTCCTGCCAAAACATTCGCCGGAGGCCACTGCCTTCGGCGAAGGGTTGCGCCTGGCAGGGGCGCCGGACGTAGTGGCTTACCTGCTAAAGCTGGCAGCCACCCTCACGCCTTGAAACGTCAGATCACGTCTTCGTCATCCTCCGGCACCACCTGCCCCTCGATGTAGTCCTCGCCTTCCGCCTCCAGTGCCAACTGCCGCTCATACAGCGCTTCGCTTTCACTGATCAATTGCAACTGGGTTTGATGGCGCTCGGTCCAGTCCTCCAGGCTTAGGCCAATGCTATCGAGCAATACCGGATTGCATTGCACCAGGTACACCGCCGACATCTGCGCCGAGTCGGCCACTCGCAGGTGCATGAGGTCGCCATCTACCGGGCCGCCATAGGTAATCCAGCGGGCGAACTCCGGGTACAAACCGCAGACCTTCTCGAAATCGATGTCATGCATGCGTTGCTGACCGCACTCGATATTTTCCAGGCGCTTTCTGTCGATGCCCGTCAGTTGGGAAAACGCTGGGCGCTTGAGGCCCATGAGTTCGCGTAAACCACGCAGTCGCTGGCCGGCGGTGAAGAGAAAGTTTTGATTGTTCATGTGACCTTCCTGTCGAGGTACAGACCGTATTTCTGCTTTTTACTACCAGTGAGTAGATCATGATTGACTACCTAACTATTAGTAATAAGCTACGGAAAAGTTTAAGGGATTTGGAGCCTGTCATTCGCAGTGACAGGCCGCGATGGTGCAGGAAGCCCTATGAAACCAATAGAACTGACCCCGGCCTGGTTTGGCCAATGCCCCCGCTACCTGAGCCCCAAGCGCTTCGGCGACATGACGGGCTTGGTCGACCAAGTAGAAAATATAGAAACCCTTATGAAACAAGGGCTTCTACCCACTCGCCAGATCGGCAGACACCTGATGGTGGATATGCATGAACTGATGCTCATGCTGCCTTCGCAGCCGCCCGACGACTCCTTCTGCGCCTGAAAACGGCCGGCCCCTACACAGCGAGCAACCGCCTCCCACTGGGTGACGGCTGGTTTCGTTAGGGGCTGTTCGGCAAGGTCTGATGCATTCGCCCGTTGGCGATTGCAGCGCAACATCCGGATTGCCAATCCTCGCCTCAGCGGCAACACTCTCGCCTCTTTATTCAGGGCTGGAGATTGCCGTGAGAGTTGCCGATTACACCCGCCTGCTGAGCCTGGCTGCCATCTGGGGCGCAAGCTTTCTGTTTATGCGGGTGATTGTGCCGGTGCTCGGGCCACTGCCCAGCGCGTTCTTTCGCGTGTCGCTGGCGGCGGTAGGCCTGGTGGTAATGCTCTGGGTGATGCGGGTGCAGTGGAATTTTCACGGCAAGCTGTGGCACTGCCTGGCCCTTGGCGTCATCAACTCCGGGTTGCCCGCCACCATGTACTGCCTGGCCGCCATGGTGCTGCCAGCGGGCTATTCCTCGATTTTCAATGCCACCACGCCGCTGATGGGTGTGCTCATCGGCATGCTGTTTTTTGCCGAGCCGCCCACCCCGAGCAAAACCCTCGGCGTGGTACTGGGGCTGTTCGGTGTAGGCCTGCTGACCCGCACCGGGCCAGTAGCGTTTGATGCCGAGTTGCTCTGGGGCGCGGTCGCCTGCCTGATCGCCACCACCTGCTACGGCTTTGCCGGTTTTCTCACCCGCAAATGGCTTGGCGGTGTACCGCTGGATAACCGCGTCACCGCCTGCGGCAGCATGTTTGGCGCGACCCTGTTTCTGCTGCCCTTGTTCGGCTATGCCCTGATGGAGCAACCGCCTGCCAGTTGGGGCGGCATGACGGTGTGGCTGTCGCTGGCCGGTCTGGGCCTGGTCTGCACCGCGTTCGCGTACGTGCTGTACTTCCGGTTGATCACCGACATCGGTCCGATCAAAGCCTCTACCGTCACTTTCGCCGTGCCGCCGTTTGGCGTGTTGTGGGGCGTGCTGTTGCTCGGCGAGCCGCTGTCCTGGGCTTACCTGTACGGCGGCGTGCTGATTGGCTTGGCGCTGTGGCTGGTGGTGCGGCCGACGCCGGTGGCCAAAACGGCCGCAGCTTCATAACGCGGTGTCATAACTGCCCGACTCAAAACTCACCCCATGGCGCACCCGCGGCGGCTCATCGCCGCTGTGCAGCAGCACCACGTTGTCGATCAGGGTTTTGTCGTAGAGCGTCAAACGGTCGAGCATGCGCAGGTGCTGCAGCCAGTTGTCGACCACCAGCACTTCCTGCCACACCTCCTGATCACTGACGTCACGGTACATCGCCCAGCGCTCGGCGCCGTTGCGCAGCCGTAACCGGCGCAAACCCTGCACCGCTTTGACGAACTCGCGGGTGCGCTCATTGGGGACGCGGTATTCGATGGTCACCAACACCGAGCCGCGCTCGGGGTTGAACACAAAGGTCGGCTGCCCCGGCAAGGTGGCCGGCGCATGGGCGATATTCGTAGCATCCAGTTCCGGCAGGCGCGACGAATAGAGCAACAGTGCACAGGCAAACATCAGGCTGCCGGCGGCGAGAAACGCGCCCTGCACGCCCATGGTCTGCGCCAGATGGCCCCAGAGAAACGAACCCAGCGCCAGGCCGCCATACAGCGCGGTTTGATACAGCGCCAAGGCCCGCGCCTTGACCCAGTCCGGCACTAGAATCTGTACCGCCGAGTTATAGGTGGCCACCGCCGCAATCCAGCACGCGCCGCCCACCAGCAGCGCCGGGTACAGCACCCAGAGCGTATCGACACTGCCCAACAGCAACACAATCACCGCCAACAGCAAACCGGCAAAACTGATCAACCGACTGCTGCCGACAAATTGCCGCGCGCGGTTTACCAACGTACTGCCGACAATCGCGCCGATCCCCAGGGCGCCGAGCATATAGCCGTACACCGAGGCGTCGCCCTCGGGATTGCGGTGGGCCAGAATCGGCAGCAACGCCCAGATGGAACTGGCCGACACGCCAAAGCTGAACGAGCGCAGCATTACCAGGCGAGTGACGCTGGAGTGCTGGGTAAAACGCAGCGCCGCAATCACCCCTTCACCGATATGCTCCGGCGGAAACTGCCGCGCCGGCAGCTCGCGGCGCCAATTCCAGATGGCCGCAATCAGGCCCAGGTAGCACACGCAGTTAAAGAGAAATACCCAGGCCGAGCCGGTAAAGCTTAGCAACAAGCCGCCCAACGCCGGCCCCACCGCGCGGGCAACGTTGTAGTTCACGCTGTTGAGCAACACCGCATTGCCGACCATATTCGGCGGCACTTGCTCATTTACCGCCGCCTGCCAGGCTGGAATGGTGATGGCGCCACCGAGACTGATCCACAGAATCGACACAATCAGCAGCAGCGGATCAAGCAGGCCGGCAAAGGCGATCACGGTGAGAAAGGTGGCGCCGCTGAGCTCGAACGTCAGGCCGATCAGCATGATTTTGCGCCGGTCATGGTTGTCCGCCAGCACCCCGGACACGATGGACAGCACCACCAGCGGCAACGCCGAGGCCACCTGAATCATGGCCACCATCGGCGCACTGGCCTGCGCCTCGGTCACCACCCAGGCAGCCGCGACCGACTGCGCCCAGGTGCCGAGGTTGGCGAACAGGTTGGCGATCCAGATGATGCGAAACGCGCGCACGCTAAACGGCGAGAAGATGCCGCCGGCCTTGGGTTTCTCTACTTCCGGGGCGGCGGGTTCAGCGGGTAGATCGTTTTTCGGGGAGACGGACTGCAGCATGGGCAACACCTTGTACGGGGTAAGCCCCGGTCAGTGTAGGTCTGTGGAATCCATTGGAGAAATTGATTGGCGGGAAGAATTTTCGAGGCTGAAGCCTCTCCCACAAGAGCACGCGGCCCCTAGTGGGAGAGGCTTTAGCCTCGATGCTTTGCGGGTTTACTGCACCAACTCCTGCTCACTGAACATATCGCTGAACAACATGCTGGTGAGATAGCGCTCACCGGAGTCGGGCAAAATCACCACGATGGTTTTGCTCTGCATTTCCGGGCGCTCGGCCAGGCGTACGGCGGCGGCCATTGCGGCGCCGCAGGAGATGCCGCACAAAATGCCTTCTTCGCGCATCAAACGCAGGGCCATCGCTTTGGCTTCTTCGTCGTCTACCAGCTCAACGCGGTCGACGATGCTCAAATCGAGGTTCTTCGGCACAAAGCCCGCGCCAATACCCTGAATCTTGTGCGGCGCCGGTTTGATCTCGTCACCGGCCAGGGCCTGGGTGATTACTGGCGAGCCGCTGGGCTCGACGGCCACCGAGATAATCGGTTTGCCGCAGGTGTTTTTGATATAGCGCGAAATGCCCGTGATGGTGCCGCCGGTACCGACGCCGGCCACCAGCATATCGATGGCGCCTTCGGTGTCGTTCCAGATTTCCGGGCCGGTGGTTTTCTCGTGAATCGCCGGATTGGCCGGGTTTTCGAATTGCTGCGGCAGGAAGTATTTGCTGCTGTCGGACGCGGCGATTTCCGCGGCTTTTTCGATAGCCCCTTTCATGCCTTTGGCCGGCTCGGTGAGTACCAGTTCGGCGCCCAGCGCTTTCAGCACTTTACGGCGCTCCAGGCTCATGGACGCCGGCATGGTCAGCAGCAACTTGTAGCCACGCGCCGCGGCAACGAAGGCCAGGCCGATGCCGGTGTTGCCGGAGGTGGGCTCGACGATGGTCATGCCCGGTTTGAGCACGCCGCGCTCTTCGGCATCCCAGACCATATTGGCGCCGATGCGGCATTTGACGGAGTACGCCGGGTTACGCCCTTCGATCTTGGCCAGGATGGTCACGCCCTTGGGGCCCAGGCGATTGATAAATACCAGCGGCGTATTGCCGATGGACTGGGCGTTGTCTGCGTAGATGCGGCTCATAGGTTCTGTCCCTTGGGTGATTCGCAAAGGCCGACAGCCTATGCCCGCCAACGGGCCAGCGTCCAGCCTGAAAAAACTCGAACCGTAACGGCTCGCAAGCGGTCTAGCTTCTACTTAATAGGCGATCTGCCCAGGTAACCCTGCGATGAAACGACGCTACAGTTTGCCGTTTTGGATCTTTGTTGGACTCATTGTCCTGATCCTGGTTCTGCATATCACCCTGCCCTACGTGGTGCGTGACTACCTCAACGGCAAACTGGCCGACATGGGCGAATACAAAGGCCAGATCACCGACGTGGACCTCGCCTGGTGGCGCGGCGCGTACCAGATCAATGGCCTTAACATCCGCAAGGAAGACGGCAAGGTGCCGGTCCCGCTGCTGGATGCCCCTCACATTGATATCGCCGTCAGTTGGCGTTCGCTGTGGTACGACCACGGCGTGGTGGCCAAGGTGTTATTCACTCAACCCACGCTTAACTTCGTCGATGGCGGCAAAGATAAAGACGCTTCGCAGACCGGTAAGGGCGTTGACTGGCGCGAGCAGTTGAACAAGCTGCTGCCCATTACCCTGGACGAAGTCCGGGTGGTCGACGGCAAGCTGGGCTTCCACAACTACACCTCCACGCCGCAGGTGAATATGGAAGCCACCCAGGTGAATGCCAGCCTTTATAACCTCACCAATGTCGCCGACAAGAACGGAGAGCGCGTCGCGCATTTTGAAGGCAAGGCGTTGCTACTGGGCCATGCGCCGCTGGAATGCACCATCGTGTTCGACCCCTACGAAAATTTCGAAGACTTCAAATTCCGCCTGCGCGCCAAGGATATCGAGCTGCGTAAGCTCAACGACTTTTCTGCTGCCTACGCCAAGTTCGATTTCAACGCCGGCCATGGCGATCTGGTGATCGAGGCCAACGCGAAAAAAGCCCAGCTCAGCGGCTATATAAAGCCGCTGCTGCGCGACGTGGACGTGTTCAATTGGCAGCAAGACGTGGAAGAGAAAGACAAAGGGATCTTCCGCTCGATCTGGGAAGCCTTGGTGGGGGGTAGCGAAACCGTGCTGAAAAACCAGCAAAAGGACCAATTCGCCACCCGCGTCGAACTCAGCGGCAACGTGCACCAGCAGAACATCAGCGCCTTCCAGGCGTTTCTGGCGATTCTGCGCAATGGCTTTGTGCAAGCCTTCAGCGCTCGTTATGAACGCGCCAAGCCTACGGACGACTAGCCCCGCCCCAACCAAAGGGCGGTTTCCGGCAACTTGTGCGTCGCTGACTGGCCATTCAGTGACTGAATGGTGCGTCCGCGTTCACAGCCACGTCAGGTGCGCGTTATAGTCGCGGCCTATTCTTAATAAAAACTCCAGGTTTCCTACAGAACCCTGCTCGCTACTGTTCGAGGATTTTCCGATGAAGTTCGAAGGCACCCAGGCTTACGTCGCAACCGACGACCTTAAACTGGCAGTCAACGCTGCCATCACCCTGGAGCGCCCGCTGCTGGTCAAGGGTGAGCCGGGCACCGGTAAAACCATGCTGGCCGAGCAACTGGCCGAGTCCTTCGGCGCCAAGCTGATCACCTGGCACGTGAAATCCACCACCAAGGCCCACCAGGGTCTGTATGAGTACGACGCGGTAAGCCGCCTGCGCGACTCGCAGCTGGACAGCGACAAAGTCCACGACGTGCGCAACTACATCAAGAAGGGCAAGCTCTGGGAAGCGTTCGAAAGCGAAGAGCGCGTGATTCTGCTGATCGATGAAATCGACAAAGCCGACATCGAATTCCCCAACGACCTGCTGCAAGAACTCGACAAGATGGAGTTCTACGTTTACGAGACTAACGAGACCATCAAGGCGAAAAAACGCCCGATCATCATCATTACCTCGAACAACGAAAAAGAACTGCCGGACGCCTTCTTGCGCCGCTGCTTCTTCCACTACATCGCCTTCCCGGATCGCGCCACGCTGCAGCAGATCGTCGATGTGCACTACCCCAACATCAAGAAAGACCTGGTGGCCGAAGCCCTCGACGTGTTCTTCGACGTGCGCAAAGTGCCGGGCCTGAAGAAAAAGCCTTCGACCTCCGAGTTGGTTGATTGGCTGAAGCTGCTGATGGCCGACAACATCGGCGAAGCGGTGCTGCGTGAACGTGATCCGACCAAGGCGATTCCGCCGTTGCTGGGGCGCTGGTTAAGAACGAACAAGACGTTCAATTGCTTGAGCGCCTGGCATTTATGAGCCGCCGCGCTAGCCGCTGATACGCCTCCCCTCTGCCCGCTTGCGGGAGAGGGGCTGGGGAGAGGGTTTTCACAGGCAACTCCGAGTCGCCTGCTCACCCCCTCTCCCTAACCCTCTCCCCCAAGGGGGCGAGGGGACTGATTTATGTTGGGTCGCCCCTCTGCGTCTGTATTCGAGAGGGAATGAAATTCCGATGGAGACGCAGCCATGCTGCTCAACCTATTCAACGAAATGCGCGCCGCCAAGGTTCCGGTCTCGGTTCGCGAGCTGCTGGACCTGATCAACGCGTTGAAGCACAACGTCACCTTCGCCGACATGGACGAGTTCTATTACTTGTCGCGGGCGATTCTGGTCAAAGACGAGCGCCATTTCGACAAGTTCGACCGAGCCTTCGGCGCCTACTTCAAGGGCCTGGAAAACCTGAACCAGCACATCGAGGCCTTGATCCCCGATGAGTGGCTGCGCAAGGAATTCGAGCGTTCGCTCACTGATGAAGAGCGGGCCAAGATCGAGTCGCTCGGTGGCCTGGACAAGCTTATCGAGGAGTTCAAAAAACGCCTCGAAGAGCAGAAAGAACGTCACGAAGGCGGCAACAAATGGATCGGCACCGGTGGCACCAGTCCGTTCGGTTCCGGTGGTTTCAACCCTGAAGGCATTCGCGTAGGCGATGCCGGCAAGCGTCAGGGTAAGGCCGTAAAAGTCTGGGACCAGCGTGAGTACAAAAACCTCGACGACCAGGTGGAATTGGGCACGCGCAATATCAAGGTGGCCCTGCGCCGCCTGCGCAAGTTCGCCCGCCAGGGCGCCCAGGACGAGCTGGACCTGGACGGCACTATCGACTTCACCGCCCGCGATGGCGGCCTGTTGAATATCCAGATGCGCCCGGAACGCCGCAATGCGGTGAAGCTGCTGATTCTGTTCGACATCGGCGGCTCGATGGACGCCCACGTGAAGGTATGTGAAGAGCTGTTCTCGGCGTGCAAAACCGAGTTCAAGCATTTGGAGTACTTCTACTTCCACAACTTTGTGTACGAGTCGGTGTGGAAGAACAACCTGCGCCGCACCTCGGAGC
>NZ_JBWBZC010000029.1:0-57987 GCF_056174845.1 Pseudomonas sp. CC11G
CGTACACCTTGGTATTCACCTGCCAACCCCAGCATCGAGCTGAACAAATTGTCCTGGCTCACCGGCTGCTCCCGCTGGGCGCGCAAGCAGTCAGCATCCATCTGAAACTCCTGCTGATAGCTATCCGAGAACCACGCCACCATTCCCACATGCTTCTGCTGCTCGGGCGCCATCATGTACGGCGTGCCGTGCAGGTACAGGTTGTATTCGCCCAGCGACTCACCGTGGTCAGACATATACAGCATGGCGCTGTCGACCTTGCTCTGGTTGGCGCGCAGCACGTCGATCAGGCTGGATAGCACATGGTCGGTATAAAGGATGGTGTTGTCGTAGCCGTTCACGATGCTTTCCCGCGAGCATTCATTCAGCGCGTTACTGGTGCACACCGGGGTGAATTGTTCGAAGGATTTCGGGTAGCGCTTGAAGTATTCCGGGCCATGGCTGCCCATCTGGTGCAGCACCAGCACGGTGTCGTTTTTAAGGTTGTCGATAAACCCTTGCAGGCCTTGCAGCAGAATTTCGTCATGGCATTCGCTGTTGGCGCACAAGGTCGGGTCTTTGAGGTTGCTGACGTCTTCGAAATTCACCCGGTCGCAGGTGCCTTTGCAGCCAGACTGGTTGTCGCGCCACACCACGTCCACCCCGGCACGCTTGATTACATCCAGCAGGCCTTCCTGGGAGTACGCCTTGGTGGCGCTGTAATTGGCGCGGCCCAAGTCGGAGAACATGCAAGGCACAGACACGGCAGTTTCGGTTCCGCAGGAGTGTGCATCCGGGTAGGCGATTACGCCGTCCTGGGCCTTGAGTTTCGGCGTGGTATTGCGGTCGTAGCCGAGGATGCCGAAGTTATCGGCGCGGGCGCTTTCACCCACCACCACCAGCACGGTGAGCGACTTGTGCCGACGGCTCGCCCACGCCGGGGCTTTCACGGCGTCTTCGCCAATCTTGCGGAACGGTTGGCTGTCGGTGCTTATTTGCTCGCGCACGAACTGTACGAAGCGCCCACGTAGTTGCTCGGCACCACCATCAAGCGCAGCTCGTGGTGGTTGCGAAACAACGACGACAGCCCTTGGTAGTTGACCATCGCAACCACACCCAGAACCGCCAGACAGGCCCCCGCCACCAGCAGTTTGGTTAACAGTTCGCGAGGCCAGGCGCGGTATTTCACCGGCGTGGCCCACAGCAGCGCGACCGGAATAATGCCCAAAAACAGCACATAGGCGGCCAATTTGAGCGACAACAGGTCACGCACTTCGGTGGGATTGGTCTGAACGGCGTTGCGCAGCATGCCCAGATCGATCAGTACGCCGTACTGGTTCATGAAATAGGCCACCCCGGCGCTGATAAGCAGCAGCACGGTCAGTACCGGTTTGAGCACCCAGCGAAACGCCAACACGGTCAGCACCAGGTTGAACAGCGCCAGTACGATAAGGCCGAAGGCCAGGCGCATCATCAGGCCGGAAGCGGTGCTCGGGGTGATGGTGAACAGGTGCCCCCACAGCACGGAGTTGCAGGCCAACAGAAGAAACGCACTGCCGATCAGGGTCAGCAGTTCCGGGCGTATGGCCTTTACTTTCAATATCGAGTTCACGTTCGGGGTCCACCATCAGTTGATGGGTGCGGATCCTAGAAACGAAGCGATCAAATTTTCGTGAAAAAAACCTGAATAAACGGTTGGCCAGAATTGCCTACCGCTCACGGCGAACAAGCGCCTGACATAACTATAGGAAAACCTGATTGCCAGGCACGCGGATTGCTTGACTAAAGAGTCAAATATTTTATTGACCCAAAAGTCAGAATTCTCTAAATTCGCAAAACAAACCCATCGGCTCTTCACCCCTCTCCCGCGTGCGGGAGAGGGGCCGGGGGTGAGGGCAAGCCGTTACGCAACCTCGCTCCCCAAAAAAGTTGCGTGCCATAAAAAACAAGAAAGTGCCTGGAGGTCGTCCTTGATCCAGTTTTTACTCAACCGTGAGCTGCGTACTGAGCAGCGTCTCGACCCAAATGTCACTGTGCTCAATTACCTGCGTGAGCACGTGGCCAAACCGGTACCAAGGAAGGTTGCGCTTCCGGTGACTGCGGCGCCTGTACCGTTGTGGTGGGTGAACTGGACAACTCGTCCGGCACCCCGCGTATTCGCTACCGCACCCTCAACTCCTGCCTGACCTTCGTTTCTTCGCTGCACGGCAAACAGCTGATCAGCGTTGAAGACCTGAAGCACCAGGGCCAATTGCACAGCGTTCAGCAAGCCATGGTCGATTGCCACGGCTCGCAGTGCGGCTTCTGCACCCCAGGCTTTGTGATGTCGTTGTTCGCGCTGCAAAAGAACAGCGATGGCTTCGACAAGGGGCAGACCATGGAAGCCCTGGCCGGCAACCTCTGCCGTTGCACCGGCTACCGCCCGATCATCGACGCCGCTGAGCAAGCCTGCTGCCAGAAGCAGCCGGACCAGTTCGACGCCGCCGAAGCCGAAACCATCGCCAAGCTGCAGGCCATCGCGCCGCAGGAAACTGCCGAGCTCAACAGCGGCGATAAACGCTGCCTGCTGCCGCTCACCATCGGCGACCTGGCCGACCTCTACACCGCCAACCCACAAGCGCGCTTGCTGGCCGGTGGTACCGACCTGGCTCTGGAAGTCACCCAGTTCCACCGTGAACTGCCAGTGATGATCTACGTAGGTCACGTGGAAGCGATGAAACGCGTCGAGATCACCGACGATGCCATCGAGATCGGCGCCGCTACTGCGCTGTCTGATTGCTACGGCGCGCTGGCCAAGGAATACCCGGACTTCGGCGACCTGCTGCACCGCTTCGCCTCCTTGCAGATCCGCAACCAGGGCACCCTGGGCGGCAACATCGGCAACGCCTCGCCCATCGGCGATGCCCCTCCCCTGCTTATCGCCCTCGGCGCCAGTGTGGTGCTGCGCAAAGGCGGCCAGACCCGCAGCCTGCCCATCGAAGATTACTTCCTCGATTACAAGGTGACGGCCCGTCAGGAAGCCGAGTTCATCGAAAAGGTGATCGTGCCCCGCCACCAGACCAACCAGGCGTTCCGCGCCTACAAAGTGTCCAAGCGTCTGGATGACGATATTTCCGCCGTGTGCGCGGCCTTCAACATCGTCGTCGCCGACGGCGTAGTGCAAAGCGCCCGCGTTGCCTTCGGCGGCATGGCGGCCATTCCGAAACGCGCGGCCGCCTGCGAAGCCGTGCTGCAAGGCGCCGCCTGGTACCCGGATGTGATCGAACAAGCGTGCGAAGCCCTGGCCAAGGACTTCAGCCCGCTGAGCGACTTCCGCGCCAGCAAGGAATACCGCCTGCTCACCGCACAGAACCTGCTGCGTAAATTCTTCCTCGAGCTGCAAGCTCCAGACGTCGAAACACGGGTGACCGCTTATGTCTAACCACCACGCCCCGAAAAGCCAGGAAGAGCTGGCCGAACTGTTCCGCGCCGGCATCACCACTGGCGTCGGCAAGAGCGTTAAACACGAAAGTGCCGACAAGCATGTGTCCGGCGAAGCCGTGTACGTAGACGACCGCCTGGAATTCCCGAACCAGCTGCACGTGTATGCCCGCATGAGCGACCGCGCCCATGCCCGCGTCACCAAGATCGACGTGTCGCCCTGCTACAACATTCCGGGCGTGGCGATTGCCATCACCCATAAAGATGTACCCGGCCTGCTGGATATCGGCGCCGTTGCGCCCGGCGACCCGCTGCTGGCCGATGGCCTGGTGCAGTACGTTGGCCAGGTGGTAATTGCCGTGGCCGCCGACTCCCATGAAAACGCCCGCAAAGGCGCCATGGCGGCGATCATCGAATACGAAGACCTGGAGCCGGTGCTCGACGTGGTCGAAGCGTTGCGCAAGAAACACTTCGTGCTCGACAGCCATCAGCACAAGATCGGCGACTCGGTGAGCAAGCTCGCCACGGCCCCGCACCGCCTGCAAGGTTCGCTGCATATCGGCGGCCAGGAACACTTCTACCTGGAAACCCAGATTTCCTCGGTAATGCCCACCGAAGACGGCGGCATGATCGTCTACACCTCCACGCAGAACGCCACCGAAGTGCAAAAACTGGTGGCCGAAGTGTTGGGCGTGCCGATGCACAAAATCGTCATCGACATGCGCCGCATGGGCGGCGGTTTCGGCGGCAAGGAAACCCAGGCCGCAAGCCCGGCGTGCCTGTGCGCAGTGATTGCCCACCTGACCAAACGCCCGACCAAAATGCGTCTGCCGCGTGTGGAAGACATGCAGATGACCGGCAAGCGTCACCCGTTCTACGTCGAGTACGACGTGGGCTTTGACGACGACGGCTTGCTGCACGGTATCGAGATCGAGCTGGCCGGTAACTGCGGCTACTCGCCCGACCTGTCGAACTCCATCGTCGACCGCGCCATGTTCCACTCCGACAACGCCTATTTCCTCGGCAACGCCACTGTGAATGGCCATCGCTGCAAGACCAACACCGCGTCGAACACTGCCTACCGCGGCTTCGGTGGCCCGCAGGGCATGGTGGCGATCGAAGAGATCATGGACGCCATTGCCCGCGACCTCGGCAAAGACCCGCTGGAAGTGCGCAAGCTCAACTACTACGGCAAGACCGAGCGCAACGTCACCCACTACCACCAGACCGTCGAGCACAACGTTATCCACGAGATGACCGCCGAACTGGAAGCCAGCAGTGACTACGCCAAGCGCCGTCTCGAAATCGCCGAATTCAACAAGAAAAGCCCGGTACTGAAGAAAGGTCTGGCGCTGACCCCGGTTAAATTCGGTATCAGCTTACCGCCAGCTTTCTCAACCAGGCCGGCGCGCTGATTCACATCTACACCGACGGCAGCATCCACCTGAACCACGGTGGCACCGAGATGGGTCAGGGCCTGAACACCAAAGTGGCGCAGATCGTCGCCGAAGTGCTGCAGGTGGATATCGCCCGTATCCAGATCACCGCAACCAACACCGACAAAGTGCCCAACACCTCGCCGACCGCTGCGTCCAGCGGCGCCGACCTGAACGGCATGGCCGCCAAGAACGCGGCCGAAACCATCAAGGCGCGCCTGGTGGACTTCCTGACCCGCGAATACCGCGTGAGCCCCGAAGACGTGGAGTTCAGCAACGGCCAGGTGCGCGTGCGTGACCAGTACCTGTCGTTTGAAGAGATGATTCAGAAGGCCTACTTCGGCCAGATCTCGCTCTCGGCCACCGGTTTCTACCGCACACCAAAGATTTTCTACGACCGCAGCAAAGCCGCTGGCCGGCCGTTCTACTACTTCGCCTACGGCGCTGCCTGCATCGAAGTGATCGTCGACACCCTGACGGGCGAGTACAAATTCCTGCGCGGCGACATCCTGCATGACGTCGGCAACTCGCTGAACCCGGCCATCGACATCGGCCAGGTGGAAGGCGCGTTCGTGCAAGGCCTGGGTTGGCTGACCATGGAAGAGCTGGTGTGGAACGCCAAGGGCAAGCTGATGACCAACGGCCCGGCGAGCTACAAGATTCCGGCCATTGCCGACATGCCGCTGGACCTGCGCGTAAAGCTGGTGGAAAACCGCAAAAACCCGGAAGACACCGTGTTCCACTCCAAGGCCGTGGGCGAGCCGCCGTTCATGCTCGGCATCGCTGCCTGGTGCGCCATCAAGGACGCCGTGGCCAGCCTGGCTGACTACCGCGTGCAACCCCAGATCGACGCCCCCGCCACTCCTGAGCGCGTGCTCTGGGGTGTGGAGCAGATGAAGAAAGTGCTGAAGGCGCAGAAGGCCGAAACCACCGCAACAGAACCGGCCTAAGCAAAACCAGTGTGGAGAGGCTTCAGCCTCGATCTTTTGATCTTAAAAGCATCGAGGCTGAAGCCTCTCCCACAGGTAATACGATTGACCCAAAAAAACGGTGAACAACAATGACAACACACACCGCACAGACAACGAAGCCAGCCGCGCCACAGAGCACTGAAGCTCTACCGCGTCTGGTCTTACTGGAACAGCCCGCTGACGCGCCATCGAAAGCCGATGACGACTGGCGCCTGTCCCGTTCCGCCAAACCGCTTCGCACCTGGAGGCTGAGCAAATGAGTTGGATCAGCGCCCTCGCCGACTTGCAGCAACAGGGCCAGCCCTGCGTGCTGGTCACTATCATCGAAGAACTCGGCTCTACCCCGCGTAACGCCGGCTCGAAGATGGTCGTGACCGCTGACCGTATCTACGAAACCGTAGGTGGCGGCCATCTGGAATTCAAAGCGATGGAGCTGGCCCGCGAAATGCTCGTCAGCCGCACCCAGGACACCCGCCTGGAGCGCTTCAGCCTTGGCGCGAGCCTGGGCCAGTGCTGCGGCGGCGCCACCGTGCTGCTGTTCGAGCCCATGGGGCAACCACAGGCGCATATCGCCGTGTTCGGTGCCGGCCACGTCGGCCGCGCCCTGGTGCCGCTACTGGCCAGCCTGCCGTGCAAGGTGCAGTGGATCGATTCGCGCGAAAACGAATTTCCCGAGCACATTCCCCACGGCGCCACCAAGGTGGTGAACGAGGAAGTGGTGGATGAGGTAGAAAACATGCCTCCGGGCAGTTACTACATCGTCATGACCCACAATCATGCGCTCGACCTGGAACTGACCGCCGCCATCCTCAAGCGCAACGACTTCGCCTACTACGGCCTGATCGGTTCGCAGACCAAGCGCGTCAAGTTCGAACACCGTCTGCGCGATCGCGGTTTTACGCCCGACGTCATGCAGAAAATGCGCTGCCCGATGGGCATCGCCGAAGTCAAAGGCAAGCTGCCGGTCGAGATCGCCATCTCCATTGCCGGTGAAGTGATCGCCACCTACAACGCCAACTTTGGCCAGGGCGAAAAGAGCGGCGAAAGCGTCGCCAAACTCATGCCCGCCTCGCGCCGCGCCAAGGCATAAAAAATGCGATGTTGGGCTTCGCCTGCGGCTCAACCCAACCTACGGTTTCGGCGTAGGTTGGGTTGAGCGCAGCGAAGCCCAACAGCCCCCGAACACCAATAAATACGCACCACGAGACTGCCCATGACTAGCCATGTAAAAGCCTACCGCGCCGCCATCCTGCACAGCATTGCCGACCCCGCCCTGGTGGGCGACGCGCAGTCCTATGAGTATTTCGAAGATGGCGTGCTGGTGGTCGACAATGGCCAGGTGGCCAAGATCGGCCACGCCAAGGATCTGCTGCCAACGCTCAACGGCGTGGACGTTATCGAATACCGCGACGCACTGATCACCCCAGGCTTTATCGACACCCATATCCACTACCCACAAACCGGCATGATCGCCGCCTACGGCGAGCAGTTGCTGGATTGGCTGAATACCTACACCTTCCCCACCGAAAAGCAGTTCGCCGACCCGGCACACGCCGCCGATGTGGCGAACATTTTCCTCAAGGAATTGCTGCGTAACGGCACCACCACCGCCCTGGTTTTCGCCAGCGTGCACAAGCAGTCGGTAGACGCCTTCTTCGAGGCCAGCCAGGCCCTGAACCTGCGCATGATTGCGGGCAAGGTGATGATGGACCGCAACGCGCCGGACTACCTGACCGACACCGCGCAATCGAGCTACGACGACAGCAAAGAGCTGATCGAACGCTGGCACGGCAAGGCACGCCTGCACTACGCCGTCACCCCGCGCTTCGCCCCGACCAGTACCCCGGAGCAGCTGACTGCCGCCGGCAAACTGCTGGCTGAATACGACGGCCTGTATATGCACACCCACCTCTCGGAGAACGTCGACGAGATCGCCTGGGTGAAGTCGCTGTTCCCCGAGCAAAAGGGTTACCTGGATGTGTACGACCACTTCCAACTGCTGAGCGAGCGCTCGATGTTCGCCCACGGCGTGCACCTGTGCGACGAGGAATGCCAGCGTCTGGCCGAGACTGGTTCGGCCGTGTCGCACTGCCCGACGTCCAACCTGTTCCTCGGTAGCGGCCTGTTCAACCTCAAGCAGGCCGAGCAGTTCGGTGTGAATGTAGGCTTGGGTACTGACGTCGGCGCCGGCACCAGCTTCTCGATGCTGCAAACGCTGAACGAGGCTTACAAAGTGCAGCAGCTGCAACGCAACAAGCTGAGCCCGTTCAAGTCGCTGTTCCTGGCCACTTTGGGCGGCGCGCAGGCGCTGCGTCTGGACGACAAGATCGGCAGCTTCGCCACCGGTAACGACGCGGACTTTATCGTGCTCGACTACCACGCCACGCCCCTGCTGTCGTACCGCTTGCAGCAAGCCAAGAACCTGGAAGAGACGTTGTTTGTGCTGATGACGATTGGCGATGATCGGGCGGTGAAGGAGACCTTCGCAGCGGGCCAGAGCGTGCATAAGCGCTGAGGCCCAATCGAGGCTAAAGCCTCTCCCACAGGTCATCGAGGT
The DNA here is from genome assembly GCF_056174845.1 of Pseudomonas sp. CC11G. Lineage (NCBI taxonomy): Bacteria > Pseudomonadati > Pseudomonadota > Gammaproteobacteria > Pseudomonadales > Pseudomonadaceae > Pseudomonas > Pseudomonas sp. CC11G. The sequence goes on from NZ_JBWBZC010000029.1 coordinate 8,364, forward strand.
TCATTGTGGGAGAGGCTTCAGCCTCGATGCTTTTGCTTCACCCAATAAAAAACCGCCCATCGAGGGCGGTTTTTTTATGGCCGGAGAACCTAGCGCGGCGCCGCTGAGCGCGGTGCTTTTTTCTTGGTCTGCAACAGGTGCGAGAACACCGCGTGCAAATCGTCCGAAGCGCTGTCTTCGTCCAGGTTGAGCTTGCTGTCGATGTGATCCATGTGATGCATCATCAGGCTCACCGCCTTCACCGCATCGCGGGCTTCAATCGCATCAATCAACTGGTTGTGTTCATCGTACGAGCAGTGCGAGCGGCTGCCGCTTTCGTACTGGGCGATGATCAACGAAGTCTGCGACACCAGGCTGCGTTGGAAGCTGATCAGCGGGGCGTTTTTCGCCGCCTCGGCCAGCTTGAGGTGGAATTCGCCGGAAAGACGAATGCCGGCGCCACGATCACCACGGGAGAAACTGGTTTGCTCATCGGCAACCATCTGGCGCAGTTCAGCCAGTTGCTCGGCGGTGGCGTGATCGACCGCCAACTCCGTGATGGCTCGCTCAACCATGCGGCGTGCGTAGAAAATCTGCCGGGCATCCTCAACGCTTGGGCTGGCCACTACCGCACCGCGGTTGGGGCGCAACAACACGACGCTTTCATGGGCCAGACGCGACAAGGCGCGGCGAATGATGGTGCGGCTGACGCCGAAGATCTCACCCAGCGCTTCTTCGCTCAGCTTGGTGCCGGGCGCCAGGCGTTGTTCAAGAATCGCGTCGAAGATGTGCGCGTAAACGACGTCATCCTGCGTGCCGCTGTGGCTGGCTTTACCAGCACGCGGTTGCTTCTTTAGGGGCTGCAATTGTTCGTTCATTCGGGCTCGCGTCAGAAGTTCTGCGGTCATGCGCGACTCTACTGCGTTCCCCCCCAGTGCTGGCAAGCCTTCGAAGGGAAAATAGAGGGTAAAAATACCCGCGCATTGTACACAATCGAAGCGGCAGCTCCTAACCCGCTCAATTCGCCCTCAGACCCTTCGCTATTTGCTATCGCCCTCTCCCCTACAGACGTTTTTAGTTTTTTCCGGCTTAACCAGACAAAAACACCGACGTTTTTACCTCAAAGAGCGTCTTTGCAACGCTCAAGCCGCGCTCAATCGTCGCCAACCCATTACTTAGCTAACAACCTATAAAAGCCTATCTATTTGTTTTAATTGATATTTTTATGCGAAACGAAACAAAACTGTCGCATACAATTTGCTTATCAAGCGATGGACAATCGATAAGAGCAATTTGCGCAACAGTGAAAACATTAATTGCTTTTTTTGTATACAAACGCATAATCGCGCTCGTGTGACTTCCTGACCAAAGAGTCAACAAAACACCAGCAAGCGCACCACGCAAGCCACCTACCTCAGAGCTCTGCCACCTTTCTTATAGGGATGCAGGACTCGGTGACCAAAATAAGAGAATTGAGGAGTACCCCGCTGTGGAAAGCACAAAACAAGAACAACTCTATGCCGCCAAGCCTGCGCGCACCGGCCTGCTGGAACGGCTGTTCAAGCTGAGCCTGCATGGCACCACCGTCAAAACCGAGCTCGCCGCCGGCCTGACGACCTTCATCACCATGGCGTACATCATCTTCGTTAACCCCAACATCATGGCCGACGCCGGCATCGATCACGGTGCGGCCTTCGTCGCCACCTGTATCGCTGCGGCATTTGGTTGCTTCCTGATGGGGCTCTACGCCAACTGGCCAGTTGGCTTGGCACCGGGCATGGGTTTGAACGCGTTCTTCACCTACACCGTGGTTGGCACCATGGGCTACAGCTGGCAGATCGCGTTGGGGGCGGTATTCCTCTCGGGCATTCTGTTTATGATCCTCACCTTCTCGCGTATCCGTGAATGGCTGCTCAACAGCATTCCGGCGAGCCTGCGCTTTGCGATGGGCGCCGGGGTGGGATTGTTCCTCGGCCTTATCGGCCTGAAAACCGCTGGCATCGTGGTCGCAAGCCCGGCCACCCTGATCAAGATGGGTGACCTCACCACCGCCGGCCCGCTGCTGGCAGCGATCTGTTTCCTGATGATTGCGGTGCTGGAATACCACCGTGTCTTCGGCGGCATTCTGATCAGCATCCTCACCGTTACCCTGATTGGCTGGGGGTTGGGTGAAGTGCAGTTCGGCGGCATCTTCTCCATGCCACCGAGCCTGGCACCGACCTGGCTGGCCATGGATATTTCCGGCGCGATGAACGTCGGCATGATCAGCGTGGTACTGGCCTTCCTCTTTGTGCATATGTTCGACACCGCCGGCACCCTGATGGGCGTTGCCCAGCGTGCGGGCCTGGTGGACGAGAACGGCCACATTGAAAACCTCAGCAGGGCCATGAAGGCCGACAGTACCTCCAGCGCCTTCGGTGCTCTGGTTGGCTGCCCGCCGGTGACCAGCTACGTGGAAAGCGCCGCTGGCGTGGCCTCCGGTGGCCGTACCGGCCTCACCGCCGTTACCGTTGGCGTGCTGTTTATTGCCGCGATGTTCTTCGCCCCGCTGGCCGGCATGATCCCTGCCTACGCCACCGCCGGTGCGCTGATCTATGTAGCGATGCTGATGATGAGCGGCATGGCGCACATCGACTGGGAAGACCACACCAACACCATCCCGGCGATCATTACCGTGGTGATGATGCCGCTGACCTTCTCGGTCACCGATGGTCTGGCCATGGGCTTTATCACTTTCGTGGTGCTGAAGCTGGCCACCGGCAAGCACAAGGAAATCACCCCGAGCTTGTATGTGCTGTCGATTATTTGCGCGGCGAAATTTGCCTTCTTGTAATCTCTGCACCACGGCTTAACCCGCAACAAAAAGCCCCGGCGTTCGAGCGTCGGGGCTTTGCTGCATTTGAAGAGAGACGATATGAACCTGGAAACCTGGCTGCTGTTTAGCAGCGCTGCGCTGATCGTGATTCTGATCCCTGGCCCGCTGTCGCTACTGATGGTCAGCAACAGCCTGAACTACGGCCTGCGCCGCTCGGCCCCGGCCTTTCTCGGCGGCGTCAGCGCTTCCATCTGTTTGCTCAGCGCTTCGGCGCTCGGCCTGGGTGCACTGCTGCTGGCCTCGGAAAAGCTGTTCAGCGTGCTGAAAGTGGTCGGCGCCTTGTATCTGTTCTACCTCGCCTACCAGAGCTGGCAAGAATCGCGGCAAGCCGCCAAACCGGCCCAGGCCGATGACCAACCGCTTGCCGCGCCAAGCCGGCGCAGCATGTTTCTCAAGGCCTTTGGCCTGGGTGCCAGCAACCCGAAAGACATTCTATTTTTTGCAGCCTTTCTGCCGCAGTTCATCAGTGCCGACGCGCCAATCCTCAGCCAACTGGCGGTGATGATTGCCACCTGGGCGGTGCTGGATCTGGGCTGCAAACTGTTTTATGGCTTGAGTGCACGCGGCGCGGCGAAGTTTCTGCGCTCGGGCAAGGGCCAGGTATGGTTCAACCGCATCAGCGCTGCGCTGTTTGCCGGGGCCGGCACGGCGTCGCTGTTGAGTCGGTAAGAGAAGGGAATAAGAAGTGCGGCGCCGGTTGAACTGAACCGGCGCCGCCACGCGGACTAGCTGCCGCGGTACGTCGAATAGCTATACGGCGAAATCAGCAGCGGCACATGGTAGTGATCCTGGCCGGCATCAATGCCAAAGCGCAGCACCACTACATCCAGAAACGCCGGTTCCGGCAGTTGCACACCACGGGCGCGGTAGTAATCGCCGGCGTGGAAATGCAGTTGGTAAACGCCTGAGGCGTAGTCGTCACCTTGCAGCACCGGCGCATCGCAACGGCCGTCATCATTGGTGTGCAGGGTGTTGATCAGGACCACGGAAGAGCCTTCTACGCGGTACAACTCAACCTTGATATTGCTACCTGGGCAGCCGTGAGCGGCGTCCAATACATGCGTGGTTAAACGTCCCATCGGTTTCGGGCAGCGGCGCCGGGCCTACTGCCACGCCTCCTCTATGCAGTTGAATTCGGAGCGCCAGGCCAGCGGGTTCGCCGGGGCGCGGTCGGAGCATAGCATGGGCATCTGCGCTTTCGAGACATTCCACATAAAAATTGTACACAATCACCATGAACAATTTACCTCATGGTTTCCTGCCCAGTCGCAGCGCGACATTTCCGCCCATGCACCACAATGGCACGCCATACAGCCAAGAGCGGGCGTTGAGCTACGCTGGATGGCATAGCGCAAATGGAAAAATTGGTGAAATTTACCATTTACAAAACACCCATCACTTTGTATACAATCACTCCATCACGGTCGCCCACCGCCTACCCGGCACGGCACGACCGCACACATTCATAAGAAGGAATACCTGCAGTGAGCGCTGACTACCCTCGCGACCTGATCGGTTACGGCAACGACATCCCCCATCCGCACTGGCCGGGCAATGCCCGCATCGCCATCTCCTTTGTGCTCAATTACGAGGAAGGCGGCGAGCGTAACGTGTTGCACGGCGACAAAGAGTCGGAGGCCTTCCTCTCGGAAATGGTCGCCGCTCAGCCGCTGCAAGGCGCGCGCAACATGAGCATGGAGTCGTTGTACGAATACGGCAGCCGCGCTGGCGTTTGGCGCATTCTCAAGTTGTTTGAGAAAACCGGTATTCCGCTCACCGTGTTTGCCGTGGCGATGGCCGCCCAGCGTCACCCCGACCTGATCCGCGCCATGGCCGCTGCCGGTCACGAGATCTGCAGCCACGGCTACCGCTGGATCGACTACCAATATATGGACGAGGCCCAGGAGCGCGAGCACATGCTCGAAGCCATCCGCATCCTCACCGAAATCACCGGCGAACGCCCACTGGGCTGGTACACCGGCCGCACTGGCCCGAACACCCGGCGCCTGGTGATGGAGGAAGGCGGCTTCCTCTACGACTCCGATACCTACGACGATGACCTGCCCTACTGGGAACCGAACAACCCGACCGGCAAAGCGCACCTGGTGATCCCGTATACCCTGGACACCAACGACATGCGTTTTACCCAAGTCCAAGGTTTCAACAGCGGCGATGACTTCTTCAACTACCTGAAAGACGCCTTCGACGTGCTGTACGCCGAAGGTGGCGAGGCGCCGAAGATGTTGTCCATCGGCCTGCATTGCCGCCTGATCGGCCGCCCGGCGCGCCTGGCTTCGTTGCAACGTTTTATTGAATACGTGCAGGGCTTCGAGCAGGTGTGGTTCGCCCGCCGCGTCGACATCGCCAAGCACTGGCACGCCACTCACCCCTTCAGCCAAGAGAGCGCGAAATGAGCCGCTTCCAGACCCTGACCCCCTCCACGTTGAGCCGCGACGCCTTCGTTGCCGCCTTCGCCGATATCTACGAGCACTCCCCGTGGGTCGCCGAGAAAGCGTTTGATCTGGGTGTTGATTCCAGCATCGACGATATCCAAGGCCTGCACAGCCGCATGGCCGACATTCTGCTGAGCGCCGATCACGCCGCTCAGCTGGCCCTGATCAACGCTCACCCGGACCTTGCCGGCAAGGCCGCGGTCCGTGGCGAACTCACTGAAGCCAGCACCTCGGAGCAATCTGGTGCCGGCATCCACGAATGCACGGCTGAAGAGTTCCAACGCTTCACCGAGCTGAACGACGCCTACAAAGCGAAGTTCGCGTTTCCCTTCATCATGGCGGTAAAGGGCAGCAATCGGCACCAGATTCTCGCGGCGTTCGAGGAGCGCATTCATAACTCCACGGAAGCAGAGTTCACGCGGGCGCTGGCCGAAATCAACAAGATCGCGCTGTTCCGGCTGCAGACCCTATAAGGCCTGAAGCTCCTACGCCGCCACCTCTCCCCGCCGTCTAAAAGGCACATAAAAGGCAGATTTTCATGAAAGCTTACGCCGTACCCTTCGAGAAATACGTCAACCTCGCCGACGCCCGCCTGGGCACCAAAGCCCTCTCCGTCACCGATGACTGGTTCGCCGACGTCAACCGTCTGTTCCAACCCACCCCGGCGGTCTGGAAAGAAGGCGTGTTCGACGACAACGGCAAGTGGATGGATGGTTGGGAATCGCGCCGCAAGCGCTTCGAAGGCTACGACAGCGCCGTGATCAAACTGGGCGTGCCTGGCTCGATCAAGGGCGTGGATATCGACACCAGCTTCTTCACCGGTAACTTCCCGCCGTCGGCGTCCCTGGAAGGCTGCTTCTTAGCCGAAGGCGACCCGAGCGACAGCACCGAGTGGACCGAAGTACTGGGCGCCGTGGAACTGCAAGGCAACAGCCACCACTACCACGAAATCGCCAACAGCCAGGCCTTCACTCACCTGCGCTTCAACATCTACCCGGACGGCGGCGTTGCCCGTCTGCGCGTATACGGCGTGCCGTTCCGCGACTGGTCCAACACCGGCGACAACGAACAAGTCGATCTGGCCAGCGCCCTTAACGGCGGCCGCGCCCTGGCGTGCTCGGACGAACACTTCGGCCGTATGAGCAACATCCTCAACCCAGGCCGTGGCATCAACATGGGCGATGGCTGGGAAACTGCCCGCCGCCGTACTCCAGGCAACGACTGGGTTATCGTCGCCCTCGGTCACCCGGGCGAGATCGAGCGCATCGTGGTCGACACCCTGCACTTCAAAGGCAACTACCCGGACAGCTGCTCCATCCAGGGCGCCTTTGTAAAAGGCGGCACCGACAGCCAGATCGAAACCCAGAGCCTGTTCTGGCGCGAACTGCTGCCAAGCCAGAAACTGCAAATGCACGCCGAGCACGAATTCGCCGAGCAGATCAAAGCCCTGGGCCCGATCACCCACATCCGTTTGAACGTGTTCCCGGATGGTGGTGTTAGCCGTCTGCGGTTGTTTGGCAAGGTTGCCAAGTAATACTCGGCCAGTCCCCTCTCCTCTGGGAGAGGGTTAGGGTGAGGGGCTTTTAAGGCATAACAGAACGTTTGCCCCGGCCCTCACCCCCAGCCCCTCTCCCGTAAACGGGAGAGGGGAGCTCAATCACGAAAATGTAGAAACCAACATGCGCACACTGATCATCGAACCGCTGACCAAGAAGCCTTCGCCCCCTTCGGCGATGTGATTGAAACCGAAGGCAGCGATCACTTCATGATCAACAACGGTTCCACCCGCCGTTACCACAAGCTGGCAACGGTCGAGACCGCGCAGCCGGACGACAAGGCGATCATCAGCATTTTCAGCGCCGAAAAGCTGGAGTACCCCTTGACCGTCCGCATGTTGGAGCGCCATCCGCAGGGCAGCCAGGCGTTTATACCGCTGCTCGGCAACCCCTTTCTGATCGTGGTCGCGCCAGTTGGCGATGCACCTGAATCAGAGTTGGCCCGCGCGTTTGTCAGCAATGGCAAGCAGGGCATTAATTACCATCGCGGCGTTTGGCACCACCCGGTGCTGACGATCGAAAAGCGGGATGACTTCCTGGTGGTTGATCGCAGTGGTTCAGGCAACAACTGCGATGAGCATTTTTTTATCGAGGATGAACAACTTCTCCTCAACCCCCACCAATAAGAGAAGCTTGGACATCGGCGTGCCGAGTCCGAGAAAGAGGTAAAGACTGTGGAAGCACATTTGATTGAATGGGCGAACCTGGCGGTACGCTGGGTTCACATGATCGTCGGCATCGCCTGGATCGGTGCCTCGTTCTACTTCGTCTGGCTGGAAAACAACCTCAACCGGGTCAACCCGCGCGACGGTCTGGCGGGCGATCTGTGGGCCATCCACGGTGGCGGTATCTACCACCTGGAAAAATACAAACTCGCACCACCAAAAATGCCGGACAACCTGCACTGGTTCAAATGGGAAGCCTATTGGACCTGGATGTCGGGCGTTACCCTGCTGCTGATCGTGTACTACCTCAACCCTTCGCTGTACCTGATTCAGCCTGGCAGCGACCTGAGCCCGGCAGTGGCCATCGCCATCGGCGTCGGTTCCCTGGTCAGCGGCTGGTTTATCTACAACTTCCTCTGCGACTCGGCGCTGGGCAAACAACCTGCCCTGCTCGGCCTGGTGCTGTTCGCCCTGCTGGTTGGCGCGGCGTATGGCCTGAGCCAGGTGTTCAGCGGTCGCGGTGCGTATATCCATGTCGGCGCCATCATCGGCACCATCATGGTCGGCAACGTGTTCAACACGATCATGCCGGCGCAGCGCGCCTTGGTGAAAGCCATCGAAGAGAACCGCACGCCAGACCCGGCCCTGCCGGCCAAAGGCCTGCTGCGCTCGCGTCACAACAACTACTTCACCTTGCCGGTGCTGTTCATCATGATCAGCAACCACTTCCCGAGCACGTACGGCAGCCACTACAACTGGCTGATCCTGTCGGGCATCGCGGTACTGGCAGTGATCGTGCGTCACTACTTCAACACCCGCCACACCAGCAACAGCTTCAGCTGGGCGCTGCCGGCCGGCGCACTGGGCATGATCTGCCTGGCGTTCGTCACCGGCCCGAGCCTGTCCACCGTTAGCGGTGCAAGCGATGCGCAAGCGGCGAAAACCATCGAGTACCAACCGCTGCCAGCGACCGCCATTGGTGGCAAGACCGCCAAGGAAGCTGCCGATGACGCCGCCAAGCAGCCAGCCCCAGCTGAGCAACCGGTAGCCCAGGCGACTGCGCCAGCGGCCGGTGCGGGTTTCGACAAGGTGCATGAAGTGATTCAAGTGCGTTGCGCGGTGTGCCACTCGGCCAAGCCGACCAACAGCATGTTCAGCGCGGCACCGGCTGGGGTGATGTTTGATACCCCGGCGCAAATCCAGCAGATGGCGCCGCGTATTCAGGCCCAGGCTGTGGCGACCCAGGCGATGCCGCTGGGTAACCTGACCCAGATGACTCCGCAAGAGCGGGAGTTGATCGGGGCGTGGATTGCCAAGGGTGCACAGGTGAACTGAGTTACCCGCCGAAACAAAAAACCGCGCCTTGTGCGCGGTTTTTTGTTTGGGTAAATCGATTACCCGTAGGTTGGGTTGAGCGCAGCGAAGCCCAACAAATTACGTAACGTTGGGCTTCGCTGCGCTCAACCCAACCTACAACACGTTCGGCTCGATTTCCAAGGTAACGCCGAACCGCGCCAACACATCCGCCTGAATGCGCTTCGCCAACGCCAACAACTCACTTCCCGTGGCGCCGCCGTAATTCACCAGCACCAGCGCCTGCAACTTATGCACGCCGGCATCGCCTTCGCGAAAGCCCTTCCACCCTGCTCGCTCGATCAACCAACCCGCGGCCAACTTCACTTGGCCATCGGCCTGGGGATACGCCACCACATCGGCGTGCTCCGCTCGAACCTGCGCGGCCATTTCAGCACTCACCAACGGGTTTTTGAAGAAACTACCGGCATTGCCGAGCACCGCCGGGTCCGGCAGCTTTTCAGCACGAATCGAGCAAATGGCACGGCTCACATCGCTGGCTGTCGGGCTATCAATGCCCTGCTCGCTCAAGCGCTGACGCACCGGCCCGTATTCCAGGTGCAACGTCTGCTGCCGGCTCAACACAAAGCGCACGCGCAAAATCAGCCAACGCCCGGCCTGCTGTTTGAACAGGCTGTCGCGATAGGCGAAGTTGCAGTCGGCGAGGTTGAAGTCGCACAGCTCGCCGGTGTGTCGGTCCAGCGCGGTGAGGCTATGGAACACGTCTTTGATCTCGACGCCATAGGCACCGATGTTCTGCATCGGCGCAGCGCCCACGGTGCCGGGAATCAGGCTGAGGTTTTCCAGGCCGGTAAGGCCCTGGGCCAACGTCCATTGCACAAACGGGTGCCACGGCTCGCCGGCCTCGGCTTCGATCAGCACCTGCTCGCCGTCTTCCACGATACGAGTGCCGCGGCTGGCCATACGCAGCACCAGCGCTTGCACATCGCCGGTCAGCAGCAGGTTGCTGCCGCCGCCAATCACCAGCAGCGGCAGTTGCCGCTCTTCAGCCAATTGCAGGGCGGCACGCACGTCGGCGTCGTTATGGGCTTCGGCAAACAGCGCCGCCTTCACGTCGACGCCGAAGCTGTTGAACGGCTTGAGCGAGACCTGCTCAGTCAGGGTCATAACCGGCCCCGCACTTCATTGAGCAATTGCGCGCCGGCGTTTTCCAGCAGATCCAGCACATGCTCGAAGCCATCGGCGCCGCCGTAGTACGGGTCGGGCACCTCGTCCTCATCGAGTTGGTAACGACGCAGATAAAGGTCCAGTTCGGCGCGGCTATTGGCCGGCTGCAGGGCCTTGAGGTCGGCGAAGTTGCTGTGGTCCATGGCCAGAATCAGGTCGAACCGCTCGAAGTCGGCACGGCTCACCTGGCGCCCACGCAGGGCCGACAAGTCATAACCGCGCTGCAATGCGGCGGCGCTGGCGCGGCTATCGGCGGGCTTGCCCACATGCCAAGGGCCGGTGCCGGCGGAATCAACTTCCACCAGGCCATCGAGCCCGGCCTGCAGCAATTGCTGACGGAACACGCCCTCGGCAGACGGCGAGCGGCAGATATTGCCCAGGCACACGAACAACACGCGCATCAGGCCCCCAGCAGGCGCCGAACGCGCTCCAGGTCTTCTTGCGTATCGACGCCGGCTTGCGGCGCTTCCAGGGCGTCGGCGACATGAATGCGCTCACCGTGGAACAAGGCACGCAACTGCTCCAGGCATTCGGTGTCTTCCAGCCAGCACGGGCCCCAGCTCACAAAGTTGTGCAGGAACTGCGCGCGGTAGGCGTAGATGCCGATATGGCGACGGTACGGCACGCCGGCCGGCAGTTGCTCGCGGCTCGCGGCAAACGCATCGCGGGCCCACGGCAGCGGCGCGCGGCTGAAGGTAAGGGCCAGGCCGTTCTGGTCGGTAACGACCTTTACCACGTTGGGGTTGAACAGCGCGGCCACGTCTTCAATCGGCTCGGCCAAGGTGGACATCGCCGCCTCGGGGTGGGCAGCCAGGTTGGCGGCCACCTGATCGATAACAGCCGGCGGAATCAGCGGTTCGTCGCCCTGCACATTCACCACGATGGCATCGCCGGCCAGACCCAACGCGGCGGCCACTTCGGCCAGGCGGTCGGTGCCGGAGTTGTGGTCAACGCGGGTCAGCACCACGTCGGCGCCAAAGCCTTTGCAGGCCTCGACGATGCGTGCGTCATCGGTCGCGACGACTACGCGCTGAGCGCTGCTTTTGCAGGCCTGTTCCCAGACGTGCTGAATCATCGGCTTGCCGCAGATGTCCTGCAGCGGTTTGCCCGGCAGGCGGGTGGAGGCGTAGCGGGCGGGAATTACGACGGTAAAGGCTGTGCTCATTTACTTGTCCAGGCGCTCATCGACATTCAGGCTGCGGGCTTCGGTTTCCAGCATCACCGGGATGCCTTCACGCACGGGAAACGCCAGGGCGTCGGCTTTGCACACCAGCTCGGACTTGTCGTCAGCCAGCTTCAACGGGCCTTTGCACAGGGGGCAGGCGAGGATATCGAGTAGTTTCGGGTCCATTTCATAGTCCTTAAACGGTTGAATGGAGAGCGGTTCAGACGGCGGCCAACAGGGTGGCCAAACGGGCGTCGAACCAGGTGAAAAATGCCGGCGAAGGTGCGGCATCAACGGCCAGGTACCACCAGTTTTCGGCGGCGAAGGCGCGGCACTTCACGGCGTCCTTCTCGGTCATTACCAGCGGCAATGCGGGGCTGAAGGTCAGCTGCGCGGCATCGAACTGGGCATGGTCGGCGAAGGCATGGGGAATCGGGCGCCAGTGTAGCGCCTCGAGGGTATTGAAGAAACGCTGTGGGTTACCGATGCCGGCCACCGCGTGCAGGGCTTGGCCGGCGGGAAAATGGTCGAGCCCCACCCGCTGCCCGGTGCGCAGATTGACTAAAGCCGAGGGCTGCAAGGTAAAGCCGAAGCCTTCGTTGCTGTCGCTGGCAGCGCCATTGAGCAGCACGGCATCCACGCTTTGCAGACGCTCCACCGGCTCACGCAACGGCCCGGCCGGCAGGCAACGGCGATTGCCCAGACCGCGGGCGGCGTCGATCAACACCAGTTCAATATCCCGCGCCAGGCGATAGTGCTGCATGCCGTCGTCGCAGAGGATCAGGTCCAGCGGCTCGTCGGCGAGCAAGGCGCGCACGGCGCGGGAGCGGTCGGGGTCGATCATTAGCGGCACGCCGGTGCGCTGCACGATCAGCAGCGGCTCGTCGCCGGCTTCGCTGGCAGCCTGCTCGGCCCGCACCCGCCACGGCAATTGCGGCGGCGTGGCGCCATAGCCGCGGCTGACCACGCCAACCTTGAGGCCACGGGCTTGGCAGTGGGCGATCAGGCTGAGGATCATCGGCGTTTTGCCGGTGCCGCCGACGGTGATATTGCCCACCACCACAACCGGCACCGGCGCGCGATAAATGTCGCCCTCGCCGGCCAGAAACCGCCGGCGCTTACGCTGCACCACCGCGCGGTACAAGCACTCCAGCGGCCATAGCAGACGCAGGGCCGGGTGGCCCTGGTACCAGGCGTTAAGGAGTTTTTCGGAGGCAGCCATCAGAGGCAGGCTATCAAGGCGCCGACGGCGCCTCGATGGTCGTGATGCGCAGGTGGCTAAAGCCCAGCTTGCCCGCGGCATCCATGGCGGTGACCACGGCTTGATGGGTGGCTTTGCCATCGGCATTGATGGTGAGCGGCAGGCTGTTGTCACCCTCGGACTCACGCTGGATGGCGCTCATCAAGGTCGCCAGATCACTCTTGGCCAGCACCTGATCGTTCAGCGAGTAAGTACCGTCAGCGGCAATCGACACTTCCATTTGCTTGAGCTGAGTCGCTTCCGGCGGCGTGCCGCTGGCAGCTTCCGGCAGGTCGATTTTCAGCTGAGTGGGGCGGCTGAACGTGGTGGTGACGACAAAGAACAGCAGCAGCACGAAAATCACGTCGATCAGCGACGTCAGGTTCAAAAACACCTCGTCGCGGGCAACACTGTTGGCTCTGCGGCGGAATTTCACGGCTTGCTGTCCTCAACGAAATCGACTTCGCGATCACCCTGGGTCACTTCCACCAGTTTGATGGCTTCCTGCTCCATGGTGATGACGATTTCATCGACGCGGCGCAGCAGGAAACGGTGAAAGAACACAGCGGGGATAGCGACGATCAAACCGGCGGCAGTGGTCACCAGCGCCTTGCCGATACCACCGGCCAATTGCCCGGCGTTGGCCTGACCGTTGTCCATAAAGCCGGAGAAGATTTCGATCATGCCAAACACGGTGCCGAGCAAACCCAGCAGTGGCGCCATGGCGGCGATAGTACCCAAGGCGTTGAGGTAGCGTTCCAGCTCATGAATAACGCGGCTGGCGGCCTCTTCAATGCACTCTTTCATGATCTCGCGACCATGCTTGGAGTTGGTCAGGCCGGCGGCCAGAATCTGCCCCAGCGGCGAGCTGTTGCGCAGTTCCTTGAGCTTTTCTTTATTCAGTTGTTTGTCTTTGATCATGCGCCATACCTGCCCGAGCAGATGGGGCGGCGCCACGCGGCTGACGCGCAGGGTCCACAGGCGTTCGGCAACGATGGCCAAGGTAGCGATGGAACACAGAATGATCGGTAGCATCATCCAGCCACCTGCTTTGACTAGCTCCCACACAGTGTCGACTCTCCTGGTTATCCGTGGCCTGGTTAATCTGGCCTGACAAAAGTGGCGCCACTCTAGCATAGGGCCGACGCCTCGCCGACCGTCGCGGTTCTCATTTTTCCCGCCAAAATCGACCTTCTTTACGCAGCCCGCTCGGCGGCGCAAACGCCCCTAGCCGAAGCAGCACCGCGCCCTGCTCCACGCTGTCGTAAACCGTCATGCCAAGTGCCTGGTAGCGCGCCATTACCTGCGGATGGGGATGGCCGAACGTGTTGTGCGCACCGCGTGAGACCAGCACCGAGTGGCTGGCCAGGGCGCGCAAGAAAACCGCCGAGGAGGAACTACGGCTGCCATGGTGCGGCGCCTGCAACCACTGCGCCTGAACGCCGGGGTGGGCGGCCAGCCAGGCGGCTTCGGCGTGTACGTCTATATCGCCAGTGAGCAGCAGACGTTCGCCGCTGGCATCGATCAGCAGCACGCATGACGCCGGGTTTCCGGAGGTGGCCTGGGGCCAACGCCAGGTTTGAAAGTGCACGCCATCCCATTGCCAGTGGGCACCGTTGATACAGGGCTTGGCCTTGAGTGCCGGCGGCAATTCGCCCGGCTCGCCGCTTAGCACCTCAGCAACGGCCAGACTGCGTTGCACGGCCAGCGCGCCGCCGGCGTGGTCGTTGTCGGCATGGCTGATCAGCATCTGGTTCAGATACCCGATGCCCAAGCTGCGCAGAGTCGGCACCACCAAACGCTCGCCGCTATCGAAGTCGCCGTAACGCGGGCCGGCGTCATACAGCAGCGTGTGTTGGCGGGTGCGGATCAGGATGGAGAGGCCCTGGCCAACGTCCAGTTGCAGAACCTCGGCCTGGCCTTCCGGCACAGCGGACTTTGGTGGATAAAAAAGCGGCACCAGCATAGCCAGCCCCAGCGCGCGGATCGGGACACCGGCCGGTGCCAACACGGTGAGCGCACCCACCGCGCCGAGCAGCCAGACCCACGGCGGCACCTGCGGCGCCAACCATGCTGGTTGCCAGTCAGCCAATAGCGCGAGCAGGCGAAACAACACCTCCAGCAAACCGCCCGCCAGTTGCAGCAAGCCCTCGCCCACCCACGGAATCGGTAAGGCCACTGTGCCGAACAACGCCAACGGCACCACGGCCAGGCTGACCCAAGGCACCGCCAGCAGATTGGCCAGCGGCGCACTGAGGCTGATGGGCAAACCCAGGCCCAGTAATAAAGGCAACAGGCCGATGCTCATGGTCCACTGCGCCCGGCCCCAGGTTCGCCACCAGGCCCAGGCACCCAGGCGCCCGCCAAACACCCAGACCAGCACCGCCACCGCGCCAAACGACAGCCAGAAGCCGGGCTGCAAACAGGCCAGCGGTTCGGCCAGCAACACCAGATTGAGCGCCAGCAGAATCGGCAGCGCTACGCCCAGATGGCGAAAACGCAGCCGCCAGATCAACACCAGCAGCAACATCACGCAGGCCCGCTGCACCGGCACCTGAAAGCCGGCCAGCACGCCATAACCGAGCCCCCGATGGCGGCGAGAAAACAGGCTGAAGGCAACCACGGCAAGCGTTGCGGCCACAGGCCCAAGCGCGCCAAGCCGGCCACCAAGCCATAGAGCAGCCCGGCAAACAGGCCGATATGCTGCCCGGAAATCACCAGCAGATGCACCGTGCCGGTGTCTTGCAGCACCCGCCAGTCGGCACTGGTTAGCCCGGAATCATCCCCCAGCACCAGCGCCGCCAGACCGCCTTCGCGGCCGAAAGCATCGACCGTCAGCAGCCGTTGCCGCAATTGATCGCGCCAAGCCAACGGGCCGCTGGCCGCACTGATGCGCTCGCCGTATTTGACCGAGCCCTGGGCGCCGATACGCTGCGCCAGCAACCAGGCTTCGTAATCAAACCCTTGCGGATTGACCAGGCCGCGCGGACGTTTGAGCTTCACCGCCAGGCGCCAGGTTTCGCCGGCTTGTACGGGCGGGCCGCCGTGCCAGGTCACCCGCATACGGGCCGGCAGCGTGGCGCGGCGTGCGCTTACCTCTTCCAGCTGAAAACGCACCACCTCCTGGCTCTGCGCAGGCAGGCCTACCACCCGGCCCTCAAGCCAGCGGGTCTGGCCATCCAGCTCCACGGGGAGGCGATCATCCAGCGCGCCCTGGGCTGACCAGCACGCCCAACTGAAGCCCAACAGCGCCAGACCGAGCGGCCGTCGCACCTCGCGGTACCGGCCACCCAACAGCAACAGCACGCCAAAAACCGCGAACAGCACCAGCACCCAACCCGGCGGCAACACCGGCAACCAGCGCAAGGCAACCATGCCCATCGCCAGCGCGAACATCCCTGTGCGCATTGTTTTTTGCTCCTGGCAGCGCCGCCTTACGTCGTTTTACGCAAACCGGCGGCGCTTATTTGTTGTCACAAAGTCAACGTATAACCCCCGAACAATCGGGGCATAATCCGCCTTTTTCCGCCTGCCAGAGATGCCTATGCCGCGCCGCCTGTTCAAGCGCTACATGCCCAACCCCGAGCTGATTCGCGAGCACAAGTCGCTGCGTTTTCTCGGCACGCTGATGCATGACCCCAACCTCTGGCACCTCAATCGTCACTCAGTTGCGCGCGCCATGGCCGTCGGCTTGTTCGCCGCCTTCATCCCCCTGCCTCTGCAAATGCTGATAGCCGCTTCCCTGGCGATTCCCTTGCGCGCCAACCTGCCGATCTCGGTGGGCCTGGTGTGGTTGACCAACCCCATCACCATGCCGCCGGTGTTTTATTGCACCTACAAGCTCGGTTCGTGGGTGATGCAGGTGCCGGTCGGCGAGATCACCACCAACGTCTGGCCGCGCATCAGCCACTTCTTTGAAGACCCTTCCTGGGAGCTGATCCAGCTGTTGTGGAAGCCGATTCTGGCGCCGTTTTTGGTCGGCTCGTTGCTGGCGGGATTGATCGCCGGGGCACTGGGCTATCTGCTGACGATGCTGTATTGGCGCTGGTGGGTGCGCAGTAGCTGGAAGAAGCGTCAAAAGATTCGCCGAGAGAGAGCGGCGCTTTGACGAACCCCGCGCAATAAAAAACGCCGCATTACGCGGCGTTTTTTTGTGGGTTCAACCCTTACTCGTAGCGCAGCGCCTCGGCGGGCTGAATCTGCGCCGCGCGCCACGATGGATACAGCGTCGCCAGGAAGCTGAGGATAAACGCCACACTGCAAATCAACACCACATCGGGGCTTGCAGTTCCGAGGGCAGGTTGCTGACGAAGTACACGTCAGAGCTGAAGATATGTTGCCCGGTGATGCGCTCAAGCCAGCCCACCACTGCACTGACGTTCAGCGCCAGCAACACACCGAGCAGGCCGCCGGCCGCCGTACCAATCACACCGATCACCGTACCCTGCACCATGAAGACGCCCATGATCTGCCCCGGCGTGGCGCCGAGGGTACGCAAGATGGCGATATCGGCACCCTTGTCTGCGACCACCATGATCAGCGTGGCGATGATATTGAATGCAGCCACCGCCACGATCAGCGACAGCAGCAGACCGATCATGGTCTTTTCCATTTTCATCGCACTGAACAGGCTGCCCTGGCTGACGGTCCAGTCGCTGGGGCGGTAGCCGTCACCCAGTTGCTTGGCCACTGCCGCCGCCACTTGCGGCGCCTGGTACAGGTCTTTCAATGCCAAGCGCACGCTCGGCACCTGGCCGCTTTGCATGTGCTGCAGCTGGGCGGCATCGGCGACGTTGATCATGGCCAGCGAGCTGTCCAGTTCCGCGCCGACCTTGAATACACCCACCACATTCAGGCGCTGCATACGCGGGGTAATACCGCCGACCGCGCTGCTCAGTTCGGGAATGATCAAGGTGAGAGCGTCGCCGACGTTCAAGCGGAAACGGCGCGCGGTGATTTCACCGACCACCACGCCAAACTCGCCCGGCTTCAACGCATCCAGGCTGCCCTGCACAATGTGCTGGCCGATGATCGAGACCTTGGTTTCTTCCTGCGGGTCGATGCCGTTGATTTGCACCGCTGCATCACACCCTTGTAGGAGAGCATGCCGTCCAACTCGGCAAACGGTACGGCGGCGGTCACCTGCGGGTTCTTGCGCGCTTCGGCGGCCACCTGCTGCCAATCGGCAATCGGTTGCGCACCGGTGACCGTCGCGTGGGGCACCATGCCAAGAATCCGCGAGCTCATTTCCCGCTGAAATCCGTTCATCACCGATAACACGGTAATCATCGCCATCACGCCCAGGGCCAGACCGATCATCGAGGCCAGGGAGATAAACGAGATGTACTGGTTACGGCGTTTGGCGCCGGTATAGCGCAGGCCGATAAAGAGGCTGAGCGGGCGGAACATCAGGCAGCCACCAACTTGCCGTCTTCCAGACGCCAGATCCGGTCCATTTGCTGCGCCAGTTCCTGCGAGTGCGTCACCACCAGAAAGGCGGTTTTCGAATCGCGGCTCAGCTCCAGCATCAAATCCTGAATGCCCTGGGCGGTGTGGTGGTCGAGGTTGCCGGTAGGCTCATCGAGCAGCACCAAGCCGGGGTTGTTCACCAGGGCGCGGGCGATGGCCACGCGTTGGCGCTCGCCGCCGGAGAGTTCGGCCGGCTTGTGCGCCAGGCGATGGCCGAGGCCGACGCGGGTCAGCAATTTGGTCGCACGTTCCCGGGCTTCTGGAATGCCGACCTTGCCGATCAATAGCGGCATGCAGACGTTTTCCAGCGCGGTGAATTCCGGCAGCAGGTGGTGGAACTGGTACACGAAGCCCAGCGCGCGGTTACGCAGCAGGCCGCGTTTTTTCTCGCTCAGAGCCGACAGTTCTTCGCCGGCCAGCCAGACGCTGCCGGTGCTCGGGGTGTCGAGGCCGCCGAGCATATTTAGCAGCGTGCTTTTGCCCGAACCGGAGCTGCCGACGATGGCCACGCGCTCACCAGGGTGCAGCTCGAGTTGCAGGTTGGACAACACGACGACCGACTGCGGGCCCTCGTCGTAGCTTTTGCCCAGGTTGCGGCAGCTGAGAACGGCTTTATTGGCTGTGGCTTGCATAGCGACATTACTCATAACGCAGGGCCTCCGCGGGCTGGGTGCGCGCCGCGCGCCAGGCCGGGTAAAGAGTGGCGAGGAAACTCAGCAACAAGGCCGCGCCGCACACTTGCAGCACGTCCTGGGCCATCAATTGCGAGGGCAGGTAGTCGATGAAATAGACATCGGCATTGAGGAATTTAAACCCCAACAGGTGCTCGATGCTGGCGATCCAGCTGCTGATATTGAGCGCGGCAATAATGCCGAGCACCGCGCCGATCAGGGTGCCGACCACGCCGATCACGGTGCCCTGCACCATGAAGATCCGCATGATCTGCCCCGGCGTGGCGCCCAGGGTCCGCAGAATGGCGATATCGCCTTTCTTGTCGGTGACCACCATCACCAGGGTAGAAATGATGTTGAAGGCCGCCACCGCGATGATCAGCAGCAAGAGCAGGCCGATCATGGATTTCTCCATGCGGATGGCCTGGTACAGGTTGCCCTGGGTGCGGGTCCAGTCGCGGGCGACGAACTGGCGGTCGCCCAACTGCCCGGCAATTTCCCAGGAAACCCGTGGCGCCTGGAACAGATCGGCGAATTTCAGCCGCAGGCCCTGCACTTGGTTGGGCTTCCAACGGTGCAAGCGACCGATGTCGTGAATATTGGCCAGGGCCATATAGCCGTCGATTTCGCCGGCGCCGACATGAAAGATGCCTGCCACGGTAAAGCGCTTCAGACGGGGAAACAGACCGGCCGGGGTAACGGTTACGTCGGGGGCCACAAAGGTGACTTTGTCGCCGACTTTCACGCCGAGCTTGGCGGCGGCCTTGTCGCCGATCAGCAAGGCGAACTCACCCTTGTTAAGGGCGTCCAGGCTGCCTTGCTTGAAGAATTTGTCGATGATCGAGACTTTCGCTTCTTCGGCCGGGTCGATGGCATTGATCAACACCTTTTGCGAGGTGCCGTTGTTGGTCAGCAGGCCCTGCATCTGGGTGAACGGCGCGACGGCCAGCACCTGACGGTGTTGCAGTACCTTGGTGGCCAAGGCATGCCAGTCATCGATGGGCTCGTACGACTCCACCGTGGCGTGGGGCACCATGCCCAGCACGCGGGTGCGCATTTCATAGTCGAAGCCATTCATCACCGAGAGCACCACGATCATTACCACCACGCCCAAGGCGAGGCCAATCATCGAGGTCAGGGAGATGAACGAAACAAAATGGTTTCGGCGTTTGGCACGGGTGTAACGTGCACCGATAAAAACGGACAGCGGTCTGAACATAGAAGGAGAGTTTTCGCTGCGAAGGAAGGGGCATCCTGCTGTACAAAATCCAACAGTGGCGAGGCGTGGCTTGCGGCCTTACACTTTGGGCACACTGCGCGGAGCTATGGCTCTGACAACCACCGCTGCCATGGGTTCGCCATGACGTCTAACGATGCAAGTGATCGCCGCGAATACTATCGCATCGCCGATACGATCGCACTGGAATTCAGCCTTCTGTCAGGCGCCGAAGCGGTGGCCAGCGAAGCCCTGCACGACGACTCCCCGCTGTTCAATCTGCTCAGCGACCTGCACCTTTCCGACTTCGAATCGCAACATTTGTTGCGCCATATCGGCGAGCGCGACCGCACCCTGGCCAGCTACCTGAAGGTGGTGAACAAGCGCATCGACCTGCTCGGTCAAGCCTTGGCACAGAACCTGGTACGCGAAGTCGGCGCGCCGAAAAAGGTGACCTTGTCGGAGGGCGGCGTGAGTTTCGAACACCCGCAAGCTGTGACCGTTGGCAGCCATCTGGCGATCAAGATGGTGCTGATGCCCCAGGCGCTCGGCCTGCTGTTGCGCGGCCAGGTGGTGCATTGCCGCCAGCAGGAAAACGGCCAGTTCGAGATCGGCACCGAGTTCGAAGCGCTGACCGACGCACAGCGCCAATTGCTGGCTCGGCATATTCTGCAGAAGCAGGCGATGGAACGTCGCCAAGCCCGAGAAACATCCAGCGGCTAAGCTGCTGGTAGACCTGCAGAAGAAGACCCTTTATGCATCGCCCTACTCTGTTGTTAAGCCTGCTGCTTGGCCTGCTGCCCCTGGCGGCCCAAGCCGACACCCTGGAAATCCCCCTCGGCCAGCAAGGCGCCAGCAGTACGCCGCTGCCCGTGCGCGGCCAATTGCAGCGCAGCGTGCTCGACCAGTTCGGCCTGCCGGACGAAGAGCACAAGCCGGTCGGCAACCCGCCAATCACCCGCTGGGACTACCGTGATTTCAGCGTGTACTTCGAGAACACCCATGTGGTCGACGCCGTTCGCCACTTCGAGCCGCGTGCCGCGCAACCTGCGCCGGCGGCCACCCCACCCGTTTCCAACTAAGCACGATTTCAGCAAGGAGCAACCGTGACCCTGATCTACGGCCACCGCGGCGCCAAGGGCGAAGCACCGGAAAACACCCTGGCCAGTTTCCAGCAATGCCTCAAGCACGGCGTACGCCGCTGCGAACTGGATCTGCATCTGTCCCGCGATGGCGAGCTGATGGTGATCCACGATCCCACCCTGAAACGCACTACTGGCCATCGCGGCAAGGTGGTCGAACACGACGCCGCCGAACTGGTCACCTACGACGCGCGCAAAGGCGGCCCGGGAGCGGTGCAGCCGACGCCGATTCCGCGCTTGGCCGAGCTGTTCGAGAAATGCGATTTCGAGCACTGGCAGCTGGAAGTGAAAAGCGCCTCGCGGGTACGCGCGGCGAGCACCGTGCTGGCTATTCGGGAGCTGGCGCAGGAATACAATCTGCTGGACAAGGTGACCATCACCTCAAGCTCGCGGGAAGTGTTGCGCGCTGCGGCAAACCTGACACCGGACCTGGCCCGCGGGCTGGTGGCCGAGTACGCCTGGCTCGATCCGCTGAAGGTGGCGCAGAACTACGGCTGTACGTTGCTGGCGTTGAACTGGACGTTATGCACGCCCGAGCGTCTGCTCAAAGCGCAGAAGCAAGGGCTGCATGTGTCGGTGTGGACGGTCAACGAACCGGCGCTGATGCGCCGGCTCGCCGACTTTGGCGTGGACAGCCTGATTACAGACTTTCCCGGTTTGGCCAGCGCCACTCTCGCGAATCGCTGAACCCGAAACAGTCCGCCTCCCCGACCGGCTCAGGCCGCCGGTCGGTGCCGCTCAAAAAAGCCGGTTGAGGCCGTCGAACGCCGCAACCCGATAGGCTTCCGCCATGGTCGGGTAGTTGAACGTGGTGTTCACGAAGTACTTGATGGTGTTGGCTTCACCCGGCTGGTTCATGATCGCCTGGCCGATATGCACAATCTCCGAAGCCTGATAGCCGAAGCAGTGCACGCCGAGAATTTCCAGGGTTTCGCGGTGGAACAACAGCTTGAGCATGCCCACCGGCTCGATGGCGATCTGCGCACGGGCCATGCCTTTGAAGAACGCCTTGCCCACTTCATACGGAATTTTTGCCGCGGTCAGTTCCTGCTCGGTTTTACCGATGGAGCTGATTTCCGGAATCGTATAAATGCCGGTCGGCACATCGTTCACAAAGCGCCAGCTGCCATTTTCGATGATGCTGCCAGCGGCCGAACGGCCCTGGTCGAAGGCGGCACTGGCCAGGCTTGGCCAACCGATCACATCACCCGCGGCAAACACATTGGACACGCTGGTGCGGTAGCTCTCATCGACCTCGACCTGGCCACGGCTGTTGACCTTGATGCCGATATTTTCCAGGCCCAGCTTGTCGGTGTTGCCGGTGCGGCCGTTACACCAGAGCAAGGCGTCGGCCTTGATCTTCTTGCCGGACTTGAGGTGCAGCACCACGCCGTTTTCCATACCTTCGATGCGCTCGTATTCCTCGTTGTGGCGTACCAGCACGTTGTTATTGCGCAGGTGGTAGCTCAAGGCATCGGAGATTTCACCGTCGAGGAAACTCAGCAACTGGTCGCGGTTGTCGATCAGGTCGACCAGCACGCCCAGGCCACTGAAGATCGAGGCGTACTCGCAACCGATCACGCCGGCGCCGTAAATGATCAGGCGGCGCGGGGTGTGGCTGAGGGTCAGGATGGTGTCGCTGTCGTAGACGCGCTCGTGGTGAAAGTCGATATCGGCCGGGCGATACGGGCGCGAGCCGGTGGCGATGATGATCTGCGCGGCCACCAGTTTTTCCACCACACCGTTGGGGCAGACCACTTCGATGGTTTGCTCATCGGAGAAACTGCCGGTGCCGTAGAACAGGTCGACCCGGTTGCGTGCGTAGTAGCTGGTGCGCGAGGTGACTTGTTTGGAGATCACCCGCTCGGCGCTTTTCAGTACGTCCGGGAAGGAGAACCAACGCGGCTCGCCAATCTGGCGAAACATCGGGTTGGTGTTGAACTGCATGATCTGCCGAACCGAGTGACGCAGCGCCTTGGACGGGATGGTGCCGAGGTGCAGGCAGTTGCCGCCGACCTCGCGACGGTTGTCGACCACCGCCACTTTTTTCCCGGCCTTGGCAGCGTTCATGGCTGCCCCCTCGCCCGCCGGGCCCGAACCCAATACCACCACGTCGTAGTTGTAGACCGCCATGTTCACTCCTCTGGAACAGCTCAAAACTGCCGCGCAGCTTAACTGCGACGTTGTGTTGCGCACATTAGCGATTGGTCGCTAGGTAGGCGAGCGTTGAATGCACTACATCGCGAGTGACTGCTAATGGCGTGTGCGCGTTGGCAACTTGCCGGGTAAAGGCCGCAGTGGCCTGACTGTGAAAACCGTTTGCCGTACGGCTCACAAACAACGCGGCGATGCCCTGCTCTTCGGCAAACGCAACACCACGTTCGGGGCCCAGCACCATCAGTAAAGTCGATAGACCGTCGGCGCGCAGGGTGGAGGCGTCGAGCACCGTCACTTCGGCCAGCGCATGGGTGATGGGCGCGCCGGTGCGCGGGTCTAGTGTGTGGGAATAGCGCTGGCCGTTGCGCTCGAAATAATTGTGGTAATCGCCCGAGGTAGACACGCCCAGGCCATCGAGCTCTAGCACCTGCTCGGCGACCTGGACGTCTTCACGGGGCGATTCGATGGCGACTTTCCATGGCGAACCGTCGGGCTTTTTGCCAGCGGCCTTGAGCTCGCCGGTGACGTTCAACAGGTAGCTGTCGATGCCTAGCGTGCCGAGCAAGGTGGCGATGCGGTCGACCGTGTAGCCGGCGACGATGCTGTTGAGGTCCAGCTGCAGGGCGATGTCTTTGCACAACTGCTCGCCGTCGATGCGCAGATTGGCTTGCCCGACCAACGCCTTGACCGCCGTGATCTGCTCGGCGCTTGGCACCTCTTGGCTGCGCGATTGCGGGCCAAAACCCCAGAGGTTCATCAGCGGTTCGACGGTGATATCGAAGGCGCCGTCGCTTTCTTTCCACAGTGTGTTGGCGAAGGTCACCAACTCGAGCACCGGCGCCGGCATGGGCGCGCAACTGCCGGCGGGCAAGGCGTTGAAGCGGGAAAGATCGGAGTCGGCACGCCAGGTGGACAGCTGCTGATCCACCTCGGCCAGCACCGCTTCCACGTCCGCCTGCACCTTGGCTTGCCCCGGTGTGTTAGCGCCGGCCACGTATTTAATCGAATAGTGACTGCCCATGGTCGGGCCGCCGAACTCAGCGACCTGCGGGCCGCAGCCAACCAGAAACAGGCAAACCAGAACAGACAGATAGCGGCAGGACAAGGCAGCACTCGGAGGTCAACGCGGGCGAGCAAGGATAACGCGCAGGCCAGGCCCTCGACAGCGCCGATTGCGACCAACACTGGGTCGCAATCGGCAACAGTGCAAAAGTGGCCAAACAACTGTCATCGCCAACGTCGTATGCTGGCAGGGCCTTTGTTTGCGAGCACCGCCATGCGCCTGACCTTTGCCCTGTTGTTACTGCTGTCGAGCAATGCCCTGTGGGCCAGCGAACCCTTGCAGCAAGCCGCCTTCCCGGCCGAGCGGGAGCAGCTGCAACGCAAAACCCAGACGGTGCTCACCTACCTGTGGGTGGACCTGTATGCCGTGGCGTTCTACACCGATGCCGGCGTGAGCCCGCGCGATGCCGTCAGCCAGATGCGCGACCAGCGCCTGGAGCTTTACTACCTGCGCGCCATAGACCGTAGCGACGTGATCAAAGCCGCCTGGACCACCCTCGAACGCCAGCAACCGGCCGACAAGCTGCAAGCCCTGCGCGCCGAAATCGAACCGATGGAGGCGAACTTCAAGGATATCCAGCCAGGCGACCGCTACGCGCTCAACTACAGCGCGGCGGGTGGATTGGTGTTGGAGCTCAACGGCAAACAGGTGTACCGCAACCATAACGCCGAGTTTGCTCGGGCGTATCTGGGGCTGTGGTTGGCGCGGGATGGGTTGTCGGACGAATTACGCGAAAGGCTGCTTGCCACGCCTTAAGGTGCTCGGCGCAAGATTCTGGGTCCCCGCCTGCGCGGGGACGACGGGTCTTTCCTCCACACCACCGTCATTCCCGCGCAGGCGGGAATCCAGAGTTTCGGATGGCAGCGCGCTCAAAAGTAGAGAGTAGTACCCATAAAAAAACGGGAGCCGAAGCTCCCGTTTTTTTATGCCCGAACCGCGCTTACTGCGGGAAAGCCGGAGGATTTACATCCGCCATGTCTTCCATCACACGCACAACCTGGCAGCTGTAACCGAATTCGTTGTCGTACCAAACGTACAGAACAACACGGTTGTCGTTGCAGATGGTGGCTTCAGCGTCGACCACAC
This sequence comes from Pseudomonas sp. CC11G, assembly GCF_056174845.1. Classification (NCBI taxonomy): domain Bacteria; kingdom Pseudomonadati; phylum Pseudomonadota; class Gammaproteobacteria; order Pseudomonadales; family Pseudomonadaceae; genus Pseudomonas; species Pseudomonas sp. CC11G. The sequence continues at coordinate 33,642 of NZ_JBWBZC010000029.1, forward strand.
CGGCAAAGCGCGAACCCACGAAGTCGGTCGAAACCACTTCCAGCGAATTGACGAAGTCGATCTGGCGATGCAGATCCGAGTGCAGCGCCACGTAACGCAGGTACTCGTTCATCTCTTCCCGGGTGGAGGCTTTTTCCAGGTTCAGGTTGAGGATGGCCATCGACACGTTCGGCGTCGGTACGCGAATGGCGTTGCCAGTCAACTTGCCAGCCAGTTCCGGCAGGGCTTTGGCGGCAGCAGTGGCAGCACCGGTTTCGGTGATAACCATGTTCAGCGGCGCGCTGCGACCACGACGGTCGCCCTTGTGGAAGTTGTCGATCAGGTTCTGGTCGTTGGTGTACGAGTGAACAGTTTCAACGTGGCCGTTAACGATGCCGAACTTGTCATTCACAGCTTTCAGCACCGGCACGATGGCGTTGGTGGTGCAGGAAGCGGCGGAGATGATTTTGTCGTCCGGAGTGATTTCACCGTGGTTGATGCCGTGCACGATGTTCTTCAGTTTGCCTTTGCCCGGCGCGGTGAGCACCACGCGGTCAACGCCTGGGCAAGCCAGGTGCTGGCCGAGGCCCTCGGCGTCACGCCATACACCGGTGTTGTCGACCAGCAGGGCATTGCTGATGCCGTACTGGGTGTAGTCGACTTCTTTCGGGTCTTTGGCGTAGATGATTTGAATCAGGTTGCCGTTGGCGGTGAGGGTGTTGTTTTCCTCGTCAACGGTGATGGTGCCATTGAACGGACCGTGTACCGAGTCGCGACGCAGCAGGCTGGCGCGTTTTACCAGGTCGTTGCTGGCGCCTTTGCGCACAACGATGGCACGCAGACGCAGGCCATCACCGCCGCCGGTTTTCTCGATCAGGATGCGCGCCAGCAGGCGGCCGATACGACCGAAGCCGTACAACACAACATCGGTGCCTTTGCGCGCGGTGCCGTTTTGCTTGCCCACTACAGCGGCCAGTTCGTCACGCACGAACTGCTCGATGGCGCGGCCATTGCCTTCGGCTTTGAATTTGACGACGAGTTTGCCGAGGTCAACAGAAGCGGCGCCCAGTTTCAGGCTGCTCATTTCTTTCAGAACGGCGAAGGTCTCGTGAACCGACAGTTCGCTTTCGTCGGACTGACGGTGACGGGCGAAACGGTGGGCTTTGAGAATCTGGATAACCGAGCGATTAATCATGCTGCGGCCGTAAATCGAGGTCACCACATTGTTATTGCGGTACAGCTGACCAATCAGCGGAATCATCGCCTCCGCGAGTGCTTCACGATCAATCCATTCACCAAGACACTGATCAGGCTTCTGAGTCACGGGCAATACCTTTAACAAGTATGTAGGGGCTGAAAAAACGGGCTACATTATGACGGCCTCCGCAACCGGCGGCAATCTGCAGCGGACGAAACACTGACAGCATCGAGCCTGGATAGTTACAATCGGCCGGGTTAATCCTCAACCGGAGCCACGACCTCTCGTGTCCGTATTGCGCTTACCCAGCCTTCCCGCCGCCTCTGGCAAACAAACGTGGGGCAACCTCCCTGGCGCAGCACTAAGCCTGGCGATTGCCGAAGCCGCTAACGCCGCCAAACGTTTCACGCTGCTGCTGACTGCTGACAGCCAGAGCGCCGAACGTTTGGAGCAGGAGCTGAAGTTTTTTGCGCCAGAGCTCCCGGTGCTGCATTTTCCCGACTGGGAAACCCTGCCGTACGACCTGTTCTCGCCGCACCAAGACATTATTTCCCAGCGCATCGCCAGTCTCTACCGCTTGCCGGAGCTAAGTCACGGCATTCTTGTAGTGCCGATCACCACTGCCCTTCACCGTCTCGCTCCCAAGCGTTTTCTGCTGGGTAGCAGCCTGGTCTTGGATGTGGGCCAGAAGCTGGACGTGGAGCAGATGCGCACGCGGCTCGAAGCCACCGGCTACCGCTATGTAGAGACGGTATACGAGCACGGCGAATTTACCGTGCGCGGCGCCATTATCGATCTATTCCCCATGGGCACGCCGCAGCCCTACCGCATCGACCTGTTCGATGACGAAATCGAAACCCTGCGCACGTTCGACCCGGAAACCCAGCGCTCCATCGACAAGGTCGACTCGATTCGCCTGCTGCCGGCCCGTGAATTCCCGCTGAATAAAGAAGCCGTCACCGGCTTCCGCGCGCGCTTTCGCGACCGTTTCGACGTGGATTTCCGCCGTTGCACCATTTACCAGGATCTCAACAGCGGCATCACTCCGGCCGGTATCGAGTACTACCTGCCGCTGTTTTTCGATGAAACCGACACCCTGTTCGACTACCTGCCCAGCGACACCCAGGTGTTCTCGCTGCCGGGCATCGAGCAGGCGAGCGAGAACTTCTGGAACGACGTTCGCAACCGCTACGAAGAACGCCGCGTCGACCCCGAGCGCCCACTGGTGCCGCCAGCCGAGCTGTTCCTCCCGGTGGAAGACTGCTTCGCGCGCCTGAAAAACTGGCCACGCGTGGTGGTCAGCCAACAGGATGTGGACGTTGGCGTCGGCCGCGAGCGCTTCCCCGCGCAGGCATTGCCAGACCTGGCCATTCAGGCCAAAGCCCAGCAGCCGATGGCCGCCCTGGAAAACTTCCTCAACGACTTCCCCGGCCGCGTGCTGTTTACCGCCGAATCCGCCGGGCGCCGTGAAGTGCTGCTGGAGTTGCTGGCCCGCCTGCACCTGAAACCGATCGAAGTGGAAGGCTGGAGCGACTTCACCACCGGCAAAGAGCGCCTGGCGATCACCATCGCGCCGCTGGACGACGGCTTGCAGCTGGACGACCCGGCCCTGGCCCTGATCGCCGAAAGCCCGCTGTTCGGCCAACGCGTGATGCAGCGCCGGCGCCGCGAGAAAACCCGTGGCGACCACGGCGATGCGGTGATCAAAAACCTCACCGAGCTTCGCGAAGGCGCGCCGGTGGTGCATATCGACCACGGCGTCGGCCGCTACCTGGGCCTGGCGACGCTGGAAGTGGACAACCAGATCGCCGAATTCCTCATGCTGGCCTACGCCGACGAGGCCAAGCTGTATGTGCCGGTGGCCAACCTGCACCTCATCGCCCGCTACACCGGCAGCGACGACGCGCTGGCCCCGCTGCACCGCCTGGGTTCGGAAACCTGGCAGAAGGCCAAACGCAAAGCCGCCGAACAAGTCCGCGATGTGGCTGCCGAACTGCTGGATATCTACGCTCGCCGCGCGGCACGTGAAGGCTATGCCTTCGCCGACCCGAAACTCGATTACGCCACCTTCAGCGCCGGCTTCGCGTTCGAAGAAACCCCGGACCAGCAAACCACCATCGAAGCCGTCATGGCCGACATGCTCGCGCCCAAGCCGATGGACCGCCTGGTGTGCGGCGACGTGGGCTTCGGCAAGACCGAAGTGGCCATGCGCGCGGCCTTTATTGCCGTGCACAGCGGCAAGCAGGTGGCGATTCTGGTGCCCACTACCCTGCTCGCCCAACAGCACTACAACAGCTTCCGCGACCGCTTCGCCGATTGGCCGGTCACCGTGGAAGTGATGAGCCGCTTCAAGTCCGACAAGGAAGTGAAGGCCGCCGTCGCGCAACTGGCCGAGGGTAAGATCGATATCGTGATCGGCACCCACAAGCTGTTGCAGGACGACGTCAAAATCAAAAACCTGGGCCTGGTGATCATCGACGAGGAGCACCGTTTCGGCGTGCGCCAGAAGGAACAGCTCAAGGCCCTGCGCAGCGAGGTGGATATCCTCACCCTCACCGCCACACCGATTCCGCGCACGCTGAACATGGCCGTGTCCGGCATGCGCGACCTGTCGATCATCGCCACGCCACCAGCGCGGCGTTTGTCGGTGCGCACCTTTGTGATGGAGCAGCAAAAGCCCGTCATCAAGGAAGCCTTGCTGCGTGAACTGCTGCGCGGCGGCCAGGTGTATTACCTGCACAACGATGTAAAAACCATCGAGAAATGCGCCACTGATTTGGCCGAACTCGTACCGGAAGCGCGTATCGGCATCGGCCACGGGCAGATGCACGAGCGCGAGCTGGAACAGGTGATGAGCGACTTTTACCACAAGCGCTTCAACGTGCTGATCGCCTCGACCATCATCGAAACCGGCATCGACGTACCGAGCGCCAACACCATCATCATCGAGCGCGCTGACAAGTTCGGTCTGGCCCAGCTGCACCAGCTCCGTGGCCGCGTTGGTCGCAGTCACCACCAGGCGTATGCCTACCTGCTGACGCCGCCGCGCAAGCAGATGACCCCGGACGCCGAAAAGCGCCTGGAAGCCATCGCCAACACCCAGGACCTCGGTGCCGGTTTTGTGCTGGCCACCAATGACTTGGAAATCCGTGGCGCCGGCGAATTGCTCGGCGACGGCCAGAGCGGGCAGATTCAGGCGGTGGGTTTTACCCTGTATATGGAAATGCTCGAGCGCGCGGTGAAAGCCATCCGCAAAGGCGAGCAGCCAAACCTCGAACAACCGCTCGGCGGCGGCCCGGAAATCAATCTGCGCGTACCGGCGTTGATTCCCGATGCCTATCTGCCAGATGTGCACACGCGGTTGATTCTGTACAAACGCATTGCCTCGGCCGCCGATGAAGAGGCGTTGAAGGAACTGCAGGTAGAAATGATCGACCGCTTCGGCCTGTTGCCGGAGCCGACCAAGAACCTGATGCGCCTGACCCTGCTCAAACTGCAAGCCGAGCAGCTTGGCATCAAGAAACTGGACGCCGGCCCGCAAGGCGGCAAGATTGAATTTGCCGCCGATACCCAGGTCGACCCTCTGGTGCTGATCAAGCTGATTCAAGGCCAGCCCAACCGCTACAAATTCGAAGGCGCCACCCAGTTCAAATTCCAGGTGCCGATGGAGCGTCCGGAAGAAAGATTTAACGTGCTGGAAGCGCTGTTCGAGCGCCTCACGCCCAAACAAGCTTGATTACTAAAGGACTACTGAATGCGTGCCCTCCGTTGTTTCGCCCTGCTCCTGAGCCTTGTTGCGCCGATGGCGTTTGCCGATGGCCTGTATCAGGTTGAGCTGATCATCTTCCGCCAGGCCGGCGAGCCGATTCCTGCCAGCCAGACCGCGCCGGACGATTGGGCTGCCGGCGTGCAAGGCAGCGCCGCCGACAATGCCCGCGGCACCGCGCTGAATGGCGAGGCGGCCAAGCTGAACGAGAAAAATGGCTATACCGTGCTGCTGCACCAGGCTTGGCAACAAAGCATGGGCGGCGCGCCGACCAAGATTGCGGTGAATACCGGCAACCAGCAGTTTGGCCACTACCCAGTGGAAGGCACGCTGAGCCTGAAGCAGGTGAAGTTTGTCGATCTGGATGCCAACTTCTGGATCAACCAGTTTGATGGCACCGGGTTGCTGACCGGCAGTGAGCGGTTGAAGCAGAGCGCGCGCCTGAAAACTGGCGAGCTGACGTATCTGGATCACTCGAACCTGGGCATGCTGATTCGAATCAGCCCGCTCTAAGACACGAACAGGGTTCCGTAGGAGCGAGCTTGCTCGCGAACCCTGCAAACCCCGTTCGCGAGCAAGCTCGCTCCTACAGAAAAGCAAAAGCCCGCCAAATGGCGGGCTTCTTGTTATTCGGTCAGACAATCAACTGGCGAACAATACGCCTCTACATCCATCCCCGCATCCCGCATCTGCGCCAGCTTGTACCGCAAGGTGCGCGGGCTGATGCCCAGGCGTTCGGCGGCTTCCTTGCGCCGGCCACGCTCGGCCCGCAGGGTGTCGATGATCATCTGGAACTCGTGCCGACGCAGGTCATCACCCAGCGCGCCGCCGTCATCGCTTGTCGACAATAGGGCGCTGCCGCTGGCCACGGCCACCAATGTCGGCACCGGGCTGGCCAGAGGCGCCAAACCAATCGGCCCGCTCAGGCACAGGTCCTGCGGCTGAATGGTGCCGCCCTGCTGCAGAATCAGCGCCCGTTGAATGGCGTTATCCAGCTCGCGCACGTTGCCCGGCCATGGGTAGCCGGTCAGTGCGTGCTGCGCCTCGGCCGAAGCCGTGCCGGGGCGTGGTTCATTTTCTTCGCGTGCTTGGCCAGCAGGCGTTCTGCCAGCGGCAGAATGTCGGCGGTGCGCTCACGCAGCGGACGCCAGCCCAGCGGGAATACCGACAGGCGATAGAACAAGTCTTCACGGAACCGCCCCGCCGCCACTTCGCCGGCCAGGTCGCGGTTGCTGGTGGCCAGTACGCGGATATCCAGGTCAATCGGCTTGCGCGCACCCACCCGCTCCACTTCGCGCTCTTGCAGCACCCGCAGCAGCTTGGCTTGCAGGCCCAGGGGCATTTCGGAAATCTCGTCGAGCAGAATGGTGCCGCCTTCGGCCAGCTCGAACTTGCCGGGCTGCGAGGCGACGGCGCCGGTAAAGGCGCCCTTCTCGTGACCGAACAGCGTGGCTTCCAGCATGTTGTCGGGGATGGCCGCGCAGTTGATGGCGATAAAGGGTTGTTGGCCCGTGGCGATTGCTGGTGAATAAAGCGCGCCAGCACTTCCTTGCCGGTACCCGACTCGCCGGAGATCAGCACTGTGGAATCGCTCTGCGCCACGCGCTTGGCCAGCTCCAGCAATTGCTGACTGGCCGGTTCCAGGGCCACCGGGCCGTCGCCATCGTCTTTGCTCAAGCGGCCGAGGGCGTGGCGCTCTACCAACTCCAGCAGCGCTTTGGGCTCGAAGGGTTTGACCAGGTAATCGGCGGCGCCACGGCGCATGGCATCCACGGCACGCTCGACGGCGCCGAAGGCGGTCATCAGTAGCACCGGCAATTGCGGGTAGCGGTTGCGGATCTGGTTGAGCAGTTGGTGACCGTCCATGCCGGGCATGTTGACGTCGCTGACCACCATGGAAAACGAATCGCGACCCAACGCCGTCAGCGCCGCTTCGGCACTGTCTACCGCGCAAAAGTCGTAGCCGCCGATTACCAGGGTATCGGCCAACGCCTCACGCAGTGCGCGGTCGTCTTCTACCAATAAAACTTTGCTAGCCATGGGCTGTTACTCCTGGGAAACCCGTGGGGCCACTGAAATCAGCGGCAATACCAGAATGGCGCAGGTGCCACGCCCGGGGCGCGAGCGCAGCAGCAGTTCGCCCTGGTGGGCACGGGCCACCGCTTTAACCACTGCCAGGCCAAGGCCGGTGCCGGTGGTTTTGGTGGTAAAGAACGGTTCGCCCAGACGCGCCAGCGTATTGGCGTCGATGCCGGGGCCGTTGTCGCTGATACACAGACGCAGGGTTTGACCACGGCTATAGAAATGAATTTTCAGATTGGCATCGCGGCCGGCGGCCTGAATGGCGTTTTCCACCAGATTCAGTACGGTACCGACCAGTGTGTCGCGGTTGCACAGCATCTCACCGACATGGGCATCACATTGCCAGCGCACGTTCATTCCTGCACATGGGATTCGGCAGCGGCGCGCAGCGCGTCGTAGAGTTTTTTCGGCGCCAGGCGGTCCGGCAGCGGCAGTTCGCCACGGGCAAACACCAGCATGTCGCGCACCTGGTGTTCCAGTTCGTGCAGGCGTTCTTTCAGGCGGCTGGCAAAACGTTGCTGTTGATCGACCGGCAACACCTGCTCCGTCAAATGGCTGGCGTAGAGCAACGCGGCCGACAGCGGCGTACGAATTTGATGGGCGAGCGAGGCAACCATGCGGCCCAACGCCGACAGGCGCTCATGGCGGGCCAGTTGGTCTTGCAGCTGACGGGTTTCCGTCAGGTCGTTAAGGAGTACGAGTTGCCCGGGTTCGGCGGAGAGAGACCGAGTGGCAATCGAAAGGCGGCGACCGTTTTTCAGCGAGACTTCGTGGCCGTCGTCTTTGCGCGGGGCAAAGTTGCGGGCAATCACTTCGCGCCAGAGCATGCCTACCAGCGGCTTGCCCAACAGCGCACAGGCCACCGGGTTGGCTTCGCGCACCACGCCTTGGCCGTCGATGACGATCACGCCGCCGGGCAGCACGTCCAGCAGGCTCTGCAGCCGGTGCGCCAGGCGCTCCTTCTCGGCCAGCTCCTGCATACGCTGAGCGCTCACCAGCGCCAGTTGGCCCTTGAGCTCGGTCACCCGCGCTTCCAACAGGTTGTAGGAGTCACTGAGCTGCGTGGACATCTGGCTGAACATGGCGAACGCCTGCTCAAGCCCTTCGCGGCTGGAGGCCTCGAGGTCGTCTACGGCAGTGCTGGAAGTTGGGAGTGCGGTTTGCTTCATGGTTCTCTCTCACCCGGTGAGCCGTCATAAGACGGTCAGTCGAGAGAGAACTAGCAATAGCCGTGCCTAAAAAAATATCCTTATTTTTCAAGGCACTAGTGAGAAGCTCAGAAATTACGCGTCAATCATCCGACTGTTCGTCGTCATCCTTACGACTCATACCGTATTTGCGCATCTTCTCCACCAGGGTGGTACGGCGAATGCGCAGGCGTTCGGCGGCACGGGCCACCACGCCTCCGGCGTCGTCCAACGCCTGTTGAATCAGGCCCTGTTCGAGGTTGCCGAGGTAGTCTTTGAGGTCCAGGCCTTCGGGCGGCAGCATCGCCGAGCTGTCGGCACTTGGCAGGTTGGTATTGAAGGAGAACCGCTCTTCCAGGTCGTCGCGCACGCTGGTGGCTTGCTGGTCGTGCTCATCGTCCACCTGACGGAATTTCTTCGGCAGCTCCAGCACACCGATCACGCCGTAGGGATGCATGATCGCCATGCGTTCCACCAGGTTGGCCAATTCGCGCACGTTGCCGGCCCAGTCGTGGCGGCACAGCGACATGATGGCGGCGGAGTTAAAGCGGATCGAACCGCGCTTCTCCACTTCCATACGGGAAATCAGCTCGTTCATCAGCAGCGGAATATCTTCCACACGCTCACGCAGCGGGGCCATTTCGATGGGGAACACGTTGAGGCGGTAGTAGAGGTCTTCGCGGAACGTGCCCGCTTCGATCATTTGCTCCAGGTTCTTGTGGGTGGCGGCAATGATGCGCACGTCCGCGCTTTGGGTTTTGTTGCTGCCCACACGCTCAAAGGTGCGTTCTTGCAGCACGCGCAGCAGCTTGACCTGCATCGGCAGCGGCATGTCGCCGATTTCGTCGAGAAACAGCGTCCCGCCGTTGGCCAGTTCAAAACGCCCTGCTCGGCTGGTGATGGCGCCGGTAAAGGCGCCTTTCTCATGGCCGAACAGCTCGCTTTCCAGCAACTCGGCGGGAATGGCACCGCAGTTGACCGGCACAAAGGGCGCATCGCGGCGCTTGGAGTGGTAATGCAGGTTACGTGCGACCACTTCCTTGCCGGTGCCCGATTCGCCGAGGATCAGCACGCTGGCTTCGGTATCGGCCACCTGCGACATCATCTGCCGTACTTGCTGAATGGCGCGGCTGGTGCCGACCAGGCTGCGGAACAGGTTGGGCTCGCGGGCACGGGCGCCACGCGCCTGGTCGTACATTTCGCGGTACACCTGAGCGCGGTGCAGGGAGTCGAGGAGTTTGTTGTAGCTGGGCGGCATTTCCAGGGTGCTAAGCACACGGCGACGGATATCTTCCGGCCAGTCTTGCGGGGCGGCCTCGCCTACCAACAGCACCGGCAGTTGCTCGTCCCATGCGCTCAATTGCTTGAGGAGTTCCAGGGAGCCACCTTTGCTGGTGACTTCGCCGAGCAAGACGCTCAGCACATCGCGCGGGCTTTCGAGTTTGTCGACCGTCTCGCGCCAATTCTGGCTGGTGCAGGCCAGATGTTCTTCCCCAAGGAAATTTAGAATCACCGCCAGGTCACGGCGGCGTTCGCTGTTGTCATCGACCAGTAAAATTTTGGTTTCACGCCACATAGTGTCTGGTTCTGATCCGGGGAGTGAATAAAGCGCCGTATGCCAACACGATAAAATGACGCCAGCAATTGGCCACTAGTAGAGTCAATTTTTGTATGCAGTCAATTTTATGACGTGTTTTTTTCTACCCAGTTCAACCAGGTACGACATTGTATTGGGAATTAACGCAGAGGTTTGCAGCTAACGCCCCCTAGACGGAAGGTTAGCTACAAAGAATTGACTAGCCAAACATCTGATAGATTTTGGCGCTTTGATTGGACTTGACCAGCAGGGTGAGTTCTTCGCCCACCGCTTCACGTTTGCGGGTGCAGGCAGCGGTGAGCTGACGGTACACCTCGACCAGCGCTTCCATTTGGTCACGCAGCGCTTCTTCGATATCGGCGCTTTCGGCCATGGCGGCACTTACCTGTTCGCGGCAGGTGCTGTCCAACGCGCCGATGCGCTCCCAATCTTCCTGCTGGAAGGCATCGATCAGGGCCAGGCGAGTGTTTTCGATTTGCTGCAGCACAGGGTTAACCACCATGGTGTTAGTCATCGTATTTCTCCCGTTCAGGCCACAGAGGCCTCGGAAGCGATCGCATCCCAACCGGACTTGACCTCACGCAGCAAGCCAGACACTTCGACCAATGGCGCTGGGTCGTTGCTTTTGTTGGCTTCAAGCATGCGGGCAATCATGTACTCATAGACACGGTCGAGGTTTTGCGCAATTTCGCCACCCTTGGTCATGTCCAGGCCATCACGCAGACCGCCGACAATCCCGATCGCTTTGCTGATCAGCTCGCCTTTCATGGAGAACTGGCCGCGGGCCATGGCACCTTGGGCTTGAGCCAGGCGTTCCAGACCGCCTTCCATCAGCATCTGGATCAAACGATGAGGACTTGCTTCAAACACTTGAGCCGAGACACTCACTTGTTTGTACTGATTCATCGCCGACATCGCTCTCATTTTGCTAACCCTCGTGAACCGCTGTTTCGATAATAAAGATATCGGCCGGATCTACGAAACTTTATGCCTGACTTGAAAATTTTAATCACGGCAGAAACCGGACTAAGCCAGCACAAAGAGCATCAATTTCGATCTAGCTAGCGAAGCGGAGCAGGTGTTCTGGTCCGCTGGAGGAATATGCGCCCAGAATCGGACGCGCGTTATCAGCTTTTGGTGGAGTTGGCGAACGGCAGGCTGGCCAACTGCTGAGTGAGGCTGTCGCTGGTGGTGGTCAACTGCGATACCAAGGCATCCATCGCGTTGTACTGCTTGTACAAGCGATCTTGCAGAGCGGTCATACGCAGGTCGAGAGCTTCTTGCTGCTTGTCCAGGCTGGCAATCGTGTTGGACAGCTGCGTCGTGCGCTGCTCAATAATGCCGCCACCGTCGGTGTAGGGCTTGAGTTTGGTGGTCAAGCGTGAGGCCAAGCCGTCATCGCCGGTGAAATAGGCAGCTACGCCTTCGTAGTTATCACTGATGGCCGTGTCCAGCTTGGCGCTGTTCACCTCCAGGGTTCCGTCCTGCTTGGTGGTGATACCCAGGTTGGCCAATGCCGAGATCGCGCCAGTACCAGGTTGGTTTGATACCAACTCGTTGCGCACGGAGCTGATCAACGACCGTGCAGTAGAGTCGCCCGCCAGCGCAGCAACGACCGGTGCACTATTGGTAACGGTAGTCACCTTGGTCAGAGCGCTGACGGCGGTCATCATCTTGTTGTAGGCCGTAACGAAGTTCTGCACGTTCGTTTTCACCGCCGTGGTGTTGTCGGCGACGGTCAACGTAAGCGGCTCATCCTCGTCAGTGGTACCAGTCAGCTTAATGCTGACACCATCAATCGCTTTGTCGATGGTGTTGGAATCGCTGACTACATCCAGGCCGTCGATGGTGAGCTTGGCACTCTGCGCGGTGGTGATGGTTTTACCCGCAGTGGCCACAGCGGCGTCATATTCAGCCGTGGTAGCAAAGTCGGCAGCGTCCAAAGCAGCTGGTGGAAAGGTCAGACCTTCCAGGGAAGTGCTGCCGGTGCCGGTACTGGTACCGGTCATGGTGATGTCGTTGCCATCGCCCATCTTGCTACTGCTCAACACCAGTCGCGAGCCTTTGCTATCGCTGACGATAGTGGCACTGATGCCGGCTGTTTTGCCCTGTGCGTTGATGGCATCACGCATGCCGGCCAGAGTGTTATTGGTGCTGTCAACGTTGAGAGTCAACGCCGACTCGCCGCCAATCTTGATGTCCACGGTACCGGTATTGAAGGCGGTAGTGCTGCCGCCACTGAAGGCAGCCGAGGCAATCTTGCTGCTGGAGGCCAGCTGGGACACTTCAATTTTGTAAGTGCCGGCAACCGCACTGGCAGTACCAGTGGCGCTGAGGGCGGAGGTATTCGAAGAGGTCGCGGACTTGGTCAGGAAGCTGGAGGGGCTGTTCAGCAGCGCCAAAGCGGTTTGAAAGTCGCTCACGGCGCTTTTCAGCGATCCCAAACCAGTCAGCTTGGTCGTCGATTTGGTTTCCTGCGTATCGATTTGATTTTGCTTCGCTGCTTTTTCGGCTTTCACCGATGCAGCAACGATATCGTCAATATTGACACCAGAACCAATGCCAGTTACGCCAGCCATCTCGCACCTCCGTCAAAATAACGTTCCGAATTCCCTTCAGGAACCGATCAGGCGAGTTGCACTCAAGAACCGTACCAACTCACGCTTTAGCCTCGAACATGAGGCTGCGAATATCTTCCAGCTGCTCGGCGAGTTTCAGCAGTTCCTCGGAAGGAATCTGGCGAATCACCTTGCCGGAATCGGTGTCGATGACCTTGACGACTACATCGCCACTCTTGTCATCAACGTTAAAGCTCAAACCACGCTGCACAGTTTGTGCGTAAGAGTTGATATCGGAAACCACCGAATTCAAATCCCCGCTGCTGAGCGTATTGCCGACTGGCTTTGCGGTGTCGCTAGGCTTGCCGCTCTTATCAGCCTGCTTGGTCGCTGACACTGCTGAAACAACAGCTTCAGTCGTCTTAGGAAGGCCGGCACCAGACGTAATGTTGGAAACATCCATTTTAGATACCTCACAATGGCCAAATGGGAGAAAGGGTTAGCCCCTTTCCCCCATTGTTTTTGGCGCCTCGCCCTGCCTTATTGCAGCAGGCTGAGAACCGATTGTGGCAGCTTGTTAGCTTGGGCCAGAATCGCGGTACCAGCTTGTTGCAGCACTTGGTTTTTCGACAGTGTTGCAGTTTCAGCAGCGAAGTCAGTGTCTTTGATCCGGCTACGAGCAGCGTCAGCGTTCTCAGAGATGTTCTGCAGGTTGCTGATGGTGTTGTCGAAGCGGTTCTGTACAGCACCGAGGTCCGCACGCTGGCTGTCGATGTTCGCCAAGGCGTTGTCGATTACAGCGATTGCACGTTGAGCACCATCAGCGGTGGAGATATCCACATCCGAAACCGTGTTCAGCGTCGAAGCGGTATCACCAAATACTTCAGTGGTATCACCGGTCAGGGCGTAAGAAGTCGGAGAGTTCAGTTGAACATAACCGATCGCTTTACCGCCACCTGCTGCTACCACATCGGTTTCTGCACTGAACGTACCGTCAGAACCCTGCGCAGCCAAGTTGATCTTACCGCCAGCACCCGACACCGCACCGAAGGAGATGTTCTCACCCGTAGCGGAGGTGATGGTCACTTTGTCAGTCTTCGCGTCGTAGTTCGCCGTAACGTTCAACTTACCGGCGTTCGAGTTGATCTGGTCAGCCAACGATTTGCTGTCGGTTGCACCTACGATCGCCACGTCCTGGCTACCTACGGTCAGCGTGAAGCTAGCTGCACCGGAAGTCAGAGCTACACCAGCCTGTACAACGGTACGAGCGGTAGCGGTCAGGCCGGAGATGGCGCCGTCGAACTTGGCAGCCAGAGACTTGGCGCTATCGCCAGAAGCAATGGCCACATCCTTGGTTTGACCACCACCAACCACGGTGACAGTGCCCGAAGCGAACGCTGCACCGCTGGTGCCAATGCTGGCAGCAATGGTGGTACCCGAAGCCGAAGCACCGGCGCTGGTGGTCGAAGCACCGCCACCCACCTGGTACGAACCCAGGGAAGTCGCGGAGGCATCTTTCAGCGAAACGTCGATGGTTTCGTAAGCGTTGGAACCCACCTGAAAGCTGGTGGTACCGAACGAACCGTCGAGCAGTTTGCGACCACCGAAGGTGGTGGTGTCAGCAATACGGCTCAATTCAGCTTGTTGGGCCGATACTTCTTTTTGCAGAGCGGCACGGTCGGTGTCGCTGTTCGAACCGTTGGCTGCCTGAATGGACAGGTCACGGATACGCTGCAGAATGTTGGTCGACTGTTGCAGCGCGCCTTCAGCGGTTTGCGCCAGCGAGATACCGTCGTTGGCGTTGCGGGTCGCTACGTTCAGGCCGCTGATCTGGTTGGTCAGACGGTTAGAGATCTGCAGACCGGCGGCGTCGTCTTTGGCGCTGTTGATGCGGTTACCGGTGGACAGACGTTGCAGCGAGGTATTCAGCGAGCTGGACGAGGCGTTCAGGTTGCGCTGAGTGTTGAGCGAAGCAATGTTCGTGTTAACTGTAAGTGCCATTTGGGCGTCTCCCGAGTACCTAGTATTTGCCTGAGCTTGCGACGTTCAGGGCCTGCAGCTCAGGCGCCCCTAGAATTCGCATTCGAAGTGTTTATCGGCGCTTGTTCTTGGAGCTTTAGCAAAATTTTCAAATATTTTGCTGGCTGCTTGCCGAACCGGTGCAAACCGTTTCCACAACTTCTGTATCGGCAGGGCCCGCAGAACTAAAGGGCTCTCTTAAAGATTTTGTCCTCACTGAGCAAAAAACGATCAATAAAACGAGCTAAAAAATGCCGACCTCGCGAATTCATGGCGCCAAAAATCAATACAGTTCAACACTTAGCCAAGCTGCGTTCGCAACCCACCGTTTTTTGACACCCATAAAAAAAGGCCAGTTATTTTCATAACTGACCCTTTCATACCGCTAAAGCCTAGCCTACAGGCGCCGCCAGCGCGTTAATCCGGCAGCCAGGCCTTCGCCCAGTTCTGCAGATTTTCGCCTTCCAGCATCCAGTCACGTTTGATGACTGCCTGCAATTTGTCTCCCGCCTCGGCTGTGGCATCAAGATCCGACAGGTGCATACGCACCGCATCCATCCAGTCCTTGTAGCGGTTTTTCACTCGAGTCACCGGCAAACCATCGCGGTAGCACACCACGTCGCTGCAAATAACCGGGAAACCCAGTACGCCGTATTCCAGCAACCGCAGGTTGCTCTTGCAGTCGTTGAACTGGTTCTGCTCAAGCGGCGCCAGGGCCAGGTCAAGATCGAGTGTCGCCAGCACCGCCGGGTATCGCTCGATAGGCACTCCCCGGTGGAACTCGTGCACATAGGGTTTGAGTTTTTCCGGGCACAGGCCGAAGAACACCCACTCCACCTCGCCCGCCAGATCGCGCACCAGATCAGCGATCAGCTCCAGGTCACCGGTATGGCCCACGCCACCGGCCCAGCCGACGCGAGGCTTGCGCCCTACCCGTCGCTGGCTTTGCAAACCGCTCCACCAGTCGGTCGGCAAGCGGTTTTTCACCACGCGGATATCGGAGTGCAAATCGCCAAAGGCTTCGGCAAGCGGCTCGGTCGACACAACAAAACGGTCAACCAGGCCTAGGGCACGGCGCAGCGAACGCAGAATGTCTTTCGGCATATCCGCCCGGTGCACGCTTTTCAGCGGAAGGTTGGGCAGGTAATCGTCCAGCTCATAGACCTTGAAAGCACCACTGAACGCTTTCATATCGCCGATAGCATCTAACTGCGCATCCGTGACCTGACGTTGCAGAATCACCGAGTCGGCCTCGAAGCGCTCCATCTCGACCGGCAATAGCAAGGTTTCGGACAGACCTCCCTCCACCAGCCCTGCCCGCTGCATGCTGGCAAACGGTTGCCGCACCCGGTAATGGCCGCAACCGGAACGGTCGGCCGGGTGGCAGAGAATCCGCGGCAGTAATGGTTGCGAGAACGGCTGCCACTGCCGCAGACGACGCAGGTCCATCTCGAAACCGGTTTTTTCCAGATTGAGGTTGCGGTTGTAAGCCGGGTCACGCGCCAACACGGCAACCACTTGCGGTACATGCCGTCCTGCTCGCCTTTGAAGCGTTTGAGCTTGGCTTCCTGCGTGGCTGGGTCAACGCTCTTCTGGCTGACGTTGCCTTCGTGCATCACCAACGCGTAAGGCGTCCACACCGTGAGGTAGCCGGCGTACCGCACCTTGATGCACAGGTCGACGTCGTTATAGGAAACTTTGAAGTCCGTTTCATCCATCCCACCAACGTCGTCGTAGAGGGATTTACGAATCATCAGGCAGGCGGCGGTCACTGCGGTGTAGTTCTGATCAACCAGCAACCGGTGCATATAACCGGGCGCATCGCCCGGGTCACCGAGGAACGGATGGTCAGCCGGGCCGCTCAGGCCCAACACCACACCGCCGTGCTGCACCCGACCATCGGGGTACAGCAGTTTGGCGCCGACATACCAACCTCGGCGCGCTGTGCATGGTTAAGCAGGTTCTCCAGCCAGTCGGCCTGAATCACCGCCGTGTCGTTGTTCAGCAATACCAGGTATTCACCGCGGGCCTGCTGCGCCGCGAAGTTGTTGATCGCCGAGAAGTTAAACGGCTTGGGATAGCGCAGCACGCGAATCTGCTCGCTGCCCAGGTCCTCCAACCCCTGCAGCCAGGCTTTGGCTTCAGTTGTCTCGCTGTTGTTGTCGATGATCAGCAATTCGTATTGGTGTAGCTGGTTTTCTCGATCAGGCTCTCGATGCACCGCTGCAGAATCGGCAGCTGGTCCTTGGTCGGCACCAGGATGGAAACCAGCGGCTGGGCCGCATGCTGGTAGCGCACCCGGTTGATCAGGGGCAGTGCACCTTCAAGAATTTCGTGGGGCTGCTCCAGGCGCTCGAGGTGGGCCGCGACCATGGCCGGGGAATGCCCGACCACTTCAGGCAGCGACAGCCACTTACCGAACGACTGCCCGGTATGCACCAGCACTTCGCTGATATGGCCAACCACGTTCAGGCCAACACTTTCGACCATGCGGAACATCAAGTCGTGGGGCGCCAATTCACCGAAGCGCTCGTTGAACCCGCCCAGCTCTATATAGCGGTCACGGTTGAACGCCAATGTCCGGCCCACGTAGGGGTAGCTGCGCAGCATGTCCAGACTGAAATCCGGCTTGAACAGCGGGCTGTGGTACAGATCGTTATCCCGCACGTTCTCGTCGCTTGTAGCAGCTGAGCATGTCGGGTTTGCTGATGATGGTGTCGGCGAGCAATAGCAGCGCAAACCGGTCGAGCTGGTCGCCCGCATGCAGCAGGTAGAACCAGTCGGCTTCGATAGTCGCCATCTGCGCATTAAGGCTGGCCTGCCAGTTCGTGCCGGCGGCCACCCAATGCGTATCGTCGGTCAGGGCGGGCGCAACCGCGTTGGAGATCACCCAGGTGCTGGCCGGCGGATACAGTTGGTCCTGTAGCCGCGCTACCGAGTGCTGCAACTGTTCAGGCGACTGACCACTGTCCACCACGATCACGGCGATGCGCGGTGGCAGAGGCCAACTGTCGATACGGGCCTGAATGACCTCGAGGTTCACCGCCACTTGCCGGCTGGAAATCCACTCGGAATAGCTGACCCCGGCGCTCGGCGCCGCCACCTGCTGCTGCGAGCGATAACGATCGGCCTTCCACAGACCGCCATCGAAATGAATATGCCCGGTCTGCGCGTTCAACTGGCTCACCCGGCTCAACTGCTCGGCCGAATAGTCCACACCCAACACTTCACACAGCGCCTTGATGCGTTGCTCGAAGTTCTGTGGGTAGAACACCTCGCCCAGCTCCAGGGCAATTACCACCAGGCTGCGATAAATCAGCAGATCCAGAGGCAGCGGCTCCGAGTAATGCCATTCACGGTCAATGAAATGGCACTGCCCGTCGTCGTCGAGAATCATGTTGGCCGGAATGGCGTCCAGCCACTCAGGCGGCAAGAAGCCATCGACGGCTTCCTTGCGCACCGTTTCCAGCCACAGTTTGAGCAGACGATAGGCACGCGGCTGCTTGCCCTTGATCATCGCTCGCTTGATCAGACCGCCCAGATTGCGACCGCTCACATAGCGCTCGTTGGTCAACACCTGGCGCACATCGATGCGCTGATCCAGACGTTTGCTTTCCGGCACCATCGGGGTTTTCACCACGTTGATGCCGCCGGCGCCGTCGTCGATAAAACTGGTGACGCAGTTATAGGCCGGTGCGCGGCTGTCGGTGAATTTCTGCGCCAGCAGCCCTGGCCGGGCGAAGCGTTCGCCGGGCTCAGGACGGGCGAAGATCAGGAAGGAGTTGGCCATTTCACCGACCAACCCTTCGTCACCAATGGTTTCCCAGGTCAGCGGCAGGTTGAACTGGGTCTTGCCGGCATTGAAATAGTCGCGGTTTCCAGGTGCGAAATCAGGTCGCCAGTATTGAAGTCTTCGTTCTGCACCGCGCGCTCGGAAAGGATCACCTCCGGTAGCTTGTAATCGGGGTATGGGTAGAAGAAGTCGACCTGCGCAAAGCCGGCTTTTTTCAGGCGGCGGGTGAGCTGGCGTTTGCCGTAGGTGGTCGCGTCGTGCACGTCGTAGCGGTTTTCCACGCCGTAATACGGGGTGGCGCAGTGGTCTTCGCTGATGCCGGCGAAATACTTCAGGCCAACCTTGTTCTCGATGGCAAATACCAGCATGCCGCCGGGCTTCAAAGCGCTGGCTGCCATTTTCAGGCCGGCAATAAACGGGTCTTCGGCGTTAAGGTACACCGGCGAATATTCGAGCACGCCAATCAGGGTGACGATGTCGTATTGCGGCTCGAAATCGATGTCCTGGAAGTTGGAATGGAAAATTCGCGCGTTCGGGTGTTCACGAACCCGTTGTGCGGCGATGCCGGCACGGCGCGGAGAACCTTCGACCGCATCGATCTGGCACCCTGACTCGGCCAGGGTTTTGGTGATCGCACCGCAACCGCAGCCCAGTTCGAGCACTTTGACGTCACTGCCCAAACCATCGAGCCAGCGGAACAGGTTGGCCCGTCGCGGGGAGAAGTGGTACTCGCTAGGCCAGTCGTCAATCTGGCTCACCAGCTCAGGGGAAAACACGCTGACGTCGTTGGCACTGGCTACGATATGGCCAATTTTCTGCTCGGTGCCGTCGCCATCGGAATAACCGAAGTGGGTCTGCGTGCCGCCAGTCCATACGCCGGATGCGCGGTCGCGAACAAACTCGGTCAACTTGCGTTTGTGCGGTGCCGGGCGCAAATCGGCGTGGCCGATGGGAGCCGCCAGGTGTGGTTGCGGCAACGGTTTTTTCTGCAGCGCGGCTTCGAGCAGGTCCATCACGCGCTTGGCACTTTCGCCGAAGTGACTGAAGTGGAAATCGCGCAACGCACGCGCACTCTGTTTCGCCGCCTGCGGGTCTTTGAGCAGCGCTTCGATGGTGCCGCGCAAGTGCGCCTTGGTGGTTTTCAGCACATGGTCGAACGGTACGCTGGCCGGGCGTGGCGGATTGCGGTCGGGGATCATCCAGTCGGTCACGGAAATCGCCGGCACATCCAGCAAAGCCGCTTCGATCAGCACGCTCGACTCTTCCGAGACCAGGGCGTCGGCCAGGCCGATGCAATACATGATGCTCACGCGCGGGTCGACAATATGCACGTTGTCGGCAATACCGCGGTGCAGATCGTTCATCGCATGGATGTTGTTCCACACGCCGGTGTATTCAGGTGCCCACGGCGCCTGCTTGAGCAGGAGATTGACCGGTAGATCAATCAGCGCACGAACGAAGTCGTCCTGTTTGCCATCGTTCTCCCACGAGGGTGCGTAGAGAATCGTGTGCTCATGCTTGAGCCCCAGGCTCTCGCGCAGTTTTTTGGCTTCATCAGCAAACCGTTCGCGGTCGCGATAAATCAGATCAGCCTTGGGCCAGCCCACATTGAAGACGCCCAGTTTGGGCCACGCTTGCACTGAACCGGCCTGCGTCGCCCAGCGATCGCTCCATGCATTGCCCGGCACCAGGCCCATGTCGAAATGGTGCCAAGGCTCGGTGTTCCAGAACTGTGGCCAGATATCGTGCCGCTGGGCCAGGTCGTGCAGCATGATGATCGAGAAATCTGCATTGGGCTTGCAGGCGTGCTGGCAATAAACGCCGATCTCCACGCGCTCACTAAGGTCGCCACTGAAACGCACATTAAAGCCGCGTCGCTGCGCTTCTTCGGCAATGGGCGCTACGGCCTGTTTTTCGCAGTCATCACTGTGAAAGAAAGTAATCGAGGTGAAAGCCTTGGACATGATCAATCCGCCAGAATCTCGATCAGCTGAACAAACAGCCGATCACAGTGAGTCGAAATTCATTTAAAGAAAAAGCAGTTGAAGCGATAGCTGTTCTGCGCGTAATTGGGCACGAACTGCTCGCTCAGCTCAACGCGAAAACCGCGCCGCCGGCCCTGTTCGGCAAACCAGTCACGGGCGTAATACTGATGGGCAAAGCCGCGGTATTTACGCTCGTACTCTTCTTCGCTCAGGTGGTCCCGGCGGATGCGTTCGGCCAGCTCGGCATGTTGCAGGTCCGGCAGCTCCAGCACCGCCACGCAGCGCCGGGCTTTGGCAAACATCACGTCGAGCACGGCATTGGCGTAATCCAGATCGGCAAAGTACTGAAACACGCTGTTGGCAATCACCGCATCGAACTGCGGCTCAGCGCTTACCAGGCGTGCGTCGGTGGCCTCGAACAAGCCTTCGGGAATGGCGGCACGCGCATGATCAATCAAGTTCGCCGCGTAATCGGCGCCACCCACCGCGATGCCACGGGCGGCCAACGGGTACAGCAATGCGCCGGAGCCACAACCAATTTCGTACAGGCTGTCGCCTGGCTGCAACGCAAGCTTGTCGGCGACCAGGTGGGTGTATTCAAGCCAGTCATCGGCTTCGATGCGCCCCGCTCCGCTGTCAAAACCGTCCAGCTCAATCAGGGTTTGCAACTGATCGCGACCCTCGCTGGGTGCGCGCCGACTCCACACGTCATGCCAGCTCATAACCCGCGCTCCGCCTGATAGGCCTCGTCACGCTGTTGAATGCGTGGATACACGCGCTCGATCACACGGGTGCGATGTTCTTCGGTGTCGATTTCCGACCACTGCAAGTCATCGATGAGGTGGCAATTCACCGGCACGTCCCGTGCGGCGGCCACCAATGCCTGCTCGTACTCCAGCAGCAACGTCTCTTTGAACACGGTTTCGGCATAGCGACACATAGGGCCAAAACACGCGAGGGCAATACGTGTAATACCCACCAGTTCGCCAATCACCTCGCCTTGCAGTTGGGCGCGCTGTTTGGAGAGGTTGTGCAGTTGCGTGCCCTGCACCTCGACATACACCTCATCGTTCGACCCGGTGGCGCCGGATACCAACAGCACCGTTTCGCCGCCGGCGGCCAGCACGGCGGGAAGCGCACGCCGCTCATAGACCAGGTCCGACTCAAGTAACAAGAAGTCCTGGTTGATCAGCTCGCGGGCGCGGAACAGCGAATTCATGCTGCCGGAGATGGCGAAGTCGGGGTTGTAGACCAGTTCGATTACGCCTGGGTATTGGGCGGCGAACGTTTCGTAGTACGAGGCGAGGTGGCCAACGACCAGAATGATGCGCGTGATGCCCACTTCCAGGAGCTTTTCCACCGATTCCTGAATGATCGGTTTGCTGCCGAACTGCATAAAGCCCTTGGGTTTCTCCACCCCGGCCGGCCCCAGGCGCTGGCCTCTGCCTGCCGCCAGGATCACCGCCACTTCAATGCGTGTAGTCATAGCTGTCCTTTATGCAAAAGCGCACCCAGCGAGGTGAGAAAGCGATCAATGTCCTCGTCGCCAATGTCGCCCATGGTGGCGATACGGAAGATCGTGCTGGCAAGCCCACCTTGACCGGCGTAGATGGTAAAACCGTCGGCCTTCAAATGATCATGCAAAGCGGCGTAGCTCACCATTTCCGGCAAGTGATAGGCCGTCAGCA
Organism: Pseudomonas sp. CC11G; assembly: GCF_056174845.1. Lineage (NCBI taxonomy): Bacteria > Pseudomonadati > Pseudomonadota > Gammaproteobacteria > Pseudomonadales > Pseudomonadaceae > Pseudomonas > Pseudomonas sp. CC11G. The sequence continues at coordinate 55,494 of NZ_JBWBZC010000029.1, forward strand.
TGCTGGAGCTCTGCGCGGGGTCCAGCAAGGGCTGCACACCCCACTCGGCCAGGGCCTGACGGATACGGTCGGTAAGCGCCTGGTAGCGTGCGCGACGGGCGTCCCAGCCACCTTGCTCCTGCAACTCGACGAGTGCCGCTTGCAATGCCATATAGCCCTGAACGGCTTGGGTGAAAGGCGACCAGCCGTCTTTCTGCGGCGTTACGTACTGCTCCAGATCGAGGTACAAGGCCGGGGAAAATCCGCGCCGCTGGGCCAGCAATTCGTCGCGCCCCAGCACCATTGCCACCCCTGGAACGCCATGCAGGCATTTGTTGGCGGTGGCTGCCACGGCCTGCGGTTGCCAGCGGTCGAAGTCGATGGCTTCACCACCGAAGCTGCTGACGGCGTCGATGAGCAAACCGACCTGACGGGCCTGACAAAGCGCCGCCAAGTCGTCCAGAGCGTTCAGGCGGCCCGTGGTGGTTTCGTGGTGGATAACTGCGACACAGGCGGTTTCGGGATGCAGCTCCAGCAGCTCGCCAACCTGAACCAGGTCGATGGCCTCGCCCCATGGCTGCTTGCTGATCAGCACCGGTTTGCCCTGGCGCTCCAGCATCTGCGCCAGGCGTTCGCCATACACGCCATTGCACACCACCAGCGTCGGTGCGCTGCGCGGTGCGAAAGTCGCCAGCATGGCTTCGACGGCGCAGCTGCCGGAACCGGTCAGCATGACGGCGGTATATCCGCCAGCCGCGTAAAGCGTCTGTATCTGTTGGCGCAAGCTCAACGTCAGCGCGGCGAACTCGGCCTCCCGGTGGCAAAGGTCTTCACCTAACAACGCTTCCCGTACACGCGGGGAAAGTGTCACAGGCCCTGGGTTCATCAAATCACAGCTCACTCCTTTTAGCGTGTTTGGACAGGCCTTGAACCTGCTGGCGCAAACGTTCGGTGACCACAATGGGCCCCACCGCCGGGCGCGGCAGCGGACTGACCACGCCCGGGGTGATCAGCGCACGCACAAAAGTCAGGCCCGAGGTGGCATGCTTGAGCAACGCCGATAATGCCGCGGGTTCATGAATATCGTGTACCTGGGCATAACCAAGCTGCGTGGCCACGGCGCTCAAATGCAGAGAATGGCTGATCGTACCTTGCCCACCGGTGGACTCGTGCATGCCGTTGTCGAGCAGCACATGGACCAAGTTGGCGGGGGCTTGATAACCCAGGGTGGCCATGGCCCCCATGCGCATCAGCACGGCGCCGTCCCCGTCCAGCACGATGACGCGTGCTTGCGGGCAACGAGCGCCAACCCCAGCCCAACGCTCGACGCACAGCCCATAGCACCGACCAGATAAAGCTGGTTGGCCCGGTCGTTCAGCGCATACAGCTCACGGCCGGTGTAACCGTGTGGCCACAATAAGATCGTGAGTTCCGCGGCCTGCTGCCCAGCCGCCAACATCTGGTTTCTGCTGGCATGCGGAGCGACAACTGGCGCTGCGGGTGCCGGTGTGGATGGCGGCTGCATCGGCGTCAGCGTAGGCGCCGGATTGGCCGCCACGCTGCCCTTGCGCATCACCAGGCAATAAGGCCGTGCCTCGTTTTGCTGCCAAGCAACGACGGCGTCGAGGCAGGCGTCAATGTCTTCGTCACAGGTGGGAAGTACGCCCAGGGGATCTCCATCAACTCCAGCATCGCTGGCGTAATGGAGCCCATCAGCTCATGTTGCGGCTCATCGGCTTCGCCGTGGGGATCACCGCGCAACGTCACGATCAGTAGGCAGGGAATGCGGTGGGTATGCAGCAAGGAGGTCAGTGGATGACCGCATTGCCCAAGCCCGAGTTCTGCATCATGGCAACAGCCGCGACACCGCCAATTTGCGCACCGGCCGCGATCGCCACGGCATCGCCTTCATTGGCCGCTGGCACATAGCGCAGCGACTGGTCGGCAATCACCCGTTGATCAACGCTGCAGGTACGAACACGGCACCCCGGTCCACAAACCGAAACCGCGCTGCTGGGCTGCGGCGATAACGCCTGAGCCGACACCATCAAAAATTCTCCGCGTCGAGCAGATCGTCTTCGGTATCAATATCCAGCCAGTGCCCGGTCAGGTAGACGACACGAACGGCATGCCCCTGCTCGACCAGCGCATTCAGCAGGCTGGTCATCTTCGCTTGCTCGGACGTTGCCAGCAGCCCTGCGTGACTTCACGCACCGTCGGCAGAATGCCAGCCGACATTTTTACAAAGCCCATCCACTCGCCGTGTATCTCGCTATCTTCCAGGCGTTTGCTCACACGCTGAGGTGCACGGACGGCTGTGGTGCATGCGCGAATAGCCGACGAGGTATGCACGTAATCGGCGTCGCGGTCGCGGTTGACGCTCTCCTGCCACGCAGTGTCGACCACCATCACCAGATCGCCCGGGGGTTTCACACAGCACGTCGACAATGTGCCGGCGAACAGCACGTCGCCATATGAAACGATCACACCATGGCTTTGCTGCCCATCCCTTCCA
>NZ_JBWBZC010000030.1:0-40468 GCF_056174845.1 Pseudomonas sp. CC11G
TTGTTCATCATCGTTGTATACAACAATGAGTTCATGGTTGGACTTTTGCGCACAACAAGCGGGCGCTGAACGGGTTTGCACACCTTACCGTCAGCGCTGATCAGTAATGCCTGGAGGAACTGGAATGGCGTCGATCATGCTGCAGGCCGAACCCGGCCGGTTTCGCTCGACCTGTCGAGCACCGCGCTGGTGATCATCGATATGCAGCGCGACTTCGTGGAGCCGGGCGGCTTCGGCGAAACGCTGGGCAATGATGTGTCGTTGCTGCGCAGCGCCATCGCGCCCTGCGGCCGTGTGCTGGCCGCAGCACGAGCGCTGGGAATGATGGTGATCCATACCCGCGAAGGGCATCGCCCTGATCTGTCCGACGCACCGCCTGCAAAGGTGCTGCGTGGTGAGCCGAGCAAGCGCATCGGCGACCTCGGCCCGATGGGCCGCATCCTCGTTCGTGGCGAGCCGGGCCACGACATCATCGCCGAGCTGTATCCGCTGCCTGGCGAGGTGGTGATCGACAAGCCGGGCAAGGGCTCGTTTTACGCCACCGACCTGGGCGCGATTTTGCTCAATCGCGGCATCAAGAACCTGCTGGTCTGCGGCGTTACTACGGAGGTGTGCGTCCACACCACCGTGCGCGAGGGCAATGATCGCGGCTACCGCTGCGTGGTCCTCGGCGATTGCTGCGCCTCTTATTTCCCTGCGTTCCATGAGTCGGCGCTGCACATGGTGTCGGCCCAGGGCGGGATATTCGGCTGGGTGTCGGATTCAGAAAAACTGCTGGAAGCGTTGGAGCGTTGAGCCGGTAACGCCCTGTGCGGCCGGGTTGGTCTGGATAGTACCATTGGAGGATTAAGGCATGGCAAGCGTAGAAACGTTCAAACCCCGGCTGTGGACCCCAGGCGACTGGAATGCGCTGTTCGGCTTCGGCACGAACATCCTCGTCAACGTATTGGTGATGACTGGCCTGCTGCTTTATGTGGTGAAGATGCCGGCGGACATCGTCTTCGGGCGCATTCTGCCGGCGACCGGCCTGATGCTGTGCCTGAGCACGCTGTACTACGCCTGGCTGGCGTACCGCCTGGCGCAGAAGACCGGGCGCAGCGATGTATGCGCCCTGCCCTCGGGCATCAGCGTGCCGCATATGTTCGTCGTCACCTTCGTCATCATGCTGCCGATTGCACTCACCACCGGTGACCCCATTCGCGGCTGGGAAGCCGGCCTGACGTGGGTGTTCATTCAGAGCTTCGTGCTGATGCTCGGCGCTTTTATCGCGCCAGTTATCCGCAAAATCACCCCGCGCGCGGCGCTGCTCGGCACGCTGGCCGGTGTTTCGGTGGCGTTTATCTCGCTGCGGCCGGCGCTGGAGATGTACATGACGCCGATAATCGGCGTGGTCTGCTTCGCCATCATTCTCGCCAGCTGGTTCGGCAATGTGCGGTACTTCCGCGGCATTCCGGCCGGGCTGGTGGCCATCGCCGTGGGTACGCTGATCGCCTGGGGCAGCACGGCGCTGGGCTACAACTTCGGCGGCATGAGCCTGGCAAAAGTCTCCCAGGCCATCACCAGCTTCGGCTTTTCAGTACCGCTGCCTGCCTTCGGCCATGTGTTCTCCGGTTTCGAGTTCCTCGGCGTAATTCTGGTGACCGCGATTCCGTTCGGTATCTATGACCTAGTTGAAGCCATGGACAACGTGGAGAGCGCCGCCGTGGCGGGCGACAGCTTTCCGACCACGCAGGTGCTGACCGCCGATGGCGTTATCAGCCTGGTCGGCTGCCTGATGGGCAACCCGTTTATCAACGCGGTGTACATCGGCCATCCGGGCTGGAAGGCCATGGGCGGACGGATCGGTTACTCGGCAGCGACTGGCGTCATCGTGCTGCTGCTGTGCACTTTTGGCGTCATCGCGCTGATGAGCTCGGTGATTCCGGTGGTCGCCATTTCGCCGATCCTGCTCTATATCGGCATGCTGATCGGCGCCCAGGCTTTCCAGGAAACTCCGAAAAGCCATGCGCCCGCCATCATTCTGGCCTTGATGCCGCACCTCGCGGCCTGGGGCAAATTGCAGATCGACAATGCGCTGGGCGCCGCTGGCACCAGCGCGGCCGCCGTCGGGTTCGACAAGCTCGGCCAGACTGGCGTGCTGTATGAAGGCCTGGCGGTGCTGGGCGGCGGCGCGATTCTGGGTGGCTTGATCTTGGGTGCCATCGCGGCATTTGTGATTGAGCGGCAGCTCTGGCGTGCTTCGGCGTTCGCCTTGGCCGGCTCGCTGCTGACCTTCTTCGGCTTTATGCACGGCGAACACATCGGCATCGCCCAGACGCCGCTGGTGGCGCTGGCTTATCTGATGGTGGCGGGCACGCTGGCCAGTTGTGCGTACTTTGTCGGTGAAAAGCAGCCCTCCCCCCTGCCGATGCCAATGCATGGCGAAAGCGAAACGGCGGCATAGGAGAGCAGCCATGACCCGATATCTCGAAAGCACGCCCTACGCCTGGCCCTTCGATGGTGACCTGCGGCCGGACAACACCGCGCTGATTATCATCGACATGCAGATCGACTTTTGTGGCGCGGGTGGCTACGTCGACACCATGGGCTACGACATCGCCCTGACGCGCGCGCCGATTGCTCCGATCAACAACGTGTTGCAGCGCCTGCGTGAGCTGGGCTTTTTTATCATCCACACCCGCGAGGGGCATCGCCCGGACCTGGCCGATCTGCCCGCCAACAAACGCTGGCGCTCGCGGCAAATCGGCGCGGGCATCGGCGATGCGGGGCCCTGCGGGAAGATTCTGGTGCGCGGCGAGCCGGGCTGGGAAATCATTCCCGAACTGGCACCTGCACCGGGCGAAGTGATCATCGATAAACCCGGCAAAGGCTCGTTCTGCGCCACCGACCTCGACCTGATCCTGCGCACGCAGGGCATCCGTAATCTGATTCTTACCGGCATCACCACCGACGTGTGCGTGCACACCACCATGCGTGAAGGCAACGACCGCGGCTACGAATGCGTGCTGCTGGCTGACTGCTGCGCCGCGACAGACCCGGCAAATCACCGGGCCGCACTACACATGATCCACATGCAAGGTGGCGTGTTCGGCGCGGTGGCCAATTCAATGAACCTGCTGGCGGCGCTGGCCTGATGGGAGCACGAGCTATGGGAGACTTCCCGCTACTGTGGCGTAACTTGTTGCGCCTTGACCCAGGCGATCCACAACTGGCCTGGGAGCCCTTTCGCGAGGGTGTGGAAATAGTGCCGCTGCACACGGTGCCAGGCCGGGGCGTGTGCTGCGCGCTGTTGCGCTATGCCCCGGTGCCGCCGTGCCAAGCCACACCCACACCGGCCTTGAATACCTGATGGTGCTACGCGGCGAACAGGGCGATGAGCGCGGCAGTTACGGCGAGGGCGCGCTGTGCATCAACGAGCCCGGCACGTCGCATCAGGTCAGTAGCCGCGAAGGTTGCGTGTTGCTGGCGATATGGGAGGCGCCGGTGAAGTTTGATTAGAAAACCGGTGGGCGGTTCGAGCTATGGCGTGCACGCTCTGCCGCCATAACGATCGGACTGAACAACACTCAACCCCTACATATTGATGAAATACCGCACCGCCAATTTCCCCTCTTCAAACTTGTACAACTCAATCGTCTCGATGCCCCCTTCCCCTTCGCGAAACGCGTTGAGGTGGTGACACGCCGCCTCGGTGCCGTTGACGATGCATTGGCGCACTTCCACACGAATTTTGGGCTGTTGCTGCGCCCACATGCCTTCAAGAATCTGCCAGGCGTCGTGTAGCGGTTTGCCGACGTATTCGATGCTCAACCCGTTGGGTGACACGCTGCGGTAGTGGGCGAAAAAGGCTTCTTTGTCGCCGCTATTCCACGCATCGATCTGGCCGTGCAGGAAGTGTTCGATGGCCTGTTTGTCCATGCTCATATCTCGGTCGTCCTTTGCTTAGGCGTGTTGTTGGTGGAGTTGGCGTTGGCGGGCTTGAAAGGCGGGTTCCATTTTCAGCCAGAGTAAAATGCCGGGGCCGATCAGGGCGCAGCAGAAGCAGCACACCAGCACGGCCGAGTAGCTGCCGTACACGTCATACAGGTGGCCGAACAGCATGGGCACCAGGCCGGAGACGATGGTGATCAGGCACAGGTGCAGGCCGAAGATGCGCGCGTAGTCCTTCAGGCCGAAGTAGCGGGCCATCAAGAAGGCCGCCAGGTCGAATTCGGCGCCGGCGCTGGCGCCGATGCACAGGGTGGCGAGTATCAGCAGCGGAATGCTATGCGCGCCGCCGAACAGGAAAATCAGACAGCCCACGGCCGGCAGCGCCAGGCTGATGGCGGCCACCAGGGATGGCGAGTAGCGGTCGAGCAGGTAACCCACCAGCAAGCGCCCACCGATGATGGAAATGCCGAAGGTGCTGAACACCTGGGCGGCGTCCTGCGCGGTCAGGCCTTTGCTGATCAGCATCGGCACCATGTTGGTGACCATGCCGACGGTGAGCGATACCGACAGAATCAGCGCGACGTTAAAGCCCCAGTACACGCCGGAGCGCAGCGCTTCTTTGAAGGTGACGCCGTGCAGTTCTACGGTTTTTTCCTGGGTGACGGCATCCACGCTCACGCGCTCGGCCGGTAGGCGCAGCCACAGCAGCGAGAGCGGCAAGGTGAACAGCAGCGGCATGGCGCCCAAGGCGATAAAACCGGCTTGCCAGCCGTAGGCGGCGATCAGGCGCGAGAGCAGCGGTGGCAGCACCATGGCCATCAGGCCGGTGCCGCAGAGAATCACCGCCAGGGCCAGGCCACGGTTACGTTCGAACCAGAGGTTGACCAGCTGCGTCCAGGTGATGGCGATGGTGCCGGCGCACACGATGGGCATGGTGAAAAACGCAAAATACAGCCAGCCGATCGAGCCCTGAATCTGGGTGATGGCGAAGTAGCCGACTATCTGCAGCACGATGGAAAACAGCGCCACCCGGCGCAGGCCAAAGCGGCGGTAGAGCCAGCCCACCACCTGGGTGGAAATGGCCACGCCGGCGAACAGAAAGGTGATGGAGGCTTGCAGGTCGCCACGGCTCCAGCCGAAGGCTTGTTCCAGCGGAATTACCAGGGTGCCGAAGGCGTAGAGCAAGGCGGCGGTGATGCTGGTGCAGATGCCGAACAGGCCCAGCAGCACCACGCGCCAGCCGCGTTTGAATTCGGAAAAATCGTTGCCGTGTTCGTTCTTGTTGTTATGCATGACCCGTTCTCCTGCAACTGCTTAGTGGCCCTTGAGGATTTCGTCGATTTTCGGCAGGGCAATCATGGTGGCGCCGCCGTCGACCAGCAGCGAAGTGCCGGTGATATACGAGGCTTCGTTGGAGGTGAGAAACAGCACGGCGTTGGCGATGTCTTGCGACTGCCCCAAACGCCCGACCGGAAAGTGCGCGGCGATTTTATGCGGCAGGTCATCGCCCAGGGTTTCGTGCATATGGTCGGTGCCGATCAGGCCGGGCTCGACCACGTTGACGAGGATATTCATCGCGCCGAATTCCACGGCCAGGCCGCGGGCAAAGGCGTTCATAAAGGCTTTGGTGGAGCCGTAGGCGATTAGTCGCGGGGTGTATTTGCGGTTGGCTTCGCCGGAGGAAATAAAGATGAGCCGGCCTTTGTCGACGGCTTTGGACAGGTATGGCGCGCTGTCTTTGGCCAGCCAGAACAGCGATTGCACGTTGCTGCGCACGATATGGTCGAACACGTCGTCGGCCATCTCGGCCATCAGGCCGCTGCTGGTGTCGGCAGCGCAGTGCACCACGATATCCAGGCCGCCAAAGCGCTCGACGCCGCCCTGCACCATGGCCTTGATGGCTTCACGGTCGGCGATATCGCCACCGACCAGGCAGGCTTCGCCGCCGATGTCGATGATTTGCTGGATGGTTTCTTCGCCGTATTTGGCAGTGCGCGCGCTGACCACCAATTTGGCGCCTTCGCGGGCGTAGGCCAGGGCAATGGCCCGGCCCATGCCACGGCCGGCGCCGGTGATGAGGACGACTTTGTCACGGAATTTCATCGCGGGTCCTTGTTGTTATGGTTTGTCGAATGCCGCTAAGAGCATCGAGGCTGAAGCCTCTCCCACAAGAGATTGCGGTCCATTGTGGGAGAGGCTTCAGCCTCGATGTTTTTGATCTTTTACAGATCTTTACCCGGCACATTGCGCGCCGACCCATTGCGCCGATCCGATTCCCCCCAACCCAACCAGTGCGACGGCTCGCGGGTGTCGCCCACTTTGCGCCAGCGCCCTTCTTGCTGCGCGGTAATCGGGAAGCCGCCGACGAAGTCGATCATCTCGCCCTTCTCGTCGGGCAAAAATTCCCACTGCTCGTTGCCTTCCAGGGTGATGACCGCGCTCTTCAGAAAGTAGCTGCCGTCTTTATGCTCAGTCTTGCCTTCGATATCGGTGGTCACCCGCACTTCGCCTTTTTCGTTGTTGAAAATGGCGTAGCCAAGGTGGTCGTGGCCGACCATAACGAGCCGGTGTCCCAGGTGCCGTCTTTGTAAACGGTGACGAACGACCACCAGATCACGTGCTTGTTGTTGTTCACCACCAGGTCTTTCTTGAAGTGGATGGCGCCGCCTTCGGCCATATAGAACTGGTCCAGGGCCATGGCGCCTTTCACTGGGCGGCCTTCGCAAACACCGGCGATGTCCCACAGCTGCGACACGTAAAACGTGCCCCACTCCACGCCCGGCAAATACCACTGCAGGCCCGGGCCGAGCAGACGGCCTTCGAGGTGAAACAGACCCTCTTCTTTCCAGGTCAGGCGCTCGCTGTTGGCGGTGATTTCCCAGCCGTTGCCTTCTTCGCCCGGCTGGTTGGTCCAGCGCACGGTGTCGCCTTCCAGGGTTTGCACCGGCATCGGCGTCAGCGCCTGCTTGGCCATCTTGGGATAGTCCATGCGCAGGTTGACGTTATCGACGTGGTTGTTGAGGTAGAAGAATTTGGTCGGGTTCGGCGTGCCAGTGGGGGCCATCAGCGAGCGCACGAAGGAATAAATGTTGCCCTCCTCGTCACGCACCGAGCCGAACGGCGAACTTTTGCTCAGCTGCAGGCCGAAGAAGCCGCGCTCGGCGGCCATGGAGGCGCCGGTCACCTTGTGCGGGCCGACCAGTTGCTGAAAGCCGAAGTCGCCGCGTTCCGGGATGGTTTTGAACGTTCTCATAATGCCCTCTGTTGTTTTTGTAAGGCTTGAAGGTGAGGTTGTAGTGCGCTGTTAGTCCCAGATCACCGGCAGCTTGGAAACACCGCGCAGTTGCGCGCCGCTGATCACCGGCACCGGCTGGGTCGGGTCCAGGCGCAGGTTGGGGAACAGGTCGAGAATGGCGTTTACCGCGCTGCTGATTTCCAGCTTGGCGACGAATTGGCCGATGCACATATGCGGGCCGAAACCGAACCCGAAGGAGGGTTTTGGCTTGCGGTCGATGTCGAAGGTGTGGGCGTTTTCGAAGGCCTCTTCGTCGCGGTTGGCGGAGATCACCATGCATTGCACGAACGAGCCTTTGGGGATGATCACACCGTGGAATTCCACTTCCTTGGCGGTTTCGCGCACCTTGAAGGTGGCCACCGGTTCAAAGCGGGTGGTTTCGTCCATCAGCTTGTTGATCAGGGTGCGATCGGCTTTGACGCGCTCCAGCAGGCCTGGGGTGGTCAGCAGCAGGGTCATCACCGAACCGAACATACGGGTGGTGGTTTCGCCGGCGGCGGGCAACAAGGAGCGAGTGAAAGTAATCACCTCGTGGTCGTCCAGCGTGCGGCCTTCGTATTCGGCGCGCAGCAGGCGCCCGACTACGTCGTCGCCCTGGCTGCCTTCGGCGCGGCGTTTGACCACCACGTCGGCCAGCGCGTCGTAGAGGCCTTTTACGGCCAGACCCGCCTGGCGACGCGCTTCGTCCATCTTGGCCGGGTCGATCTGGTTGCCGCCGACAATGGCCAACGCCCAGGCGGCGTATTGCTTGTATTTGGACGGGTCGTCGGAGGGAAAGCCCATCAGCGCGTACATCACGCGAATCGGCAGCTCGAGGCCGAACTTCATCAGGTCGGCTTTCTTGTCCGGCAACATTTTCTGGATGTAGTCCTCGCGGATGATCTGGTCGATCTGCGGGCGCCACTTGTTCACGGTCTCTGGCATAAACGCCGGTTGCAGCAGCGCACGCACTTTGCGGTGTTCGTCGCCGTCCATGGCCAGAATGATCAGGCCATCGAAAAACGCGCCCAGGCCTTCGGCGATAAAGCCGCTGGTGTAGGTGGCGCCGTCACGCAGCACGGTCATCACGTCCTGGTATTTGAACAAGGCGTAGGTGGGCTTGGTGCCCTGTTTGGTGCCGGCGTTGGTGGGCACGCCGAACTGGGTAATGAAGTCGCCTTCATAGATCGGCGAAATCTGGCGCTGCTGGCGGCACACCTCGTGAATGTCCAATTCGGTACCGCGGTACAAATCCGATACGGCGGAATAGGCGGTTGCCAGGTCCAGGGCGGCGCTGTCGTTGCTCATCAGGATCTCCTACAGTCTCTTGTTTTTATTGTTCATCGCGCCAAGACTGTCCGCCTTGCGGCGCCTCGGTGCTTGAGCGTGCCAACAGGTGTTGTGGGCAAGCCCGAACCTGTGAACCGATGGTATGCGCATGTGGTTTTGGCGGTGCGGCACTTCGTTTGACCTGGGGTCAAACGATGGCCGGCAAGCAAATGCTTCAAGGTATGAATCACGCGGCACAAGGAGCGCGATGTGGCGGTAAAGGGCAAGACGGCCGAAGGCGGCGAACAGGGCAAACGCAACACCATGAACCGCCTGCTCGCAGCGGCACGCATCGAGTTCGCCAGCAAAGGCCTGGCGGGCGCACGGGTGGAAGAAATTGCCCGCGAGGCCGGGGTGACCAAGCAGTTGGTGTACCACTACTACGGCTCGAAAGAAGGCTTGTTTGTGGCGGTGCTGGATGAATCTTCGGACAACATCATGTCCGAGCTGGTGAACCTCAGCGTCGAGCAACTGCCACCGCCCCAGGCCATGCGCGCCCTGCTCAATCACTTCTTTGACCAGTACCGGTTTGACCCTTTTCTGGGCAGCCTGGCGCTGGAAGGCATCCGCTACCACGACGCCCACCAGACACCGCGCAACCGCTTTCTGGAGCTGGCGCCGGCATTGATTGGCAAGCTGGAAGCGATATTGGTGCGTGGGGCGGCGAGCGGGGATTTTCGGCCGGGGATCAATCCGCGGTTGCTGCTGGCCAGTGCGTCGTTGGTGACCACGGGGTGGTTTACCAACAGCTATTCGATGTCGGCGTTGGCGGGGGTGGATACCGATTCAGAAGAAGGGATGGCGACGTGGCGCGAGTATTCGGCGGATTTTGTGTTGGCGAGTATTTCGTTGGGGCAGGAAGAGCTACCGATTCTTTAAACATGCTTTCATCCACCCGCTAACAAATAAGCAGCGTGACATACCTTATCTATCCTCAGGTTCTAGACTAACGCTCAACTTAGAGAAGACGTGAACGCTTCGGGAATCAGATATGAGAAATGGACGCCATCGACAAAAGTGCCATTCGCTTTTAACTATTACTGGCTCGGTTACAGCGTCTTTCGAAGCATTCTATGATGATCGGCTGAATGTCATTTCGGTCCTAAAAACTCTGGTGCAATAATCTCAAATGTCCGTGCGCGACAACTTCTCGGCAAAAACTATTCGTGCCCTTGCCGCAAGGGTTGGATATCACTGTTCGAACCCGACCTGCATGAGCTCGACGTCCGGCCCTGCCCACGATGAAGAGCGCAGCGTCAACATTGGCGTAGCTGCACACGTCGCAGCTGCCGCTGCAGGCGGCAAACGCTATGACCCGAATATGAGCTCAGGCGAACGCAGCAGCGGATCAAATGGGATATGGCTGTGCCAGAGCTGCTCTAAACTCATCGACTCAGACGATATCCGCTACACAGTAACGCTGCTCCATCAGTGGAAAGCGGATGCTATCCAACACGCCCTCAGCTCCATCTCTGGCGGTCGGCCCCTCGGGCCGGTTAAACCTTCGGACGCGCTAGACGCAGCAGACGAAGAGTTTCTTCGTGGACTGGATTTTCCCAGTGCAGACGCCGTCAATGGAGCTGGGGCGAAGCTTCGCGCGACTACGATCACGGACATTGCATCGTTTCGCGCGGCGCGAGGGCGACCCATAAGAACTATCGAGCGGACGTTTAGACTTGAAAGTGGACTTACGCACTACATCACACTTGATAGTGTGGCGGAACTCACAGCGCTCGCGGAGCCGGTCGCTGTCATCGCGCCAGGTGGCGTTGGAAAATCGACCACACTTGTGCAACTCGCAGAGTGTTTGGTCGCGCAGGACCGTGCGATCCCACTTCTCGTACCGTTAGGTGAGTGGTCAGACCGCCAGGAAGACTTTTTCGATTTTATCTTACGGCGTAACGCCTTCGCAGCCTTCAGACGTCAGCACTTAATGGCGCTAGCCTACCAAGGACAGCTTGTGCTGCTACTTGATGGCTGGAATGAGCTGACTACCGAAGCACGTCTTCGGGCAACAAACGATCTTACCGCCCTGCAGCGTGACTATCCTCAACTCGGTATTGTTATTAGCTCTCGGCGCCAAACCCTGCCAAGCATCGGTCCAATCGTAAAGATCGAAGCATTTTCATATGACCAACAGATGGAGCTTGCACGCTCAGCACGTGGTCATGATGGCGAAGAGCTTGTTGACAGGGCGTGGCGCACAGCAGGCGTTCGTGAACTTGTCGGCAACCCTCTCTATCTGAACGCTTTATTGACCTTACCCCGTGAAGTTGCGTTCCCCGAAACCAAGGAAGCCGTGCTGGGAATTTTCGTACGACACAACGAAGCTCTCCCGGAAAGAGTCGAGCGTCTACATAGGGACACGCTTGGTCATCACGTGACCTTGCTAACCCACCTCGCAGCTGAGGCTAACCGCAGCGCTAGTACGGTTATTCCTGATGAAAAAGCCAATCGTGTCGTCTCAAGCGTTTTGCGCCAACTTTTTGAGGATGGCCAGATCGGCACGCCACCAAACCCTCGCAGCATTATTGACAGCTTGGTGGATGCGCACTTACTGGTACGCATGGCTGGAGCCAATGGCGCAGTTAGCTTTCAGCATCAGCTTTTCCAAGAATGGTACGCCGCCGCAGAAGTCGAAGAACTAATGAAAACTGCGGCGAGAGGAAGTCTTGAGGCTCTCAGAAAGCTGCGCGAGAACGTGCTCAATAAAACAAACTGGGAAGAGTCCGTTCTGTTTGCGTGCGATAGGCTCTCCCGTGCAGACATAGGTGGCCGACAGGCCGTGGCGATCGCCGCTGATGAGACACTAGGCATAGACCCGCTTCTAGCTGCAAAAATGTTCGATAGGAGCATTGATGCTGTATGGCTATCTTTACGTGATCGTGTTTTGCGCTTCATCGGGCGCTGGCATACACCTGGAGTTGTCGACCGAGCTTTACGATTTATGATCACGTCCGGGAAATCGGACTTCTCAGAGTACGTTTGGCCACTTGCTTCGAGCTCAGACCATCAGATTCAGTTTGCAATATTTCGAGCTGCTGACCGCTTTCATTCAGGTGTTTTGGGTCCTGATCGTGAGGCTCGCTTGCGTGCACTTCCCGCTCCCCAGCGAAAAATCGCCCTTGCCGAGATCGCTGGCAACAGTGGTTTCGACGGAATGGAGCTTGCCGCGACGTTGGCAGCCTCCGACCCCGATCCTGAGGTCGTAGTTGCCGTAGTGGTATCGCTCGCATTTCGCGGCGGTGATCGACATGTGAACCAAATCATGGCGGAAGCGCTGGACTCGACCTGGAGCGCGCTCGGTAGAGAGAACTATCCCGAGCACCTGACAGATCCTCACCTTGATGCGCGTCTCACTTCAATACGTGAAACGGCGCTTGGAGCCGATTGCCCTCCAGAACAACTGCTTGATTGGATCGCCAGCCAAAGACCAACGGACGCGGATGAGCGTATATCGCGACTGATTGCGACAGCCGAAATAGGTGCCAATAGCGAACTCTTCGAGCATTCAATTTCACAAGCGTTCTCTTCATTCCCGAACGCCGTAGCAGCAGGACTTATCGCTCGTTTCACCTCCAATTTATCGCTTCCGAATCGCATCGCGGAATACCTCACCGGGGCCCCGCTAGTCGATAGTGGCCCGGTCGCCGAGGCGGCTCTTAATTCCGCGACGTCTACAGTCCGTCAAATTACGGCAGCGGTAATCATCGGACCGACAACCGTTTTGGCACTTTTCGAACAACTGATCGCAATAGAAGCGGAAGTGCAGGAGCGTGGGCGCTACGACAAACAGCTCGCGGACGCCCACTTCCGTTTAGTGCTCGTGCTTTCTGCTACGCGACAGGAAGCCTTCGTTCCGGCCTTGATCGCTAATGCTCGGACCAGCGATCCTCGTCGAATTGGCTTATTAGCTGATGTACTTGCCCGACACGGCAGCAACATTACTGGTTTCAAGCTGCCATTCGACACCGCCCACCGCTCTGTTCTTCGTGATGTCGTCCATAACTGGATGGATTCATTACTCTCAGCCTTGCATCCCACGCGGCAAGCAGCCTCTGAAGTGGCGCGTGCGGCAGGAAGGTTGGCGGATGCAGCACTGGCTGAGCCGTTACTAGCACTTCTTGAGCGAGACCTCGCTGAATACGATGCTGCTCGTAACGCACGGCTTAGTGTTGGTGGCCACAGAGCTCCCATCCCCGTTGGATACACACAAATTTATGCCGACGCTTTCAAGCAGATGCATGATGAGCCGGCAAGCGCCATCCTCATGCGCTGCGTTGCCGATCTCCGCTGGGGCCAAGATGCAGCCGCAGCCTTGCTTGGAATCTGGTCGACTGATAATGCCCCCCAAGAAAAAAGCATCTTCGCTAGTTGGACCGATTACTCGAGTCATCTAGCGCGTAGGGAAGAACGCGCTACGGCGACTCCCCCGACGTCTGACTTTGCCGAAGCGATTTTCGCAGCGGTTGACGCGATTGGCAGCGATACAAGATCCGACGCTGAACAACAGCACGCTCTGACGCTCGCCGCGACCGCTCTTGCCCTTCCGCATGGAGACAAAAGAGCCGAGATTAACCGCCTACTAACGCTGCCTCAGCCCACTAGCTGCAAACACCGGTTACTCGCATGTGCAGCCCGTGCAGGCGAGATTATCCCGGCGCCCCTATTGTTGGAGGGCATACGAGACGTACTTCTCGCTTCCCAAACACAACATTGGCGCCTCGAAGCAAGTCGCGGCGAGTTGATGGGCTGGGTGGATCTTTTTCCCTTTTCGGATGAGCCAGAGAGCGTTCACGACGCTATTGCACTGTTACCAGACCCGTTCCGCCGACCCCATGCGTTAAAGCGCTTGCTCCAGACCTTGCCACAAGGCCCTTCTGACGCAGCTCTGACAGCACTAGAACGTCTCGCCGACGACCCTGCTTTTTTTCAGGACTTCGAATGGATGAGCGCCCTCCTTAAGCTAGATACGGAGGCTTCGGCGATATCTGCGCTTAACCATCTCTGTTTGGGCCATAGCCCCATTGGTGATCGCTATTGGCTTTCGGACAAGATGACTTCATCGGCTTGCAAGTTTCCTAACTTTCGCGCCGCTATGATTAATCGATATCGTACCCTGCCGCCTGGTGAGACCCGGCGTATCGTAGAGGGAGCGATGGCCAACATGCCCGACGAGGAGGTCTTCATGGCGCTCTTCAATAGCCATGCCGATACGGCGCATTCCACTCACGGTATGCAGAGTGTGATACGGAACTTGGCTCTAGGTAGAAGACCCGCAAAAGAATGGGTCGGTGCTTTCGAGGTGTTTGGATTGCCGTTGATTGAATTGCGCGCTCAACTGTTCGCAATGCTTCTAGCAAATGATGGACGCGCATTGCTAGCCAAACAGTGTTTGATCGTAATTGATGAATACAGGGACGAATACGGCCGCCCTACCAGTGAGCCCCGACATCCGGACATTTCCGCAAACCGCCCATGGCCGACCGAAGCCGGCGAGTCTGTGGCGGTGTAAAACCTGGAAAAGGATTAGGGCGATTGGCACCGAGCGGACTAGGCCGTTTTGGTAGAAAGAAGGCCTGTTTGTTGCGGTGCTGGATGAGTCTTCGGACAACATCATGTCCGAGTTGGTGAACCTCAGCGTCGAGCAACTGCCACCGCCGCAGGCCATGCGCGCCCTGCTCAATCACTTCTTTGACCAGTACCGGTTCGACCCCTTCCTGGGCAGCCTGGCGCTGGAAGGCATCCGCTACCACGACGCCCACCAAACACCGCGCAACCGCTTTCTGGAGCTGGCGCCGGCATTGATTGGCAAGCTGGAAGCGATATTGGTGCGTGGGGCGGCGATCGGGGATTTTCGGCCAGGGATTAATCCGCGGTTGTTGCTGGCCAGCGCGTCGTTGGTGACCACGGGGTGGTTTACCAATAGCTATTCGATGTCGGCGTTGGCGGGGGTGGATACCGATTCGGAAGAAGGGATGGCGACGTGGCGGGAGTATTCGGCGGATTTTGTGCTGGCGAGTATTTCGTTGGGGGCAAAGGCGAGCCAATCGTAACGGGGCTAACCGAATAAACCGCAGCCCTCACCCCTAGCCCCTCTCCCGTAAACGGGAGAGGGGAACAGATCGGCGTTCATCCCTATTACGCGATTAAGTCCCCTCTCCCGTGTACGGGAGAGGGTTGGGGTGAGGGGCCGTTGATTTTGATCCCTTACTTCTTCAAATACGCATTAACCCGCGAAGCCGCCAGCTTGCCGGCCATGCCGTTCACCCCGCCACCGGGGTGAATACCGGCGCTACCCAAATACAGTCCCGCCACCGGCAACGTATCCCCGCCCAACCCATGCGCCGGGCGCATGGTGGCCGAGCGCATCGAGGTGGTGTCGATATGCACCACGCAGCCGTTTACGGTGTTCAGCCGTGCGGTGAAGTCTGGCGCCGCTTCAATATGCCGGCCGATCACCTTGCCTTCAATGCCGTCGATATAGGCGTACAGCTGCTCGGTCACCTGATCGGCCACCTTCTCGCGTAGCGCGTCCCAGCCTTCGGTGGGGTTGGTGGGCATTACCGGCGGGTAGATGTACAGCACGTCCTGGCCGGCAGGGGCTTGGCTTGGGTCGGGGCCGCTTGGGGCTGCCACGGTGATATAGGGCAGCTTGGGCACTTCGCCACGGGCGCAGGCGGCGAAGTTTTCCAGTACGCCTTCTTCGGTGCCGATCAGCAACACGGTTTTGCGTAGGTCTACGCCGTCGCCGCGCAGGGCTTCATAGCGCGGCAACGAAATCTGCCCGCTTAGCGCCACGTCGACTTTTAGTGGGCCTGAGCCTTTGGAGTTGGCCGGCGCCATGGCGATACGGGTGAGCAGGTGGCGGGGAATCTGCCCAGCGGTGACCATCTCCAGCGCCGGTTTCGGGTGGCAGCCGGCGATAACGACCCGCGCGGTAAATTCGCGGCCGTCTTTGAGTTTCACGCCTTTGACCTGGCCGTTGGCCGCGACGATTTCGCTCACGCTCGCCGACAGCAGCACCTTGCCGCCCAGTTCTTCAAAACGGGCCTGCATGGCGTTGCTCAGTTGCTGCATACCGCCAATCACTCGGCCCACGCCAAAGCGATGCAGGAAGCCGAGCAAGGCGTAGTAGATGCCGCCGCCGTCTGCGGTGATATCGCCGGCCAGGCCGGTGAGTGCGCACATGGCGGAGATGGTCACCGGGTGTTCGAAACGTTCGCGCGCTGCGGCCTGGGCCGAGCCGGTCATCAAGGCCATCAGCGCGGGCTTATGCGCTTTGTGCTTGATCGCGGTGGCGGCCATTTTCAGCTTGGTGCCGAGGTTAAATTTGGCCGGGTCGACGCGCATCATCGGCAGCGCGATGTCGAGGAACATGTCGATGACTTTCATAAACTCCAGAAACGCTTCGGCATCTTTGGGACTGAAGCGGCGGATCTCGGCGGCGGTTTTTTCGCGGTCGCGCCAGAAGATCAGCGAGGTGCCGTCCGGGTGCAAGTACACATAGCCCGGCGCCACTTCGACCGATTTCAGTCCATGGCGCTCCAGCTGGAGTTCGCTCATGACATGGGCGTGCACGCGCATCGACATCATGTCCAGGGCGCAAGGATGAACCAGGTGCTGCGGTGCTTCGGGAATCAGGTAGCCGGACGAGGCCATGCCGCCGACCTTGTCCAGGGCTTCCACGATCAGCACTTTCTTGCCTTCCATACCCAGGTAGCAGCCGGCCGACAGGCCGTTGGTGCCACCGCCGACCACGATCACATCGAAGTCGGTATTTGCAGTCGTTTGGTTCATCACAAGGCTTCCATGACGTAGCTCGCCCGCGCCCGGATGGGCGTGAACGAAATAATGAAGAGGACAGCGCCGTGTTACATGCCGGTGCGGCCCATCTGCGCGAACAGCGCGCGCATGGCCACCAGCGACGGCGTATGGCTGCTGAAACCGCCGTCGGCCACCAGGGTGGTGCCGGTCACAAACGACGATTCATCGCTGGCCAGAAACGCCACCACATCGGCAATTTGCCGGGGAGTGCCGAGTTCGGCGGTGCAGTGGTTGTCGCGCAGAATTTCCAGCAGCGGCTCGGGCATGGCGTGCTCGGAAGGGGCCAGGCCAATCTGCACGGCGTTGCCGCGAATACCTTGCTTGCCATATTGCGAGGCGACCATGCGCGGCAGCATCAGCAGCCCGGCTTTGGAGGTGGCGTAACCGGTCAGGGACATATCGCCCTGCACGCCCAACCCCGAGGTGGCGAAAATAATCGAGCCTTTGCCGCGTTCCAGCATCACCGGAATCACGTACTTGGTGCACAGCACCGCGCCGCGCAGGTTGACCGCGATGGCGCGGTCCCAGGCGGCCATGTCCAGGTTGACGAAGTCGCGGTCGGCCTGGCGTTGTTCGGCGTTCAGAATGGCGGCGTTGTTGTGCAGCACATCGATGCGGCCAAAGCGTTCCTTCACTTGGGCAACCATGGCGCGCACGTCGTCTTCGCTGGACACGTCGGTGCGAATCGCCAGGGCCTGGTGGCCCTCGGCGATCAGCGATTCAGCCACGGCGGTGGCGCCGTCCAGATTGATATCGACCACGGCAACGCTGGCGCCGTGAGCCGCCAACGCGGGCGCACTCAGCGCCCAGACCGCCACCGGCGCCGGTGATAATCGCGACGCGCCCTGCCAGTTTTCCTGTACTCATGCCCTGCTCTCCTTCTTGTTCTTATTCGCCGGTGCTATTCACCGATGCTATTCACCAGTGAAGCGAGGCTCACGGCGTTCGCTAAAGGCCAGTGCGGCTTCGCGGGCGTCTTTGGTCGGGGCCAGCAGCGCAAACAGGTCCAGCTCCAGGTCCAGGCCGCTTTTCAGGTCCAGTTGCAGCGCGGCGCGGGCCGCTTGTTTCACGAACGCCGAGGCGGTCGGCGGCTTGGCGCCGATGCGTTGGGCGAAGGCCCGTACCTCGTCGACCAGCGTGGCGTTGTCGGTCGCCAGGCGGCTGACCAGGCCAATGCGTTGGGCCTGCTCGGCGGTCATACGGTCGCCGGTCAGCAGCATGTCCAGGGCCTGGCCCGGTGCAACCACGCGGGACAACCGCTGGGTACCGCCACCGCCGGGAATCAGCCCCAGGCCGGTTTCCGGCAAGGCGAACACGGCATTCGGCGCTGCGAAGCGGATATCGCAGGCCAGTACCAGTTCCAGCCCACCGCCCATGCAGTAGCCATGGATGGCGGCAATCACCGGCTTGGCGACCGCGTCCAGCGCTTCAATCCAGCGCACGTTTTCCATGCGTTTGCGCACTTGCAGGCTGGTTTCCGGGCCACGGCGCTCTTTGATATCGGCACCGGCACAAAAGCCGCGCTCGCCTTCGCCGCGAATCACGATCACGCGAATCTCGGCGTCCAGCTGCAACAACGCCAGGGCCTGCGGCACGCCCACGCGGATGTCGTCGTTGATGGCATTGATCTGCCCAGGCCGGGTCAGCACTACCCAGCCGACAGTGCCTTCGCGCTCCAGGCGCACGGCCTCGTTGATCACCACCGAAGCAGGTTGGCTGTGGGCTGCACTCATGCAGGAATCTCCTCGAACTCGAACACCTGACCGTTCAACTCGGCCGGGTCGATCTTGATCAAGGCACGGCCGCCGACGGCTTCCGAGGATTCAATCCATTGGAATTGGGTGCCACGGGCGCGCAGGTCTTCGGCCTTGGCGGCCAGGTCATTTACGCCGATGCGGATGTAGTACGGGCCTGGGCCCCAGTTGTTGACGTAGTGGCCGGCGTCGGTGTTCCAGTAGGTGGCTTCCAGCACATCGAGGGTGGCGCTGTTGGGCACGGTAAAGCCCATGCGCGCACGGCGGTAGCCTTCGCTGCGGATGGTTTCCACCGGGCCGCTCGGCTCCCAGTCAAGGTTGGTCGACACCTTGCGCAGGGTTTCATCCAGGTCGCGCACCAGGAAGCCACGGGCAGTAACGCGCACCATGTCGCCGGGTTTTAGATCACGCGGCTGCATCGGGGGCAGCTGGTAGGTTTCGGCCGGCATCTGCAGCGGTTCGGTCGGCATGATTTCGATGCACAGGCCGCCGTCGACGGTCGGTTTGTAGTACGGCTGCTCCGGAGTGGCGCCGAGCCACAGGCGGTCGAACGGCATTTCCGGGGTGCGCTGGGCCATGCGGAATGGCAGGCGACGGCGCATCAGTTTGTCCACCAGTGCATCGAATTTGTCGCCATGCAGGGCGAGCACGATGGAGTGGGTGATCATCGGCCGGTGGTGGCCCTGGAAGTCTTTCAGGCTTTCCAGAAAGTCGTGGAACAGCGGATCGCCCGGATTGGGGCGGTCCAGGTGCCACTGCGGTTCGATACGGGTCGGCGACACCGCCAGCGATTTATGCACCCGCAGAAAGTGGGCGATATACGGGTGGTTGTCGAAGGCCTGACGCCAGCGTTCGTGTTTGTAGATACCGAGCTTGTCGACCAACATTTCCGTCATGCCGTCCGGGTCCGGAACCATCATGTCGGCACTCATCAATAACTCGAACATCTCTCTCTCCTTGCAATAGCCAGCCGGGGTCTGCGCCCGGCTTGTTAGTCAGCGGGCACGCCGGGGTAAGGCGGGCTCAGTCAATGCGTTGTGCGCGGAATCAGGGGCCGGCTTGCGGGTTTCCTGCTGCGCGCGGGCGTCTTCCAGGTCGAGGGTCACGCCCTCTTTGGAATTGCCTTTGGGGTTGAGCAGGTAGTGCGACAGGGCCGGAATCAGGATCAGCGCGCCGAGCATGTTCCACAGGAACATGAAGGTGAGCAGGATGCCCATGTCGGCCTGGAACTTGATCGGTGACCAGGCCCAAGTGATCACGCCGGCGGCCATGGTCAGGCCCACCAGGGCGACCACGCGGCCGGTGAAGTCCAGCGAGCGGCGGTAGGCCACGGCCAGGCTGCCGCCGCGCTCCTGCACCGCCAGTTGCACGCTGAGCAGGTACAAGGCGTAGTCCACGCCCACCCCCACACCTACGGCAATTACCGGCAAGGTGGCGACCTTCAGGCCAATGCCCAGCCAGACCATCAGCGCCTTGCAGATCACCGTGGTCATCAGCAGCGGAATCAACGCGACAACCGTGGCGCGCCAGCTGCGGAAGGTAAGCAGGCACAGCAACGCGGTGGCGCCATATACCGCGAGGTACATGGTGATGATGCCCTTCTCGACTTCGATATTGGTCGCCGCCTCGATGCCGGCATTACCGGCAGCCAACAGGTATTCCACCGGGTTTCGGCGTCCTTGGCGGTGTTGTTCTGCGCGGCGAAGTCTTCGGCCACCTTGAGCACGCGGGTCAGGGTGTCGGCTTTGTGGTCGGCCAGGTAGGCGACGATCGGGGTCACCGAGCATTTCTGATTGGTGATGCCGGGCGCGGAAATCATCGCCGCATCCACTGCCGAGTTGGTGATGGCCTGGTCACGGCTGATGCTCAGCCATTTCGGGCTGCCTTCGGCCATGCCGGAGCTGATCATCCGCACGGTTTCAGACAGCGACTGGGTAGTTTGCACGCCCGGTGTCTGGCGCAAGGTCCAGGCCAGCTTGTCCATACTTTTCAGCGACTGGTACAGGCGGCAGCTGTCTTCGTTGGTTTTAACAATCACCACAAACTGATCGCTGGAGAGCCCGTAGTTGCTGGTGATATAGGCGTTGTCGCGGTTGTAGCGCGAGTCGGCACGCAGCTCCGGCGCACCGGGGTCCAGGTCGCCGACCTTGAGGTGCATCATCACGACGCTGCCGATCAAGGTGACCACCAAGGACAAGGCGATGACGGCGGTGGCCATCGGGCGCTCAGTGAAGCGGTCCAGGCCATGCCAGATATGCCCGAGAAAGCCGCGACCGGCTTCCCCGGCCTGGTCTTTGGCGATCGCAATACGCGCCGCTTTTTTGCTGACGCCGAGGTACGACAGCGCCACCGGAATCAGCAGCAGTTTGGTGAAAATCAGCACGGCCACGCCGATGCTGGTGGTGAGTGCCAGGTCGCGAATCACCGGAATGTCGATGATCACCAGCACCGCAAAGCCTACGATATTGGTCAGCAGCGCCGTCAGCCCGGTGAGGAACAACCGGCGGAAGGTGTAGCGCGCCGCCACGTATTTATGGGTGCCACGGCCGATGTCTTGCAGGATGCCGTTCATCTTCTGCGTGCCGTGGGAAATACCGATGGCGAAGATCAGGAACGGCACCAGAATCGAGTACGGGTCCAGGTCGTAACCCAGAATCTGCATCAGGCCCAGCAGCCACACCACGCCGGCCACGGCCACGCTCACCAGCAGCAGAGTGCTGCGCAGGCAGCGGGTGTAGAAGTACACAAACAGGCCGGCGATAACCACCGAGGCGCCGAAGAACAGCATCACCGAATACAGGCCGTCGATCAGGTCGCCCACCAGCTTGCTGAAGCCGACGATATGGATGCCGACCTTGTCACTTTCAAACGAGCGGATCTTGCTTTCCAGTTGCTTGGAGAAATCGCCGTAGTCCAGCGGCTTGCCGGTCTGCGGATTACGGTCCAGCAGCGGCGCCACAATCATGCTCGACTTGCTGTCGTTGGCCACCAGGTTGCCGGTGATGCCGGCGCGCATGATGTTGCGGCGCAGGGCCTTGATCGATTTCTCGCTGCCATCGTAGTCAGACGGCATCACGGCACCACCGTCGATACCCTCCTCCGTTACTTCTTTCCAACGCACAATCGGCATCCACAGCGACTTCATCCACGAGCGGTCGACGCCGGGAATGAGGTACAGGGTGTCGTTTACTTTCTGCAGGGCCAGCAGGTAGTCGGCGTCGTAGATATCGCCGGTCTTGTTCTCGACCACGATGCGAATGCTGTTGCCCAGGCCCGGCAGCTGATCTTTGTTGGCCAGGTAGTTTTTGATGTACGGGCTGGAGCTGGGGATCATCTTTTCGAAGCTGGCGTTTACTTCCAACTTGGTGGCAAAGAAACCCAACACCAGGGTGGCGAGCAGGCAGAACACCACCACCAACACGCGGTTGTGGAAAATCACCCGTTCAAACCAGCCGCCGGAGCTCTTGTCGAAGTCCTCCAGGTTGGCTATCACTGGCATCCCGCTGTTGAATTTTTGCTCGACCATATCGTTTGTCTCGTAGGGGAATCGTGCCGACGGCGCTTAGTTGGCCTGGGCGATATCGATGACCTTGGCGCCGCTGAAACGCGTAACCACTAAACTGCCGGCCTGCTCGGTGGCGCTGGCGGCATACACCTCACCAACGCGCGCATCGGCCAGTGGCGTGACCTGCAAACTGCTTCGGTCCACGCTCACCAGTTGCCCGCCCTGGCTTACTACCAGAAGCGCATTGCCCTGCTCGATCACGCTGACCAGGCTGCTGTTGAGGGTGGTGTCCAGTTGCTGCCATTGCTGGCCGTCGTCACGGCTGGCGAACAGGTTGCCGCGCAGCCCGTAGGCCAGCAGCAGGTGGTCGAACGCGGCCACACCGAAGTAGGTGCCGGTGTACGGCGTTTCGATTTGGGTAAAGCGCTGCTGATCGCTCGGCTGGGTGCTGTCCAGGCGCATCAGCAGCCCTTGTTCGCCGCTGATATAGAAGCTGCCATCGTGCTCGGCCAGGCCGTAGAGGTGCATACGGCGGTCGTTGTCGGCGCGCTCGATATAGGGCTGCCAGGTTTGCCCGGCATCGTCGCTGCGCAGAATCATGCCGAAGGCGCCGACGGCAAAGCCGTGGCCCCGAGCGTCGAACAGCACATCGAGTAGCGGCGCCGGCAGCACGTCGGGGCTCGCCGAGGAGCCCATGGCGCGGCTGACTTCCTGCACCATATCGGCAGCGGCTTCATCGCCCTGCTCGGCGCGTTTGCCGTAGAAATCGTTGAGCAGGGTGAGCAGTTTGCGGCCGTCCATCTGCACGGCCCAGGTGGCGCCGGCATCGCTGCTGTGCAGCACTACGGAGTCGTGGCCGACGATCCAGCCATTGGTGGCGTCGCTGAAGCGCACCTGCACAAAGTCGCTGGCGACCGGGCTTTGCACCTGCTGCCAGGTTTTGCCGTTGTCGCTGGAGCGTTGAATCAGGCCATGCAGACCGACGCTGACCAGCACAGAGCCGGCGCGCGCCACGCCAATCAGCGGCGCGCTCAGCGGGCCCTGCAGAAGTTGCGACTGCTCGTTCAGCGGGTCGATGACGGCGTCTTGCGCACGTACTTCGCCAGGGCTGACCAGCAGTAAAGAAACCAGAGTGGCGCAGCACAACTGCGCAATGGAACGGTTGGAGCGTACTAGGCGTTGGCTAATCATTATTTTTGTCCTCACCAGCCAGGTGGCTTGCTCACGTCACCGCCGCAAAGACGGTGGCGTGGCAGATACAGCCTTTACAGCCAGGCTCGGGCACCGGGTGCCGCGAGCCGTTGAGCCAGACTCAGCGCTGGGTTTCGCGGGCCACGATGGCTTCGGGGTTCATGTCCCGTTCGCTGCGTGGTTTGTCGATAAACTTGTAGCCGCCCTTCAGGCCATCGTTGAGCAATGCCCACATGCCTTTGTTGAAGTCGTACACCACGTTTTTCACGTTGTACGGCAGGCTTTTGTCGTAGATCTGCACACCGCTCAGGAAGATGCTGCGATACAGCGTGCCGCCTTGGTCCCAGGCGTCGTACAGGCCGATACCGTAGTTGTCTTCGTCAAGGTAGTAGGTGCGTTTGCTGTACACGTGGCGCTTGCCAGGTTTTAGCGTGGCTTCCACCACCCACACGCGGTGCAGTTCCCAACGCTCGCAGGCCGGGTTGGCGGTGCTTTTGAGGAATTGCTCATCCTGCTTGCACTCGAAATAGAACTTGTAGGCGTTGGCAGGAATGAACATTTCCTTACGGCCGACCAGTTTGTAATCGAAGCGGTCCTGGCTGCCGGAGAACATTTGCAGTTCGTCAAACAGGTCACGCCACCCTGGCTCGGAACGGGGGTATCGAAGGAAAACTCGGGCGCCAACTTCACGCGGCGTTGGCCGGGCGAATAGCTGAATGCGCGACGTGGTTTTTCCGTCGGGTCCAGGTAGTCGTTGATGCCAGTGACTTCGCCAGAGCGACGCGCCGGGTAGTTGTTCAGCGAGTACACGCGCGCATACATGTTGGGGTCACGGTCGGTCTGCGCGGTTTGGTAATACGGCTGCTCTTCAAACGTGGCTTGTTCAGCTGCTTTGGTGCGCTGACCGTTGGCATCCATTACCCAGCTATTGGACGAGCTGGTGGTGGAATAACCGTGGCCAATCTTGTAGCGCAGCTGCTGGTTCCAAATCACCTCGTTACCGGTTTTTGGAATCGGGAATGGCAGGCCGCCACGGCATGCCACGTCCACTGCCAAGCCGTCTTTCAACGTGTTGCAGGTGGTGGCATTGCGGGTGGTGGCGTCCAGCACGTCTTGCGGGTAAGCCGTGGTGCGGTGGCTTGGGTAGATGTCGAAGTAGTAGTCCGGGTTTTTCTTCAGGACTTCTTTCTGCCCTTCGCTCAGCTTGTCGGCGTATTGCGCCACATTTTTCGAGTCGATACGAAACAGCGGTTTTTCATCGCGGAAGGGGTCGGCCCAAAAGCCGCTATCCGGTTTGAAATCGGCAGGCGCCTTGGTCAGGCCACCTTCATAAGGCGGAATGGTGCCTTCGGCATTACCGGCCTGAATCGCGCCAAAGGCGGTCAGGGTTTTGCCGATCTGTGCGGCTTCCTCCGGGCTGACGGCGGCCATGCTGCAGGTAGCAAAGCCAAGCAAGGCGACGGATAAGGCTAATTGTCTTTTCATTCAGACGGTCTCCGTTTTTATAGTTGTTCAGAAGGAGGTTTTGAACGTGAAGGCTAGCCAGCCGCGATCGGTGTTGCCGATGCCGCCGTTACCGCCTACGCGGTCACCAGACAGGTTCTTCGACTGGGCACGGGTGTCAGCGTAACGCAGGCTGAACTCGTACTGCTGCTGGTAGGTGAATTTCACCCCGGTGGACCAGGCCATGGCGCCTTCACTGCCACCACCGGCGGTCGCGGCGTTACCGTGAATGCCGTAGTTGATGGTCAGCGGTACATCCATATCCCACGACGGGAAGATGTTCAGGTACTGCGGCGTGTAGTTCACCGCCACCGCATAGTAGTCGCGGGTGGAGCAGCCGTCGGACTCATCGCCAGAGCCGGCAATGCCCGGGGTGCGCGCATCGGTACAGGCGGCGTTGCCTTTGTACTTGAACAGCTCTTCGTGCTCGGTGACTTTGTCCAGGTGGCTATAAGCGAACTCGCCAACCAGGGTGCCGTTGTTGGAAATAAAGTTACGCGGCACGCCGTACACGGCGTTGGCGATAAAGTGAATGGTGTCACCGCGCGGACCTTCATCATCCACGGCACTCACACCGGTGGCGTTCAACGCACCGTTTTTGCGGTACGACAGTTCGCTACCAACAGCGACCGAATCAAACACGCGGGCAAAGCTGATACCGGCGAGTTTCACCCCACGTGGGTACACCACGCGGTAGTCGCCTTTGGTGGCGCGAATTTCAGGCGCCAGCCAGGGCTGGTAGTCATCGAACTGGCGGTAGTAGAAGCCGAAGGTCGATTCGATCTCCTCCAGGTTGTACTTGGCCATCACACCCCAGTTGGCATTGTTGTCGCGGCCGTATTTGGACGGCGAGCGTTTGAGCGCACCTGGGCCAGCGGGCAATTGGTCCGGGCCTTCGAACAGGAAGTCGGCGGCGCCGAAGTAAGTGCCGCCGTATGGGATACGGGTGTAGTCCCATTCATAGAAATACTGACCGGCAATCGACAGGTGATCGCCAACCTGAGCCTTGGCCGAAACCTGGCCGATAGGCAGAAACACTTCTTTTGTCTCGATACCTGGGCTAGTAGCGGCTTTTACGCCGTCACTTGGCGCTTGCGAGTAAGAAACCGAGTGGGCGCCGAACAACAGACCTTCACCCCAGTAGTTGGTGTGACGACCGATTTTGACGTTGACCGGGGTTTCGCCCAGCTGGAAGTTTTTCCACACGAAAGCATCGAGAATTTCGCCCGACGGACCGTTTACATAGCGCTCTACTTCGTCGCTGTAACGGGCGCGGTCGTAGCTCGTCTGCCCGCCCACGTTGCTTTTGACCGTGGTGTCGTCATAGGCGTTGTCGTACCAGCCGGCGGCGCTAAGGCGTGCGCCCCACTCGTTGAGGTAGGAGAAGTCGATCTCGCTCAACACATCGAGACGATTTGTCACGATATCGCCTTTATCGAACTTGCCGTCCGACTCATCGTTGGCGGCGTTGTTCATGATGCGATCGTCTTGCCCTTCCATGCGCATACCGAGGTTGTAACGCACGGTGTTGTCCCAGCGCAGGCGGTAATCGGGGTTGCTTAGATCGAACGAAATTGCCTGGGCGCAACTCATGCTGCCGAGCACCGCAAGCGCAACAGCGCTACGGCTGAACATGTGCCGACCATGCTTGGTCATGTCTTTCATACGAGCCACCTTTTATTTTTATTTTCAGTCGTTTATGTGAGGTCGGGTGAACGATTGCTACCTCTGTAACGTGCGGGTGCTGTGCACCTCGCCTAAGCCTTCGCGGGTGGTATTGCTTGTGCTCCAAGCGGTGTTACGCCCTCGCGGCTTGAAATTAAATTAACCGAGAAAAAATAATAATTCCATATAAAGATTTGATTCTGTATTCAGAACGCAATGTCGATTCGCCATTCTGAAACCTTCCCAGGCTGGCAGTGCCCGGAAAAACCTTCCGACGCATATTGCACACAACATGGGTAACTGTTCAATTATGTTTTGCACTTGTGGCACTTTGCGCTTTAAATGAGCCACCCGAGGGCGGCGTGCGTGCCCCTGCCGAGCCTACAAGAACAATAGGAGCTGGCCTGAAATGAACATCAATCTAAGCGGCAAACGCGTGATCGTCACCGGCGCCTCACGGGGCATAGGCCTTGCCATAGCTCGTGCGTTCGCCCTGGAAGGAGCCCGAGTGGCGATCTGCGCCCGTAGCCAGGAAGCGGTAGACGCGGCTGCTGCACAGCTGCAGCCGAACGCCCAGGCCGTGCTGGCCCGCGTGGTGGACGTAACCGACACAGCGGGTGTTCAACACTTTGTGTCTGAAGTGGTCGAGGCCTGGGGCGGCGTGGACATTTTGGTTAATAACGCCGGGCAAGGCCGCAGCGGCAACCTCGATACCCTCACCCCGGAAGCCATTCTTGAACACGCCAATGTGCTGCAAATGGGCCATTTCCGCTTCGTTCAGGCCGTCGTTCCGCATATGCGCTTGCAGCGCTGGGGACGAATTATCGAGATCAACGCCTTGGCCGGCACCGTGCCGACGCCCGATGGCATCCCTTCAGTGATCAACCGCGCCAGCTGCGTGGCCCTCTCTCGCTCGCTGGGTATGTCGCTAGCCAAGGACAATATTCTGGTCAACAGCCTGAACATGGGCTGGATCGACACCGGCCAGTGGGACCGCCATTACAAGGAAATGGGGCCGGGCGTGAGCCGCGAAGAATTCGATGAGATGGTGATGAAGGTGGTGCCGATTGGGCGGTATGGCAAGCCGGAGGATGTGGCGGGGATGGTGCTGTTTCTGTCCAGCGAGTACGCGAGTTTTATCAGCGCGGCGTCCATCGATATTGCCGGCGGGATGGGTGGGCAGATTGCTTACTTCCCAACGTTGAAGCGCGATTTTGCGGCGTCGATCAAGGCGCGTAATGAAGCGGCGCAATAAAGCCAGCCCCGTAGGATGGGTAGAGCGCAGCGAAACCCATCAATTCGCACCCGGCACAAATCGCGATGGGTTTCGCCGTCGGCTCGCCTCGGCGGCCCCACCCATCCACGGGTTACTTTTCCCCATCCTCGCCACTCTCATCTGGGCGGCGAGCACCGTGGTCAATCGCCTCTCGGTGGGCGTTATCGACCCGGCCGCCATCTCGTTCTACCGCTGGCTGGTCGCGCTGCTGGTGTTATCGCCCGTGCTGCTGCCACGCGTCTGGCGCCTTCGCCGGGCCATCCGCCCGCATCTGGCCAAGTTGTTTCTGCTCGGCTTGCTGGGCATGTCGCTCTATCAATCGCTTGCCTACTTCGCTGCCCACACCGTCAGCGCCACCTCCATGGGGCTGATTCTGGCGACCTTGCCGCTGCTGACGGTGGCGCTAGCCATACCGGTGCTGCACACCCGCCCTACCCGGCTATTTGTAATCGGCGCGCTGATTTCCTTCGCTGGTTTGGCGTGGCTATTGGCCGCCGGCGACTTGCCGTCCCTGTGGCAGCACGGCGTCGGCCGTGGCGAGTGGCTGATGCTGCTGGCGACCTTGTCGTACGCGCTGTATTGCGTACTGGTAAAGCGCTGGCAGATTCCGCTGCCGACCTGGGAATGCCTGTATGTGCAGATTGTGTTTGGCACGTTGCTGCTGGTGCCGCCGTTTCTGCTGGCGCCCGACATCGCCCTGACGGCGAAGAACATTCCCCTGGTGCTGTTTGCCGGGCTGTTTGCCTCAGCCATGGCGCCGGGGTTGTGGATGCGCGGGTTGGAAACGCTGGGGCCGGAGAAGACGGCGGTGTTGATGAATCTGGTGCCGTTGTTTACGGCGGTGCTGGCGATTTTGATGCTCGGCGAAACGCTACACCTCTACCACGCCGTCGGTGGCGGAATGATTTTGTTAGGCATAGGTTTGGCCCAGCGCAGATCCAAACCGTAGGAGCCAGCTTGCTGGCGAACCCTGAAAACGATATTCCGGATCTTCGTTTGCAGGGTTCGCCAGCAAGCTGGCTCCTACGAGAGCAAAGCGTTGCGTAGCTGCTGCAAGCCTGTTTCATCCAGCCCACTAAAGCGCTGGATATAGCTATCAATGCCCCCAAACTCGGCATCAATCGCCGCATACGCCGCCAGCAAATACTCCGGCCGCGCATCCAGCACCGCGTCAATCGCCGCCACGCTGACCGGCTGGCGCACCAGGCGGTTGACGGCGTTGCTCATCGCTTCCTGCCGTTCGCCATCCAGCTCGCTGAAGCTGCGGGCGGACAGCAGGTAGTCGAGCAGAATGCGCTGCGGCGCAACCCCCAGCGCGTGTAACACCAGCGCCACCATCACGCCCGTGCGGTCTTTGCCCGCCGCGCAGTGAATCAGCACCGGCGCGCGGCCGGCGGCAAACAAACCAAACAACTCGGGCAAGTGCGGCGCCAACATCGCCGGCAGCCGTCGGTATACCTCCAGCATCATGCGCCGCGCACCCTCCGCCACCGGGTTGTCAGCCAGCATGGCGGCGATCTCCGGGTCGGCCCGCACATCGCCGACCACTGCCAGGTGCAAGTGCTGCATATCCCCCGCCGGCAGGCGACTAGGGTAGCGCTCGCGCTCCTCCAGGCTGCGCAGGTCGCAAACGGTCTTGACCCCGAGTTGCTCCAACCGCTGCCAGTCTTCGAACGACAGGCGATACAACTGATCGGAGCGCACCAGGTGATGGCCGTTGATACGCCGGCCGTCTTCTGTGGGCATGCCTTTCAAACTGCGCACGTTGTCTGCGCCGCTCAAACTCAACACCACCATGCTTAGCCCTCCAGCAAATGCTGATACGCCGCCGTCAGCGGGCGCGCGCCCTCGCCCAGGGTCGGCGTACGCCGTGGCCTGCGGCCGTGGGTGAGCAGCTTGATGGTGTCGAAGTCTTCGGCAGCGGCAAAAAAGCGTTCCACCATCGGCTGCCCGGCCTGGCCCCAATCGTCCATGTTCGACATCCAGGTCTGCATGCCCCACACCGGCCAGCGGCGCAGTTGTTCCCAGGCGGCGTTCTGGTCAAGCACGCCTTCGGCACCCAGGCTGATCAGCTTCTCGCGGTACACCTGCACCAGGCGTGGTGCCTCGGCCCGGCGTTCCTCCACGGTGAGCGCGCCAAGCATAAAGTAGGCGATATCGCGCCACGGTCGGCCACGGCGGGCCAGTTGCCAATCCAGCCAGATACGCTGGCCATCGGCACGCAGAAAGCTGTTGCCTTGGTGCGAGTCACCGTGAATCAGACAGCTGGGCGACGTCTGCTCTTGCTCGAACGCCGCCAGCTCGTCAAAGGCGTGGCTGAACAGTTCCGGCGTCTCGTACATCCACTTAGGTAGCAGTTGCTGGTATTCGGGGCGGCGCAGGTTTACGCGGATGTAGTTGTACATGCGCAGCAGGCCGTTGCTGTCCACCGGGTTGTCCATGGACACCGGCAACCAGGCCTGGCGCTGCAACTGGGCATTGCCCCAGGTGGCTGCATGCAGGGTGGCCAACGACTCCAGCCCCGCCGCCACGCCATCCACGCCAAGGTGGTCGGTGCTATGGCCAAACTGCCCCTCGGCCACGCCAAGGTCTTCCATCAGCACCACGCCACGGCCACCGCCATCGGCGTCCCAGTCGGTGAAGTAAGTAGCCGGCAGCGGCGCGTCGCTCCAGCTGCGCGCCAGGTGATAAAAGCGCGCTTCCAGCTCGCAGATATCGCCGCTCTCAAAACCTTCGGACCAGTTGGATTTCAGGCACACGTGCTGGGGAATGCCGGCACGCCGCCCTACCTCGTTGAGCTCCAGTTTGGCGCGGTACTTGGTGGTATGGCCGTTGCGGATTTCCACGGTGCTCAGGGCCAACACCTCGACGCCCGGATAGCGCGGCTGCAGCAGCCGCGTGAGCCAGGCGGCAGTGATATCGCGCAGTTGCCGGGGCAACTGGCCCTGGCGCTGCGGATACGGCCGGCCTGCGGCCATGGCCAGCAGGCTGTCGGTCATGGCGTGAGCACCGGCTTGGCGCTCACCGGCATGCTCAGTTTGAGCAGCTCGATGGCATTGCCGCTGCG
Source organism: Pseudomonas sp. CC11G (assembly GCF_056174845.1). NCBI lineage: Bacteria > Pseudomonadati > Pseudomonadota > Gammaproteobacteria > Pseudomonadales > Pseudomonadaceae > Pseudomonas > Pseudomonas sp. CC11G. The sequence goes on from NZ_JBWBZC010000030.1 coordinate 30,322, forward strand.
AATGCGCTCGCGGTCTTCGCTGGACAAACCGATGCCTGCGGTCAGGTCGCCATGGTCATAGGCGCCACCGAAGTTGGTGCCGTACAGCAGGCGTTCGGCGCCAACCACTTCGGCCACGCCACGGCGCAGGCCGGGGGCATGCACGTCGAGGTCGAAGTAGAAGTTTTGCATGTAGTCCATCAACGGCCGCTGGTTGCGCGAGTCCGGCGCCATGGCGCGATTCAGTTCGCTCAGGCGGCCCAGCTGGAACACCGCCATGCCGCCGGCGTGGGTGATATAGGTTTTCAGGGTTGGGAATACATCCAGCGCGCCGCCGCAGATCAGGTACCAGAAGAACAGGGTTTCATCCACGCAGTCGCCGACGATGGAGGTGGTTTCGAACTTGTCGTCGGTGTGTTTTTCGCCCCAGTAAATGGACTGGTTGAAGCCGTGCACCATGATCGGCACGTCGAGCTGGGTGAGTTTTTCCCAGACCGGAAACAGGCGTTCGTCGTGGGCTTCCAGGCCGTTGAAGTTGGCCCCGCCGACGCACACGCCCTTGGCGCCCAACTGGGTGACGGCGCGCTCGATTTCTTTCGCCGCGTTTTCCGGGTCGGCCAAGTTGGCGTGGGCCCAAAAGTCGAAGTGATCCGGGTCAGCGCGGCAGAAGGCGGACAGCTCGTCGTTGCAGATGCATGCGTATTCGTTGGCGAAGTCGCCGGCCCAGTACATAAAGCAGTGCGAGGGCGTGGACATCACCAGCTTGTCGACGCCGCGCTCGGCCATCAGCTTGCGCCGCGCCGCGTGGGTCATGCGCGCGAGGATATTGGCCTGGGCTTCGGCGTCGTTGGCGGCCTTGGCCGGTTGTTTGGTGCCGAGGGAAAAGTGCCCCACGGTGAGGCCCTGCACCTTCATAAAGGGGCCCCAGAATTCGTGACGGTTGAGCATGCCTTCGGTCAGCAGGTGGGCGTGGACATCAATCAGCATGGCGTTCTCCTTGTTTTAATGGGCCTGCGTGGCGATGAAATAATATAAACACATTTTGTAATTGTGTTCATTTAATTGTGAAAAAAGATCAAAGGCATCGAGGCTGAAGCCTCTCCCACAGGGGATCCTGGTTCTTTGTGGGAGAGTCTTCAGCCTCGAGTTCTTGATCCTGAAAACAGCCAAAAAAAACGGCCCACTAGGGGCCGCAAAATGCATGGTCAACTCGTTCCAATCAGCGCTGCGTCTCTTCCGACACAATCGACTCCGGTTTCATATCCCGCTCGGACTTGGGCGTGTCATGCACGATATAGCCGCCCTTCAGTCCGTCATTCAGCAACGACCAGATCCCTTTGTTGAAGTCGTAACTCACGTTCTTCACGGTGTACGGCAGGGTTTTGTCGTACAGCTGCACGCCACTCAGGAACAGCGCGCGGTACAGCGTGCCGCCCTGGTCCCAGGCGTCGTACAGGCCGGCGCCCCAGGTGTCTTCGTCGAGGTAGTAGGTGCGCTTGCTGTACACGTGCCGTTTGCCCGGTTTCAGCGTGGCTTCCACGACCCACACGCGGTGCAGTTCCCAACGCTCGCACGCCGGGTTGGCGTGGTGCGGGGTGAATTGCTCTTCCTGGCCACAGGTGAAGTAGAACTTGTAGGCGTTGTATGGGATGTACATTTCCTTGCGGCCGACCAGTTTGTAGTCGAAGCGGTCCTGGCTGCCGGAGAACATCTGCAGCTCATCGAACAGGTTTACCCCGCCCTGGTTCGGCACCGGGGTGTCGTAGGCGAACTCGGGGCCAACTTGATCCGGCGCATACCGGGGGTGTAGCTCCAGGCGCGGCGCGGTTGCACGGTCGGGTCGAGGTAGTCGGCAAGAATCACCAACTGGCCAGCACTACGGGCCGGGTAGCTGTCCAGCGCCCAGGCGCGGTAGTACAACTGCGGGTCGCGGTCGGCCTGTTTCACCTGGTAGTACGGCGCTTCTTCGAAGGTGGCCGATTCGGCGGTTTTGGTCACCGTGCCGCCGGAGTCCACCACCCAGCTATTGGACGACGAGGTGGTGGTATAGCCCGGGCTCTTGTAGCGCAGTTGCTGGTTCCAGATCACCTCGTTGCCGTTTTGCGGCAGCGGAAACGGAATACCGCCGCGGCACACCGGGTCTACCGCGAGGTTTTCCTTGATGGTGTGGCAGGTGCTGGCGTTGCGGGTGGTGGCATCCAGCAGTTCTTGCGGGTACGCCGCGGTGCGGTGGCTGGGGTAGATGTCCAGGTAGTACTCGGGGAATTTGCTCAGCAGCAGTTTTTGCCCGCCGCTCAGACGGTCGCCGTACTGGTCCATGTTTTTCGAGGTGATGCGAAACAGCGGCTTCTCATCTTTGAACGGGTCTACCCAAAAACCGCTGTCCGGTTTGAAGCCGGCGGGAATCGTGCGCAGGCCGCCTTCATAGGCCGGAATGCTGCCGTCGGCATTGCCGGCGATGATGGCGCCAAAGGGCGTCAAGGTTTTACCGATCTGGGCGACCTGATCGGCCGGTGCCGCGCCCAGGCTGCAAGTGGCAACGCCCAGCAGCGCGATGGCCAGTGCAAGTTGTCCTTTCATAAATACGTTCTCCGCTTTTTGGCGTTGTTAGATGGAGGTTTTAAAGGTGAAGGCCAGCCAGCCACGGTCGGTGCCGCCCACGGCGCCGTTACCGCCGATGTTGTTGCCGGGCAGGTTTTTCGATTGGGCATCGCTGTCGGCATAACGCAGGCCAAATTCATAGCGCTGGGCATAGGTGAAGTTCACCCCGGCCGACCAGGTGAGCGCGCCTTCGTTGCCGCCGCCGGCGGTGGCGGCGTTGCCGTCCAGGCCGTAGTTGACGGTTAGCGGCACGGTGAGGTCCCACGACGGGAAGACCGACAGGTATTGCGGGGTGTAGTTAACCGCAATGGCGGCGTAGTCGCGGGTGGAGCAGCCGTCGCTTTCATCGCCGGAGCCTGGCGTGCCTTTGCGTGGGTCGATGCAGTTGGCGGTGTTGTCGCCCAGGTACAGCTCTTTATGGTCGGTGACTTTGTCCAGGTGGCTATAGGCGAACTCGGCCACCAGGGTGGCGTTGGGGGCGATGAAGTTGCGCGGCACGCCGTACACGGCGTTGGCCACGAAGTGGTAGCTGTTACCGCGTGGGCCTTCGTCGTCGGCTTCGTCCACGCCCACCGCGTTCAAGGCACCGCCTTTGCGATAGGAAATCTCGCTGCCCACCGACACGGTGTCGAGCACGGTCGAAACGCTCAGGCCAATCAGCTTGACGTTACGTGGGTACACCAGGCGGTAGCTGCCGGTAGCGGCCGACACCTGCGGCGCCAGCCACGGCTGGTAGTCGTCGAACTGGCGGTAGTAGACGCCGAAGGTGGATTGCAGCGCTTCCACGTCGTACTTGGCCATCACGCCCCAGTTGCCGCTGTCGCGACCGAACTTGGAGTCTTCGCGTTTAAAGGAGAAACCGGGCGCCACCGGCAGGCGATCCGGGCCTTCAAAGAACGGGTCCGCCGCACCGAAGTAGGTGCCACCATAAGGAATGCGCGTGTAGTCCCACTCGTAGAAGTACTGCCCGGCCAGGCTGAGGTTTTCGGTCACCTGCGACTTGGCGGAAATCTGCCCGATTGGCAAAAACACTTCCTTGGTTTCGATGCCCGGGCTGGTAACCGCTTTGGCGCCGTCCAGCGGGGCTTGCGAGTAGGAAATCGCGTGGGCGCCGAACAGCAAACCTTCGCCCCAGTAGTTGGTGTGACGGCCGGCTTTGACGTTGACGGTGGTGTCGCCCAGGCGGAAGTTTTTCCACAGGAAGGCGTCGAGAATTTCCCCCGACGGGCCTTCGGCGTAGCGCTTGGTTTCCGAGCTGTAGCGGTCATTCTCGTAGCTGGTCTGGTAGCCGGCGACATTACTGTGCACGTCGTTGTCGTGGTACGCCTGGTCATACCAGCCGGAGGCGCTGAGGCGCGCGCCCCACTCCTTGCGGTAGGCGAAGTCCAACTCGGTGAGGATGTCGACGCGGTTGGTGACGATATCGCCCTTGTCGAACTTGCCGTCCGACTCGTCGTAGTTGGGGTTGTTCATGATGCGGTCGTCTTGCCCTTCCGTACGCATGCCGAGGTTGTAGCGCACGGTGTTATCCCAGCGCAGGCGATAGTCCGGGTTGGGCAAATCGATAGACGCTGCCCACGCACTGCCACCCTGCCCCAACGCCAATTCGCCGAGCACCAACAGCGCCATGGCCCGGCGCGTACGCACCGCTTTACTCATCTGTTTCATGCAAACCACCTTTTGTTTTTATTGTCAGTCGTTTTGTGTTGTTGCCCCGCGCACGGGGCGCCCTGGCTAACGCCCGATTGGGTAAATGATGGATTTTTCCTGAGTGAACTCTTTCAGCCAGTTGGGCCCGAACTCGCGGCCGATACCGGAGCGTTTGAAGCCGCCGATGGGCGCATACGGCAACCCGCCGCTGCCGCCATTGAGGTACACGCTGCCGGCACGAATACGCCGAGCCAACGCATAGGCGGTCGCCGCATCGGCAGACGCCACAGCGCCGTTCAAACCAAAGCGCGAGTCGTTGGCGATGGCGATGGCTTCGTCGTCGGTGTCGTAGCCGATTACCACGCCCACCGGGCCGAAGATTTCTTCCTGGGCGATGGTCATGTCATTGCGCACGTTGTCGAACAGGGTCAGGTCGCTGAAGAACCCTTGCTTCAAGTGCGCCGGCCGCCAGCCGCCACACACCAGGGTGGCGCCGGCATCGCGGCCGCTGGCAATAAAGTGCTCGACCTTGGCACGCTGCGACTCACGAATCAGCGGGCCCATCATCACGCTCGGGTCGGCCGGGTTACCGACCTTCCACTGCCCGGCCACGGCGGCAGCAATCTGCACAAACTGTTCACGAATCGAGTTGTGCACCAGAAACCGCGTCAGCAGCGCACAGCCCTGCCCGGCGTTTACCGCGAGCCCAGCCACGGCGCCGAGGGCGGTGCCTTGCACGTCGGCATCGGCGCGCACGATCAAGGCGGACTTGCCGCCCAGCTCCAGGTGCACACGCTTAAGGGTCGGCGCGGCCTGGCTCATGATGCTGATGCCAACGGTTTCCGAACCGGTGAACGACACCATGTCCACCCGCGCATCGCTGCTGAGCAAACTGCCCACTTCGACGCCGCCGGTGACGATATTCAACACACCTTTGGGTAAGCCGATTTCCTCGGCAATTTCACCGAACAGCAGCGCCGAGTACGGGGTAAATGGCGAGGGTTTCAGCACCAGGGTGTTGCCGGCCAGCAGCGCCGGAAACACCTTGGCCAGGTTGAGCAGAAACGGGAAGTTGTAGCCGGTAATGCCGGCCACCACGCCGATGGCTTCGCGCTCCACGGTACCGCTGCCAAGAATCAGCGGACCGGTCGGGTTGAATGGGTTGGGGTTGCTGTGCACCGGAATCTGTTGGCTGTCGCTTTGAATCGACTGCTCGATGGCGGTCAGCACATGGCCCAGCGGCATATCCACTTGCATGGCGTAGGTCACGCCTTGCGAGCAGCCGACTTCGGCGACGATCAACGCGGCAATCTGCTCACGTTTGGCCACCAGCGCGGCATGCATACGGCGCAGGTAACCGGCGCGCTCGGCCATGCTCAGCCACGGCCATGGGCCGTTATCGAAGGCCTGGCGGGCAGCGGCAATCGCGGCATCGGCGCTCTGCACATCGCCGACCGGGGCGTGGCCGATCACTTCTTCGGTAGCCGGGTTGAGCACTGGCTCACGCGGGCCATCAGCGGCGACCCACGCGCCGTCGATATAGAGTTTGTCGAGATGGGTAAACGGAATGCTCATTGCGCTGCCGCTCCTGATTGTTTGCCGGTGATAAATTCCGCGGCGCGCATGGCGATCGCCATGGCCGGGGCGTTGGTGTTGCCGGAGACCAGACACGGCATCACCGAGGTGTCGACCACCCGCAGGCCCTCCACGCCGCGCACACGCAGTTGCGGATCGAGCACCGAGGCGCTGTCGGCGCCCATGCGGCAGGTGCCGGAGACGTGGTAAGCGGTCTGCCCGTAACGGCGGAAGGCGGCGAGAATTTCGTCGTCGGTTTGCACCTGGGCGCCAGGGGTCAGTTCGTTGACGATAAAAGGCTTGAGCGCCGGTTGTGCCGCCAGACGCCGGAACCAGCGCACCAGGGCGATGGCCGAGCGGCGGTCGATGTCGGCGTTCAGGTAGTTGCCGTGGATTTGCGGCGCCACTGCCGGGTCGGCCGACTGAATGCGCAACTCGCCCTGGCTTTGCGGACGCATAAAGTAGCCGCCGAGGGTCAGGCCGGGCTGCTTGTCGATTTCCACCTTGTTGCCGTCGCCGTCCATGGAATACAGGCTGACGCCGATCTGCGCGTCCGGGCGGTCCAGCTCGGGGCTGGTCTTGATAAAGCCGCCGGCTTCGTGGGCGGCGTGGGTCATCGGGCCTTTCTTGCACACGAAGTAGTTGGCCACCGCACCGAGCAAACCCAGGCCATGGAAACAGTGGTTGAAGCTGCCGCTGGTGACGCGGTACTGCATGGCCATGTACACGTGCTCACGCAGGTTGCGGCCGACATCCGGGGCGTCTTGCACCACGGCGATACCGTGTTGCTGCAACAGCGCCGCCGGGCCGACGCCCGACAGTTGCAACAGCTTCGGCGACTCCACGGCACCGGCGCACAGCAGAATTTCGCGGCGCGCTTCGATGCGCTCGGCACCGGCGCTGCTGGTGAGTTGCACGGCCGAAGCACGGCGCTCAGTGAACTCGATGCGCTGCACCTGGGTATTGGTGACAATGGTGAGGTTGGCGCGCTCGCGCACCGGGTCGAGGAACGCCTTGGCCGCGCTGAAGCGCTGGCCCTTCCAGGTGGTTTGCGGCTGGTAACCAAAACCGCCGTGGGTGACCGAATCCACATGGTTGGTGTCATTGGTGCGCTTTACGCCCATGGCGCCGGCCGCGCTGATGACCGCGTCGCACAGCGCATCGCCGGAGGGGTGCACGGTCACCTTCAAGGGGCCGCCCACACCGCGCCATTCGCTTTTGCCCAATTGGTGATCTTCCAGGGCAACAAACTGCCGGCCCATATCGGCCCAGCCCCAGCCGGTGCAGCCCTGGGCTTCCCAGTTGTCGTAGTCGGCCGGCGCGCCGCGCACATACACCATGCCGTTGACCGAGCTGGAGCCGCCGATGGTTTTACCCTTCAGCCACTGCTCATCGCTCATGCCCTCGCCACGGGAGATCTTGTAAGTCCACACGTGCGGGTTGCCGGGATTGAGCAATTTGCCGATGCCACGGGGCATGGCGATCAGGGCGCTGGTGTCATCGGGGCCGCTTTCAATCAGCAGCACCGACACCGCAGGGTCGGCAGACAGGCGGTTGGCCAACACGCAGCCAGAAGAACCGGCGCCGATGATGATGTAGTCGTAGCTCTTGTTCATTGTTGTTCTTCTTTTACGGGTTGCATTTCAAGTCGGTGTGTCGTCGGTGTGAACCGTGATCGCCCGCTCCGGACACGCCCGCGCGCCGCGCTGCGCCAAGCCTTCCTGGCCCGGCGCAACGATGAAGCCGCTGCTGGCGATATAACCGTTGTCGTCGAGGGCATAGAGCTCGGGTGCCACGTGGTTGCAGCGGGCATGGCCGACGCAGGCCGGCTGCTGGATAACCACTTTCATGCGCTGACCGCCGCTTGAGTGCTGCTGGCAGCGGCGCCGGCCGGCAGGTCCCACTGCAGTTCCAGCTCCTCCATGCCGAACACGCCGAACGCGTTGAACTTCGGCGTGCTGCCATCGGCCACGCGAAACGGCGGCAGGCGTTCCAGCCACAGTTCCATGGCGATGCGCAGCTCGCGGCGCGCCAGGTGGGAACCCACGCAGCGGTGCACGCCGTAAGAGAACGCCATATGCGGCGCAGCGGCGGCGTTGCGCTGCAAATCCACGGTGGCGGCAGCGTCGAATACTTCCGGTCGAGGTTGGCCAGCTCGGTGCTGATCAACACGAAGTCGCCCTTCTTCATGGTCGCTTCGCCGATCTGCACGTCCTTGGTGACGGTGCGGCGCATGTTCACGATGGAGTACGAACGCAGCAGTTCTTCCACCGCATCGCCAATCTGCTCCGGGTGGGCGCGCAGTTGCGCTTGCTGTTCGAGATTACGCGCCAGGTGGCGGAAGAACAGGCCGAGGCACGAGGTGACGGTGTCCAGCCCGGCGATAAAGATCAGAAAGTTGATGCCCAGCATCTCGTCGTCGGTCAGCGGGCGGCTGTCGATTTCGCTGCGCAGCAGGTAGCTGGTGAAGTCGTCGCCGGGGTTGGCGCGGCGTTCGGCGATATGGGTGCGAATCCAGGTGGTGATGGCCCGGGCGTTGTCGGTGACCACCTGGATATCGAAGCTTTTGATCAGCGTCTGGGTCCAGTGCTGGAACAGCGGCCGGTCTTCCAGCGGCCAGCCCATCAAGGTGAGAAAGATCAGGGTCGGAAACGGTTTGGCGAAAGCCTCGTTGAAGTCGCAGCTGCCCTGCTCCACCACCGCGTCGATCAGTTGGTTGGCCAGGGTGCGAATGTCTTGCTCCAGCGCTTCGACTTTCTTCGGGGTGAACAGCGGATTGAGCAGCGCGCGGTATTTGCCGTGTTCGGGCGGGTCGATTTCCAGCGGCGCCAGGCGCCAGCTTTCGCCGAGCAACATGGCGTAGGGGGTCAGGCCCACGCTGCTGAAGGTTTCCGGGTCTTGCAGAATGCGGCGCAGGTCTTCGGCGCGGCGTGGCACCCAGGTGCCAGGCAAAAAGCTTAAGCGCGGAATCCAGAAAATCGGCGGCGTGGTGTTGTGCAGCTCGGCGGCCCAGGCATAGGCATTTTCGTTCTGGGCGGTGAGTTCGGCCCAGATGTCGATATTGCGCACCAGATGCGGCGGTATGTGTGCAGGTACGGCTGGATCATGGCTCATTGTTATTGTTCTCCAAGGTCTCTAGCGGACTGGAGAAACGGTACGAGCCAGGGGCAAAACGCACAACGAACAGAACGGGCAAAGTGTTCGATTTCACGCCTTGAAATTAACACTTCCGTAAAAAGTGTCCTACAACATATAGTGCATGGGCAGATCTGCTCAGGTCACTGTTCAAGCCTCACCGCCGTGCGCCCTCTGGGTTCACAGCGCTATGACTCCATAAAAATAGCTTTGCAGAGGTACAGGATGTCTCACGTCGCTCCCGTACAAATGGTCAATGAAAACTTCGCCAAAGAACGTCACGCCCCGCGCTCCCAGCGCGCCCGAGACCTGTTGTTAGACAGCATGTACAGCTTGGCGCTGGAGAAGGACTACGCCGATATCACGGTGCAGGAACTGCTCAACCGCACCGGGGTGTCTCGCTCCACCTTCTACGCCCACTTTCGCACCAAGGAAGACCTGATTCTCGCCGGCTACGAGGCCATTGGTGTGCCCAGCACCAAGGTCACCGAAGTACGCGGCGACCAGCGCGTGGTGCTGGATGTGTCCACCTGGCTATTCAGCGCCACCGAGCGCCATGCCAAGCTCACCACCTCGTTTTTCAGCGGGCCGGGACAAAGCGTGATCCTCGCCCACCTGGAAAATATCCTGATCATTCAAGTGCGCGAGCACTACCGCAAACACGGCCTGTATCAGAACGCAGACATGCAAGGCGAGGTGGCCGTGCGCTGCTTCGTCGGCGCGTTGATCGGCCTGTGGCTGTGGTGGGTACGGCACGACTACCCGGCCAGTGCCAAACAGATGACCGAATCATTCGATGCCCTGATGAACAACGGCACCTGGCCGCCGGAAAGCCCCGTTCGGCGTTAAGACGCGCAGGCCATGATCAGAAACTGTCGGAACGCTTGCGCCGGTTCCGACAGTTGTTTGTCCGGCAGCCAGACCAGGCCCAGTTCCATCGGCGGAATCACGTCCACCAGCGGGCGGATCTCGATCTTTTTGCCTTCCAGCGACCAGCGCGGTAGAGCATGTCCGAGAGAATGGTCACGCCAAAAAAAACCATGGGCCACCAACCACGCAGCGCCTCAGGATGAGGTGCGAAAGGCAATCTGCGGCGCCAGCCCACGCGACTCCCAATAGCGCAAGGTAACGCATCGCCCTCGTCCACCGTGGCAAGGATATAGGCGTGTTCGGCACGTCCTCGAGGTTGATCGAGGTGGCCTGCATC
>NZ_JBWBZC010000031.1:0-36018 GCF_056174845.1 Pseudomonas sp. CC11G
CCCGCCTGCAGCGCCTCACGCTTGATGCTCGGCGCACGCATGCTGATCAGTTCGCGGGTGGAGCGCGGCAAGGCGATGCCGGCGGCGTCGCGGTAGACGTAGCCGATCAGGCCGCTGCAATCGAAACCGCTGTCTGGCGTATTGCCGCCGTAGCGGTACGGGGTGCCGACCAGGCCGAGGGCGCGGAACAGCACATCGTCGGCCGCATCCGGCGTTTCAACGCTGGGCGGTGCATAGACGATGGGTTTTGTGGGGGGTGGGGAACTGGCGCATGCCGTGAGCAGCGCAGCGAGTAACACAAGAATGACGCGGGCCGGAGCGGGCATAAGCGAGGCGGCTCAGAGGTGGTTCGGCGTACTCTGCCGTGCTCTGACGCGCTGCGCAAGGGTTTGGGGGGCGTAGGACGAATATCGCCGCAGGCGATATCCTGCCGATTCGTCAGATCCCAAAAACACAAAACCCCCGAATGTCGGGGGTTTTGTTGTTCAGTTCAACGCGCTTACGGGTGCAGCGGGTTGCGGCTGACTTGAGCGGTGTTCACCGAGGCCAGTGCCAGTGCACGTTTGGCTTCGATAAAGGTACGGCTCCAGTATTTGTCGTCCAGGCTGTCTACCCGCACGCCGCCGCTTTTGCTGCTGCTGGAGTGGATGAACTGGTCATCACCCAGGTAGATACCGGCGTGGCTTACGCGACCACGGCCGCGGGTGCTGAAGAACAACAGGTCGCCCGGTTGCAGATCATCACGAGCCACCAGCGGCGCATCGAGGTTGATCATTTCGCGGGTGGAACGCGGCAGGCTCATGCCCGCCTCTTCCTTGAACAGATAACCGATGAAACCGCTGCAGTCGAAACCGGTGTTGGCCGAGGTACCACCGAAGCGGTAACGGGTGCCCACCAGCGACAGGCCATGGGCCAGGATGCTGTCAGCGAAGGTCGGGAGTTCGTACGGTTGGTCCTGAGCGAAGTCCGGCAATGGGTCGAGACCATCATCGTCGACATCTTGATCAGCAACTTGCTGGCTGCTGGTTTGCTTAGGAATTTCAGCGTGTTGCGGGGCTGGCTGATAGCCGGCGCATGCCACAAGGAACACTGAGAGTGCTAGGGGCACGAGGGGTGCAGAGCGTTTGAGCATGGGCACGACCGTGGACGAAAAATTTATGAAGGCGCGAATATGCCTTCCATAACGGTTATATGCAAATTTAATTGGCCGGAGTGTGACTCAGTAGTATCGGCAACACATCTAACGCTTTTCCGCGAATATGGACGTCCACATACGGGCTCAAGGCCCCGTCCTGCGGGTTGATTTCCACGGTAAAGCCCCCTGCCTGGCGGGTACGCAACACGGGTTCGGCGATGTACGGAAAGCTGGCCGTCGTACCTACCGCAATCACCAGATCAAATCCCTTGCGAAGCTCGTCGTAGAGCGTTTCGATCGCTTTTTCCGGCAGCATCTCTTCGAATAAAACGACCGGCGGTCGGAGAACGCCCGCACATTGTTCGCACCGTGGCGGCAAAGGTCTGTCTAAGTGCGCGGCCAATTCCTTATCCACGGCCCCGCAAGACTGGCAGTACAACGGCGCCAGCTCGCCATGGATCTCGATCAACCGCTCGGGATCGCACCCCGCCTGACGGTGATAGCCGTCGATGTTCTGCGTCAGCACCCAGCACTCCGGTTTACGCCGCTGTATTTCAGCGATGGCGTAGTGACCGGCATTGGGTTTGGCGTTCAGGCAGGCGCGGCCGAGTTCAGCCAGGTATTTCCAGCACAACGACGGATCGCGCTGCAGCATCGGCCCGGACAGTGCCGCCTCGATAGGAATGCCCTCTGCCGTTTCGCCGTTATAAAGGCCGCCAAGGCCGCGATAGGTGGGCAAACCGGAATCGGCAGAGAGCCCGGCACCGGTGATGATCAGCATGCGTTTGGCGCCCTGCAGCGCGTCGATCAAACGTGCGTCCATATGCCGCGGCCCTCAATCAATGATTAACGGTGTGCGCCAGCATCCACGACAGCTGCGCCATCGGCCGGCCGCTCTGCTCATGCCAGGTGTTGAACGCCGTTTGCACGGCCGCCAGCTCTTTGAGACTGGTGGGTGCCTTGTCGATGATGTCCTGGGCTTTGAGCGCGGCGACTACGTCTTCAGCGGGGATAAACGTGTCCTTGCCCACCATGCGCAAAAACCGCATGGCCGAAAGCCCGCCTAGCTGGCTGCCGTGCTTGGCCAGGTATTTCCACAGACCGACGATATCGGTCACCGGCCAGTCAGCGATCAGCGTGCCAAAGCTGCCCTTTTCCTTCGCCACATCCAGCACGAACTGCGCATTGCGTGGCACGCTTCTGAGCTTGCCGAGGTGGCGGATGATGCGCGCGTCCTGCATCAGCCGTTCGAGGTGGTCGGCACCCATCAGCACGACCTTCTCCGGGTCGAAACCGAAGAACACCTGCTCGAACGCCGGCCATTTGGCGTCGACCAGGCTGTGCTTGAGGCCGGCACGAAAAACCCTCAGTGCAATCAACGACAAATAACGGTCGTCGGTGATTTTGCGAAGTTGCGCTGGGGTTTTGACAGTGGGCAGTTGCGCGTCAAGTTTGGCCTGGGAACCGAACCGATTCAGGCAGTACTCGTTCAGCCATTTGTAGTCGCGCAAAGAGCTTTCCTTCTATCTATATAGGGAACCGGCCAATCAGAGGTTCATGACGTTGAGAAACCGCGACGGCGCGCTTTCATCGATACGCAGGTTTTCGAAGTCGAACAGCTTGCGGTCAGCGAGTTGCGAGGGCATCACGTTCTGCAGGCGCGGAACATGATCTCGGTGCGGCCTGGGTTTTGCGTTCCCACTCCAGCAGCATTTCCTTCACGACCTTGCGCTGCAGGTTTTCCTGCGAGCCACACAGGTTGCACGGAATGATCGGGAAACCTTGCAGCTCGGAGTAGGCCTCGATGTCTTTCTCGCTGCAGTAGGTCAGCGGGCGGATCACCACGTTACGGCCGTCGTCGGCGCGCAGCTTGGGCGGCATGGCCTTGAGGGTGCCGCCGTAGAACATATTGAGGAAGAAGGTTTCCAGTATGTCGTCGCGATGATGCCCGAGGGCCATCTTGGTCGCGCCAATTTCATCGGCGAAGGTGTAGAGCGTGCCGCGGCGCAGGCGCGAGCACAGCGAACAGGTGGTTTTGCCTTCCGGCACCTTGTCCATCACCACCGAATACGTGTCTTTCTCCACGATGTGGTACGGCACGCCGATGCTTTCGAGGTACTGCGGCAGTACGTGCTCGGGGAAGCCGGGCTGCTTCTGGTCCATGTTGACGGCCACGATCTCGAACTGGATCGGCGCCACCTTCTGCAGGTGCAGCAGCACGTCGAGCATGGTGTAGCTGTCCTTGCCGCCCGACAGACAGACCATCACCTTGTCGCCGTCTTCGATCATGTTGAAGTCGGTAACGGCCTCACCGGCCTGACGGCGCAGGCGTTTCTGCAGTTTGCTTTGATTAACCGAAAGGGTGCCCATGGTGCGAAAGGTCCGGAAGTGCTGAACGCGAAGGCGCGCATTTTACGCAGAAAGCGGCGTTTCCCCTACCCCCCTCATCACCCCACCACCGTCATTCCTGCGCAGGCAGGAATCCAGAATGTAAGTTAGGACAACGGGATTGGATCCATCCAAAAGCCTGGATTCCTGCCTGCGCAGGAATGACAGAAGTTTTTGCTGAAGGCACCGTCGTTGCCGAAGTCCGCTTGAACGAAGGCACTGGGCCCTCACTGTTTATTCAAATCCCAGTCAAACCGATAGCGGGTCTTGCCGTCGAAGGCCTTGAGCTTTTGCGCCAGCGCAGGCTCAGCGTATTTCACCAGGTGCTCGCGCACGCCCTGCTCGCCGCCGAAGTCATCGGCGTACCAGTCGTAAATCCGCGACAGCACCAGTTGTTTTTCTTCAAACGCCGCGCCGCGCGGGTCGTTGATATAGGCGCGGGCGCCGTCGGCCAACTGCTGCTCGGTGTTCTTGGCGCTCAGGGTAAAGGCCGGCAGGTTCGGGCAGCCGAGGCTGGCGCAGTTGAGCACGTAGAACACGCGCGGGTCTTTCCAGAGCGGGCGCAGAATGCGGTGCTGAATATCGTTGAGAGTGAGTTTCTGCCCCGCCACCTCGGTAACTTTCTTGTCCCACGGGCCGAATTGGTACCACGCGCCCAGGCTGGTGATGGAGTCCACGGGGTACTTCTTCAGCACCAGTTGGGTTACCAGCGCGTTGTACAGGTTGACCCAGTAAGCGAACTGCTCCGCGCGGGTGAACTGGCGGGGGTCGAGGTCGCTGAGCTGTTCGATATACACGTCGAGCAAGCGGCGGTGCACCGAGTCGACATGGGCATAGTCGAAGCGGGCGATGCCGTCTTTGTCGCTGACTTTCAGGTAGCGGTTTAACAGCTCCTGCCAGGCGCTATGGTCAATATGGGCCGCGCGGGTTTCGTCGCTAGCGTTCCAGAAGTCCCACGGGTCGGCGGAAGGTGCGGCCATTGCAGTAGCAGAAAGGGCGGCCGTAAACAGCAATGAGGCAATAACGAACAAGGTGCGCAACCGGCGCATAGGGTGCTTCTCCATACCGGCTCACGGGCCGTTGTCTGCTGCGTGGGACAGGCCTGAATCGTGCGAGTTCCGCCACACAAGCCGCTTCGGTTGCTGTGCTAGGCTGCGAAAATGACTTACAACCCCGCCTCTGCCCCACCTGCCGAACTGGATAACAGCCTGGATTTAAGCGCCCAGGTGCTGCATTTGCTGCGTGAAACGCCTGACGGTTGCAGCGAATACCAGCTGATTCAGCAACTGAAAAATCGCCACTCCACCCATATTCCCAATGTGGGCCTGGCCGACAAGTTGGTGTTGTTTCGCACCCATTTTCTGCTGTTCAACGCGCTCTATGGGCTGAGGGATCGGCTGTGGCAGCAACAGACTGGTCATTTATTAATCAGCCCGTTGTGTGTGCAACTCCTGCCTACTCCGCCGGCCATGCTCAGTTGAGCGAACCGGACCCGCTGCGTGCCTACTACCTCGATTTAAGCCATTTACGCGACACCAGCGAAGGTGATGTGGAGAAACTTCTCACCAGCTTCTGGAAACGTATGCAGGGTGGTGACGAAAAGCGTGCAGCACTGGAACTGTTCGAACTCGACAGCAACCCGCAAACGCTCAAGCTCGCCACTATCAAACAGCGTTACCGCCAGCTCGTCAGCGAGCACCATCCCGATCGCGGCGGTAGCACTTCGCGGCTGCAATCCATCAACTTGGCGATGGAAATTCTTACCCGCTATTACCGCTGAGGTTTAGAGACTGATTTGCTCTAAAACCACGCCCCACGCGGCCTCCAGCCCCTGCCTATACTGCGGCATACGGTCGCATTGGTTCGGCCCTGCACCCGACAACGCTACTCACGCGTCCCGGGCGCTACGCTGGGGGGCGACCGTTATAACAAGAGGAGGTGTCTCGCATGATCCATCACGTTTGGGGGCTTTTCGCGCATCCTGACCAAGAGTGGCAAGAGATCCGCGGTGAAGAAGAAAGCATCAGCCACATGTATTTGACCCATGTGCTGATTCTGGCCGCGATTCCCGCAGTGTCTGCCTATATAGGAACAACCCAGGTTGGCTGGACGGTGGGCAACGGCTCGCCGGTCATGCTGACCGAAGCCAGTGCCTTGTGGATGACGGTCATGACTTACCTGGCCATGCTGGGTGGCGTCGCTGTCATGGGTGCATTTATCAATTGGATGGCGCGCACCTACGATGCGACGCCGGATATGGGTCGCTGCATCGTGTTTGCCGCGTACACCGCTACGCCGCTGTTTATCGGCGGGCTGGCGGGGCTCTACCCTAACCTGTGGCTCGCCATGTTCGTCGGCACGGCCGCGATCTGTTACACGGTGTACTTACTGTATGTGGGCATACCCACCTTTATGAACATTCACCAGGACGAAGGCTTTCTGTTCTCCAGCTCGGTGCTGGCGGTGGGGCTTGTTGTGCTGGTGGCCATGATTGCCATGTCGGTTATTTTCTGGGAGATGGGCGTAGGCCCGGTGTACCGCAGCTAAACCTTGCATGAGCTACACAACGAAACCGCCGTTTGGCGGTTTCGTTGTTTTAGGCAAGTGGCCGGCGGCGCGCTTGGGCATAATCGCGCCTGTTATCCGGAGGAACTCGATGCCCGAACTGCTTAATGCTCGTGTCGAGGCTTGCTACCAACAAGCCGAAGCGTTTTTCAGACGCCGCTTTACCCGCCCCGAAGTCAGCCTCAAGTTACGAGGCCAGAAAGCCGGGGTGGCCCACCTCGATGAAAACCTGCTGCGTTTCAACCCCCAGCTGTACCGCGAAAACCAGGAACACTTTTTAAAGCAGACCGTGGCCCATGAGGTCGCGCATATGATCGCCCGCGAAATGTTCGGCCCGCATATCCAGCCGCACGGCGAGGAATGGCAACTGATCATGCAGGGCGTATACGAACTGCCGGCCGACCGCTGCCACACCTATGAAATTCAGCGCCGCAGCGTGACGCGCTACGTATACAGCTGCGCCTGCCCCGACCGCGACTTCCCCTTCTCCGCCCAGCGCCACAGCCTGGTGCGCAAAGGGCGGCGCTACTACTGCCGCAGCTGCAAGGCGACGTTGGTGTTTAGCGGTGAGCAGCGGGACGAATAAACGCGGCCTTTTTGTAGGAGCCAGCTTGCTGGCGAACCCTGCAAACACGATTCGAGAGTGTCGTTTCCAGGGTTCGCGACCAAGGTCGCTCCTACGGGAATGCGGTGTTTACTCAAACACCGGCCGGAAAAAACTGCGCTCGTAACTCAGGACACATTGCGTGTCCTGCGCGTACTTGAACGCCGCCAGGCATTCGGGATCTTGCATGGAGTCGTGGCGGTACTGCTCGTACGTCGCCAGGCTAGGAAAGGTAAACAGCGCCAAGGCGATATTGTTAGCCCCTTCCGACGGCAGAAAATAGCCGTGGTGCTGGCCGCCGAAGCGCTCGACCAGGGGAATCCACAATTTTCCGTAGTGTTCGAATTCCTTGAGCTTGTTGGGGTCGATCACGTAGCGCAGGTAGCAGGTAACCATCGGGGCTTTTCTCGATAACGGTGTTTGCGGAGATCGCAGCGTTAGCCGCGATGCTTTCAGCCAATCACCTTACCAGCCCGCAACGACGCAATCTGCTCAACGGTGTACCCCAGCTCTGCCAGCACCTCAGCCGTATGCGCCCCCACCGGCGCGCCAATATGCCGAGGCGCCGGCAGCCCGCCGGAGAATTTGATCGGACTGGCGATTTGCCGTTGTGGCGCCAGACCTTCGCGCGGCACCTCCACCGTCAATTCACGCGCCTGCAACTGCGGATGCTCCACCGCTTCGGCCAACGACAGCATCGGTTCAACACAGGCATCCAGCGCGGCAAAAATCTCGCTCCATTCGGCGAAATCGCGCTTCTCGAATTCCAGTTGAATCTGTGCTTTCAACGCCCGCTGCTGTTCCGGCTTTGGCGACAGACCATGGGCCGCCAACTCCGGCCGGCCAATCGCCGCGCAGAATTGCTGCATAAATTGCGGCTCCAGACTGCCCACCGAAAACCAGCGGCCATCGCGGGTGCGGTAGTAGTCGTAGAAGCTGCCGCCATTGAGCGCCTGACTTTCCATTTTCGGTTCTTCACCACAGGCCAGGTAACCCGAGCCGGCCATGGCATGCAGGCTGAAAATGCAGTCGGTCATGCTCACATCCACCTGCTGTCCCTCGCCCGTGTGCTGGCGTTGGATTACCGCGGCGAGTAAGCCCATCACGCCATGCAGCGAGCCGCCGGCGATATCTGCCGCCTGAATGCCCAGCGGCAACGGGCCGCTATCCAGGCGGCCGGTCTGATCGGCAATGCCGGACAGCGCCAGGTAATTGATGTCGTGGCCAGCGCGGTCTTTGTACGGACCGGTCTGGCCGTAGCCGGTGATGGATACGTAAATCAGCTTGGGGTTGATGGCCTTGAGCGCCTCATAGCCCACGCCCAATTTGTCCATCACGCCGGGGCGAAATTGCTCGAGCACGATGTCGTAGTCCTGCACCAGTTGCTTGACCACTTCCACCGCCGCTGCCTGTTTCAGGTCCAGGGCAATCGCGCGTTTATTGCGATTGAGGTAGGCATGGCTGGCGGCCACGCCGTGGTCGTGGGGAAGCAGTACGCGCACCAGGTCCATGCGCGTGGGCGACTCCACGCGCAATACGTCCGCGCCCATATCGGCCAGCAGCAGCGAGGCAAAAGGACCGGGCAACAACGTGGAAAAATCCAGCACTTTCAGGGAAGACAGCGGGCCTTTCATGGCGGCTCCTTTTATTGTTGTTATGAACGCTCAGCCAGCAGCGTTACAGCTTCATGCCGCGGCTGATGATCTCTTTCATGATTTCCGAGGTGCCGGCGAAAATCCGCTGGATACGCGCGTTCGCGTACATCTTGCAGATCGGGTATTCCCACATATAACCCCAACCGCCATGCAGCTGCACACCCTCATCGACCACTTTGCCAAGCAGTTCGGTGGTAAAGAGTTTGGCCTCGGCGGCGACTTCCGGGGTGAGTTTTTTCTGGTTGTGGTCCATCACGCAGCGGTCGACAAACACTTGGGCCACATCTACTTGGGTGCGCATTTCGGCGAGTTTGAAGCGGGTGTTCTGGAAGTGCGAAATCGGCCGGTCGAACGCCTTGCGCTCTTTGACGTAGTCGATGGTCACCTGCAAGGCCGCTTCCGCGCCGCCGACCGCGCCGCAAGCGTTGGTCAGGCGTTCCTGGGCGAGCATATTCATCAGGTAGAAGAAGCCACCTTTGGCATCGCCCAGCAGGTTTTCCTTGGGCACTTTGACGTTGTTGAAGAACAGTTCGGCGGTGTCCTGGCTTTTCATCCCGAGTTTTTTCAGGTTACGGCCGCGCTCGAAGCCTTCCATGCCGCGCTCCACCAGAAACAGGCCCATGGCGTGTTTGTTGGCCGGGTCGGTCTTGGCGGCAACGATCACCACGTCGGCCAACAGGCCGTTGGAGATAAACACTTTGGAACCGTTGATTTCGTAGTGATCACCTTTGTCGACCGCCGTGGTGCGCATGCCAGCCAGGTCGGAACCGGCACTCGGCTCGGTCATGGCCACGGCCAGAATGCATTCGCCGCGAATGATGCTCGGCAGAAAACGGGCTTTTTGTTCAGCATTGCCGTAGTCGGCGATATACGGCCCGCACAGCGCCGAGTGCAGCGGCAGCATAAAACCGGCTTCATTAATGTTGGCCAGTTCTTCGCACATGATCTGTTCGTAGCGGAAATCTTTCAGGCCGCTGCCGCCGTATTCCTCATCGGCCCAGGGCAGCAGAAACCCCATTTCGCCGGCTTTGAGCCAGACGTCGCGGCTGACCACGCCGGCTTCTTCCCAAGCGTCCTGGTGCGGCACGACTTCCTTTTGCAGAAAGGCGCGAAAAGCGTCGCGAAACAGGTTGTGCTCGGTCTCGAAATGGATGCGTTGCATGTGGTGGCTCCCTGCGAATTTATTGTTCCGCAGGGTAGGCGCCGCTCGGCGCAGGGCTCAATGACGCATGTGCTCAGGGTGGGTTGACCCATTCGGTCAGGAAGGATCGCATTCCCCTGTAGGAGAGGCTTCAGCCTCGATGCGTTTGATCTAGCGGCGAGTGATCAAACCCTGACGCGCCACACGCACCAACTCCCGCACACAACTTTCCAGATTTTCGGCGCTCGGCGCCTGCAGCACGGCGAGATCGAAACTGTCGCTGGCAAAGCGCTGCAGCGATTCGTCATTGCCCACGAACTGAACCTGAAACGTGCGCGGCGCGTCCCAGCGTTTTGGCCAGCCTTCGAGATAGCGCAGCAAGGTGGGCTGGTGGGTACCACCCAGCAAAATTTTCGGGTTGCGCAGCGCCAGGCCGCTGGTGATCGGTGCCAGACGCAGCAAGGGACGCAGGTTCAACGGGGCAACAGCGGGGGTCGGCGCAGGGGCCGGGGATGCAGGGGTGGTCAATACAGTCGGGGCATTCATGTACGGGGTCTCTCGCCTCAAAAGCTTCGCAGGAAGCGGTGAGAGGCGGCACCGAACCAGCGCTTTAGCGGTATTTCGAATCAGGTTCGAACCTGTCTTCGCTGAGCGCCCCGCAAGTAGCTGTTTAAATCGGCGCTGGCGGCAATCCTAGGGAAGCCAGCGCCGGCCTGTCAACCCTGGGGCTTGCCGGCTGCCAACCCATCCTTAGGTTAGGTCCGGTACGTTAGCAAGAAAATTTCTCAGCAAACCCTGGCGATTCGCGGCCTTCAGCAGCCGGGCATAAGTGGCCAAACACCGCGCTCGCCGTTTCAGCCAGTAACAGGGGAAACAGCGCAAATTGTCCGACAATGCACGCAACTTCGCCGTAAAACACCGAACTAGAGCCAGCCACGGCGCTGCGCTTGTAGTGGCATGAATCCTGTACTACCGCTTGTGCTGCTGTACGCGCCCCGGATGGGCGTGGGGGCTTGCCCTGGATGGCGACAATTGCCTTATTCATCCCTTGCGAGAGCGCATATGAACAACAATAAAACTCTGCTCGCCCTCTGCGTTGCCTCTGGTCTGCTGATTTCCAACCAGGTCGATGCAGCCACCGGCTACACCCAGACCAAATACCCGGTAGTACTGGCCCACGGCATGCTCGGCTTCGACAGCATTTTGGGGGTCGACTACTGGTATGGCATTCCCAAGGCCCTGCGCAGCGACGGCGCCAAGGTGTACATCACCGAAGTCAGCCAACTCGACACCTCGGAAAAACGCGGCGAACAGTTGCTGGCTCAGGTGGAAGAAATCGTCGCCATCAGCGGCAAACCCAAGGTCAACCTGATTGGCCACAGCCATGGCGGCCCGACCATCCGCTACGTGGCTGCAGTACGCCCGGATCTGGTGGCCTCGGCAACCAGCGTCGGCGCCCCGCACAAAGGCTCGGCTACTGCCGATTTCCTACGCCAGATTCCGCCGGGCTCGGCCGGGGAAACCATCGTCGCCGGGATCGTCAACGGCCTCGGTGCGTTGATCAATTTCCTCTCCGCCAGCTCCAGCACAACCCCGCAAAACGCCCTCGGCGCCTTGCAATCGCTGAACTCGGCCGGCGCTGCGGTGTTCAACGCCAAGTACCCGCAGGGCATTCCCACCAGTGCTTGTGGCGAAGGTGCCTACAGCGTCAACGGCGTGCGCTACTACTCGTGGGGCGGCACCAGCCCGCTGACCAACGCTCTGGACCCGAGCGACCTGCTACTCGGCGCCTCGTCACTTACCTTCGGCAGCACCGCCAACGACGGCCTGGTCGGCAAATGCAGTTCACACCTGGGTCAGGTGATTCGCGACGACTACCGCATGAACCATCTCGACGAAGTAAACCAGACCTTTGGCCTTACCAGCCTGTTCGAGACCGACCCGGTCACCGTGTATCGCCAGCAAGCCAACCGGTTGAAAAACGCCGGCCTTTAATTGATGGCAACGGCCGGGCCTACCTTGGGCCCGGCTACCGGGCCCTATTGGTTGGAGTGGATACGCCATGAAAAAACTGCTGCTGTTGCTGCCCGTTTCCTTCGCCGTGTGTGTGGCGGTGATGCTCTATTTGCAGCCGCTGGATACTACCGAAGGCCCAGTGGTCAGCACGCCAAAAGCCGCCAAACCCGTGGCGGCGGCAAAAACCCCGACCGACCTGGTCAGCACCCAGATCGCCCCCCTGCCCGCCACACTTGCCCCGCTGCCGCCGTCTTTTAAAGGCACGCAAGTGGATGGCAGCTTTCAGGTCGACGGCGCCGGCAACCTGCTGATCACCGGCGACATCCGCCATATCTTCGATTACTTCCTCAGCGCCTACGGTGAGGAATCCCTGCAAGAGAGCGTCAAACGCCTGCGCGCCTATATCGCCAGCCAACTGCCGCAACCGGCCCAGGAACAGGCGCAAGCGCTGCTCAGCCAATACATCGACTACAAACGCGAGCTCGTGTTGCTGGAACGCGACCTGCCGCAAATGGCCAACCTGGACGCCCTGCGCCAACGCGAAAGCGCCGTACAGGCCCTGCGCGCCCGTCTGTTTACCGCTGAAGCCCACCAAGCTTTCTTCGGCGGCGAAGAGGCCTATAACCAGTTCACGCTGCAGCGTCTGGCCATACAGCACGACGACAAACTGGACGCCACCGCCAAAGGCCTCGCCATGGACCAACTGCGCGCCAGCCTGCCGGAAGAGCTGCAAGAAAGCGTGCTGCCCCAACTGCAAAGCGAACTGCACACGCAGACCGAACAACTGCGCGCCAACGGCGCCAGCGCCGAAGACGTACGCGCGTTGCGCCAGCAGTTGGTCGGTGCCGAAGCCACTACCCGCCTGGAAGCGCTGGACCAGCAACGCGCCGGCTGGAAACAGCGCATCAGCACGTTTGCTGCCGCCAAAGCGCAAATTCAAAACCAGAAAGGGTTGAGCGACGGCGACAAAGAAGCCGCTATCCAGCAGTTGGCGACAGAGCAATTCAACGAGAACGAGCGGCTGCGGCTGGATGCAGCGGTGGAGATGTCGGCGAACACTGGCACCTGATCGTGCTGTTGCACCCCGCCTAAAAAAGCAAAAGCCCGCACTAGGCGGGCTTTTTTACACGCGGCTTATTCAGCCCGCGATTTTGCGATCCAGCGAGAACTTGCCAGCGCCTTCAACCAGCAGCGCTGCGCTGATGGTGGCCAGGATCAGGGCATATTCAAAACCGTTGGTGGCCATAAAGAAGCCGTTGCCGATGTGCACCGCGAAGATGGCAACCAGCATGGCTACGATCAGCGACACCGCTGCCGGGCGAACCAGCAGACCGATGATCAGCGCCACACCACCGAAGAACTCGGCGCTACCGGCCAGCAGAGCCATCAGGTAACCCGGGGTGATGCCGATGCTTTCCATCCATTGGCCAGTGCCCGCCAGGCCGTAGCCGCCGAACAAGCCGAAGAGTTTTTGCGAGCCGTGGGAGGCGAAAGTAAGACCGGTGATTACGCGCAGAATGGTGATGCCAAAGCCGGCGCGGGTAGCAAGTACGGTGTTGATCAGTTTGTTCATGGTGCAATCCTTAATGGGGAGGCTTAGTAGGTGTTGGTGGGCGTAGTTTAAATAATCAATTCGATACGACTAGCGTCATTTTCGCGTAATACATATCGAATTATTTAATCAATACGCATCCTTCACTTCTTGGTACTGGCCACTTTAACTTTGGGCACCAACTGCTCGCGCTCACGGTCGTAGGCCAGGTAGTACTTGTTCACCGCATTAACGTAGCTGACTACGCCCATTCCTACCTGCTCCATAGCGATCCGTTCTACCTGAAAGAACCACTGATTGGGGTTCAGGCCGCGCCGTTTGGCCTCTGCGCGGAACCCCTGCACCCGTTGCGGGCCGAGGTTGTAGGCAGCCAGCACGAAGGCCATGCGCTCGCGTTCGTTGATTTGCGCGCTGCTAAAGAAATTACGGCGGATACGAGCCAGATACTTGGCGCTGGCCTGTACGTTGCCCTCCACGCCCTTTACATCGCTGATCCCTACGCTTTTGGCGGCGGCCGGGGTGATTTGCATAAGCCCGGTCGCGCCGCCGGTGCCGCGCGCAACCGGATTAAGGGTGGATTCCTTGAAGGCCAGCGCGGCCAGGGCCAGCCAGTCGATATTCTGTTCATCGCCAAAACGCTGCAGCACCGGGCGCACCTTCTCCAGGCGTTGGCGATCGCCACGGGCCAAGGGGTAATGCACTTTGTATAAACGCCGGTAGATTCGCTGGAAGGCTACGTCCTGGTCGGTGGGGCTGTTGTAGCCGCTGAGAAACCGGTCGATGGCCGCCCGCAGCATTGGCGCATCGGGGCGTACGAACCAGTTGATATCGCCCTGCTCCGTCAGCACCAGTTGCCTTTCGATGCGCAGGTTGGGCATCACCTTTATCCAGCGCTCGGCAATCGGCAGCTCCACGGCGGTATAGGGGAAGATGCCGGCTTCAACCATTTCCAACACGTCTTCCACGGCCAGGGTTGGGTCCACCCACTCAATGCTGATCGGTGGCAGCTTGCGCAAGGCCAGGTGCTGGTTGATCTCCTCCAAGGCTTCAGCCGCCGCACTGCCGGCCGGCAGCGCCAGGCTACGTCCTGCCAGTTGCTCGATGCGCTGATAACGTTTGTTGCCCTGCTTGCCCACTATCACCAACGGCACATGGGTGCGAATGGCCATGCTCGGGCTGACGTCCTGGCCGCTGCGGGCATTGAGCAGTTCACCGGGCACCACCAGGTCCCCTTCGCCGCGCTGCAGGGCGGCAAGCAGTTGGTCTTTGGCTTTGGGGATGATTTTCAGGGTCAGCGGGCGGCCGTCATGGGCGTTGCGATTGAGGTATTGCTCGAAGGCTTTGAGACGGTGGTACTCCAGGCCGATGGCCTCGCCCTTTACCTCGCCGGAGCTGTTGCGGCTCTGGTTGACCAGCACCCGCAGCACACCGCTGCTGCGGATTTTGCTCAGGTCGCGCACTTCACTCGGGTGCTGCCAACCTTCCTGCGGCCCGGCCAGACGCGCAGCCGCCGGCAACGGCAGTAGCACCAGGCATAACAGAAGCAGCAGCGGACGCGACATTCACTCTCCAGGGGCCGCGCCAGAGAGGCTGGCGGGGTCACCGTAAAATTCCGATCGCCTCAGAGTGGCGGGCGCAAGCACTAGTTCCTCGGCAAGGAGCGACTAGTTGCCTGGCAAAACGGGGCGCGGAGGTTCGCACAGCTGGCTGCCCGATGCCAGCCAAAGTGTGCAACCGCTTTAACAGTTGACCATAACCAACTGTATTTTAAGACTTTATAGATGAAAGCATGGAGATGGTAAGCTGCACCGCTTCGCAGTGAGGTAGCACCATGCAACTCATCGACATTGGCGTCAATCTGACCCACGACAGCTTTGCCCAGAACTATGAAGCAGTGCTCGCCCGCGCGTATGAAGCTGGCGTGTGCCAGTTACTACTCACCGGCACCAGCCTGGAAGGCAGCGAAAAAGCCCTGGAGCTGTGCCGCCAAGCCGATGAATGCGGCAATCGCCTATTTAGCACCGCCGGGGTCCACCCGCACGACGCCAGCAGTTGGACCACCGCCAGCGCCGCACAACTACGCGCGCTATTAAAGGAAGAAACAGTGCGTGCCGTGGGCGAATGCGGGCTCGACTTCAACCGCGACTTCTCCCCGCGCCCGCTGCAGGAGAAAGCCCTGGAAGAACAACTGGCCCTGGCCGTGGACCTGCAAATGCCAGTGTTCCTGCATGAGCGGGACGCCAACCAGCGCCTGCTGGAAATTCTGCGCGACTACCGCGACCGTCTGCCTGCCGCCGTCGTGCATTGCTTTACTGGGGAAAAACGCGCGCTGTTCAGCTACCTGGATCTGGACCTGCATATCGGTATCACCGGCTGGATCTGCGACGAGCGCCGCGGCACGCATCTGCATCCGTTGGTGAAAGAGATTCCGGTCGGCCGGCTGATGCTGGAAAGCGATGCGCCGTACTTGCTGCCACGCACCCTTCGGCCGAAACCAAAGAATGGTCGCAACGAGCCGGCGTATTTGCCGGAGGTGCTGAATGAAGTGGCGAAGCATCGGCAGGAAACGCCAGAGCACCTGGCCGCACACACCACGGCGTGCGCGAGGGCGTTTTTCAACCTGCCCTCGCTGTGAATGGTTCGCTGACGGACAGCCTGCTTAAGCCGCCGGTACCGCGCGCACTTCAATCTGTAAACCGAGGCTGGTGCGCAGCGCATTGAAGATGGCTGCCAGGTTATCCATGTTCGGGTTGCCGGTGGGAGACAGCATGCGGTGCAGACTTTTGCTGCCTTTTTGGGTTTCGCACGCCAGTTGCTCAAAGCCGATGGTGGCGTTGACCAGGTCGCGAAGGATTAACCGCGCTACATCGGGCTCGCCATTGAGAAACAGCGAGGCCGCTTCATCAAGGAGCGATTTGGCGAACTCCGGTTCGCGGGCCACGCGTTCTACGATGGTTTGTTTGAAATCTCGGGTTAGCGCCATGACAGCGTCTCCTCTGGGTTAGCCGAACCGTTTGCCAGTTCGGCCTTACGCACTTTGTATTCAGCGAACAGGGCCTGCGCTTTGCGGATATCTGCAGGCTGAGTCGCCTTGGTGCCGCCGCCGAACAGGATGATCAATGTGTCGCCCTCTTTGGCCAGGTAGATGCGATAACCCGGCCCCCAATCGATTCGATACTCGCCTATCCCTGCAAACCACTTGATATTCGAGGTGTTGCCCAACTCCATCCGTAGCTGCGCCGTAGCGATCTTGGTTGCCGCTTGCACCGGCAATGCGTCAAACCACCGTTTGTAAGTGCTGGAATTATCCTTGCGTATGTACTCGACGACTCTAGGCATGGCAATAGTAACCTATGTGTTACCAAAAGGGGAAGCTGATAATCCATTTATCAGCTCGACCAGCATGCCGCGCGCACAGGAGCAGCCCTGCCAGCTGCGGTGCAGGGGAGTTTCGGATGGATCTGTTTTTCGACGGGGTACTAGAGAGGTAAAGGACAAAAAACAACGAGGCCTTTATTCTGACGTGCGCTCATCCATTGAACCGTTTGCAGGACGCCATGCTAGGACAGCTCATCAATCGATTTGGAACGACCCTCTACATTCAGCTTTGGGAGTCGAAGGTCAGAATCACCGATTTTTCCACCGGCATGCTTTTCGAAGACGAGCCGTGGCTTGTAATAAATAAAAAGACGAAAGCAATCAGCGGCATCGGCCGGGCGGCACTGGCGGTAATGAACCCTCAGGAAGAGGCCATCAACCCGTTTTCACACCCCCGCGTCCTGTTTGCCGACTTTCCATCAGGCCAAGCGCTGCTGAAGCTGGCAATCAAGAAGGTACTTCCCAAATCGCTATTCACCCCGGCGCCCTTCGTGATCATCCACCCAATGGAAAAGACCGAAGGCGGTCTTACCATCATTGAGCGCCGGGCGTTTCAGGAGTTGGGGGTGAGCGTAGGTGCCCGTGAAACGAGGGTGTATGAAGGCACGGATTTAGTGGCGACGCACTTCGACCTGAGCGCATTTAAAGCGGACAACCCTAGGGAATAAGCCATGACTCACGAGCTGGGCACCTTGCGCACCAAAGCACTCACCACCCCCCATTAATCTGCTCCGTCAACGGCATAGCCCCACCCAGCAAGAAGCTGCGCACGCCAATGCTGGCGGTCTGTGGGCAATAGAGGGAGCGGCAGTTGTCGCCTTGGTCTTCGGCAACCAGGCGGTCAGCCTGGGCGAAAATGCGCAGCACGCATTGGCTGCTTTGTTCCTGATAGAGGTAAACCCCAGGCCCCTGCTTTTTCGCCACCCCGCGCACACGGCAGGCCAGGTCGTCGCGGCCCGCGGCCCAGAGGGCGAACTTCAGGGTGCCATCAAGCAGGTTGATGACCTCGATGGAGTCCTGGCCGTTTATCCGGCGGCCATCCGGCACTTCCAGCCAGTCGGCGTGCGCCGGCATGACGATGTACATAGGCAGTACAAACAGCAGAAACAACGAAGCAACACGCGTGGTGTTCATGGCAGTTATTCCTAAAGCCAGGCAATCAGCCTAGCAGCACTTGCGCCATTCGCCCGGCGAACGCAAAACGCCGGCACCACTCAATAGGTGGCGCCGGCGCTTAGTCGTCCGCGGGGTGACGTCTATTTGCTCTTCTGGTACCAGCGTCGTTCAACGCCGCGAGTTGCGCAGCGGCGGCTTCGAGCTTGGCTTTCACAACCTGCAATTCATCGAACCGTTCAGCGATTACGCGTTTGGCCGGGCAACGGCCGCTCAGGCCACGAATCAGCACAACGCTGCCGAGGGCTGCACGCACAGCGCCAAGCAGGCCACCGTGACGCAGACCGGTACCCACCATGGCCACGCCACTGGTGATGCAGATTGCTCGTTCCCAACCTTGAACATTTTGCGGATGAGCTTCTAGCTCACGGGCCAACGCTTCAAAAGCGACCATTACGTTCTCCTTGTTTGCTTGGGTATAGGTAAACGACCTGCTGGCGCAGCGTACGTTCCCTATTTCACGCTCCGCTTTGCGTTACCGCGCATCCTGCGGTTGCGGCAATTCCGGGTTTTCGGTCGGCTCGCCACGTGGCAGTTCAGGCGGCACGTTGTCCGGAATTTCCGGTGGCTGCTCGTCAGGCACCTGGGCGTACAGCTCAGGCAGACACACCACAAATTCCTGACCGGCCAGGCGGTCGCTGAAAAAACTTTCCAACACTTTTGCTGATGCGTTCATGGTCGCCTCCTGGTCGCAACTATTCGGATTAAGTCGCAACTATCCGGGTTAAATCGAAATGCGGCGGCGGTTGAACAGGGTCTGCATGGCACGCAGGCTCAGTTCCTGACCGCTGTAAGTAGGCAGCTTGTGAGCAGTGCAATGGGCACTGGTGCCGCTCAACGCGTTATCGCGGATCAGCACTTCACGTTTAAGGCTCAGAATCTCGTCGTTTGCAGCCGCCTGGCTGTAACCGGCTTGGCCAGCAATCACCTTGATCAGCGATTCTTTGTTGGCGCCTTTGAGGGCCAATACAAACGTGCCATCCGGGCGCGGTTGCAGGGAAACGTCGTGGCCTGGGAAGGCGGATACATAGAGATCGGTAAGTGGTTGCATGGTCTGCTCCTGACAATTTTGTTTTTGCACAGGACAGAAATTGCAAGATGAACGCCAACCCAACCGATTACTTTTTATCTTTACTTTTCATATAGTTACAAAACCAACTGATCTCACGCCGATGGCAATCTGCACGAAGCACCCTAAACGCCATCATGCAACTTGCACGCTTCAAAGCCTGAACCCCTCTGCCCTGCCCCGGTCACTAAAAACACGCTTAGCAAACCGGGACCCGCCAATGCTCGACGAAATTCGCAGCTACATACCTGTCGCCGAACTGAAAACCCTGCTTGCCGCCGCCGTCACCGTTCTGGTGCTCATGATCGCCTCGCGGCTACTCACCAAGGTGTTGGAGCGCCTGGCGCGACCGGTGCCGTTCCTGCGGGAAATGGTCAGCCAGCTGCGCGCCCCGGTGTGCCTCTTGCTGCCGCTGCTGGGCCTGCAAACCGTTTGGACGGCCGCCGATGACAACCTGATGCTCATCGGCGCCCTGCGCCATGTCACCACGCTTGCCATCATCGGCACCTTTACCTGGCTGGGCCTGCGTGCGGTGGCTGCGGTGCAGGAGCTGATCCTGATCCACAACCCGGTAGACATCGCCGACAACCTGCGCGCCCGCCGCATCCAGACGCAAACCCGCGTACTGGTACGCACCCTGGGCTTCTTCGTGCTGCTTTTTGGACTGGCCACCATGCTGATGACCTTCCCCAGCGCCCGCCAATTCGGCGGCAGCTTGCTGGCCTCGGCGGGCGTGGCAGGTTTGGCCGTCGGTTTTGCCGCCAAGCCAGTGCTGGGCAACCTGATCGCCGGCTTGCAAATCGCCATCACCCAGCCGATTCGCCTGGACGACGTGGTGATCGTTGAAAACGAATGGGGCCGCATTGAAGAAATCACCGGCACTTACGTGGTGGTGCGCATCTGGGACGACCGCCGGCTGATCGTGCCGCTGCAATGGTTTATCGAAAACCCGTTTCAGAACTGGACCCGCGTGTCGTCATCGCTCACCGGCGCCATCACCTTCTGGGTCGATTACGCCATCCCGCTGGACCCGCTGCGCAAGGAACTCGAACGCCTGCTTCAAGAGGTGCCGCAACTGTGGGACGGCCGCGTCAGCGTGCTGCAAGTAGTGGAAACCAGCGACCGCGCCATCCAGCTACGGGTGTTGGTCAGCACCCGCGACTCCTCCAGCGGCTGGGACCTGCGCTGCTACATCCGCGAAAACCTGATCAACTTTATCAGCCACAAACACCCTGACTGCCTGCCGCAATTGCGCGCCGCCTTTCAGACCAGCCCGACCACCGAAGTGGTCAACCCACACCGCCACGAACCCATCGCCGAACCCGAACGCCAACCCCCTGTTTAATCCCCTGCCGCCCCTTGCGCCACCTGCGCCCGTTGCCTGCGCGACGGCAAAAAAAGTAGAAACTTTTTCGCAGACCGGCCAGTCAGCACTTAAGTAGGGGCAACGACCTGTTTCAAAGGGCCAATCCACTCCAACACAAATCAGATGTCGTATTGGCCCAGCCAATGCGCGGAGAAACTTACGCGGCTGCCTAAGCGAAACGCG
Source organism: Pseudomonas sp. CC11G (assembly GCF_056174845.1). NCBI lineage: Bacteria > Pseudomonadati > Pseudomonadota > Gammaproteobacteria > Pseudomonadales > Pseudomonadaceae > Pseudomonas > Pseudomonas sp. CC11G. The sequence continues at coordinate 20,226 of NZ_JBWBZC010000031.1, forward strand.
CGCTGACCCAAGCGGGTCGCGCCATGGGAGGAAAGTATGGGAACTGCAATAGCGATGGACCGGCTGGACAATTTCGCTTCGATTGTCGCCCCAAAGGCTCAAACACCCGTGGAAACCCACACGCCTAAAACGATCTATCCCAATAAGAAAAAAATCCTCTTCGTGACGTCCGAGTTTGCCGACCTGATCAAGGTTGGCGGCTTGGGCGATGTGTCCGCTGCCCTGCCTCGCGCCCTGTCCGGCCAGCACGATATTCGCGTGCTCATCCCCGGTTACCCGCAAGTACTCAACAGCGGCAACCCGATGCGCGTGATCGGTGAAATTGCCGGCCATGCCGCGCTGCCGCCGTGCAAAGTCGGGCGTATGGAACTGTCGGACGGCCTGATCGTGTACGTGCTGCTCAGCCCTGAACTCTACGAGCGCGACGGCACGCCGTACGGCGACGAAAACAGCCGCGACTGGCCCGACAACCATATCCGCTTCGCCCGCCTGGGCCTGGCTGCGGCCGATATCGCCGCCGGCCACGCCAGCATGAGCTGGGTGCCAGACCTGGTGCATGCCAACGACTGGCCCACCGCTCTCACCCCGGCCTATATGAAATGGCAGAAGCAAAGCACGCCATGCGTGTTCACCATTCATAACCTTGCCTACCAAGGCATGATCGACAAGCACTGCAGCCCGGAACTCGGCCTGCCGCCCGAAGCACTGGGCCAGGAAGGCATGGAGTTCTACGGCCAGCTGTCGTTGCTCAAAGCCGGCATCACCTATGCCGACCACATCACCACCGTCAGCCACACCTACGCCGAAGAAATCACCACCGAAGCCTTTGGCTGCGGGATGCAAGGCATGCTGCAGGCCAAGACCCACGAGGGTCACCTGAGCGGCATCACCAACGGCATCGACGAAAGCTGGGACCCACGCACCGACCCGCACCTGGTTGCGCCTTTCAGCGTCACCAATCTGGGCGGCAAAAAACGCAACGCCGCCTATGTGGAACAGCTGTTCGGTCTGGACGTCGAAGACGGCCCGCTGTTCGCCGTGGTCTCGCGCCTGGTGCAACAAAAAGGCATCGATCTAACCCTGGAAGTGGTCGACACCATCGTCAACGGCGGCGGTCGTCTGGCCATCATCGGCCGTGGCGAACCGGAGCTGGAACAGGCTGTGCTGGAAATGGCCAAGCGCTACCCCGGCCGTGTCGGCGTGCGCGTCGGCTTCAACGAAACCGATGCCCGGCGCATGTTTGCCGGCAGTGATTTCCTGCTGATGCCGTCACGCTTCGAACCCTGCGGCCTGAGCCAGATGTACGCCCAGCGCTTTGGCTCGCTGCCAATCGCGCGCAAAACCGGCGGCCTGGCCGACACCATTGAAGATGGCGTGACCGGTTTTCTGTTCCGCCGCGCCACCAAAGACAGCTACGTGGACGCCGTGCAACGCGCCCTCAACGTCTTCAAATACCCCGACCTGCTCAACGCCATGCGCTACCGCGCCATGGCCTCGCCGCTGTACTGGAAACAGTCGGTGGAACCCTACGACCGCCTCTACAAAGAGCTGCTGCAACACCAAGCCGGTCGCGCGCGAGGCACCTACTGATGCCCACGCCGACCTTACGGCCGGCTCATGGCGCCCTCTACCTAGACGAGGGCAATACCCGTTTTGCCCTTTGGGCGCCTGACGCCACCAGTGTTGAAGTGGTGTTCGGCGACGGCCACACCCAGCCGTTGAACAAAGAGCAGGACGGCTGGTTTTGCCGTGAACTGCCCTGTCCGCTGGGCAGCGCCTATGCCTACCGCATCAACGAAGGGCAGCAGGTGCCCGACCCGGCTTCCCGCGCCCAGCAGAACGACGTGCACGGCTTCAGCCTGCTCACCTCGCCCGCCACCTACACCTGGAAACTCGAAGACTGGCGTGGCCGCCCGTGGCACGAAACCGTGCTCTATGAAGTGCACGTGGGCGTACTGGGCGGCTATGCCGGCGTGCAAGCGCGCCTGACCGATCTGGTCGAGTTGGGCATTACCGCCATCGAATTGATGCCGCTCAACCAATTCCCCGGCGAGCGCAACTGGGGTTACGACGGCGTTCTGCCCTTCGCCCCGCAAAATACCTACGGCACACCGGACCAATTGCGCGAGCTGATCGACACCGCCCACGGCCTGGGGCTGATGGTGTTTATCGACGTGGTCTACAACCACTTTGGCCCCGACGGCAATTACCTCGGCCTGTATGCCAAGGATTTCTTTCGCGACGACATCTCCACGCCCTGGGGCCCGGCCATCGATTTTCGCCGCCCCCAAGTGCGTGACTTTTTTATCGAAAACGCGCTGATGTGGGTGCAGGACTACCGCGTCGACGGCCTGCGTTTTGACGCCGTGCACGCCATCAGCGAGAAAGACTTTCTGGTGGAAATGGCCCAGCGCCTGCGCGCCGCCGTGCCGCTGGAGCGCCACCTGCACCTGGTGCTGGAAAACGAAGACAACAGCGCTGAACTGCTGCAAGCCGGTTTCGACGCCCAGTGGAACGACGACGGCCATAACGCCTTGCATGTGCTGCTCACCGACGAGCACGAGGGCTACTACCGGGATTACGCCCAGCAACCGACGGAAAAACTGTCGCGCTGCCTGCAAGAAGGCTTTGTGTACCAAGGCCAGGAAAACCGCCATGGCCACGCCCGTGGCGAACCCAGTGGGCATTTGCCGCCCACCGCGTTTGTACTGTTTTTGCAGAACCACGACCAGGTCGGCAACCGCGCCTTTGGCGAACGGCTCAGCTGCCTGTGCGACCCCGACGCGCTCAAGGCCGCCACAGTGCTGCTGTTGCTCTCGCCGATGATTCCGCTGCTGTTCATGGGCGAAGAATGGGGCTCGCGCCAGGCGTTTCTGTTCTTCACCGACCACCACGACGAATTGGGCGTGGCAGTGCGTGATGGCCGGCGCAACGAGTTCAAAGACTTCGCCGTGTTCCAGGACACCGCCATCCGCGACAGCATTCCCGACCCGAACAAACTCGGCACCTTCAATGCCTCGTTGCCCGACTACGCCCCGGATATCGACCCTACCCACCAGGCGTGGCGCATCTACTACCGAAAGCTGCTGGAACTGCGCCACGCGTTGATCGTGCCGCGCCTGCCCGGCAGCCAGTCCGGCCATGTACAGGTGCTCGGCGACAAAGCCGTGAGCGCCAACTGGACACTCGCCGACGGCAGCAAGCTGCGCATCGACATCAACCTGAGCGCCGACTCCGTGACCGCCCCGCCCTTGAGTTCGGCGGCACGGGTGATCTTTGGCAACCGTATTGACCTGCACGCCGCACAACAGGGCCTACGCGGGCCCTTCAGTGCCCTGGCATCTCTCGAGGAAAGCGCATGAGCGACGAACAACTGGCCAGGCTGGCCACCACGGCAGGTTTCAGTGTGGACTGGATCGACGCCAACGCCCGCCCGCAACGGGTAGCCGTCGACGCCCAGCGCGCCCTGCTGGAAAGCCTCGGCTACGCCGCCCAGAGCCCGCAACAAATCGCGGCCAGCCTGGCGCAGCTGAACCATCAACAGCAGCAACAACGCAGTCAACTCGACCCGCTGCTTACCCATGAAATGAATCGTCCGTTGTCGCTGGCCAGCGAGTTCAGCGCCAACACCCCGTTCCGCCTGCACCTCGAAGATGGCCAGCGAATCGATGGCCGTCTGGATGGCAACGGCAACCTGCCGCCCATCGCCCATTACGGCTACCACCGCCTGAAAATCGGCGAACGCCTGCTCACCATTGCCGTGGCGCCGCCCGCCTGCCTCACGGTGGAAGAACTGACCGATGGCCAGCGCAAACACATCTGGGGCCTGACCGCCCAGGTGTATTCGCTGCGACGCAACGGCGACGGCGGGCTCGGCGATATGCAAGCGCTCGCCGACCTCGCCCGCAGCGCCGCCCGCCATGGCGCCGACGCGCTGGCCATCAGCCCGCTGCACGCCATGTTCAGCGCCTGGCCGGGCCAGTACAGCCCCTACTCGCCCTCCAGCCGCTTGATGTTCAACGCCCAACACGCTGCGCCCGAGCTGCTGCTGGGCGAGGCTGCCGTGAACGATGCGCTGCAGATCTGCGGGCTGCAGGACAAGCGCGCGGAGCTCGAACGCCTGGACCTGATCGACTGGCCGGCCGTCAGCGACAGCCGCCAGCGCCTGTTGCGCCAGCTCTATCAAGCCTTTAGCGACCAGCACAATACGCTGACGCCCGACTTCGACAAGTTCTTGCTCTGCGGCGGCGACGCCTTGCTGCAGCACTGCCGGTTCGAGGCCTTGCAAGGATTTATGGTGCGCCACGAGCTTTCCGGCGACTGGCGCACCTGGCCCGAGCACTACCGCAACCCGCATCACCCCGACGTCGATCTGTTCGCCGCCGACCACGCCAAGGAAGTGGGTTACCACGCGTTTTGCCAATGGCTGATCGCTCGCGGCATGGGCCGCGCTCAGGCCGCCGCGTTGAATGCCGGAATGAAAGTGGGCCTGATCGCCGACTTGGCCGTGGGCGCCGATGGCGCCGGCAGCCAGGCCTGGTCGCGTCAGGACGAACTGCTGCAAAGCCTCACCGTCGGCGCGCCGCCCGATGTGCTCAATCGCCTGGGGCAGAGCTGGGGTATTTCCGCCTTCTCCCCGGATGGCCTGCGCCGTAACGGTTTCCGTGCCTTTATCGAAATGCTGCAAGCCAACCTCGCCCACGTCGGCGGCGTGCGCATTGACCATGTGATGGGGCTGCAACGCCTGTGGGTGATACCGCAAGGTGCCCCGCCACAAGCCGGTGCTTACTTGAATTACCCGCTGCAAGACATGCTGCGGCTGGTGGCACTGGAGTCGTGGCGCAACCGCGCGCTGGTGATCGGCGAAGACCTCGGCACCGTGCCCGAAGGCCTGCGCGAGGAACTGGCGCGCAGTCGTCTGCTGGGCATGCGCGTGCTGCTGTTCGAACAAAAGGACGGTGCCTTTATCCCCGCGCCGCACTGGCCTGCCGACGCCCTGGCGACCACCACCACCCACGACCTGCCCACCCTGCACGGCTGGATGCAAGGCCGCGATATCGAGTGGCGTGAAACGGCCGGGCATACGGACGAGGAACACAGCGCCAACGACCGCAGCCACCGGCACTGGGAAAAACACAGCCTGCATAAAGCCCTGCAGGACTGCGCCTTGCTGCCGATCCGCGACAACAGCATCACCGAGCAACTGGACGCCAGCGTGTCATTTCTCGGCAGTACGCCAGCCCCTCTGGTGCTGCTGCCGCTGGAAGACGCCATGGGCGAGTTCGAGCAACCCAACCTCCCCGGCCCGGGCGACATACACCCCAACTGGCGGCGGCGTTGGGCAGTCAACGCCAACGAAATGCTCGACCGGCCCGAACCTACCCAACGGCTGCAACGCCTTGACCAGGCCCGCCGCGCTCGCGACCACCTGGCGCCCACTGTGAGGGCCCGCCATGAGTAAGCCACTGCGTCCGCTGACGGCGACTGTCCGCCTGCAGTTTCATAAAGACTTCACCCTGAACGACGCCGTGCCGCTGGTGAGCTACTTCGCCAAGCTGGGCATCAGCCATGTGTACGCCTCGCCAATTCTCAAGGCGCGGCCTGGCTCCACCCATGGCTACGATGTGGTCGACCCCACTTGCATCAACCCCGAGCTAGGCGGCGAAGAAGCGTTGGTGCGCCTGGTGGGCGAGCTGCGCGCCCATGGTATGGGCCTGATTCTGGACATCGTCTCCAACCATATGGCCGTCGGCGGCGACGCCAATCCCTGGTGGCTCGACGTACTGGAATGGGGCCCCACCAGCCCCTACGCCAACTTCTTCGATATTCAGTGGCGCTCCCACGACCCGCTGATGGTCGGCCAGTTACTGGTGCCATTTCTGCGCAGCGACTACGGCGAGGTATTGGCCAATGGTGAAATTCTCCTCAAGTTCGAAGCCGAAACCGGCAGCCTTTACGCCCAGCACTACGAACACCGCTTTCCGCTTTTCCCGCCCACCTTCGCCGACATTCTGAAAACCAGCGACGAGCCAACGCTGCAAGCCTTTGCCGCACGCTTTGAAAGCCTGGACGTCGACCCGCTGGCCTGGCACAGCGCCCGGCAGATTCGTGCCGAACTGGCCGAAGTGGCGCAGGTGCCGGAGATAGGCTTGGCCCTGGCGGATGCGCTCAGCCATTTCGAAGTGGTGGCCGGGCATAACGACGACGAAGGCAGCTTTAAGCAGTCCGCCTTTGACAACCTGCACCAACTGCTGGAACGCCAGCACTACCGCCTGGCCAGCTGGCGCACCGCCGCCGACGACATCAACTGGCGGCGCTTTTTCGACATCAACGAACTGGGCGGCCTGAAGGTGGAGCGCAACCGCGTGTTCGAAGCCACCCACGGCAAGATTTTTCAGCTGATCCAGCAAGGCCTGGTGGACGGCCTGCGTATCGACCACGTCGACGGCCTGGCCAACCCCGGCACCTACTGCCGCAAACTGCGCCGTCGGGTAAATGGCTTGCTGGGCAAACGCCCCGAAGCGCTGCTCAACCAGCCCTTCCCGATTTACGTGGAAAAAATTCTCGGCGCTGGCGAGCAGTTGCCCGGCAACTGGTCGGTAGACGGCACCACCGGTTATGAATTTATGAACGAGGTGTCGCAGCTGCAGCACGACCCCATCGGCGAGCTGCAACTGGCTGCCCTGTGGGAGCAACGCAGCGGGCGCACCGCCAACTTTATGGATGAAGTGCGCGAGGCCCGGCAACTGGTGCTCAACGGCACCCTGGCCGGCGACCTGGAAGCCCTGGCGCAAGGTTTGCTGCTCGTAGCGCGCGACGATATCGCCACCCGCGACCTCACCCTAGGCTCCATCCGCCGCGCCCTGCTGGAACTCATCGTGCACTTTCCGGTGTACCGCACCTACGCCGGTGGCCATGGCCGCTCAGCGCAAGACCAGGTGTTTTTTCAGCAAGCCCTGGACGCTGCCCACGGCAGCCTCGGTGAAGCCGACTGGCCGCTGCTCGCCTACCTCGACCGCTGGCTCGGCGCCCAGCCGCTGCGCGATTTGCCGCCGGGCCCGGCGCGCAAACAGCGGCAGAAACTGCTGACCCGCTTCCAGCAACTCACCTCGCCGGCCGCCGCCAAAGCCGTGGAAGACACCGCCTGCTACCGCAGCGCGGTGCTGCTCTCACGCAACGATGTGGGCTTCGACCCGCAGCACTTCAGCGCGCCGCTCTCCGATATTCAGGCCATCTGGCAGCAGCGCCTGGAACACTTCCCCGACAACCTGCTGACCACCGCCACCCACGACCACAAACGCGGCGAAGACACCCGCGCCCGCCTGGCCGTGTTGAGCGAGCGCTCCACCTGGTTCGCCGAGCGTATTGACACCTGGTGGAGCATGGCCGCGCCGCTGCGTGAAGAGCTGGCCGACGGCATGGCCCCAAGCGCTGGCGATGAGCTGATGCTTTACCAGACCCTGCTCGGCAGCTGGCCATTGGGCCTGGCGGGCGACGACCAACCGCGGCTGGATGCCTACCTGCAACGCCTGCTCGGCTGGCAGGAAAAAGCCCTGCGCGAAGCAAAATTGCGCAGCAGCTGGAGCGCCAACAACGAACACTACGAGGGTGCCTGCCGGCGTTTTCTCGAAGGTCTACTGCAAAGCCCCGAGGCGCTGGAACTGCGCAGCGAAATCGCCGCCGCTGCCGATTCGCTGGCGCCCAGCGGCGCCTTGAACAGCCTGAGCCAAGCGCTGTTGCGCATGACCGCCCCGGGCGTACCCGACCTGTACCAAGGCAACGAGTTCTGGGACTACAGCCTGGTAGACCCGGACAACCGTCGCCCGGTGGATTTTGCCGCACGCCGCACCGCCCTCGAACATCCGCGCCCGCTTACCGAGCTGATCCACCACTGGCACGGCGGCCAACTCAAGCAATTGATGGTGCAGCGCACCCTGAACCTGCGCGCGGACCACCCACAGGTGTTCGCCCGTGGCCAGTTGCTGCCATTGCAGGTGGTCGGCAGCCAGGCCGCGCGTGTATTGGCCTTCGCCCGCCATCTGGACGACGAGCGTTTTGTCATCGTGCTGCTGCCGCGCCTGGCCGCCGGGTTACTCGACGGCAAAAAAACACCCCTGATTCCCGACAGCGCCTGGGGCGACACCCAGTTGCTGCTGCCGCCCCACCTTAGTCATCACACTCTGATCAGCGCCTTTACCGCCGGCAGCCATACGCCGGTAGACGGGCGCCTCGACCTTGCCCACCTACTGCGGGATTTCCCGGTCACCCTGCTGCACCCCTTTCAGGAGCCTCGGCCATGAGCATCGATGAAAAACGCGTCCGTGAATTCGCCTTTCAAATCTGGGAATCGGAAGGTAAACCCGACGGCCAGGCTGAACGCCATTGGCAAATGGCAATCAAGCTGGCGGCCTCCGAAGCCGGCGTGCCGGCCGCTAATAAAACAGTAAAAGGCAAAAGCCTGGTGGCGCCTAACCCAGCCATTCCGGCGGCCAAAAAACCGGCGAAAGCCAAAGCCGAAAAACCGGCCCTGCTTGAACCGAAAGTGAAAAAAACTCCGACCGAAAAGCCGGCGGCGTCATCCAAACCTCAAGCGGAAAAAAAGGCTCCGGCAGATAAACCCGCCGCGCCGAAAACCCCACCAGCGAAATCGCCCAGCGCCAAAACCGGCGCCCCGAAATCGCCAGCGGCGCCGCCCAAACCGACTGCTTCCAAGCCTCCGCTGCCGGCCAAGAAAAGCCCAGCCGACAGCAAGCCAGCAGCGAAAAAACCGGCCGCCAAACCGCCAAAAGCCTGACTCACAATTTGAGGAAAAGACCCAATGACCAAGCCGCATAAAACGCCGAACTCGGCACCGCAAGTCGTGCGGCAATCGCGCATCTCCGAAGGCCACCCGTTCCCACTGGGCGCCACCTGGGACGGCCTGGGGGTCAACTTTGCGCTGTTCTCCGCGCACGCCACCAAAGTGGAGTTGTGCCTGTTCGACAGCACCGGCGAAACCGAACTCGAACGTATCGTGCTGCCCGAATACACCGACGAAATCTGGCACGGCTACCTGCCCGATGCGCACCCCGGGCAAATTTACGGCTACCGCGTGTACGGCCCGTACGAGCCTTCCGCCGGGCACCGTTTCAACCCCAATAAACTGCTGATCGACCCCTACGCCAAGCAGTTGGTGGGCAAACTGAAATGGTCCGAATCGCTGTTCGGTTACACCATCGGCCACAAAGATGCCGACCTCAGTTTCGATAAGCGCGACAGCGCCAAATTCGTGCCGAAAAGCAAAGTGATCGACCCGGCCTTCACCTGGGGCGAGCGCCCCAATGTGCGCGTGCCGTGGGACAGCACCATCATCTACGAAGCCCACGTGCGCGGTACCAGCATGCGTCACCCCTCGGTGGCCGAAAACCTGCGCGGCACTTATGCCGGGCTGATGAACCCCGACCTGTTGCAACACATCAAAAAGCTCGGCGTTTCGACCATCGAGCTGCTGCCTATTCACGGGTTTGTCGACGACAAACACCTGCTCGAAAAAGGCATGAACAACTACTGGGGCTACAACAGCATCGCCTTCTTTGCGCCCCACGCCGGCTACTCCGCCAGCGGCCATATCAACGAATTCAAAGAGATGGTGGCGCACCTGCACGACGCCGGGCTCGAGGTGATTCTGGATGTGGTCTACAACCACACCGCCGAGGGCAATGAACTGGGCCCAACCCTGAGCATGCGCGGCATCGACAACGCCAGTTACTACCGCCTGCTGCCCAGCGACAAGCGCCACTACATCAACGATTCCGGCACCGGCAACACCCTGGATTTAAGCCACCCCTGTGTGCTGCAGATGGTTACCGACTCGCTGCGCTACTGGGCCACTGAAATGCGCGTGGACGGTTTCCGCTTCGACCTGGCGACCATCCTCGGCCGCTACGCCGACGGCTTCGACGAACGCCACAGCTTTCTGGTCGCCTGCCGCCAGGACCCGGTGCTGAGCAAAACCAAACTGATCGCCGAACCCTGGGACTGCGGCCCCGGCGGCTATCAAGTCGGTGGTTTTCCGCCGGGCTGGGTGGAATGGAACGACCGCTACCGCGACACCGTACGCGGCTTCTGGCGTGGCGACGAAGGCCAAGTGGCGGAACTCGCCAGCCGCCTTACGGCTTCGGGCGACTTGTTCAACCAGCGCGGCCGCCGGCCATTTGCCTCGGTGAACTTCATCACCGCCCACGACGGTTTTACCCTGCGTGACGTGGTGTCGTACGACCACAAGCACAACGACGCCAACGGTGAAGACAACCGCGACGGCAGCGACAACAACATCTCCTGGAACCACGGCGCCGAAGGCCCCACCGACGACCAGGAAATCCGCAGCCTGCGCCTGCGCCAGATGCGCAATATGCTCGGCACGCTGCTGCTGTCCCAGGGCACACCGATGATTGTCGCCGGCGACGAATTCAGTCGCACCCAGGGCGGCAACAACAACGTGTACTGCCAGGACAATGAAATCGGCTGGGTCGACTGGAACCTCGATGAAGAAGGCAAAAGCCTGCTGGACTTCACCCGCCGGGTAATCAGCCTGCGCAAGGCGTTCCCGATACTGCGCCGCGGACGTTTTCTGGTTGGCCAATACAACGAGGAGTTGGGCGTAAAAGACGTCACCTGGCTGTCGCCGTGCGGCAACGAGATGACCCCGGAACAGTGGGAAGACCCGCACGCTCGCTGCCTGGGCATGCTGATGGACGGCCGCGCACAACCCACCGGCATTCGCCGTAAAGGGGCGGACGCAACCTTGTTGCTGATCCTTAATTCGCACAGCGACGTGGTGAACTTTACCCTGCCGGAAGTCGCTGGCGGCACCGGTTGGACCTGCCTGCTGGACAGCAATCGGCCGGAAGACCACAGCAAGGAATCGTTTGAATTCGATGCCGAATTCACCGTCACCGGCCGTTCGCTTTTGCTGTTCGAGCTCCAGCGCGATACCAGTTCATAAAGAGCCAACGCGCATGAGGAGCACACAGCATGGAACGCCACTACAGCGATGCCGATCTGCAGACCTTTCTGCGCACGTTGACCGCACCGGTGCGCAAGCCCGGCGCGGTCCTTAGCCAACTCGTAAACGAAGGCCTGGACCGTCTGCCCTACCCGGGCAGCGGTGCCACCCTGCACCGCTGGCGCGGGTTGGCCAGCGTGGCGGCGGCTGACCTTAGCCTGTGCAAACTCTATGAAGGCCACACCGACGCCTTGGCGATCATCGCCGAGGTGCAGGCCGACTACACAATGCCGGCCGACAGCACCTGGGGCATGTGGGCCGCCGAACCGCCGCAAGCCAAAGTGCATATCAACGCACGCACTTCCGCCAAGGATGTGCGCCTGGATGGCCTGAAAGCCTGGTGTTCGGGTGCCAAGGAAATCAGCCACGCCTTGCTCACCTGCTGGGACGAAGAAGGCCAGCAGCAGTTGGTCGCCGTCGCTCTGCAACAACCGGGTATCGACGTCACCGACGAGGGTTGGAATGCCGTCGGCATGGCCGCCACCGCCAGCGTGGAGGTGCGCTTCGACCAGGCACGCGGCCACCTGATCGGCCCACCCGGCGCCTACCTGCAACGCCCGGGCTTCTGGCAAGGCGGCGCCGGCATTGGCGCCTGCTGGTTCGGTGCCGCGCAGGCCTTGGGTGAGGCACTGCGCACTCACTGTCATAAACGCGATGAGCCCCACGCACTGGCCCACCTGGGCGCACTGGATACGGCATTGAGTGCCGCCGCCGACAGCTTGCGTGCCGGCGCCGCGTGGATCGACGAACACCCCTATGCCAATGCCGAACGCCTGGTCCGGCGTCTGCGCAGCCAGTGTGAATTCGCCGCCGCGCAAGCCATTGAACACGTTGGCCGAGCCTTGGGCGCAGCGCCGTATTGTCGCGATGAAAAATTTGCACAACTGCTGGCAGACCTGCCGGTCTATGTAAGACAGAGCCATGCAGAACGCGACTTGGCCGCTCAAGGTGAGCGGGTTGCCGAAGAACCAGAAGGAAGCTGGATGCTATGAAACCGAACCTGATCAATAGCCAACTTATCGGCACACCCTGCTGGCCTGGAACCAATCCCGGTGCCTGAGCAACGTGCAGCCCATCGACATTGATCAGCTGATGCCGGCAGGTTCGCGCGCCGTGATTGTCGCCCCGCACCCCGACGACGAAGTACTGGGCTGCGGCGGGCTGATGCAGTTGCTCGCACGGCAGAACATTCCGCTGCTGCTGGTTTCCGTCACAGCGGGCACCGGCAGCAACATGGGCTCGCACTACTGGACGCCGCAGCGCCTGAGCATTGCCCGCCCCTTGGAAAGCGCTCAAGCACTACGCCGTTTGGGCCTCGACCAAAGCCAGTACAAATGGCTGCACGGCGGTTACCCCGACACGCAAGTGCACCTATTCGAAGACGAACTCACCCAGTTCCTCTTGAGCTATCTGCTGCCCAACGACGTGCTGTTCACCACCTGGCGCAGCGACGGCCATAGCGACCACGAAGCCACTGCCCGCGCCTGCCTCGCTGCGTGCGAACAGGCGCAGATACCCCTGCGTGAAATCCCCATCTGGGCCTGGCATTGGGCCGACCCGGAAGACGCCCGCATCCCGTGGGAGCGCGCGCGCAAACTACCCCTCGACACCTTTACCCAAGCGCGCAAACGCCACGCCATACAAGCCTTTGCCAGCCAGATTCATCCAGACCCGCAAGCCGACCTGCCACCCGTACTGCCCGCCTGCGCCCTCGAGCGCCTGCAGCAACCGTTTGAACTGATGTTTGTGTGAGGGCGAATCATGAGCGTGGCCGATAGCTACTTCGAAGGCATGTTCCGCGCGGACGCCGATCCCTGGGCGATGCGCACCCGCTGGTACGAGCGGCGCAAGCGCAACCTGACCCTGGCGTGTCTGCCGCAGCGCAAATATATGAGCGTGCTGGAGCTGGGCTGCGCCAACGGAGAGCTGAGCGCCAAACTGGCCAACCGCAGCGGGCAACTGCTGTGCTGCGACACCTCGGCCACCGCCATCGAGCTGGCTCAGGCGCGCCTCGCGCACCGCTCCAACGTGCAGTTCTGGCAAGGCCGTTTGCCCAAGGAATGGCCGCCCGGAAAATTCGATCTGATCGTGTTCAGCGAGTTGGGTTACTACCTCGACAGCACCGACCTCACCCAACTTATTTTCAGCATGCGTTACGCCCTCGCCCAGGGCGGCACTATCGCCGCCTGCCACTGGCGCCCACCTATCGACGGTTGCCCGCACACCGGCGACCAGGTGCACGACGAGCTTCACCACTTACTACGCATGCCGCGCCTGGTCTGGCACCAGGAAGCCGATTTACTGCTGGAAGTGTGGTGCGAAAACCCCACTTCGGTAGCTGAGCAAGAAGGCCTGATCAGGAGAGCAACATGATTGGTGTGATCATCCCGGTACACAACGAAGAAACCCTGCTGGGCGACTGCCTGGTAGCCGTACAACGCGCCGCCGCGCACCCGGCTCTGGATGGGGAAACCGTCCATATTCTGGTGGTGCTCGACAGCTGCACCGACGCCTCGGCGCAGATTGCCCTGGCCCATGGCGTGGCCTCGATTGCCGTGGATGCGCGCAATGTTGGCCAAGCGCGAGGAACGGGCGTGCGCCTGCTGGTCGACCAGGGCGCACGCTGGCTCGCCTGCACCGACGCCGACAGCCAGGTAGGCGAAGACTGGTTGGTGGCGCAGTTGCAGCAAAACACCGACATGGTGTGCGGCACCGTGCAGATCAACGACTGGGGCGATATTCCGGATGAAGTTCAGGCCGAGTACCAAGGCCGCTACCACGATGGCGATGGCCACCGGCATATCCACGGCGCCAACCTGGGATTCAGCGCCCTGGCCTATATTCGCGCCGGCGGGTTTCAGCCATTGGCCGTTGACGAAGACGTTGAACTCGTTTCGCGCTTTCAACAAAGCGGCGCGAGCATCGCTTGGACAGCGCTGCCGAAGGTGACCACCAGTGCACGTTTGGAGGTGCGGATGGTCGGTGGTTTTGCCGATTATTTGCGTACGTTGACGGGGGCGCAGCAGGTGCCGTTGTAACCCAAACGGATGCGTCCCCTCTCAGGCGGGACGCAACGATACCTAAGCGCTTTACCTTCAGAACCCGACTACATTGGTCGCGACTCATCAGCCCGACCTTAAGTAGCAAGTTGCCTCTTCCCACACCCTCGACTCCCCTCTCCGAGCAGCGTCCTACGTGCGCTATGCCGTCAGCTGTCAACGACCGCCGCTGAAGGCTTTGTTATAGACGTAATCCTCGCAAGACAACCTCCAGTGCTCCGAACATATACCCCAGATCTTGCAGGACTATTAATACACGCTCGCTAGAAATGCCCTACATCCCCAACGTTGGCCGCTCATTAAATTAGCGCCACTCCATACGGCCAAGCGCAACTCACTGAGTGCAGCCAATGTGGAGCCAACTTGAACTTAATTTTCTGGGATGTAACTCAAATGACCTTTCTGAAATCCACCCTGTTCGCGCTGATCGCTGCCGCTTCGCTTCAAGCTGTTGCAGCACCGGTCAGTCACACCATCTCCCTCGAAGCCAACGTTCCATCTTCTGACTTCTATGTCCTGCCAAAAGAATCGTCCTGGATCACCCAGACGCAAGTTCTTTCGTACAACCCCTATAGCGGCGACCTGTCCACCCTGACCAAACAATTTGATGTCAAAACACCGGTGGGTCTATTACCGGAAAATTGCTCACCCCGCCTCACTGACCAGTGCAACCGCGAGCATCCCGCTGACCGTTAAATTCAACAGCGTGAGCCTCTCCACCACTGATACATCGTGGTCACCAAAACCGCCGCAGCCGCGGCCTCTACCGTAAACCTGGAAATCATCCCGACTCGGCAGGGCGACTACACCCCAGGCAACTACAGCGGCACCGTGCAGCTGTCGTTTGATGCCTCCATCTAACTGAGCCAGGTAGACGCGCTTATCGCACAGGCGTGCGATAGGCGCGCCGCCACGCGTACTCCCCGCATTACCCAATTTTTTGCCCGCTTGCGCATCGCGCGAACAGGTCGTACCGCTTCGCTGAAAATTTGGTGCTCATCATGTCTCGGTTTACTCAATTAGTTGCCGCTGTCGCTGTCGCTGTATGCGCGGGGACGTCACCGCAGACTGTCGCAGCACCTTTGGCGTATTTAAGCGTGATGGCTCAAGCCCAAGGCTTGCCCCGAGAGTTTCAAGAGCACTTTTTCGATGTTCCCTTGGCCGTGCGTATCGTTTGGATCGTCAGGTGGTAGGCGAGGCTTTGGTCACACTCTCCAAGGATGAGCGCATCACCCTCGTCGAGTTTACCGACACGCACGACAGCGCCATCAGCAGCACCGAGCTCGATACCTGGCAGGCTGCACTTCAACAAGGTATTGCCCTCGGCCCTTGCCCGGATCACTGCGCCAACGGGCTGGTTGCCGCGCACTACAGCCTGGAAACTCCGAACTGTCTTTGCTCACCAACAACGCCGAGCGCGATGTTGCGGCAAGCAACTACCACCAGCCGCCGGAAGACGGCAGCACCGGTTTGATACTGCGTAACCAGATCAATCTTGCTGCGGTCAGGATCAGGACTCCTACGGACGTATCGCGTGGAAGGCCTGACAGCATCGGCAACTGGACGCAGACCTTTAGCGGCCAGGTGTCGCGAAACGACACGCCGGAAGAAAGCAGCAACTATCAGGTAAATGAACTGCCACACCCAGAAAGAGGTCGCAGGGTCACTTTCTGCGCCTGGCTATTTCACC
>NZ_JBWBZC010000032.1:0-39313 GCF_056174845.1 Pseudomonas sp. CC11G
TGTTGGGCAAACGGCTCGGGCTCGGTGAACAGCGCGTTCCACAGCGCGATAGGCCAGCGCATGTTGAGCGGCCAGGGAATGTCGCTGGGTTTATTGGCCGCGTCCGACGCGCCGACGCCTTGCATGAAGAACGCATACAGGGCGCGAACGTCGTCGTCGCTCAGCTTGCTGTACGACGGATACGGCATCGCCGGGTAAAGCCGGCGTCCCTCAGGGGCCACACCATGGCGCACGGCGCGATCGAAGTCCGCCAGGCTGTAGTGGCCGATGCCGGCCGTGCCGTCGGGGGTAATGTTCGTTGCATAAATGGCCCCCAATGGCGTCGCCATTTTCAGCCCGCCAGCAAAGGCAGGGCCGTCAGGCAAGCTATGGCAAGCCACGCAGTCACTGGCGCGGGCCATGTACTCGCCGCGCTGGATCAACGCGGGGTCAACGCCACCTGCGCTGCCCGCCGCGTCAAAGGCTGTCGCCGGCACCCGGGTGCCGAACCAGACCAGCAAGACCAACACCACCAAGGCCAGTGCGCCGGCCGCTTTTGCAAAATGCCGCTTGCTCATGGACACGTCTTCCCTGTCAGGTCGGTTGGCTAAAGGTGTAGCTGGAGAACGGCATGCTGCGCAGGCGTTGGCCGGTCAACCTGGCCACCGCATTGGCGACCGCCGGCGCCACGGCCGGCAGTGGTGGTTCACCGATGCCACCCATTTTCGCGCCACTCTCCACCACCTGGACGTGCACCCGCGCCATGCGGGCAGGCGGCAGAATTTGATAGAGGTCGTAGTTACGGGCGCGCGGCTTTCCGTCGATGTACACCGTCTCCTCCACCAATGCCTGCGACAACCCCAGCGCCACCGCGCCATTCACTTGCGCCTCGACAATGGCCGGGTTCACGATGCTGCCAGGGTCGATCGCCTGCCAAATGTCGTGAACCTTGACCTGGCCCTTTTCAATCGACACTTCAGCCACCACCGCCGTCTCGGTGCCGAACGGCGACGCCATGGCCACACCCCGCGCGCGCCGCGAGCCGTCTTCAGCCGTGAACGGCCCGCGCTTCCAGCCGCCGGATAACTCCGCGACCGTCTTCAACAAATGCGTTAAACGCTCGTTACCCTGCAACAGGTGCAAGCGCAGCTCGTAGGGGTCATGGCCGCCCTTGTCGGCCAGCTCATCCAGAAACGCCTCGTAGAAAAAGTCGTTCAGCGAGTTGCCCACCGAACGCCAATAGCCAAGCATCACCGGGCCTTTGACGTAGATCTGCGCGATGCGCCGGTTGGGAATGCCGTACACCTTGCCGGTCAGGCCTTCGAGGGCGGTCGGGTCGAGCTCAGCACCTTGCTTGCCGGCGAGCCCCTCGGTGGGTCCTTCGGTGGCGCTCACCGCTTCAATGGCAACGGGCAGGCCCTTGTCATCCAGCGCGGCGCGAAACTTCACCACCGCCATGGGCCGCAGCGCATCGCGCAAGAACTCTTCTTCACGGCTCCAGATCAGCTTGATCGGGCGGCCGACCGCCTTGGCCAACTCAATGGCTTGCGGATACGGGTTGGCGGTGTCGTACAGAAAATGCCGGCCAAAAAAGCCACCCAGCAACGGGGTGTGCAGCGTGATTTTCGCCGGGTCCATGCCGGTCCGTTTGGCGATATCGGCGAGGAAAAAATCCTGTGCCTGGTTGGGCAGCCACACTTCCAGGCCGCCATCGGGATTAAAGCGCGCAAGGGCCGACGGGGGCTCAAGCTGGGCGTGGTTAACGTACTGGTTGTGGTAGGTGGCTTCGACGCGCGTCGGCGCTTTAGCCAATACGCCGGCGAGGTCACCTTCGTTCTCGGCGTCACGCCCCGGCCCCGGTTCATTGGTCAGTCGCTCAACATGCGCCGCCGTGGAGAAGTCGGCGGGCATCACCCGCAGCGGCGAATCCGCAGCCGGTTCCTGCCACTGCACCTGAATGGCTTCAACCGCACGCTTGGCGTGCCACCAACGCTCGGCGACGACTGCCACGGCGCCAGGCAGGCGGTGCACCGAGTGAACCCCCTTCATTGCCTTTACCTGCGCTTCGTTGCGCAACTCGCCGACCGTCATGCCCAGTCGTGGCGCATGTTGCACGGCGGCGTGGAGCATGCCGTCCACCTGCAGGTCGATGGTGTACAGCGCCTTGCCGGTGGACTTGTCGTAACTGTCCAGGCGGCGCACCGGCTTGCCGATCCAGCGGAACTGGCTGGGGTCGCGCAGCGTGATGCTGTCGATTGCCGGCACAGCCAGGTCGAGGGCAAGACCGGCCAACTCGCCGTAGCTCATCGAGCGCCCGGAAGCCACATGCAGCACATGGCCAGGCTCGGTGGTCAATTCGCCAATCGGCACGTTCAAGCGTGCGCTGCCGGCTTGCAGCAGCATCGCGCGGGCCAGCGCGCCCAGCCGGCGCATGGTGGGGTAACTCATGCGCACCGACATACTGCCGCCGGTAATGCGCAAGCCGTTTTCCATCACCACATAGGCCTCGCCGGGCGGCGCGCTTTCCACAACAAAGGTGGATGGATCCGCATCCAGTTCCTCGCCAACGATCTGCGCCATGGCGGTATAGGTGCCCTGCCCGCCTTCAATAAACGGGCACAGCAAGCGCACGGTGTTGTCCGGACGAATTTCCAGAAACGCACTCACCTGGGTGCCCGCCCCCTGGCGATCGGCTGCCATCGCCTGCATGCGCGCGGAACCCAGCGGTACGCCAAAACCCAGCACCAACGCGCCAACTGCTGTGCCTGCCGAGGCCACCAGAAAACGCCGACGGGATAGATTGATCGGCGCACCCAGCGCTGCGTTATCAAGGGGCGTACTCATCAGACGTTCTCCCCGGCAGGCGCCGCAGCGGTCGCGACGTCGGTCGCCAGTGCGTGCACCGCCGCATTAATGGCGTTGTAGGTGCCGCAGCGACACAGATTGACCATCGCCGCACTGATCTGGGCATCGCTCGGTTTAGGGTTGTGCTTAAGCAACGCCGTGGCCGCCATCACCTGGCCAGACTGGCAGTAGCCGCATTGGGCCACTTGGTGCTCAACCCACGCAGCGACCACCCGCTTGCCGATTTCATCGGCTTCGATCGCTTCAATGGTTGTCACCTCGCGCCCCACCACGCCGGCCACCGGCGTCACGCACGCGCGCACCACGTTGCCGTCGACCAGCACAGAGCAGGCGCCGCATTGCGCCAGACCGCAGCCGTACTTGGTGCCGGTCAGCCCCAGGTCGTCGCGGATCACCCACAGCAGCGGCGTGTCCGCCTCTGCGTCGACCTGATAGGTTTTATGGTTTATGCGCAGTTCCATGGCTCACCTGCTATCACAGTTAGATGGTTAGAGCGCTGGCATTCGAGTGCCGGCATGCCCGATGTAAGACGTTAGCACTGCGGCTGCGTATGCACGCTTGGAAAGGTCGATGCAAAGCTTTGCCGGTATCTTCAACGCAGCAGTGCGCTATTTGTTAGCGCGATTCTGCGCCGGCCTTGCCCAATCCTGCCGGGTGCTCGTGAACTGTTATTAGGCATGGGTTACCGACGAGCGTGGCGTTAACCCCGTTAAGAGCGCGGCGAGCACCAACACCACAGCGCTGGCGATAAACGTGCTTTGGTAACCCAGCGAGTCATACAGGACGCCGCCCACGGTGGAGCCGAGGGCTATCGAGAGTTGAACAATTGCCACCATGAGGCCGCCTCCGGCCTCGGCGTGATCCGGCATGGCGTGCGCAATCCAGCTCCACCACCCACGGGCGCTGCCGTTGCGATAAAGCCCCACAGTCCAAGCAGTACCGCTACAGCCACAACCCAGGTGCCGGCGGGAATCAGCGCCAGCGCAACAACGGCCATCAACAGCGCGATAGCACTCAAGGTGCCGTAGAGGCTGCGTTTGAGGACGAAGCCAATCAGCGTTGTGCCGCAAAAGCCCGCTACGCCTATCACCAAAAGCAGCAGAGAAAGGGTCGGTACGTTGACGTGGGTGACCGTTTCCAGAAACGGGCGCAGGTAGGTGAACAACGCAAATTGGCCCATAAAAAACAAGCCGGCAGCGGCCATACCCATCGCCACAATTCGGTTCTTCAGCAGTTTGAAAACATTGCCAGCGCCCGCTGAACGCTCCTGCGTTGCCATGCTCGGCAGGCTTACCCACTGCCAAATCAGGGCAATTAACGCGACCGGAACCAAACACAAGAACGCGCCACGCCACCCCACAATTGAGCCCAGATAACTCCCCAGCGGAGCGGCCACTACGGTCGCCAGGGCGTTGCCGCTGTTGAAAACAGCCAGCGCCCTGGGCACCTGTGCGGCTGGCACCAGGCGCATGGCGGTGGCTGCCGACATCGACCAGAACCCGCCAATTACTATGCCAATCAGGGCGCGCCCAACCATGTAGATGAAATAGTTCGGGGCGAGCGCCACGATGGCGCCCGACACGGCCATCAAGCCGGTTAGCGCCAACAGCAGTGTCTTTCGGTTTACGCTGCCGGCAATCCAACTGATCGACAGACTGGCCAGCACCGCAAACGCGCCAGAAATGGCGAGTCCCTGGCCGGCCAACCCTTGGCTAACGTGCAGGTCGTTTGCCAACGGCGTCAGCAGACTGACGGGCATGAACTCCGAGGCGATCAGCGCGAACACGCATAGCGTCATCGCATACACGCCGCCCCAGTGTGCGGCGCTGGTGGCAGTAGTGCGGCTGGCGGTGGATGGCATCTGAACGTCAACGGTTTTGGAGCTGACCTTTTGCACTGTCACCTTGTCGCTGTCGAAGAAATTGTCTGCACCGTGGGACATGTCGGCTCCTATCGCGGTGAATGAACTGAGTAGAAAGCCGAGCATTACGAACAGCCTTTTCACGAGGCTTCCTTTTCAGGGGAGCGCTAGCGGCGACCAGTGTTACGCACTAGCAAGATTTTGATTAGCTAATGAGTGCTTAATGCGGATATAACCTCACCTAATCAATCGACCGAGCGTATTGGCTATGGCTAAGCCCAATTTCAACGATCTGCTGGCTTTCGTGACCGTGGCGCGGGTAGGCAGTTTTACCCGCGCGGCCGTGCAGCTTGGGGTGACGCAATCGGCAGTGAGCCAGGTGGTTTCGGCACTGGAGGCGCGCCTGAAAATTCGCTTGCTCACCCGCACCACGCGCAGCGTTTCGCTGACAGCGGCAGGCGAGCGGCTACTGGAAGCGGTGGGCCATCGCTTCGATGAAATCGAAGCCGAAGTGGAGGCATTGACCGAGTTGCGCGACAAACCCGCCGGTACGGTACGCATCACCTGTGGGGACAACATCATCAAGACCACACTGTTGCCCAAGCTGACCCCTCTTCTGCAGATGTACCCGGACATCAAGCTTGAATTCGATATCAACTATGGCTTTCGCGACATCGTCGCCGACCGCTTCGACGCCGGCGTGCGCTTCAGTAATACGGTGGCCCAGGACATGATTGCCGTGCCAATCGGGCCGGCGGTGCGAATGGCCGTAGTGGCATCCCCCAGCTACTTCGCCCAACACACCGCCCCCAAACACCCGCGCGACCTGGCAGCACATCGCTGCATCGATATTCGCTTTCCAACCTATGACGGGGTGGACGCTTGGGAATTCGAGCGTCAAGGCAAGAAGCTCAAGGTGCGGGTAAGTGGCCAGTTGGTGTTCAACTCCACCACCCATATTGCCGATGCAGCGGTGAGCGGGCTGGGCATCGCTTACCTGCCCGAGGATGAGTTTGCCTCACACCTCACCGAAGGGCGGCTTGTTCGGGTACTGGAGGACTGGTGTGAACCTTTCAGCGGCTTTCACTTGTACTACCCCAGCCGCCGCCAACCCTCCCCAGCCTTTTCGCTGGTGGTCGATGCATTGCGGGTTGATCGTTTGCCGCCGGCTGGCGACCTGATCAAAGCGGATGGCTGAGACTCCTACTTCGACAGGGGCCCGACACCCTTCCCTACCTCGCTTATACCGAGGAGTTCGGGCTGGGCCGCCCGGCGGCACCAATCAGTCTTTTGATAGGAATAGGCAATACTCAAATCCAATCCGGCATAGTCCCCCGCCTCCCCTCGCCCTAGCATGGCCGCACCTCAACGCTTCAGGAGTGCGTGCCATGCAAACCGTAAAAACCGTCTTTATCACCGGCGTCAGCAGCGGCTTTGGCCAGGCGCTGGCGACCGAAGCGCTCGCCCAGGGCCACCGTGTGATCGGCACCGTGCGCAGTGAATCAGCCCTGACCACCTTCGAAAAGCTATCGCCGGAGCGGGCCCATGGCGTGGTGTTGGACGTCACCGACTTCGACGCCATCGACGCGGTGGTCGCGTCCGTTGAAGAGCAATACGGGCCTGTGGATGTGTTGGTCAATAACGCAGGTTATGGCCACGAGGGGATTTTCGAGGAGTCGTCGCTGGAGGAAATGCGCCGCCAGTTCGATGTGAACGTGTTCGGCGCGGTGGCGGTTACCAAGGCGTTCGTGCCGTTTTTCCGCCAGCGGCGCGCCGGCCACATCCTCAATATCACCTCCATGGGCGGCACCATTACCATGCCGGGCATCGCGTATTACTGCGGCAGCAAGTTTGCCCTGGAGGGCATCTCCGACACGCTGAGCAAGGAGCTGGCGCCTTTCAATATCTTTGTCACGGCCGTCGCGCCGGGGTCGTTTCGTACCGACTGGGCAGGACGCTCAATGCGGCGTACGCCGCGCAGCATCTCTGACTACGACGCGAGTTTTGACCCGGTGCGCAAAGCCCGCGAGGAAAAAAGCGGCCATCAACTGGGCGATCCGCAAAAGGCTGCACGCGCCATGCTGACGATTATCGCCAGCCCCGCTCCACCGGCTCACCTCCTGCTAGGCAGTGATGCCCTGGCCCTGGTACGTGACAAGCTACAGCGTACGGTGGAGAGTATTGAGCAATGGGAGACGCTCAGCCGCTCCACCGATGGTTGAGCAGGAGTGTGTAATGGCTAAAGCTAAAGACCCAAGCACGGCGCGGATGGTGCAGCTGATGAGTCAACTGGCGCCGCTGGAAGGCTACAACCTGAGCCCGCTGGATGATGTGCGTTTTCTGCGCTCCAACCGGCCGCTGACGCGCACGCCGGTGTTGTATGAGCCTGGCATCGTCATCCTTTGCCAGGGGCAGAAGCGTGGCTACCTGGGCGAAGACATCTACGTCTACGACGCCCAGCATTATCTGGTGGTATCGGTGCCGGTGCCCTTCACCATGGAGACCGACGCCAGCGAAGCGGAGCCGATGCTGGCGGTATACCTGCGGCTGGATTTCACCCTGGCCGGCGAGTTGATTCAGCAGGTGGACGAAGTGCGCGGTTTTGCGGTGGCGCAGCCGATGGGCATGTATGCCTCGCCCATGGATGAACCGCTGCGCCAGTCAACCCTGCGGTTTCTAGAAGTGATGGGCGACCCCACCGACGCGCACATTCTCGGTCCGGCCCTGCTACGCGAGCTGTACTACCGCATTCTCACCGGCGAACAAGGCGGCACCCTGTGCGCGGCGATTGCCCAGCAGGGCCAGTTCGGCAAGGTGACGCGCGCTATTCATAAAATTCACAGTTGCTACCACGAGCACCTCGACGTCGAAGCGCTGGCCCAGGAAGCGCAGATGAGCGTGCCCAACTTTCATCTGCACTTTCGCAAGGTGACGGATAGGTCGCCGATGCAGTACCTCAAGTCGACCCGCCTGCATCAGGCCCGCTTGCTGATGCTGCGCAACGACCTCACGGCCGCCAAGTCGGCCTTTCTGGTGGGCTATGAAAGCGCCTCGCAATTCAGTCGCGACTTCAAGCGCCTCTTCGGTCGCACGCCGCTGGCAGAGGTGTCGTGGATGAAGCAGGCCTACGCATTGCCGGCACCCACGTCGCCCTCGCCCTTCGTATCGTCGCACTAACCCTCAGCTCCGCCCCACCACCGGCGCATGCTCGGCCATCAGTTCCACAATCCAGTCGATAAACACCCGCACCTTGGCACTCACATGGCGGTTCGGTGGAAACGCCAGGTACATCGGCATCGGCGCCATCTGCCAGTCTTCGAACAGCGTCAGCAGCTCGCCGCTGGCCAGGTGCGGTTTGGCCATGTAGTGCGGCAGCCAGAGCGCGCCCAGCCCCGCCAACCCGGCGGCGAGGTAGGCATTGCCGTCGTCGACGGTCAGCACCGGGCGGCCCTGGGCCTCGATGCGCTCTTCGCCGCGCTGCATCACGTACGGCAAGGTTTTGCCGGTGCGAAACCACAGATAACCCACGGTGTTGTGCTTGCCCTCGTCCAGCTCGCGGGGGTGGGTGGGCGTACCGAACCGTTGCAGGTAGCCCGGTGCGGCATACATGCCCAGTTGCAGGTCGGCCACGTGCCGCGCCACCAGGGATTGATCGGTGATCTCGCCGCCACGCACCACGCAATCGACGTGCTCGCCAATGATGTCGACCCGCCGATCACTCACGCCCATGGTCAGCTGAATTTCCGGGTAGCGCGCATAAAACGCCGGCAACGCGGGAATCAACAGCATGCGCGCCAACGGGCTGGGCACGTCCACCCGCAGCCGGCCGCGCGGGGTTTGCGAGGCGCTGGAGAGGCTGGTCTCGGCATCGTCCACATCGGCCAGCAGCCGGGTAACGCGCTCGTAATACGCCGCGCCATCGGCAGTGACATTCACCTTGCGCGTGGTGCGGTTAAGCAGACGCACCCGTAGCCGCGCTTCCAGTTGTTGCACCAGTTGGGTCACGCTGGTTTTGCTCATGTGCAGGGTGGCGGCGGCCTTGGTGAAGCTGCCGGTTTCCACCACTCGGGCAAAGGCCTGCATTGCGTCGAAACGGTCCATTGGGTCGCTCACTCAAGGGCTGATTGTTTGGATTCTACAAACAGTCATGACCAGAGTTGCTGGTTTATCCAGCCCGTCGGTGTTTTTAAAGTGGCTCCATCGTAAACAGCGGGCCGTGTTGGCCCTGAAGGAGTTCTGCCATGACCAGCCCACGTGACGTAGTTTTCCCGCCTGACCGCCATGCCCTGTACGAACTGCACCGCTACTCGCCGGCCATTCGCTCCAACGGTTTTCTGTTCGTGTCCGGCCAGGTCGGCAGCCGCAAAGACGGCTCGGCCGAGCCGAACCTCGCGGAACAGGTACGCCTGGCCTTCACCAACCTCAACGCGATTCTGGCCGCAGCCGGCAGCAGTTTTGACGATGTGGTGGACACCACCATTTTTATGGTCGACCCGGATTCCAAGTTCGAAACCATCTGGGAAGTGGCGGCCGAATTCTGGGGGCAGGCGCCCTTCCCGACCGTGACTGCACTGGGCGTGACCTGGCTGTCGGGCTTTGATTTTGAGATCAAGGTGATTGCGAAACTGCCGCAATAGTTGGGTTGAGGGGCCGGCATCTAAAACCGTTTTTTGCGGCAGACAGCAATCGGCCGGAAGCAGCACCTCTTTGTCCTTTACCCAATTGGCGGATCAACACAGTCCCTTCTGGCCGTTTTCAGCCGGTCACGAAAGGCCTCAATCGACCAAGGAGCCGACGTTCAAGTGTCAGCCAGTAGTGCTTATTTGGCGTAGCGAAAATATTCCTGCCTTCATTTCTTTCAAGGGCAACCTTGGTGGTTTTCCTGGCTGAGCCAATGAGGTAACCCAGCGTGTCACATGCGCGGCACTGGGGCTTGCAGCAGCAAAGACTTATCTACTGTGCTGGCCATTAAAGGCTCTGTCATCTAGCGTCGGTAGTGTGACGACGCCAGGCTCTAGTCCGCACATTAGCGGACAGAAGTGGCATCAACTTTGCCTTTGAAAACTGACTCCATGGACAGCTAACGAAAGGATTCGACCATGTCGCAGCCTGCTGTATTGCGCGCGTTTTTCACCCTTGCCCTATTACTCCCGTGTGCCGGGAGTTTCGCCGCGTCGAACGCGGACCTGATCACTTACCCCAAAGACCAAAACCAGTACCGCTCAGTGCGTCTGCCCAACAACATGGATGTGATGCTAGTGCACAGTGCCGGAGCAACCCATGCGGCGGCGAACGTGACCGTGCAAGCTGGCAGTGCACAAAACCCCGCAGACCTTCCGGGGCTGGCGCACTTTACCGAGCATATGGTGTTTCTGGGCAGCGAGCGCTTTGCAGACCCCAACGGCTACTCCACATTCATGAGCAAGGTTGGTGGCAACTTCAACGCCAACACGGAGACGGACTTCACCAACTATTACTTCCGTGTTCCCCAGGCCGCCCTGGGGGAAGCATTGCAGCGGTTGAGCGCAACATTGGCCGTGCCGCTGTTCGATGTGAGTTACGTGGACCGCGAGCGCCATGCCGTGGACGCCGAGTACCGCATGCGCATGGATGACGACAGGTTTCGGCTGATGGACGTTCTCGGGGAAATCATTAACCCCGCACACCCGATGGCACAGTTCCAGATGGGCAACCTGACTACGCTGGGCGGCGATCCACAGGTGCTGCGCCAACGGGTTAGCGAGTTCCACCAGCGCTACTACAGTGCCAACCTGATGAAACTGGTGGTCAGTGGCCCACAGTCGCTGGACGAACTGCAAGCCTACGTCAACGACAGCTTCGCGTTGATGACCGACCGACGCCTACCAGTGCCCGCTACCGACCAGACGCTTGAGCGGCCCGGTCTGTTTCCAGGCGAGCTACAGATAAAATCGATAAAACCGAACAACGAATTGTCCTTCCTGTTCGTGGTGGGCAATGCCCCTTCGGACCGCAGTAACAACACCTTGGCCTTCCTGCTGAGGCTGCTGAACAACCAAGACCCCGGCGGCCTGCAACACAGGCTTAAACAGGAGGGCCTGGCGCAAAACGTTGGGGCTGGTATGGCCAGGACGCGGGCAAACCAAAGCATAGTCACCATTGAGGTGGCTGTACCCATCGGACAGACCCCCGACTTTGCGCGCATCCAGGCCACGGTGTTTGGTTATCTGGACGAGATCCGTAAAAAAGGTTTGCAGGATTGGCGGTACCAGGAAACGGCGAACCTGACCCGCCAGCGTTTCGAGCAAAAGCGCCCCAGTGATCCGCTGGAGCACGTACGCCTGATCGCCATAAATTCCCGAGAGTACCCGACCCAGGATTGGCTCTACGGGCCTTATCGCATGGAGCATTTCGACGCAGCGCGTGCCACAGAAATACTGGATGCAATGACGCCAGAGAGGCTACTCAGGGTGTGGCTGTCTCCTGATGCTGTCACCGACAAGACCTCCAAATGGTTCGCAGGGC
The DNA here is from genome assembly GCF_056174845.1 of Pseudomonas sp. CC11G. Classification (NCBI taxonomy): domain Bacteria; kingdom Pseudomonadati; phylum Pseudomonadota; class Gammaproteobacteria; order Pseudomonadales; family Pseudomonadaceae; genus Pseudomonas; species Pseudomonas sp. CC11G. The sequence goes on from NZ_JBWBZC010000032.1 coordinate 11,210, forward strand.
CTTACCGTTTCCAACCGATAACACACTGGCCCGAAGCGACACCGATTGCGGGCTTTGCACTGCCCGGGAAAAATCGTTTTACCGCCGACGACGTGCGCGTGCTCAACGTCAAAGCAGACAGGCCTGCGCTGGCAATCGATAGCACCGGCATGAAAGTCTGGTACCGGCCGGAGCATCAGTTCAACTCGCCGAAATCGGTATGGAAAATCGAGCTGCAAAGCCCGGCGCCGGCCAGTCCCAAGGAGCAAGTCAGGCTGCGGCTGTTCACCAGTTGGCTGCAAGAAGTATTGGCACCTGCGGCTCAACAAGCGGGGCAAGCCGGCCTTGGGACGCAGCTCTCCACGTCACTGAACGGCTTATGGATTGAGTTAAGTGGCTTACGCCAACGCCAACCCATGCTGCTGGGTGAAATCCTCGACGGCGTAGCTCGCCGTCCAATCAGCGCCGCGGAATATCAACGGGTAGCCACCCGACTCAAACTCAGCTGGCAGCGCCAGGAAGGCAAATCGCCGACGCAAAATGTCGGCGAAGCACTAGGGGTGGCGATCTACCCCACCGCCTGGCTGCCGGCTGAAAAGCTGGCCGCATTGGATCAGATGAGCGTGCAAGACTTGGAGAAATGGCGCGGCGACTGGCTCAAGCAGCTACACGTTCGCGCCCTGGCGGTGGGCAACCTGGCACCTGAGGACGTTCAGCAAGTGGCGCACCTGCTGACCGAACACTTGCACCCGACAGTCGCTGCCTCCGCCATACCGCTGTTCCCGCCGCGCGATCTGGCGGCTGACCTGCCTGTGCTGCACCAGCAAACGGATAGCCAGGACCACAGCATGCAGTTGTACTGGCCGCACCCGCAGAAAACCCCCGAAGCGCGGGCAGACACCCTGTTGTTGGCGCATTTGATCAAAGGTCGGTACTACCAGTCGCTGCGCACTGAACAGCAACTGGGCTATGCGGTTGGCGGCTCGGCTGGTTGGAATAACGGGATCGCTTCGCTGATTTTTGGTGTGCAGTCCCACGGGTATACCAGCGATGTATTGCGTGAGCGTACCCAGACCTACTTGCAGCAAATGGATGCCCTGGTAGCGAGCCTGGACCCACAGACTCTGGCGGCGGCAAGCAAGGCATTGGTGGCCAATATGCGAGCCCGACAAACGAGCGCGGACGCCATGGCCAGTAGGTACTGGGCGGATATCAAGGCAGGCGATTACACCTTTGGTTCGCGCAAGCGGCTGACGCAGACTCTACTCGCACGCACTCCCGAACAGGTCCAGGCAGCCTGGAAAGCGATGCGCGGGGCGCCCACGTTATGGGTGGTGGCCGACCCCGGCGTCGCCGCTACGCTGGCGAGTTTCAAACGCACCCCCACCGAGCTGTTGGCGCCGGAGCAGGTCATCCAGGGCAATGAGGTTGCAGGCGCTGCACAAGTGAGCGACGCGAAATGATGGGACACGCTGCATGGCTGCTGACTGTATTGGCGCAGGCGGTACAGCCGACTGTTCATTCCGACTACCTTTAATCAGGCGGAGCACTTGGTATGCATCTCCCCACCCTGACCACCCCGCGCCTGCGCCTTATGCCGCTGCACTCCAAGCACGGCTCGCGCTTAGCCGAGCTAGGTGACGACCCCTTGGTGGCAGCCTATACGGCCGGCATGCCATCGCCTTATACGCTTGCCGCAGCTCTCGACTTTATCGAGCGCTCAGTACTGGCCGCCGAGCGCAAGGAAGACGTTGTGCTCGTATCTTTCTGCACGAGGAAGAACTGATCGGCGTGATCAACCTGCGGCCCTCAGCTCGTCACCAAAGCGGGCATCTTGGCTATTGGATGGGCGCGCCTTATCGCAACCAGGGCTACACCACGGAGGCTGTTCGGCTGGTCATCGAGTTCGCCTTCGACAGCCTGAAGCTGCACCGTGTGCAGACCGCGTGCATGGCAGTTAACGGCGCATCGGCACGGGTGTTGGAAAAAGCCGGACTGCTGCAGGAAGGGGTTAGTAAGCAGGCTTTTTTCAAGGAAGGGGTATTTCACGATCTGTTGCAGTTCGGGGTCATCGGTCAAGACTGGCGCCTGAGCTGATCCGCTCGATTTTTTTATCACGCCTCAGAGAGGGAAACCATGCGATACGTGATTTGCACACTGCTGTCTGTGACCTGTCTGGTTGTGGTGACGGGTTGCCAGCACGCTCCTCAGCACCACCAGGAGCGTGCGCCGAAACATGCCATCGCCATTCAACGGCCAGGGGCCGCCCAAGTTGTAAAGGAGGTAGGGCGCGACCGCTGCAACAAGTTTGTTGATTGCACACCGGCCACAGTCTTTCTCGAGCACCCATTCACATCGTGGGGAACTGGCAGTAAAAACTGCACCTTACCGAAAGTGATTGCCCGCGGTGGCGGACTGACTCCACGCAACGTTGACCCTTTGACGAATGCCAAGGTATGGGTGGCCATGATCGTTCCCCCCGACGGTGGGCGCCCGATGGTTGGGCGTGTGGTGGGCAGCGATGACGAGCGCTTTGAAGCGTCGGCTTATGCAATGGCAATGGAGTTTGTATTCCAGCCGATGATCTGCAAAGGCATCGCCCGTGAGGCCTTTGTAGTGGCGCCGTTCCATTTTGGTCCACGGCCGCTAACGAGTAGATAAGCCGCGGAAATCCAGCAAATAACTGCCGGTCGTGACTAGCTGCGATCCGCCATAAGCAGCCGATTAAAGTCGAAAAAACACGACTCATGCTCAGCAAAACGCATTGGCTTTTTTGTAATGTCCGCAGCGGCGCGAAGGCAGCTATGTTTGAGTAGCTGTTTTCACCCTGGCCTCACCTCGGCTCCTCCAAGCCTAACGTTGGTGGACCGACTACAGTTCAGCTCGGGAACCCCGCTCTTTTGGATTACGGACAACCAATCATGCACCCCTTCTCAAACGTTGTTGGCGTCAGCCTCCTGCTCATTGCCAGCCAGCTCCACGCCGCCCAACCGGCGGTAAAAGCCGCCGCCGAAGACAAGGCTGAAGTTCTGGAGCAAAAAGCCGCAGACAAGGACAGCCTGCAAACCGCTCCTCAAGCGACGCCCCTGAGCAAAACCGATGTCGAGGCCGTCGACCCCGAAGGCAAAGCGCCAATGGACGACGCCATCACTTGCCTCTCCCGGACTATCTACTGGGAAGCCAAAGGCGGTGCGAGCGAAGATATGGAAGCGGTGGCGAGTGTCGTGCTGAACCGTCTAAGCCATAAAGGTTTTCCCGACACGGTGTGCGAAGTGGTCAAGCAGGGCTCAGAAAAAAGTCCCTGTCAGTTTTCCTGGTGGTGTGACGGCCGATCCGATCAGGTTGAGGAGGAAAACCGCTACACCATCGCCAAGGACATTGCCCGCAAAGCGCTCAACCAGGAGCTGCCAGACAGCACAAATGGTGCACTGTTCTTCCACGACCGCAGCGCCTCTCAGGACTGGTCAAAGACTTACATCAAGACCAAGGAAGTCGGCAGTTTCGTGTTCTACAAACCCAAGAATGGGGTGGCACGCTAGTTACGCAGTTGCGCCCGTTAGAGGGGCTATAACGTTTGATTTCGTCTGGCCGATTTTGGCGATCGGCTCATCCCCTATTTACGCACCTCACTCTTGGCAGCGCGTTTCCCGTGGCTATTGCGCCAGGGTAACCGCGGCCGCCTTCGCTGATTTCTGCTTTTTCTCCGCCAATTTATAGGCCACGTAGTACTTGTAGATGTTGCCCACGTAATCCACGGTTTCTCGCCCAACCACGCGGGCTGCGGACTGCTCGACATTGCCAAACCAGATATCCGGATTGAGCCCGGACTTCTCCGCCAGCTTGCGAAATTTACGCAGGTTGCCAGGGCCGGCGTTATAGGCGGCGAAGGTCATCAGCGTGCGGTTCATGGGCGTGAGCTCGGGGTCGTTGAGGTACTTCTCGGCCAGCAGGTGCATGTACTTGGCGCCGGCTTCGATGTTCTTGTCGGCGCTTTGGTCAATGCCTTTGATACCGACTGCCGGGTCCGCTGCGGTGGTGGGCAACAGTTGCATCACCCCGACCGCGCCACGTGGGCTGCGCGCGCCCTGGTTGAGTTGCGACTCCTGAAAGCCCTGGGCCATCAGCATCAGGTGGTCGAACTCATAGGTAGTGGCGTGTTTCTGGAAGATCACCACCATGTCGCGGAATTTTTTCATTTCCGCTTCGGAGGTGGCGTTGAGCACGCGTTTGCTGTTGTTCACGTACTTATTACGCAGCGAGTTACCGAACGTGGTGCCGGTGCGGTGGGTTTTCACAAAGGCATTCAGCTCGGCTTTGAACTGCGGGCTGCCCTTGCGGATGGCCCAGGCGAATTGGGCGTCGGTGTGCAGCAGGGTGTCGTCGTGAATTTTCATCTCTCGGTACAACGGGCTCCACGCTTTGGCGATATAGCGATCGACCACCGTGGTGTCGAGCAGGCCGGCGTTGACCATTTCCAGCAGGTCTTCGGATTCCAGGTTTTCATCGGCCGGTGCAATGTTGATGGGCGCCAGGCCCTTTTCCTTGAAGGTTTTGTTCAGGTTCACCAGGTGCTCGAAGTAGCTGCTGGAAGCGCGCACCGTCACTTCGCGGCCGGCCAACTCCTCCAGGCCACTCAGGGGTTTGCTGCTGGGGCCGGTCACGACCACCTCTTTGACTTCATCGGCAAAGGCGTCGGTAAAGTCCACGGTTTTCTGCCGGCCTTCGGTCACCGTCAGCCCGCCGGCGGCGATATCGCCTGCGCCTTCGAGCAGTTTGGGCATCAGCTCGTTGCGCGCCACCGGAATAAACATCACCCGCCATTGGAAGGACTTGCGGTCATAAGGGTGGCGCTTGTTCAGCCACGCTTCCAGGGCCTTGCCCAACTCATAGCTGATGCCGGATTGCCGGCCGCGATCCACCAGATAAAAGGTTTTGCTGTACGGAACCAGTACGCGTACCAGGCGCCGCTCGCGCATGCCATCAAGGTCGCCCACCCAGTTTTCCGGCACCGGCAGCACCATTGCCTCGACTTCAGCTTCTTCCTTGGCGCTGAGTTCTGCGGGTGGTAACGGGACCTCTACTGCCCCAGCGAGGCGACAAAAAAATACGAACAGCAAAGCACTTAACGCGAGTCCTTTTGCAGGCACTTTACGACTCATTTTTTTCCCCATGCGTGTGAAGGCTGGTACTGACAGAGGCGGGGCTCAGCGCTCCGCTGAACAGGGCGCGCGCCCGTAATGAGCCGGCGATGCAAGGCGCCAACAAGCGCAGCGGCAGGCTCGAGTTTGCAGCGTAGACGAGAAGCCAGAAAGGCGATGCGCGCGCGGTAAAAAGTGCGATCGCCATCATGGGAGCGCTGTCTAGAGCGTGTGCGTTGATCGGATTGACCGCCACCAAGTTGCCGATTCGCCCAGCACTTCTATATTCACATTCGACCTACGGCCTCAGACGACCTTCTTTGCGGGCGCACGCCTGGCTGTGAAGAACCCGCTGATCAGTTTCAGTGCCCGGTACCTTCCGTGGCCCTGGCCCGACCAGACAACCTGATGAGAACACCTCCATGAAAAGTGCCATCGGTTTCGTCGTCAAACGTGTCCTGGAAGGCTTGCTGCTGATCGTGCCGATTTACCTGGCTGTCATCATCCTGATCAAGGGCATGAGCGCCGTCGAACGTCTGATCCACCCGTTCACCCACCTGCTCCCCGAGGGGATTGCCGCCACGCAGGTGCTCTCTGCACTGATGGTGCTGGTGATCTGTTTTCTACTCGGCGCGGCCCTGGAAACCCGCCGCGGGCGTAGAGCGAAAGCCGGCGTGGAGAACGCCCTGCTGGTGAAAATTCCCGGTTACACCTTGTTCAAAGGCCTGACCAAACAGCTGGCCGGTGAAGACGAGCGGGCGTGGCGACCGGCGCTGGTCGAGATCGAGGAAGCACTGGTGCCGGGGTTCATCATCGAAGAATTGCAAGACGCGCGTTACACCGTTTTCGTGCCGTCGATTCCTACGCCGTTCGCGGGCGCCGTGTATGTGATCGAGCGCGGTCGCGTGCATCCCGTGGATGTGCCGTTCACCGAAGCCATTCGGGTGATCACCAAATGGGGGTTCGGTGCCGGCAATATGGTTGCGGCGATGGAGCGCGACAAACCGCAATAGCAAAGAAATATCGAAAACAATGGCCAGCGGATCTCAGGTGGCCACTGAACGTGTTTTTAGTGCTGCGCGGTCGAGCAAAAAGTCAGGGTCGACTATCGTCGTCTGAGTTGCCGAAGGTTGTCGAAGGAAGTGAGTCTGGTCGTATTCGAGCGCGGCAATAAACAAGCGGAGCCAGGAAGTCCCGCAGTGTCAGTCGCGTTTTGCGACCCACAGGCAAAAGGAGCTAGTCAGATGACTCGCATACGCAAGTGGTTACCCGGCTTCGCCCTTGTGGCGACGTCGATCATGACGTTGTCCGTATCCGCTCTGGCGGCCGACAAACCGAACATTCTGGTGATTTTCGGTGACGACATCGGCCAGACCAATATCAGCGCCTACGCCGACGGTGTAGTGGGTTACGAAACGCCTAACATCGACCGTATTGCCCACGAAGGCATGAAGTTCACCGACTACTACGCCGAGAACAGCTGCACTGCCGGGCGCTCGAGCTTTATTACCGGCCAGTCGCCGCTGCGCACCGGCCTCTCAAAAGTGGGCATGCCGGGCGTTCCGGTCGGCCTGCAAGACCGTGACGTGACCATCGCCCAGGCCCTCAAGGCCAAGGGCTATGCCACCGGCCAGTTCGGCAAGAACCATTTGGGCGACAAGGATGAATACCTGCCCACCAACCATGGTTTCGACGAGTTCTTCGGCAACCTCTACCACCTCAACGCCGAGGAAGAACCCGAACGCCCTTACTGGCCCAAAGACAACGCGGCCTTCGTCAAGGCCGCTTCGCCGCGCGGTGTGATTCACAGCTTTGCCGATGGCAAGATCGAAGACACCGGCCCGCTGAACAAAAAAACGCATGGAAACCATCGATGACGAAACCACCCAGGCAGCCATCGACTTCATCGGCAAACAAGTGAAAGCGGACAAACCGTTCTTCGTGTGGATGAACACCCCCGCATGCATGCATTCACCCATGTGCGCGAATCCATGCAAGGCCAGAGCGGCATGCTGGGCAACGAATACGCCGACGGCATGCTGGAGCACGACGGCGACGTGGGAAAACTGCTCAAGGCTGTTGATGACCTGAAAATCGCCGAAAACACGATCGTCATTTACACGACCGACAACGGCCCCAATCAATGGTCCTGGCCGGACGCCGCCACTACGCCGTTCCGCAATGAGAAAAACTCCAACTGGGAGGGCGCGTATCGGGTGCCGGCAATGATCCGCTGGCCGGGCAAGATCAAGGCGGACTCGGTTTCCCGACAAATGTTTTCCGGGCTCGACTGGTTCCCCACCTTGCTCGCCATTGCCGGTGACACCGACATCAAAGACCGCTTGCTCAAAGGCACTGATGTTGGCGGCAAAAACTTCAAGGTCCACCTGGATGGCTACAACCAGCTCGATTACCTGACTGGCAAAGCCGACAAGAGCGCACGTAACGAGTTTTACTACTTCAGCGACGACGGCGAGCTGGTAGGCATGCGCTACGACAATTGGAAAATCGTCTACTGCGAGCAACGTGCGCCGGGTGGCTTGAAAGTCTGGAGTGAGCCGTTCACCTGCCTGCGCGTGCCGAAACTGTTCAACCTGCGCATGGACCCCTACGAGCGTGCCGACGTGGTGTCTGACCAGTACTACGACTGGCTGACCAAGAACGACTACCTCATCTTCGAGGGTACGCAAAAAGCGGCCGCGTTCCTGGAGACTTTTGTCGATTACCCGCCTAGCCAACGCCCGGCGAGCTTCAGCATCGACCAGGTGCGCGAAAGTGTAGATAAACGCATCGAAGCGAAAATGAAGCAGTAGACGTAGACCAAACGCTGCACTCAGCGTCCGCCCGCGGGCGGACGCTTCTGCTGAACTCCTCGCGCAAACCCCGCCCTATGTTTTGCCCGCCTGCTGACGCCAGCGGCGAGGCGACATGCCGCTCCACTGCTTGAACGCACGGCTGAAGGCCGTAAGGTCAGCAAACCCCAGACTCATGGCCAATGTCGTGAGATCGACCGTGCTGTTGCCCAGGTGATATTGCGCGAGCTTCAGGCGTGTGGTCTTGAGCGCAGCGGCAAAGCTGCTGCCTTGTGCCTTCAGACGCTGCTGAAGCACGCGTGGATGCAGCTCGACAAGCTTGGCGACCATGGTGAGGTTGCACTCACCGGTTGGCAGCAACGCGTCAATCGCGCGTTCTAATTGCAGCGCCAGACTGACGGGCGCCGAACGCTGCCAGCCGCTGCGCCACTGCTGGGTGAGGTAACTGCGTCGGTCCCGCTCGACTGCCACCGGCTGCTCCAGCAGACCGAGTGGATAGGTCAGGCCATTTTCCGCTTGGGCGAATTGCACCGTACTGCGCAAGGCCTGCTCGAACCCGGCCGTATTGTTTGGCTGGCGAAGGCGCAGCCTTGTTTCGAGCGGTTGCAGATCGGCGCTGTGCAATTGCGCGATGCCTCGCACGAACTGCGCCAGCGTCAGAGCACTGAGTTGCTCGCAATCGGCCTCATCGGCGAAGGCGAACGCGAAGTGGATGGCAAAGGTGCTGGCAGACGTGCTGATCGCCACGTTAAGCCCCTGGGCGTGGAAATCCATATTCTTCTGCAACAGTTGCAGCGCCTCGCCGACCGAGGTTTGCAGGCACAGGCAAGAACCCAACGCGCCGATTACCTCCAGCCCTTGACGACTTCCCAGGCGCACGCCGAAGTCCGGCGTATTGCAGCGCCGGGCGGCCAGGCGCAGTACGTCGGCCAGCGAGCGGTAAGGCATGTAGAGATCCGGCGATTGCATCACGCCCTGGCTCAACCCGACCTCGCGCAATAGCCGCGCAGGATCCTGGCCCAGTTCGCGGACCAGTTCAGCAAAACCCAGCAGCGAGCCGCTGCGAACGAAGTAGTTCATGGAATGGGCGCTGACGGGCCTCTTGGTGGGTGATTACGCATTCGTGAATAGTCAAGTTTGAATTCGTGAATGGTCAAGTGTTTTACCCAGGCTTTGCATACTCTGACCAGGACTCAAAAGCGCTTGCCCGCCACACCGTGCGCTAGCTGACCGCTGGTTTTGTCTGCCCCCTGGAGCCCATAACAATGACAACAAAACTTCCCATGGCCTTGGTCGAATCGCTGTTCGGACCCCGTCCAGCCGGCGTGGTGATTCCCGAGCCGCCCAGCTTCGATTCCATCGAAGAAGAACGCCGCTACCGCAAAGAACAGCTCGCCGCCGGTTTTCGCCTGTTCGGCCGCTTTGGTTTTTCCGAAGGCGCCGCCGGGCATATCACCGTGCGCGACCCCGAGCGCCCCACTGAGTGGTTCTGGGTCAACCCGCTAGGCATGAGCTTCAGCCGTATCCGCGCATCTGACCTGGTGATGGTCGACCACGAAGGCACCGTCGTGCAGGGCCAAAATGTGGTCAACCGTGCCGCCCTGGTGATCCATTCCCACGTGCATGCCGCGCGTCCCGATGCATTGGCGGCAGCGCATTCGCATTCGTTGTACGGCAAGGCTTTTGCCAGCCTGGGCATTGCGCTGGCGCCCATCACCCAGGATGCCTGCGCCTTCTACGAAGACCACGGCCTGTACCAGGACTTCGGCGGCGTGGCGACCGAAGACGACGAAGGGGTGCGCATCGGTCAGGCGCTCGGCGCGCACAAGGCCGTGATTCTGCAAAACCATGGCCTGTTGACGGTGGGCCAGACGGTCGCCGAGGCGATCTGGTGGTTCATAACCCTGGAGCGCTCCTGCCAGGCGCAACTGCTGGCCATGGCCGCCGGCACGCCCAAACATATTCCGCACGAAACCGCCTTGCGGGTAAGAGCGCAGATCGGTTCGCCCTACGCCGGCTGGTTCCAGGCGCGGCCGCTGTGGGACCAGATCATTCACAGCGATCTCGACCTGTTCGAGTGAACCCTGCCAGGCAGGTGTTGTTGCGCGCTTCCATCCAATAAAAATAAAACGGAAATCTCACCATGAGCCCTACCCAATGGGACTACATCATCGTCGGCGGCGGGTCAGCAGGCTCGGTGCTGGCCAACCGTCTCAGCGCCAGCGGTGCACACCGCGTACTGCTGTTGGAGGCGGGCCCCAGCGGGCGCTGGAACCCGCTTATTGCCATCCCGGCCGGTGCGGTGGCGCTGATGAAGAGTCGGCGTTACAACTGGCTGTTTGAAACCGAACCGCAGCCGGAACTCGGCAACCGCCGGCTGTTCCAGCCAAGGGGGCGATGCCTGGGCGGTTCCAGCAGCATCAACATGGCCGTCAACACCCGTGGCCAACCCTGGGACTACGACGAGTGGGAGCGCCAGGGGTGCCCCGGTTGGGGTTTTGCCGATGTGCTGCCGTACTTCAAGAAGTCCGAGCATTTCGAGCCGGCGAGTGAGCCGGCCGATGCGCCGTTCCATGGCAAAGGCGGCCCCTTGAATATTGCCGAGCGGCGCTGGACCAGCGTGTACGGTCAGGCGTTTCTCAACGCTACCTTGCAAGCAGGCCTGCGCCGCTGCAGCGACCCCAACGCTGCCGAGCAGGAAGGCGCCTGTCTGCAACGGGCCTACCAGAAAGATGGCTGGCGGTGCAGCAACGCTCGCGCCTACCTGAGCTCAGCGCGCAAGCGCCCCAACCTCAGCATCATCACAGGCGCCAATGCCACCCGTGTATTGCTCGAAGGCACTCGCGCCGTAGGCGTGGAATACCTGCGCAACGGCAAACGCTGCCATGCACATGCCCACCGAGAAGTGATTCTGAGCGGCGGCGCCTACCAGTCGCCGCAACTGTTGCTGCTGTCCGGCATCGGCCCGCGCGCCGAACTGGACCAGCACGGTATTGCCGTTCAGCACGCCCTCGAGGGCGTTGGGCAGAACCTGCAGGACCACCTCGCTGTGGTGGTCAACGTGCGCACCCACACTCGCCAAGGGATGTCGCTGCATCCGTCGTCGCTGCTTCGCGGCATACAGGCGGTGTGGCAATTTATCTCCAAGCGCCGTGGGATGCTGACCAGCAATGTCATCGAGGCCGGCGGCTTTATCCGTTCGGTACCAGAAGCCGACATTCCAGACATGCAGCTGCATTGTGCGCCCATCCTGTACCGCAACCATGGGCGCGACATGAAACTGTCCGCGTCCGGCTATGGCTACTCGCTCGCGATCAACGACGGTCGCCCGCTGGCGCGCGGCCATGTCGGGCTGCGCAGCAATGACCCACTGGCCCCGCCACGCATAGACCCGAACTACCTCACCCATGAACGCGACTTGGAGCGTCTGGTTCTGGGCGTGCGGCTAATGCGCAAGATCATCGCGCAGCCGGCCTTCGCCCTGCACAACGACTGCGAAGTCCACCCAGGCCCAGGCGTGCAAACCGAGGAACAACTGCGCGCCTGGGTACGGCAGAACGCCGAAACCGCTTACCACCCGGTCGGTACATGCAAGATGGGCCCGGCAAGCGACCCGCTGGCGGTGGTCGACCCGCGCCTGCGCGTGCACGGCCTGAGCGGCTTGCGCGTTGTGGATGCGTCGATCATGCCGACACTGGTGAACGGCAACACCAATCAGCCGGTGACCATGATTGGTGAAAAAGCAGCCGACATGATTCTGGAAGATGCGCTTGTCTGACGAACTGCGCAGGGGGCCGCTCTGGGTCTAGCGTCGGCCGGGGTGAAATCAAAGGGCAGCTATTGGCCGATTGTAGCCATTCGTGATCGGCAGTTAACGGCCAAACGCAGACAGTCTCGCCTCCCCCTTAAAATCAAAAACATCCCGGCTAACCGGAGCGCTTTTTCCTGCTCTGCCGAAAATGCTCAGCCAACGACACCGCCAACTTGCGATGGCTGTAGCTAAGCCCGCCCAACGAAATGGTCTGATCGGCACCGGAAAAAATCCGCCTAGTTGTGCTGATCAACCCATGGCGAGCCGTAGCCGCGTTGTCGACAAACCTCACCAGAATCAGCTGCTCATCCGGGTCCAGCTTCACGCTCTCGATGTCTTGCCACGCCAGCAACCCCGCACCGCGCAAATCTTCCACGCCTCGCGCATCAATGATCACCGCCGGCTGCAGGTTACTCAGCGCCTCGTACACTGCCTTGGCGAAGGTGCCGCCTACGCAAAACGTGCCGAACGCGGCAACGCCCGCTATCACTTGCACCAGACGGTCGTCGGCCACGCAGAGCACGAACAGGGCGTAGACGCAGGTGCCCAGCATCAGCGCGGTAAACGGCAGGGAGAACATGAGGGTCCAGCGGCGGCGATATAAATTGACCGGGGTGGGCGGCATAACGGGTGGCACCTGATGCTAAGTGGGCAGTTAAACAGCTAGCCCGGCAAGAATCGCCAGTGCCAGGGCTCATACTCAAAACCGCCTGGGTTGTTTCGCGGATACGACAGCTCAAAACCGAACGCACCGGCATGACGGTTCAGCCAGGCAAAGGCCGGCGTGTTTTCGAATTCGGGCTCCAGCGCCACAGCTCCTGGCGTGCCGATATCTATCGCCAGCCCCGTGTGGTGTTCGCTAAAGCACGGCGGTGCCGACACCGCCAGAATCTGCTCGATGCCAAGCCCGGCCTTGAGCTTTCTTTCAATGATCGCCACCTGCCGCTCCACGCTTCGGAAGGCCGACACGATATGCAGCTCCACACCCTCCTCGCTGGCGGCGGCTTTGAGCCTTGCCCACGCGTGCGCGGCGGCCGGTGCCAATTGGTGTTCCCGGCCGTCTGAGTCGCGCTGAGCAATCTGCAACTCGGTGGCTTCGGTACATTCCACCAGGCCTTTGGCACTAATCAGTTCAACAGCAATACCCAGCCGGGCGAGTATGCTCAGGGCGGCGGACGAATAAGGCATGCACAACCTGCTGGTGAGTGAAACACCGCTCTAGCATAGCCTTGAGCCCTCGGTGCAGGGCTAGCGCTGATGGCTTCACAGTGCCAACCGCCTCCAATTTTTTCGGCACGTTCGCACTTTCTGTGCTTGGTTAAAGCACAGCGAGGCAACTCTCATCGTGAGGTTGCGCGGGGCAGAGAGACAGGCAATGTCCGAATCGACGCAAAAGCTGCGCTTGAGCGCACTGGTGGCGCTGGTGGTGGGGTCGATGATTGGCGGCGGGATTTTTTCGCTGCCGCAGAATATGGCTGAACGCGCCGACGTGGGTGCCGTGATTATTGGTTGGTCGATCACCGCCGTGGGCATGCTGACGTTGGCTCTGGTGTTCCAGACACTCGCCAACCGCAAGCCGGAGCTGAACTCGGGGGTGTACGCCTACGCCAAGGCCGGGTTTGGCGACTACATGGGGTTTTCCTCGGCGTGGGGGTATTGGATCAGCGCCTGGCTGGGCAATGTCGGCTACTTCGTGTTGTTGTTCAGCACCCTCGGTTACTTCTTTCCGGTGTTCGGCCAGGGCAATACGCCCATCGCCATCGGTTGCGCGTCGGTGCTGCTCTGGTCGGTGCATTTTCTGGTGCTGCGCGGCATCAAGGAGGCGACCTTTATCAACCAGCTCACCACCGTGGCCAAGGTGGTGCCACTGGTTACGTTTATTGCCATTACGGTGGTCGCCTTCGACGCGGACATTTTTACCCGCGATATCTGGGGCAGCAGCAACCCGAACTTCACCAGCGTGATGGATCAGGTGCGCAACATGATGATGGTGACGGTGTTTGTGTTTATCGGCATCGAAGGCGCCAGCGTGTATTCGGCGCGGGCTGAGAAACGCGCCGACGTCGGCCGCGCCACGGTGCTGGGGTTTCTTGGGGTGTTGGCGCTGTTGGTGCTGGTCAACCTGTTGTCGCTGGGCATCATGAGTCAGCCCGAATTGGCGGCCCTGAAAAACCCGTCGCTGGCCGTGGTGCTGGAGCGGGTGGTCGGGCCGTGGGGAGCGTTGTTTATCAGTGTGGGGCTGGCGGTTTCGCTGCTGGGCGCGTTGTTATCGTGGGCGCTGCTGTGCGCGGAAATTCTGTTTGCCACCGCCAAGGACAACACCATGCCGGCGTTTCTGAAAAAGGAAAACGCCAACCACGTTCCGGCCAATGCGCTGTGGCTGACCAACTCGATGATTCAGCTGTTTCTGCTGATCACGCTGTTTTCCGCCGGCACCTATACCAGCCTGATTTACCTCGCCTCCTCCATGATCATGGTGCCGTACCTGTGGTCGGCGGCGTATGCGCTGCTGCTCGGCCTGCGTGGCGAAACCTATGAAGCCAGCAGCCAGGGGCGGCGCAAAGACCTGATCGTAAGCGCCATTTCCCTGGCCTACGCGGTGTGGCTGTTGTATGCCGGCGGGGTGAAATACCTGCTGCTTTCGGCCTTGCTGTATGCGCCTGGGGTGCTGCTGTTTGCCAAGGCCAAACGTGAGCAAGGCGAGCCGCTGTTCACCACGGTCGAGAAAGGGATTTTCGCCTGCGTGCTTATCGCTGCCGCCCTCGCCGCCTATGGGTTGTACAGCGGGGGGCTGGCGCTGTAATGAGCATTTTCGTGATCAATCGGCTGGTGCATTTCGACAACGAGACCTTTGTTCTGTACGCCGCCGCTACGCCCGACGAGGTACAGCGCATCGGGGCCATCGCCAGCCGCTGTCTGACTCAACTGCTGGAGGCCAACGGGCAAATCGTGAGCAAGCGCGATTTGCTGAGCGGCGCCTGGGGCGGCTTCGGTCTGGAGGTTTCCGACAACAGCCTGGCGCAGGTGATACGCCAGTTGCGGGTGGCCATGGAAAGCCTGCAGCCGGGTAATGAACTGATCCTCACCGTGCCCCGAATCGGCTACAAGATTACCCAGCCGGTGGAACTGCTGGCGCCCGCTGCGTTACAGCCTGCACACCTCGTCAGCCCGTCCCCTGCGCCCTCGATTCGCCGCGAAAGCCCGCCGGGCTCGGTACGCCAGCGCTGGGTCAATCGGCTGTCGCTGGCCATGGTGGCGGTCGGCTGCTGGGTGGCGCTGTTTCTGTTGCCCGCCCTGCTCTACCCGGCCGACCTTCCAACCAGGCCCTTCGTGGAGAGCGATGTCTTGCCGTTCGAGGGCATCACCTTGCACCTCGAAGCCATGCCGGCCAGCGCGCTCCAGCCGGACAACCAACACCTGGTGGAAAGAGCCCGGCAATTGGCGAAAAGCATCGGCATGGCCCCGGCCGATCTGCATGTGTATCGCCTGGCTGATCGTTATCGCAGCTTGAGCTTGTTGTGCCAGGGCACCGTGGAACGGGCCGACAGCCAATGCCTGGGGATACAGCTCAATGAATAGTCGCGGACTGGGCCTTGGTTTCTTTCTGGGTGTCTGCGCCCTCAGCCTGGGCGCGGGGTATTGGTTCAATGGCTCGTCGGCCCTCGACCTGCAATGCAGCGGCCGCATCGCCCAGGCGTTCTCCCGCGACGGCCATACGCAATGGCTGCTCAGCCAGTACGACCTGGATCTGCGCGGCGATGGCGAGGGCGATTACAAGGTGAACTCGCGCTTGTTAGACGCCAGCCAGAACCCGCCGCAGGGCTATCTGCACCGCGCCGCCCGCTTCAGCCAGCAGCTTGAGGGCCAACGCCTGATGATCCAGATACTGCATACCGGCAAGAGCGCCACGGACAACCTCGACGCCGATCAACTCAGCGGCCTGGGGCTATTTGTTTTTAACAAAGACCTGCACCTGCGCTATCGCCTGCGCCAGCTGGCGCCTGGCAGCCTGATGGTCGACAACGGCCTGGGCACGGTGCTGCTGTGCGTGCAAACCCGGCCCACCCCTGAGCCTTAGCCGATAGCGATTTCTTCACGCACCGAGGGCAGCCCCAGCAGCAGGCAGGTGAGGTCCTGTTGCTCATCGACCTGCAGTTCCAGGCTGCCGCCCTGGGCCTGGGCCAAGCGCCTGGCCGAATAGGTACCCAAACCGCTGCCGCCCTGCTTGCCACGACTGGTGTATTTGTCGAAAAACACGGGGCGAAAGTCGGCTGGCACCGCAGGCTGGTTTTCTACCCGCAGGCCAATCTGCTCATCGTCAACCACCTGCACCCGCACCCGGCTGCCCATCGGGGCCGCCTCGCAGGCGTTCTTCAGGAGGTTGCTGAGCAGCGAATAGCACAGCAGTGGATCGGCCCAGGCCTGTGCGGGCGGGGCGTCGAGGGTGTCTGGCAAGCAGAGTTCAATCACCAGCGTCTTGGCCTGGTACGTCACCCGCAGTGCTTCCACCATGCTCGTGAGCATGGCGGCCACGTCCACCGCCATCGGTTGCAAGTCGAAACGCCCGGTTTCGATCCGGTATAGCGCCGCCGACAGGTTGATCAAATTCAGTGCCTGTTGGGTGTTGTCTTCCAGCAGGCGCAGCATGCGTTTCTGCCCGGGCAGCATATTGCCGCCATCGAGCAGGCCATGGGCGATGCCCAACACCGCGCTGAGGGGGGCTTTCAAATCGTGGCGGGTGATCTGTTCAACTTCCTCGCGCAGACGCGCCTGCATAAGCAGTTCGTTGCACTCGGCTTGCACCTGGTTGTGCCGCTCCACGTGGCGCAGCAGGTTGCCGACCCGTAGCTGCAGCAATCGCATATCCAGCGGTTTGTGCACGAAGTCCACGGCGCCCAGTTCCAGGCCGCGCTGCAGCGCCTGGGGGTCGTTCATGGCGGTAATAAAGATCAACGGAATCTGACTGGCCTGCGGGTGGCTGCGAAGTTGCTCAGCCAGCTCGAAACCATCCATGTTCGGCATCATCACATCCAGCAGAATCAGGTCTGGCGGCGTGCTTGAGGTGCAGATGTTCAACGCCGTCTGGCCATCCTGAGCCAGGCGCACCCGATATCCGGGTTTGAACAGGCCGGCAATCAAGCCAAGGTTCTCGGGCATATCGTCCACGGCCAGCAGCGTGGGCCGCCGCTTGCCGCTCGCCGGCGCCACAACCGTCGGCACGGCCGGCGTGGTCGGCAGCGCCCGGTGACTGGGCCGATGACGCATGGCCTGTTCCAACTGTTGCGCCAGGTTCTGCGGGTTGTAGGGTTTGATCAGGATGCTGCTGACGCCACTGTCGATCAGCCGGGTGATCTGCTCGCGCTCGCACTCGGCGGTGATCATCATGAACGGCAGGTGCGCCGTGCGTTTGTCGCTGCGCACCTGAATCAGCAGTTCCAGGCCGGTCATCACCGGCATATTCCAGTCCGAGACGATCACGTCGACCCGCCGACTGTTGATGATCGCCAGGGCTTCCCTGCCGTTGTTGGCCAACAGAATCTGCCGAGCGCCCAACCGGGTTAGCTGGTTGCTATTGATCTGGCGCATGGAGTCGGCGTCATCGACGACGAGAAAAACAGTGTGTTCGGCAATCATCGGCACTCGCTCCAGGCAAGAGGCGCTAAGCGGTTCAGGCGCTTAACCGGGGCTGGGCAGTGGTCAGCTGGTCCTGCTTGGCTTGCAGCGTTTCGTCGGTATCGGCGTAGCGCAGCGCGATCTCCTGAAATTCCTGCTCCAGGCTCAGAAAGGCCTGCACCACGTCCGGGTCGAAATGCGTACCGCAGCCCTCGCGAATAATCGCCACGGCTTTGGCGTGGGGCATTTCCGGTTTGTAGACGCGGCGGCTAATCACCGCGTCGTACACATCGGCAATTGCCATGAGCCGCGCGCTAAGCGGAATCGCCTCGCCGCTGAGCCCTTGGGGATAGCCGCTGCCGTCCCACTTCTCGTGGTGGCAGAGGGCAATTTCCTTGGCGATGCGCAGAAACGGCACGGGCATGCCCAACATCTCCTCGGCCTTGACCAACGCGGCGTAACCCAGGCGCGGGTGATGCTTCATCACCTCGAACTCGTGGGGTTCGAAACGCCCGGGCTTGAGCAGGATATGGTCGGGAATACCGACCTTGCCGATGTCGTGCAACGGCGCCGATTTGTACAGCAGCTCGATGCTCTGCTCGTCCAGTACGGCGGCAAAGCGCGGCTGCTCGCGCAGCTGGTAAGCCAGCGCGCGCACATAGTTCTGGGTGCGGCGCAGGTGGTTGCCGGTTTCGTTGTCACGCGTCTCGGCCAGCGAGGCCAGCGCCAGAATGGTGACATCGTGCACGGCCTGCAGCTCGCTGGTGCGCTGTGCCACTTCCTGATCGAGGTCGGCATTGCGCTGGCGCAACTGGTCGGCTGCCACCTTCAAGCGCAGTTGGTTGCGCACCCGCGCCAGCAGCACGGTCGGTTCCAAGGGTTTGCTCAGGTAATCGACAGCGCCCAGGTCCAGGCCGTATTGCTGGTCCTGGGCCTGGTGCTTGGCGGTCAGAAACAGCACCGGCACATCGCGGGTTAGCGGGCTGGCCTGCAGGTGGCGGCACACGTCGTAGCCGTCCATGTCCGGCATCATCACATCCAGCAGGATCAGGTCCGGCGGATTGCGCCGGGCGATTTCCAGCGCCGTGGCGCCGTTGGACGCCACACGCAGGTTGTAATGGCCGTGCAGGAGTTCATGCATTAACCGCAGGTTTTCCGGACCGTCATCCACCACGAGCAGCGTGTGTCGGTGTTCGTTAGTACTCATCGTTGGCACCTCTAGGCTGCCCATGGCGGGCGTTAAGCATTAGCCCATGGCCCCGTTTGAAGCGCTGTGAAATGGGCTGAATCGGCCTGAATTGCGCTGAAACCCTCAACTGACCGGCTCCAGCCGAGCGCTCAGCGCCTCTCGCAGGCACGCCCTGGCCTTGTCGAACTCGAAGCGCTCCAGCGCCGCCGCCAAGCGCGCCGCCTGGCGTGGAAATGCAGCGCGCAGCAACGGCGCATGGCCGGTGAAGCAGGTCAGCGCTTCGCTGTCGTAGTCGGCCAACAGCTCATCCAGTTGCGCGGCTACTTGCTGCACTAACGCGTCGTCCACCTCGGCCGCCACTTCGTGCTCCATGGTCTGCCACTGCCGCAGCTGGTCGAGCAGAGGCTGAAGCTGCGCCGCCAACGCCGCCAGCAATGGCTGGTACGCCGCCGTACTACCGTGCGCGCGCACATGCTGCTCCAGCGCGCCGGCCGCCGTGGCCAGTGCGTCTGCCCCGAGCGTCGCGGCAACGCCTCGGCAACCATGGGCCAGCAGCTCGGCGCCAGGTGCATCGCCTGAATCCAGGCAGTTTTGCAATTGCTCCAGCAAGCGTTCCTGGCCGGTCAGAAACTGGCCGAGCAACTGCCGGTACAACGCTTCATTGCCCAGTACCCGGCGCAGGCCCGCGTGGGTATCCACCCCGTGCAGATGCAACTGGCACTCCTGGCTCGAGCCCTGCGGTCGTTGTTCCCAGCGCCCGCCCAGCCAACGCTGCAACACGCTTTGCAGGGTCTGCGGCTCAAAGGGCTTGCTGATAAAGTCGTTCATCCCGGCGGCCTGGCACGCCTCGCGGTCTTCGCGCATGGCATTGGCGGTCATGGCCACCACCGGCAGCTCGGCCAGTTCGGGGCGCTGGCGCAGCGCGCGGGTGGCCGTGAGGCCATCCATGATCGGCATCTGCATGTCCATAAACACCAGTTCATAAGCCTGCCTGGCCAGTAACTCCAGGGCCTGCTGACCGTTGCCGGCAATGTCGACCACGCACCCCATGGCCTGCAGCAGCTCGGCAGCCACTTGCTGGTTCAAGTCGTTGTCTTCTACCAACAACACCCGCGCGCCCTGCGCGCCGCCCTGTCCCCAACTGGCGCACGCACTGTTCTGCTCACACAACGGCGCATGGGCCAATTGCAAGTGGGCGCTGAAGCTGAAGGTGCTGCCCTCGCCCGGCGTGCTGCACACCTTCACCTGGCCGCCCATCAGGTGCGTCAGTTGCTTGGCGATGGCCAGGCCCAGGCCGGTGCCGCCGTAGCGCCGGGTGGTGGATGCGTCGGCCTGCTGGAAGCTCTCGAACAGCCTGGCGCACTGCTCGGGGCTCAACCCGATGCCGGTATCGCGTACCAGGAATTCCAGGCACACGCCGGTCGCGTTTTCCGGGTAGCGCTGCACGACGACGTCGATGCGCCCCTGCTCGGTAAATTTCACCGCGTTGCTCAAGTAATTGAGCAAGATCTGCCGAAGACGCAATGGGTCGCCATGCAGTTGGTCCGGCACGTCGGCAGCCACCTGCAGGCTCAGCCCCAGCCCTTTGTCGAGCAGACGCGCCTGCACCAGATCGGTCGCTTCCTGCAGCAACCTGCTGAGGCTGAAATCCTGGGTATCGAGTTGCAGCTTGCCGGCCTCGATTTTGGAGACATCCAGAATGTCATCGAGGATGCCCAGCAGGTGGCGGCTGGAACTCTGCACCTTGCCCAGGTAGTCGCGCTGGCGCTCATCCAAGGCGGTCGCCAGCACCAGGTGGGTCATGCCGATGATGGCGTTCATGGGCGTGCGGATTTCATGGCTCATATTGGCCAGGAACTCGGCCTTGACCCGCACAGCCGCCTCGGCCAGCTCACGGGCTTCGCGCATTTCGGCGGCGGCGGCGTTCTGCAGCGATACATCCTTGATCAACCAGATGGAGCCCTGGCTCATGTCGCCAGGGCTTACCGCCCGCGCGCTGACCGCGCCCCAGAAGTGGCTGCCGTCCTTGCGCCGCAAGTGCAGTTCACGACGGTAGGTTTCCCCTTGGTTCAACAACTGGCGGATGGTACCCACGCCCTCTAGCACGGCGCCCGCATCGAGCCAGACCAGCGGCGACTGCCCCAGCAGCTCACCTTCGGCATAGCCAAAGAAGTCATGCAGGCTGGAGTTGGCCTGCACAATCACCTCGCCACTGATAAAGGCGATGCCATTGGGCGCCGCCATCAGAATGGCCCGCTGCTGCTCGTGGGCCAACTGCAACCGGCGCTCGTGTTGTTTGCGCTCGGTCAGGTCGCGAATCACCACGCACAGCGATTGGCTATCGCCGCTCAGCGACGGCAGTAACGACAGCCGTATCTCGATGGGAAACTCGCTGCCATCAAAGCGCAGTGCCCTGCCTTCACCCACCTGGTTGGTGGCGGGGTCGATATTAAAACTGCGCAAAATGCCGGCCAGCACCTCGCGCTGATCGTCTGGCACCAGCACCCGAAAGTGCTGCCCCAGCAAACCCTCCGCGGGGTAGCCAAGAATGCGTTCACACTCCAAATTGGCGAGGATGATCCGCCCCGCCCCGTCGAGCACCAGCAAGCCATCGGGGGCGGCCTCGACGATGCCTCGGTACCAGCGTTCGGTGGCCGTCAGGGCACTCTGCTGATACACAAGTTGCTCGGCTTGCTCGCGCGCCTGTTGCAGCAACCGCTGCTTGTGCTCGCGCTGCAGCATCAAGCCCCACCAAGCGTGTAGCGGCTCGTGCAGCGCATGCAGAAAGGTTGCCTGGCGAGCGTCCGGCCGTTGCTGCAGACGCAGTTCGATAATGTCTTGCTGCTGATCGCCCCATTGCAGCGGCAGGTGGTAAATCAGCTCACTGTCGACACCCGCCGAGTCGTGCTCCTGCTCACAGAACCCCACCTGCACACCCGGCAACCAGGGCTGCAACGCCTCGCCCAGCCGGGCCAGCAGCGCGCTGCGATTAAGGCAGGAAGGCAGCACCTGGGCCAACTCACCGATGCAGTCCTTCACCCACTGCTGGCGCAGCACGTGCTGATTTACCACCCGGTAGTCATCCAGCGCACGCGCCAGCTCGCCAAGCTCGTCGGGCGCACGGCAATGCTCAAGGTCGGCAATCTCTTCGCCGGCCTGCAGGCGCCGGGTCTGCGCGGTCAGTTGGCGCAACGGCATCAGCAGCTTGCGGCGCACGAACAGCTGGGCGAGCACGACATAAATCATGGTCAGCCCCAGCACCAGGGCGGCCAGGTTTTTGAACTTCGCCGCCTCGCCGACGGACTCGGTCATCAGCTGATTTTGATAGGCCGCGCTGTGCACCCGAAAATCGTCCAGCAGCGCGGAAATCGCCAGCTCGCTCTGCACATAAGACGCCTCTTCCAGCAGGCGGCTATGGCCGTCAGCCTGGCGCTCTTGCAGCGCCCGCTGCTCCAGCCGGGTCTGCAATTGATCTGCTTCGAGCACCTGGCGTAACTGGCGCCGCTCCAGGGGCTGAAGTTCGGCCTCACGCAGTTGCCGAAGCGCCTCACTGATGCCGCCGGCGTCGGCCATTTCCTGATATTGCTTGAGGTAAAACCCATCGCCCGTGGCCACATAGAGGCGGGCGAACTGCGTCATGCGGCGATTATCGACAGACAGCTGCGCGGTCAGGCTGACCACGTTGATGCTCTGTTGAGCCATGCGCAGGCTCTGCTGGTTGTACTGCTCGGCCTGCCACATGCTGACCAGGCAGGCGACGCCGATGAACAACATGCCGGCCGCCAGCCACTTGCTCAGCCTGTCGATGCTCATGGGGCAATCCTCGGGTGCGGGCGAGCGGTGCTCTACCTCGAGGAAATTGACGCATGGGCGGCCAGGCGGGCGCTCTGAAATCGGCTGAAAAGTTGTGAATCCCGCGCTGTTTACCAACCTGCGGGCACCGTTCAAGCGCCTGACGCCAGCCTGCATCGGCTGAGCGTGACAATCCGCACCGGCTTGGACGCCGCTGAAAAACGTTACTACCCTCAAGCCGACATCGCGGAACCGCCAGACCCGTTGTCAGTCGTGCCTTGGTATAGCCCTTGAGAAAACGAACTGATGACTGAGCCCATTCGCTACGCCGACTACCTGCACCTGATTGGCGCCGGGCGCCGCGAAATTCCGCTGCGCGAGCTGGTATCCGCGCCCGTGCGCGGTGCCGACGGGCGCTGGCAAGGCGTGGCGCGCAAACCGGTGAAACTGGACTGGCAGGAAGTCGCCGCCATCCTCAAGCCCTACCTCACTGTGCGCCTGATGGAACAGGTGCGCGCTGTGGTGCCCCTGGCGCTGTACCTGGCGCTGTTCCAGATCATCATCCTGCGCCAGTTGGTCGACGATGCCCTGCTGGTGAGCGCTGGCCTGTTCGCCGTAATCGTCGGCCTGATGTTGTTTATGGAAGGGCTGAAACTCGGTCTTATGCCCCTGGGTGAAATCATCGGCAGTACCCTGCCGCGCAAATCCTCTTTGCCGGTGGTGTTGCTGGTCACCCTGCTGCTGGGCATCGGCGTCACCTTTGCCGAGCCCGCCATCGGAGCGCTGCGTGCCGCCGGGCAGAATGTGTCGGCTGAACGCGCGCCTTATCTCTGGGCGATTCTCAACCAGTGGACCCGCGAACTGGTGCTGGTCGTGGGGGTGAGCGTGGGCCTGGCCGCCGTCACCGGCACCCTGCGCTTTCTCTACGGTTGGAGCCTCAAGCCGCTGATCTATCTCTCGCTGGTGCCGGTGCTGCTGTTGACGGTTTACATGGCCGGCGACCCGGAGCTTGCCAAGGTTATCGGCCTGGCCTGGGATGCCGGCGCGGTCACCACCGGGCCGGTGACGGTGCCATTGGTACTGGCCCTGGGTATCGGTATTGCGGCGGCTGCGGGCAAGGGCGATTCGGGTTTATCAGGGTTTGGCATCGTCACCCTGGCCTCGCTGTTTCCGGTAATTGGCGTGATGCTGCTGGCCCTCTACGTGGCTGCCAATGGCTCGCCCGCCGAGATCATCGCCGCCGCCCATGCCGCGGCCAGCGCGGAGCAAACGGTGTTGCAGTGGTACGAAGTCAGCCCGGGGCTGGAGATCGTTTCGGGGCTGCGGGCCATCGTGCCGTTGGTGATTTTTCTGCTGCTGGTACTCAAGCTGTTGCTGCGCCACACCCTGCAACGGCGCGCAGAGCTGCTGCTGGGCATCGGCCTGACGGTGGTCGGCATGTGCATCTTCAACGTCGGCCTCACCTATGGCCTGTCGAAGCTGGGCGGCAGTGCCGGCTCGCTCATACCAGCGGCCTTTATGCCAATTGCCGACGTGGAAAAATCGCCGCTGTATGTCTACGAAGTGGGCCTGGTGCTGACCCTGGCGTTCGCCTGGGTGCTGGGCTACGGAGCGACGGTGGCCGAGCCGGCGCTCAACGCCCTGGGTGTGACGGCCGAAACCCTGACCAATGGGTTTATCCGCCGGCGCACCTTGATTCGTGCGGTGTCGATCGGCGTCGCCAGCGGCATCGCCGTGGCGGTGGCCAAGCTGGTATTCAGCCTGCCGTTGGCCTGGCTGGTGGTACCGCCCTATCTGTTTGCGGCACTGCTGACGGTGTTTTCCAGTGAAGAGTTCGTCAACGTAGCCTGGGACAGCGCCGGGGTTACCACCGGGCCTATCACCGTACCGCTGGTACTCGCCATGGGCTTGGGGCTGGGCAATGCCACCCACGCCGTCGAAGGCTTCGGCATTCTTTGCATGGCCTCGGTGGGGCCGATCATCAGCGTGATGTTGCTGGGCCAGTGGGCACGCTTCCAATTCTGGCGCGAGGCCAAAGCGGCCGTGCACCACCCCATCAGTCAAACCGTAGGCACAGGAGTGGCGCAATGAACGAGGACGGAATTACCTACCTGACCGATGTGGCCCTGATCACCTGCATCGTCGCCGTCGGGCGTGCCGATCTGGTGATTCTCGCCGCCCAGGGCATGGGTACACCGGGCGCCGTGGTCCACCACGCGCACGGCCTGGGACCCCGTGAACGGCATGGGCTACTGGGCATCGCCATCGACGCGGAAAAGGAAGTGGTCAGCCTGCTGGTGGCGGCCGATTACGTCGATGCGGTACTGGAGGCGATCTACTACGCCGCCAAACTGGATGTACCGGGCGCCGGCATGATCTACGCCACCCCGGTGGAAAAGGTGGCGACGTACATCCCCCGCCAACTGCTGGAACAAGGGCGCGCCTCATGAGTACCGCCAACGTCGGCATACCCGGCGCAACGGCCAAACTGATTACCTGTGTGCTGCCTGACAATGGCAGCGACCGTCGCCTGCTGCAGCTGCTTCGGGAAGTCCACGGCATCACCCGCGCCGACAGCCTTAACTGCCGTCGGATACCGACCTTGCAAGGGGCCAAGGCACAGCGTAACAAGGTGCCGGAACCGAGCCTTGCCCGGGTGGTAACCGTGGTGGTGGATGACGCCCAGGCCGACGCGGTCTTCGACGTTATCTGTGCGAACGCCGGGCTGACCGAACCCGGCAGTGGTGGGGTGTATATGGTGGCGTTGCGCTTTGCCACCCCCTTGGTAATGCCGGCCGGGGTGCCGGATGAAACGCGCGCTGGCGTGCCGGCCGCAAGCGGCCCGTCCTGACCCATCGGTTAGCCTCGAGGGCCGGTCACTCTGCCCGCTTTTGTCGCTTGGTTTTCTTCTGCGGCGCCGCATCGACTAGCAGTTCGCGCCGCGCGGCTTCCACGCTGCGTTGAGACAGCGCCTGCATGCGCGGCGATTGCACCGCCCACGAGTGCCAATACAACGCCACGTCGGTGCAGTGCTCCGGAGCAAGGTCCACGAGCGCCCCGCTCTCCAGCCATTCCTGCATTTGTATCTGCGGCACCATGCCGTACCCCAAACCACGGCGAATCGCATCCAGGCGCGCCTCGGGCTGCGCCAGATAATGCGTGGGATAGGCATCGGCACGCAGGCCAAAACGCGCTTGCATGAAATGGTCTTGCAGCGTGTCTTTGCGCGAGTAGGCAAACACCGGGGCCTTGCGTGCAGCCTCGCGGGAAAGCCCATCGGGAAACCAGCGCGCCTGAAAAGCGGGCGACGCCACGAGGCGATAGCGAACCGCCCCCAACGCAATAGCCACACAGCCACGCATGGGGTCTGGGCGTGTGCTGATGCACGCGATGACCTGGCCGCTTTCGAGCAACGTAAAGGTGTGGTCCTGATCGTCGACGACGACGTCGAGCAGAATGCGTTCGCTCACGAAAATCGCGGCCAGTGCAGGAAAAAACCACGTGGCGAGGGTATCCCCGTTCGCCGCGATAACCACCTGCAGGTGCTCGTCCTGATCACCGGAAAGTTCATTCAGCAGCTCCTCTTCGAGCACCGTAGCGCGGCGAAGATAGAGCAGCAGTCGCCGCCCTGTCTGCGTCGGCTCACAGGGCCGACCGCGCACCACCAGCGGGCTGCCGAGGTGGGCCTCCAACGCGTGGATGCGCTGGGAAAGCGCCGAGGGGGTAATCGAAAGACTCTTGGCAGCTTTCTCAAAACTGCCGTTATCGATGGCGGCCAGGAACGCCTGCAGCTGCTTGGCATCGAGTTTCACGGCGCGGCCCTCATTAAGTTTTTTAAACGAAGCTGAAAGTTACTTCATTTTGCTTAACGAAGACACCGCGAACGCCGATGCTTACTCCACGGCGACATCACACCGATTCGCCCCCACTCACGTCGTTCAGGAGAACTTTATGAAACTCAAGATGCTTGCTGCTCTCTCGGCTGTTGCAGTGCTGTCTGGCTGTGCGTGGCAAACCCCGGCGATGAAGCTCGACAACCAGCTGTACCAAACCTCGGCGAACGCCTCGCTGGCTCGCGGCGCACAAACCGGCGCGCGCCGCCTGGCGCTGGAAGCGGCGAACGAAAAGTGCACCTCGATGGGCAGCGAGATCAGCGTGCTGGATATTCAGTCGCACTGGTCATTCCCCACCAACGGCGTGGCGTTCGTGACCTTCGCCTGTAATCCCATCGAAGGTCACAAGTTGGGCTAACTGAATAAAGATGGCTTTTTTGACAACCGCCGGCGGGCGAACTAAAGCATTCGTCGGCACGTACTTCCTCTGGAGAGTAAAAATGCGCACGACCCTGGGACTTGTCATTGTGGTAACCACCGCCTTGTTCGTCAGTGAGGTAGCGCTTGCCGACGACTGCGCGGAAGCGTCCAGTCAGCAGGCGATGAGCATCTGCGCGGACCAAGCATTCAAGGCTGCCGACAAGGAATTGAACACCACCTACCGCCAGGTGACCGAGCGCCTGAAAGACAGCCCGGACACCGCGGCATTGCTGGTCAAAGCGCAGCGCGCCTGGATCACCTTTCGAGATACCCAATGTGCATTCCTGACCTCGGCCGCTGCAGAAGGGAGCATCTACCCGATGCTGGTCGCCCAGTGCCGAAGCGAGATAACCCAGGCGCGAACCAAAGACCTCACCGCGCTGCTGGCCTGCGACGAGACGGACATGAGTTGCCCGGTGCCAGCGCCCTGAAGGCAATCAAGACCGGTGCATTCGCTCACTCAAACTGCGGCAACCCATCCTCAATGCTCCACCAGTTCGCCTTCGAAGCAACGTGATAATGCGCCTCCGGCTGGACGTTAACCGCCTCGTTGATAAGCCCGACCCGCACGCGCAACACGCCGGGCAAGCTGTCTCGTTTGCTGTAAATCGGCGAGCCGCAGCGGCTGCAAAACACCCGTTGTTTGCCCGGCGTTGCCTCGAACACCGTCAGCAGTTCTGCCCGCTTTCCAGATGAAACCCGGCGGCAGAAATCGGTGAGTTGGTGGCGAAGGGCGTGCCCTGCGCTTTGCGGCACTGCGAGCAGTGGCAGACCGAAATAGGCTCAAGCTCCGACTCGATACGGAACCGAACGCCGCCGCATAAACAATTACCGGTGTACATAGGTGACTCCTGCGCGTAGCTGTCTGATGCCTGGTATGTCCCAGCGCCTGTTTTTATCACGCTCCGGGCCCGAAAGCAGGCGGCCCGCACTTGCTGCCCCGACCTGCGGCATCTATACCTCTAGAGCCGAATCGCCAGAAGGGACGCATGATGCTAGGCATGGTGTTCACCGAGTTCCTCGAAATGGTCGAGCAACGCTACTCACCCGAGTTAGCGGACCAGATGCTGACCGAGACCCCCCTGGCTAGTAACGGCGCCTACACGGCAGTCGGCTATTACCCCCACGAAGAAATGCAGGCACTGGTCACCACCCTGGCCAGGCTTACCGGCAGCAGCGTGTCGATGCTGATTCAGGTCTATGGCGAACACCTCTTTCAGCGGTTCGTCGAGACCTATCCGCAGATGCTCGCGCACTGCAAAGATGCCTTCAGCTGCTGTCCAGTCGATGGGCATGTGCATCAGGAAGTGCACAAGCTCTATCCGCAGGCACAGTTGCCCTCCTTCGAAACCGCCGAGCACAGCCGCAGCACCTGGTGCTTATCTACCGCTCCAGCCGCGGGTTGGCTGACCTGGCCGAAGGGTTGATTCGCGGCTGCATCTATCACTATGGGAAG
>NZ_JBWBZC010000033.1:0-60161 GCF_056174845.1 Pseudomonas sp. CC11G
TGGAACAGCAAGTCTGCTTCGCGACGGCGTTGAGCCAGTAACTCATCCGGGGTATCCGCCAGCCAACGGGCGAATTCCCGGTAATGCGGACGGCATTCGCCGTTCGCCAGGTACATCTCGTCATAAAAGGTGCGGGTCATGCCGTACTCCTTGTCACCCGGACGTGCATAGCCATTGCAAAGCCCGAGCCATCCGTCTTATTCGTTATAATTCAGTAACTTGCAAATAAGACCCAAGCCCTACGCACCAATATCGCGCATTCTCTTGGCCGCTGTACGCGGCTACGCCCTGTTGCGCGGCAACTGCTGGCCTGGCCTCAAGCGAAACGCTGAGGCAGCCTGTTTCCCTATGACCAGCATAGTCAGGGTTGATTTCAACAAAATGCTTGTGCGGCGGATAATTGCGCCCATCACGCTTACCAGGCGCCGATGTACTCCTTTTTCTTGGCCGACTCCCCTTACGGCCATCCGCTCCCGACCGCTCACGAGGCGGTCGTTTTTTTATGTGCGCCGGTCCACTCTCTCGTTCGCTGCCGCCGTCATCCCAGCGAAGGCTGGGACCCAGACTCTTGTGACGAACATCGTCAGCTGGCCAATTCTGGGTCCCAGCCTGCGCTGGGACGACAGTGCTTTCATTAGAGAGCCGCGAGTTGCAACCACCGCCGATAAAACCCCTCCGCCACCTGATTCAACGCCGCAACCTTGGTTGGCAAATCCTCCAGCATCTTGCTCATCGACTGCTGGCTCGACTGGGTTTCATCAAGCAAATGCGCCCAATCGGTGAGCCACAGCCGTACCAACTCCTCCGTCATTTCCGGGTGGCCTTGCAAGCCGAGCACTTTGTCGCCCCAGGCAAACGCCTGGTTCGGGCACCAGGGCTGGACATCAATCGCTGCGCGCCCGGTGGAATATCGAAGGTATCGCCATGCCACTGGTAAATCGGGAACTCATCCGGCAAATGCTCCAGCCACGGGCTGCCCTCGGCCAGGCTGGACTGCCACAGCGGCTGCCAGCCAATTTCCCGGTACGGCATCTTGTGCACCGCCGCGCCCAAGGCTTTGGCCAAAAGCTGGCCGCCCAGGCAGTGGCCGAGCAAGGGAATATCGCGCGCAATAAAATGCTGCAGCGCAGCAATTTCGGTTTCGAGCCAAGGCAATGGGTCGTTGACGCTCATGGGCCCGCCCATGATGGCCACAGCCTTGGGGGAATCGAGGTCGTAACCGTCGAGCTCGCCCAGATCCACCCGCAATACGGTGAAATCCAGCTGTCGCTCATCCAGCACCCGCGCCAAGTGGCCGGCCGGACAGTAATCAACATGGGTGAGTATCAGAATTTCGCTCATCACTGAACCGCCTCTTATTTTCCACCTCATGAGGCAAACGCCGTGCCGAGGTCGAGTCAGTTCTGTGGAAAAAGGCTACAGAGCACCGGCCAGCCTGAGGGCCAGCCGGTACGTCCTGGGTTTGGCGCCAGATAGTTAACGGGTTAAACGCGCAACCCTTTGAGTTCCTGCGTAACACCCCAGCCGTCCAGAACGCCACCCAACGGGGCGACCATGGACTCCAGGTCATGTTCAAACGCACCAATACCGTCGTAGGTGGCGTACATCACCTTGCTGATCAACACATGCCAGGCACCGTCATCGCGCACGCTTACCTGGGCATTGAGTACTTCGCTGCGGAAGTTTTTCGCCACCATGCGGGCCCGCTCCTCGTCGGGGAATATGGCGTAGAACTCGATTGGGTGAATGCGGGCGAAATCGAAGCCGCCCTCTTTCATACGGCGCAGAACATTACTGCTGATGTCGTTTGTGCTTGCTGTGCCCATGATGCGACCCCCTCACATGCGATGGATGGTTTGACCGCTTTCCCATTGCTGCTGCCAGCTGACTGCGCTGACGTCGCGATGGTCCCGAAGGGCCATCACCTGAGGCTTGCTGCATTTGCTTGCTGCGACATAGAGCGTTTGCGAACGGTGCCTGGAACCGACACCTTGTTTGAGCGTAGTGCCATTACGGGGATTGTGCAGGTTTGGTTACAAGGCTTTTTGACCGGAGGACGTTCACACCAGCAGACGCGAGGTTTTTAATCTGCTTGTGATCTGCTTGTGATCTGCTTGTGATCTGCTTGTGATCTGCTTGTGATCTGCTTGTGATCTGCTTGTGATCTTGATCTGGCTCGTGATCTACCCGCCCCTTGAGCGCCAGGCCGAGCGGAGTCGTTGCGTAAGGGGTCGTAGCGGCCGGGAGCCGCGGAGAGGGATGGGGCCATGGATGGCCCTCAGCCCGGCCCCTGGAGCGGCGACGCAGCGAGGGGACCCGAAGCGCAGCGTAGGGCCCAGGTGGGGGCTAGACCTTTTGGTTTCTTTTGGGGCAATGCCAAAAGAAACTCGCGCGTAAGGCGCGAAATAAAACGCCTAGCACACGCGACAAAGACGACCACTATAAAGCTCAAAGCCAACACAGCGCTTTCGCCGTTAACGTTTTGTTTTTCTACGTTACCGCGTGCGCTGAGCGTTTTTGTTTCGCGCCTTACGCGCGAGGCACTTTTGGCATTGCCCCAAAAGTACCCAAAAGGTCTAGCCGGTACGACTCACCCACATAGGTAACAAATCAGTTCAACCACATGGGTAACAGTTTTTAACCTAGTGGGGTCTCCTCAGGAGGGTGCCCCATGCCGTGGCGAGAACTGAAACCTATGGACGAGAAAGTGTTGTTTATTGCTGACTACCTCAGGCAGGTCAGCAGCTTCACTGCGTTGTGCGAGCACTTCGGCATCAGTCGAAAGACCGGCTACAAGTGGGTGGAACGCTACAACCTAGCCGGTATGGAGGGGTTGGCTGAGCAAAGTCGCCGCCGCCGCGAACAGGTGTGCACCCCCTTTGTTATTCGTGAATACATCCTCGATCTGAGGCGCCGATCTGCCGTTGAGCTGGGACCGAAGAAGATCCAGGCACTGGTGGAGCAGCGATACCCTGGGCAGAGTCCTTCCCGGACCACGATCTACACCATCCTTAAGCAGGCGGGGTTGGTCACGCCCCGCCGGCTTCGTAAGCGGGTGCCCAGCTATCCAAAGCCGCTTAAATCCACCAACGAACCTAATGAACTCTGGAGCGCCGACTACAAAGGCCAATTCCTGACTCAGGACGGGAAGTGGTGTTATCCGTTGACGGTGATGGATCACGCCAGCCGCTTTCTGCTGGCTTGCGAAGGCATGTCTGGCACGCGATTGAAGGAAACCCAGTCGGCTTTTGAACACCTGTTTCGCTGCTACGGATTACCTTCGCGCCTGAGAACAGACAACGGAACCCCTTTCGCCAGCGCTGGCAAAACCGGCCTAAGCCAATTGTCCATTTGGTGGTTACGGCTGGGCATCATTCCTGAGCGAATAGCACCTGGTCGCCCCGAACAGAATGGGCGCCACGAACGCATGCATCGCACGTTGAAACGCGCCGTCACTCACCCCTGTTCTGCGCATATGGCAGAGCAGCAAAAGCAGTTCGACCTGTTTCGTCACAACTACAATGAGCAGCGGCCGCACGAAGCGCTAAACCAGAGCACGCCCAAATCGCACTACCAGAGTTCGCCACGCCCATACCCTGAACGGTTGCCGGAGCCGGCCTATCCTGGCTATGTCGAACCACACCGTGCCGACTGCAGCGGAATCATCAATCGGCACGGCATGCGCATCTATGTGGGGCACCTGTTGAAGCACGAGCTAGTTGGGCTGGAGCAAATTGGCGATGATCTTTGGGCCATACATTTCGGCCCGGTAGTGATCGGTAGGCTGGACGAAAGGGAGCAGAAGGATGGATATCTATCCTTGAAAGTGTCACCCATGTGACTGAACACTTTTGTTACCCATGTGGTTGTCTCGTACAAGCCCCCACCTTGGGTTTTCACTGCGTGAAAACTACCCTCGCTCCGTCGCCGCTCCAGGGGCCGGCGAGAAGGGCCAT
Source organism: Pseudomonas sp. CC11G (assembly GCF_056174845.1). Classification (NCBI taxonomy): domain Bacteria; kingdom Pseudomonadati; phylum Pseudomonadota; class Gammaproteobacteria; order Pseudomonadales; family Pseudomonadaceae; genus Pseudomonas; species Pseudomonas sp. CC11G. The sequence continues at coordinate 3,957 of NZ_JBWBZC010000033.1, forward strand.
CCATGGCCCTCACGCCTCTCGCGGCTCCCGGCCGCTCGACCCCTTACGCGTCGACTCCACTCGGCCAGCGCTCAAGGGGCGGACAGATCAAGATCAAGAGCGGGAGATCAAAAGCCGATCAAAAGCTTCGGGCTCACGGTCGGCTAATAACCCCCATCATCCACCGCGTCATAAACGCCGGCGACACCTGCCCCAACCAATACAGCAACTTGAACTGAAAACTGATCGGCCGATGCACCGCCGCGCCATGGGCCTGCTGCCAACACGCCTCAGCCACATCCTCCGCCGCCAGATTCACCCCCAACCGCCTTAACGCCGGCGGCTCGAACTGCTGGCTGGAAACCATCGGCGTGCGCACAAACGGCGGCATCAAATCCCCCACCCGAATGCCATGGGCACGCCATTCCAAGTCCAACGCCTCGGTCAAACCACGCACGGCCAGTTTCGACGCCGAATAGCTGGCCATATGCGGCGTGCCATACAAGCCCGACGCCGAGCTCATATTGATCACCTGCGCACTGGGCGTGGCCTTCAGATACGGGAACGCCGCATGGGTCATATTCAGCAAGCCCAGCACATTGATATTCAAAATGGCCGCATGCTCGGCCTGGCTGATTTGCTCGAACAAACCAAAACGCAAAATGCCCGCGCAGTTGAACAACAGCCGCAGCTGCCCGTTATGCCGTGCGCAGAACTCGCCGATTACTCGCTGCACCTCGGCGCTGTCGGTGACATCCAGCCGCGTATGCCACACACCGCCCAGCTCGGCCGCCAGTTCCGCCAGCGCCGGCTCGTTGATATCCACCAACCCCACCTGCCAACCCTTCGCGTGAAACAGCCGAGCCGTGGCAGCGCCGATTCCGGAAGCGGCACCGGTAATCAGGATGTTGTCCATCTCAGCGCTCCGCCTGGTGAGCGAATTGCTCCTGAATAAAACTGGCCACCCGGCCCAGCGCCAGGTCGGCCACATCCAGCAAACCGGCATGGGCCTGAAACACATGCCAGCAACCGGCATAGCGCTGCAACTGCACCGCCACACCGGCCGCCGTGGCACGCTCGGCAAGGCGCAGGCTGTCGTTCAGCAGCACCTCGTCCTCGCCCACCTGAATCAGCAGCGGCGGCAAGCCGCTCAAGTCGGCATACACGGGAGATAGAAAAGGGTCACGGCGATCTACATGCGCTGGGCAGAACAACGAGCCGGCCTGCTCAATCCACTTCACATTCAACAGCGGGTCACCAGCGGGCGGCTTGTGCAGCTGAGTCAGGCTGGCATCGGTCAGTGGCGAAAAACACACCAACGATGCCGGCAGCGGCAGGTTCAAGGACTTCAATTTCAGCACCAAGCCCAACGCGAGATTGCCGCCGGCCGAGTCACCGCCGAGCACAATCTGGTCGCTGCGATAGCCCTGCTCCAGCAGCGCCTGATATGCCGCCAAGCCATCGTCCAGCGCCGCCGGAAACGGATGCTCTGGCGCTAGCCGATAATCCAGCACACACACCGCCAGCTTGCCGCGTTTGGCCAGGTGACTGGCGATGCCCCGGTGCGTGGATGGCGCGCCGATCAGGTAGGCGCCGCCGTGGAGCCACAGCAACACCTGCTCGGTATCGAGCGCCGGACGGTGCCATTCGCAGCGCAGGCCGGCCAACGTACTGTCTACACGGCGCACTCCGCGTGGGATAACCGCCGAGGTCGTCAGGGCGCGCAAAATCGCGCGCTGCCCGGCAATGGGCATCGGCGGGCGAATCAAGCCGCGGAATAGCAGAATCAGGCTAGTGCGCAGCACGCGGGCCAGAATGCGCTGGCTCATGCGTGGCGGTTCAACGAATGCAGTCATAGTTCGCGAGCTCCGGGCGGCGGGTGTAGTGGCGGTAGGTGAACGTAAAACCCGGCCAGTTCACGGTGTTCTTGCCGCTGGCGGTCTTGTACCAACTGTCGCAACCCTGCTGCCAAATCGAATGGTCGACGGCTTTTTGCAGCGTGTGATTGAACGCGGCCTGCACCGTCGGCTTGAGGTCCATGTACCGTAGCTGATGCTGCTGCAACTGCTGAATGCAGCCGAGCACATAGGCGAACTGGCTCTCCAGCATATAAAGAATGGAGTTGTGGCCCAGGTTCGTATTGGGGCCATAGAGGATAAACAGGTTGGGAAACCCGCTGACGCTGATGCCCAGATACGCCTCGGCGCCCTCCTTCCATGCCTCGTTCAGATCGCGGCCGTTAAGCCCGTTGATCTGCATCGGCGCGAGGAAATCCGTCGCCGCAAAACCGGTGCCGTAAATGATCGCGTCCACCGGCCGCTCCTGCCCGTCTGCCGTGCGCACGCCGGTTTCGGTCACCGCCGTTATTTCGGTATCCACCACCTCCACATTGGCGCGCGCCAAGGCCGGGAAGTAGTCATTGGAAATCAGGATGCGCTTGCAGCCCATCGGGTAATCCGGCACCAGACGTTTTCTGAATGCCGGGTCGGCAATGCTTCGATGCAGGTGCCAACGGAAGGTCAGCTGCATGATCTTCATGACTTGCGGCACCACGGTAAACGCCAAAACCCGCGCCTCGTGCTGCACGTATTTGAGACCACGGTCGATCTTCTGCAACCACGGCAAACGGCGCATTACTGCGATTTCCCAGGGCCGATAAGCGCGGTCTGGTTTGCTGATCACGTAGGCCGCCGAGCGCTGGAAGACATGCAGCTTCGCGACGTGCGGGGCAATCTCTGGAATAAATTGAATCGCACTGGCGCCGGTGCCAATCACCGCGACGCGCTTGCCGCTCAAGTCGTACTCGGCATTCCAGCGCGCCGAATGGAAGGCTTCGCCATTGAAGGTTTCCAGCCCGGCAATACGCGGCAGCAACGGCCGGTTGAGTTGGCCGCAGGCCGTCACCAAGGCCTGGGCGCTGAGCACCGTGCCGTCGGCACAAGTCACCTGCCACAAGCCGGCCTCAGCATCGAACACCGCATTGCTCACTTCGGTATTAAAACGAATGCGTGGACGCAGGTTGTAGGTGTCGGCCAGTTGCTGCTGATAGGCAAAATCTCCGCCTGGGGCGCGAACTTACGGCTCCAGTCGGTTTTGGGGGCAAAGGAAAAGGAATACAGGTGCGACGGCACATCGCAGGCCGCGCCCGGGTAGCGGTTGTCGCGCCAGGTGCCGCCCAGGTCGCCGGCTTTTTCCAGTAGCAGCACATCGTGGATGCCGGCGCGCTGCAGCTGGATAGCCAGGCCCATACCGGCAAAGCCGGCGCCAATAATCAGCACGCGCACGGGCGCTGCTGACGGGGATGTCTTATTCATTGTTGTTATCCCTGATGGTCAAGTGGCTGTAGCCACGGCGCTAAGACTAGAACGCCAAACGCCCGGAGGTTATGGCATAGTCGGCCACCAACTTGTGAGTTTCGGACAAAATATGGCCCCCAGCTGGCCCACCCGCCGCAGCGCCATCAGCGCGCAATTGCTCACCCAATTCGGGCTCGACCAAGGCCTGGCGCTGGCCACCTGCCTGCAAGGCACCAGGCTGGACCTGGCGCAACTGGCCGACCCCGGCGCCGAAATCGACGCCACGCAAGAGCTTCAACTGATCGGCAATCTGGTCGCTGCCCTTGGCCATATTCCTGGCATCGGCCTTAAAGCCGGCCTTCGCTACCAGCTCAACACCTATGGCATCTGGGGCTTTGCCATGCTCAGCAGCGCCACCTTTCGCGCCGCTGCGCAGCTGGGGTTGCGCTACCTCGACCTCACCTACGCCTTCAGCGGCATGACCCTGGAAGAACACGGCGATGAAGCGCACTTTATTTTCGACTCTCAGCACGTACCGGGGGCCTATGCGCGCTTTATTCTGGAGCGCGACCTGGCGGGGTTACTGAGCATTCAGCGCGGGCTGACGTCGGAATTTGTGCCGCTCAAACGGCTGACGTTTACCGCGGCCCAGCCGGCAGATGCCAGCCTGTATCGCGAGCTGCTGGGCGTGGTCCCGGCGTTCGATGCCGCCGATAACCGCCTGGTTTACGACCGCGCCCTGCTCGACCGCCCGCTACCCGGCGCCAACCCGCAGGTGATGCAGAGTTGCGAACAGCAATGTCAGGCGCTGTTGGATAAGCGGCGGGTGCGGTCGGGGTTGAGTGGGCGTATTCGCGATCGGCTGCTGGCCTATCCGGGGCGGTTGCCGGATATGGAGCAGTTGGCGGGTGAGTTGCATATGACCAGCCGTACGTTGCGTCGGCGACTGCTGGCGGAGAACAGCAGTTATCGGCAGTTGCTGGAGGAGGTGCGGCAGGCGTTGGCTGAGGAGTTGTTGGGCACAGGTGGGTTGACGTTGGAGGAGATTGCGCAGCGGTTGGGGTACGGGGAGATGTCGAATTTTATGCATGCGTTTAAGCGGTGGAAAGGGGTTACGCCGGGGCAGTATCGGCGGGGAGGGTTCTAGGGTGCGCTTCGCGCACCTTTGCGATTCTTTGGTGGTCGGTTTTCTTCTTCGTTACCGCGTGTGCTGGGCGTTTTGGTTTCGCGCCTTACGCGCGAGTCACTTTTCTCAATCGCCAGAAAAGTAACCAAAAGCGCTTGCCCCTACCTGGGGTTTTCACTGAGTGAAAACTTCCCTCGATACGTCGTTGCTCCAGGGGCCGGGCTGAGGGCCATCCTTGGCCCCATCCCTCTTCGCGGCTCCCGGCCGCTACGACCCCTTGCGCAACGACTACGCTCGGCCTGGCGCTAAAGGGGCGGGTGAGTCAAAAGCAGGATCACACGCCAGAGCAGAAGCCAGAGCAAAATCCAGAGCAAAAGATCAAGGCTGGTTCTTTGGGTTTTCAGTCCTTCGCTACTCCCGGCTCCAGCATCCACTCTGCGCTGTCGTTCCATACGTCCATCCGGGTGATCTTGCCGTCGCGTACTTCAAAGCGGTCGAGGTAGCGGTTGCCGGAAAAGGTGCGGCCGTCGGGCCATTCGCCGTACAGGGTGCCGTTGGAATACACCACGGTGTGGTCGCCGCGGTCCATCCAGTCGAAGTTGCCGAGGGCTTTTTTTACCCAGGTGTAACGTGCGCCGTTGAAGGCGGTGATGGCTTGCGGGTTGGGCATGGCGCGGCCGCCGGTGAAGGTGATTTTTACGTCGTCGCTCATAAAGGTGGCTGCACGAACTGGGTCCGGCGCCATCGAGGCTTCGAGAAAATTGCTAACAATCTGTACCGCAGCGTTGGTGTCCGACATGGGTAATAACTCCTGACTTCGAGAGAGCAGGCGCGCCTTCGCATGGTGCAGGCCGCCTCACTTTTGCGCAAAAGCGCCATGTGTATGCAGTAGAGGCCGCGAATTTCACGGCCTTCGTGACTGGCATCCTACTTGCTAGCAATAAATATGCAAATGCTAGCAATCAGGAGAATAACGATGGCCGTTCGATTTCCCACGCTGCAACGCCTGCTGCTTCCCATGGCGGCGGCGGTCTCTTTTAGCCTTACCGCCCACGCCGCCGAGCCACCGATCAAGGTCGGTCTGGTGGCCGCGCTTTCCGGTCAGTCAGCCAAATCAGGCGAAGCCCTGACCCGTGGCCTGACCATGGCCATCAACGAGGTCAACGCCAACGGCGGCGTTCTCGGCCGTCAGCTGGAACTGGTGCGCCGCGACGATGAAAGCAACCCGTCCAAAGGCATGCTCGCCGCTCGCGAGTTGGTGCAGCGCGAGAAGGTCACCGTGCTGTTTGGTGGGCTGGATACCCCGGTGTCGCTGGCCATCGTGCCGCTGGCTAACCAGATGAAAGTCCCGTTTATGGGCATCTGGGCGGCGGGCACCAAAATCACTGAGAACGGCGCGGCGGATAACTATGTGTTCCGTGTGTCGGCCGTTGACGAATTGGTCGACGAAGCACTAGTGAAGTACGGCGTCGAAAACGGCATGAAAAAGCCGGGGATGATTCTGATCAACAACCCGTGGGGCGAATCCAACGAGGCCGGCTTCAAGCGCGCGCTGGAAAAACGCGGCCTGGAAAACGCCGGTGTCGAGCGCATTCAAGACAGCGACCTGGACGTGGTGCCGCAACTCACCCGCCTGAAAAACGCCGGCGCCGACACCCTGCTGATGGTCGGCAACGTCGGCCCCTCGGCACAGGTGGTGAAGTCGCTGGATCGTATGGGCTGGGATGTCCCGGTGGTGTCGCACTGGGGTCCGGCCGGCGGGCGTTTCGGTGAACTGGCCGGGCCGAATGCCTCGCGCGTGCACTTTATTCAGACCTACGTGTTCACCGACCACAACAGCGCCAAGGGCGATGCCCTGCTGGCTGCGCTGAAAGCCGCTTACCCACAAATCAAAACCCTGGCAGACGTCACGCCCGCCGTCGGCATCGCCAACGCGTACGACGCCCTGCACCTCGCCGCGCTGGCTATCGAAAAAGCCGGGAGTACCGACGGCAAGGCGGTACGCGACGGTTTCTACGCCATTGGCGACTACGACGGCCTGATCAAGCATTACCAGCAGCCGTTCACCGCCGCCAAGCATGACGCGCTCGGCCCAGAGGATTATCTGTTCACGCACTTTGTAAACGACCAGATCGTTCCGCTGAAGGCCAAGGAGTAAGCCATGTTTACCGCCGCCATTATTTCCGGCCTTGGCCTGGGCAGCATGTACGCGTTGCTGGCGTTGGGGTTTCACCTCACCTACGTCGTTTCGCGCACCGTCAACTTTGCCCAAGGCAGCGCAATGATGGTCGGCGCGGTGCTGGGTTACACCTTTTGCGTCACCTGGAACTGGCCGCTGTGGTTGGCGTTGCCGGCCACATTGTGCTTGTGCGCGTTTTACGGGCTAGTGATCGAACGCTGCCTGGTGCGGCCGTTTCATAGTCGCGGCTCGCAGGCTTGGCTGATGGCGACCGTGGCGGCCGGCATTCTGGTGGACAACCTCGCGCTATTTACCTTCGGCAAAGAACCCCGGCAGTTCGACAGCAGCCTGGTGCACGTCAACATCGAGTTGTTCGGCAGCAATGTCGGCGCCCAGCAGTTGTTGATTCCGCTGGCCGGTGCGGCGATTGCCCTGGTGTTGTTTCTGGTCCGCCGTTTCACGCGCCTGGGCAAAGTGTTGGAAGCCTGTGTGCAGAACCCCAAGGCGGCAATGCTGATGGGCATCAACGTGAACCGGGTGGTGGCGATTGCCTTTGCGGTGTCGACGGTGTTTGCCGCCATCGCCGGACTGCTGATTGCGCCGCTGTTCAGCGTTAGCGCCGAGATGGGCATGTTGTTTGGGTTGAAAGCGTTTGCCGTGGCCATTCTCGGCGGCATTACCAGCGCTGGCGGGGTGTTTGCTGCCGGGCTTTTGTTCGGCCTGGCGGAAGCCTTGATCACCCTATATTTCGGCTCGGCGTTTACCCAGATCGTGACCTTTGCGTTGGTGATTCTGGCACTGGCCACGCGCCCTAACGGGCTGTTCGGCAGCCAGGCATTGGTGAAAGTATGAGTTCGTTCAAAGCCCTAGCGGCACCCGCTTTTATCGCCCTGCTCACAGCTGTTTGCGTGGCCCTGGCATTTACCCTCGACAGTTACTCTCTGCTGGTTTTCACCCTCTGCGCCCTGGCCGCAGTAGTCGGTGTTGGCCTGAATATTCTGATTGGCTTGAGTGGGCAGATTTCTTTCGGCCATATCGCGTTCTATGCCATTGGCGCCTATGTGTCGGCGCTGCTCACCTTGGCCGGTTGGCCGCTGTGGTTGGCCTTGCCCATCGCAGGTTTTGCTGCCGGTTTGATCGGCGCATTGCTGGCGATTCCGGCACTGCGGGTCAGCGGCCCGTATCTGGCGATGATCACCATCGCGTTTGCCTTTGTGGTGCACCACAGCCTGATCGAATGGCGCGACATCACTGGTGGCTCCAACGGTTTGATGGGCATTCCAATGCCCGAATTTGCCGGCCTCGATCCGTCGATTCTCCTGGCCCTGCTGGCCGGCGCGCTGATGATCGGCGCCCTGCTCTTCTACCAGCGCCTCAGCCGCAGCAGCTGGGGCATGGCGATGCGTGCGGTAAAGGCTTCGGAAATTGCCGCGCGCTCGCTGGGTTTTAATCCCGTGATCAGCAAAACCCTGGCCTTTGCCTTGTCGGCTGGTTTCACCGGTTTGGCCGGCGGCCTGCTCGCGCCGCTGCTGATGTTTATCAACCCCGAGTCGTTCCCGTTTTCCCAGTCGATTCTGTTTGTGCTGGCGGTGATCGTCGGCGGCAGCGGCATGCTGTTCGGGCCGCTGATTGGTGCGCTTCTGATTGTGCTGGTGCCCGAATTGCTGTCGAACTTTGCCGAATACCGTCTGCTGATTTTCTCGGCACTTCTGTTGCTGGTGTTGTGGATCGCGCCCAACGGGCTGCTCGGTGCGTTGGCTAAACGGCTGCTGAAACCCACCCGTTTGCTACCCCCAACGCAGATCAATCACGAACGCATCGCCGCGCATCTGCGCAGCCGTGGGCCGGCAACCGGCTTGAAGGTGACCGGTATCGGCATTCGCTTCGGCGGCGTGCAGGCGGCGCAAAATGTGGACCTGCAAGCCTCTGCCGGCAGCATCACCAGCATCATTGGCCCCAACGGCGCGGGCAAAACTACCGTGTTGAATATGATCAGCGGCTTCTACGCGCCGGACGGCGGCCAGATCGAATTGCAACAACCGCTGGCTGGTCTGCCAGCGTGGAAAAGCGCCCGCGCCGGTATCGCGCGTACCTACCAGACCACGCTGTTGTTCGGCGAAATGTCGGTGCTCGATAACCTGCTGGTGGCCATGCAGAAAGGCCGGCTCGGCTTGCCGTTCAGCCTCTCCAGTACCGAGCAGCGCAGCCTGGCGCTGGACCTGCTGGCGCTGGTCGGCTACCGCGGCGAAGTGAATATCGCCGCCGATGACCTGCCCCACGTTGACCGCCGCCTGGTGGAAATCGCCCGCGCCCTGGCCACCGCGCCACTGGTGTTGCTGCTGGACGAACCGGCCGCCGGCCTTAGCCGTCAGGACACCGACACGCTCGCCGTGCTGCTGCGCAAGCTGGCGGACTTTGGCCTGACGGTGATTCTGGTCGAGCACGATATGGCGCTGGTCATGTCCGTTTCCGAACACCTGCTGGTACTCGACGCCGGCAAACCCATCGCCTCTGGCCCGCCGGCTGAAATCCGTCAGAACCCGCAAGTGATCGCCGCGTACCTGGGCGGCACCGAGTACCAGGCCACCCCGCGCGAACAACAGTGGGACGGCAGCCGCGACGCGCGTTTGTATGTAAAAGATCTGGTGATCGACTACGGCGCCTCGCCGGTGGTGAACAAGGTCAATCTGATGGTCAATCCGGGCGAGCTGGTGGCCATTCTCGGCGCCAATGGCGCGGGCAAATCCAGCATTCTGCAATGCCTGGCCGGCCTGCATCGCGCCAGCGGCGGCAGCATTCTGCTGGACGATGAAAATATCGAGCTGGCCAACGCCAGCAGTATCGCAGGCAAAGGCTTGGCGCTGGTACCGGAAGGCCGTCAGGTGTTCCCGTATTTGAGCGTGCGCGACAACCTGCTGCTCGGCGCTTATTCGCGCCGCGACAGCGTCGACACCGAGGCAGAAATCGAGGCCATCCTGGCGCGTTTCCCGCGCCTGCGGGACCGCATCGACAACCCCGCCGGCCTGCTATCGGGCGGCGAACAGCAGATGGTCGCAGTCGGCCGTGGGCTGATGGCCAAACCGAAAATCCTGTTGCTGGATGAACCTTCGCTGGGCCTGTCGCCGGCCATGATCGGCGAGCTATACGACGCCCTCGCCGCCCTGCGCGATGAAGGGGTGACCATTCTTCTAGTCGACCAAATGGCCAACCTGGCGCTGCAAGTGGCTGACCGCGCTTATGTGCTGGAAACCGGCAGCATCGTCAAAGCCGCCAGCGCCGCCGAACTGCGCGATGACAAAGAACTGGCAGCGGCGTACCTCGGCGAAGCGGCCAGCGCATGAGTGCTTTGAAGATCATCAATGCGAGGCTGGGCGACGACGGCGGCATCATCGAGCTGTACGTCGAAAACGGTTTTTTTGTAGCCGCCTTCAGCCCGGCCACCCGCGACTGGGAAACCCTCGATATGCAAGGCCGCCTGCTCCTGCCCGGCCTGATCGAAACCCATATCCACCTCGACAAGGCCTGCATCATGCAGCGCTGCCAGCTGCAAGAAGGCACGCTGAGTGAAGCTATCGCGCAAACCCGCGCCGCGAAGGCCGGCTTTACCGAAGATGACGTGTACCAGCGCGGCGCCCAGGTGCTGGAAAAAGCCATTCTGCAGGGCACCACGCATATGCGTACCCATGTGGAACTGGACCCGCAAATCGGCCTGATCGGCTTCCATGCCATCCGCCGTTTGCAGGCCGATTACGCCTGGGCGATCACCCTGGAAATCTGCGTATTTCCCCAGGAAGGCCTGCTGGATAACCCGGGCACGGAAGAATTGCTCTGCTTCGCCCTGGAGAACGGCGCCACGGTGCTCGGCGGCTGCCCGTATATGGACCGCGACCCCCATGGCCACATCCAGCGCCTGTTCGAACTGGCCGTGCGCTACAACTGCGACCTGGACCTGCACCTGGATTTCGACCTCAACCCCGAAGGCATGACAGTGCATGAAGTGGCGCGCTGCACCCAGCTGCATGGCTGGGGCGGCCGCGTGACTATCGGCCATGTCACCAAGCTGTCGACGTTGCCCAAAGCCGCATTGATCGAACTCGGTCTGCACCTCGCCGAAGTGGGTGTGCAAGTCACCTGCCTGCCCAGCACCGATCTGTTTCTCTCCGCCCGCGACACCTTCCACAACAAGCCTCGTGGCCTGGCGCCGTTGGCTCCGCTGCACGCGTGCGGGGTGACCTGCTCGCTGTCCACCAACAATATCGGCAACCCGTTTACGCCCTATGGCGATGCGTCGCTGATTCGCCAGGCCAACCTGTACGCCAACGTGAGCCAGCTCGGCACGGGGGTGGAACTGGCGCAATGCTTGGCCTGGGTATCCAGCGAATCGGCACGTCTGCTGCGCTTGCAAGACTACGGCCTGAAACCTGGCTGCCGCGCCGACTTTATTGTGTTCGACGCGCACTCGCCGGCAGCGGTGATCGCTGAAATCAGCGCACCGCTTATGGGTTTCAAGGGGGCAAACAGACGTTCAGCCGACCGGCCGGCCAGCTGCTGCAACCGACGGCGTCAGTCGCTTAACGCCTGCTTGAGATTGAACTCCTCGGACGCGCCCTGCTCCAGGGCCAACTGATCTTCCAGTTCATCGAGGTGTTCGAGCATTACGGTCACGGCCTGCTCGTTATCGCCGTTTTCCAGCGCGGTGATGATCTGCTGATGCTCGTCGGAGGCGCACGACGGCACGTCATTGCGCTGATACAGCGCCACAATCAACGAACTGCGCACCATCAGGTTGGCGAGAATATCGCTGAGCACGGTGTTGCCGCTGATTTCACCGAGCAGCAGGTGAAACTCGCTGAGTTCGCGGACGATGGCGCGGCGATCGGTGTCGTTGGTGGCTTTGCGCTCGCTGTTCATATGGGCAGCGACGCGCTGGCGGTGCTTGCGCATGATGGCCGGGGTGATCGCCTCGACAATCGCCCGTTCCACGGCGCGCCGTGCGCTGAAAATATCCCGCGCTTCCTTGGCCGTCGGCTGCGCGACCATGGCGCCGCGGTTGGCCTCGATGGTCACCACTTTCTGCATGGCCAGGCGCTGCAACGCCACCTGCACATGGTTGCGGTTGGCCTGCAGGGTTTCGACGATTTGCGCTTCGATCAAGCGGGTGCCGGGCGGCAAGCGATGCTGGGCAATCGCTTTGAACAGCTTGTCGACGATGCGCTCCACCTCAAGCTGTTTGGCGGTGACAGTGCTCAACCCTATCCTTCCTTCTGCTGTGCTGAACGCCTCATGCCAACGCACAAGGCTGCGGCTGGCGGGCAAGCGGCGGCATTATCCGCCAGCAGCCCGAAGCCGGTAAACATTCATGGCGAGGATCATTGCAAAGATCAATCCAGCTGACCAAGACCGTTACCCTCGCCGCGCGGATCGTGCATAGCGCTGCGCCGCCCACTCGCGTCGATGGCGATCACTCCGGCATGGCCGGTCATCGGGCTGCGCGCGGGGATGCTTTCCACTTCGTGGCCCAGCGCGGCCAGGCCGGCGACCGCCTCCAACGGCATATCGCCTTCGAGCTTGAGATTGTCAGTGCTGTCGAAAAAGCTGCGGCCCAGCAGAAAGCGCGGGGTTTCCAGCGCCTTGTCGATGGGCTGTTCGAAGTCGATCAGCTGGGTGGCCAACACCATTTGTGTCTGCGGCTGACCATCGCCACCCTGGGTGCCGAAAAACCAGCGGCGACCATCATCGGCCAGGTAGCACGACGGGTTGAGCGTATGCGCCGGTCGCTTGCCCGGCGCCCAGCCATTGGCGTGCTGCGCATCGGCGTTAAAACCGGCGGCGCGGTTCTGCCACAGCACACCGGTATCGCCCAGCACGCAGCCCGAGCCGAAATCGTGGAAGAGGCTCTGGATCAGACAGGCCGTGCGCCCCTCGGCATCGGTGGCGGCCATCCACACTGTGTCGGCCGGCTTCCCTGGCTCGTTCCAGGGCGCGGCACGCTGGTCGTCAATGGCTTCGGCGTACGCCCGCACCTGCGCATTCTCGAGGCTCGCGGCAAAATCCCACGGCTGGCTCGCCGGGTCGCACAGCTGCGCATTGCGCCGCAGCAGGCCCTGCTTTATCGCCTCAACCAAGTAGTGGTAGTACAACGCGCTGCCATTGCCGGCGGCGGCCAGCGGCTTGTGCTGCAACGCCGCCATCGCCTGCAACGTGTACAGCCCCTGACTCGGCGGCGCGACGTTATACAGACGGCCCTGGCGATAGCGCACCGAAATCGGCGCCACTTCCAGCGCGCGGGTGGCGGCCAGGTCGGCCGTCGTCAGGCCGCAACCCAGTTGGTCAAACGCCCCGCCAAACGCCTGCGCCAGTTCGCCGTGATAGAAGTCTTCCACACCATGTTTGGCCAGGTGCCGCAACGTGTTGGCCAACTGCGGCTGGCGCAGGGTGTCTCCCTCACGCAGCCATCGGCCCTCAGTCGTGCTCAGGCGATGCAGATCCGGCAAGCGGGCAATCAGCGGCAGCCGTAGCGTTTGCCAGAACAGCTGGGACTGCGAGACCGGCGTGCCGGCATCGGCCACAAACGCGGCGTCCGCCAACAGATCCGCCCAGCCCAATCGCGAGCCCCATTCCTCCCGGCTGATAGTCGCCGCCACTTGCCAACTCTTCAGCGCACCGGCCGTACTGGCGACCGAACCTGGCCCACGCAACGTGATCGCCCCGCCCTCTGGCAAGCGCTGCCCGGCCTGCCCGATACCCACGATGGTGCGCACCTGGCTGTCATGGATCATCCATAGGGCATCACCGCCCAGGCCGGTCATATGGGGGAAAACGGCAGCGAGCATCGCACTAGCCGCGAGCATGGCATCAATAGCCGTACCGCCAGCGTCGAGAACCCGCATGCCCGCGGCGCTGGCTTCGGAATGAGGCGTGCAGATGACCGCACGGGTGGAGGTGGCGAACATTGAATGGGGCTCTCTTTCTGCTAGCGATAAATTTACCTATTGCTAGCAAAGCAAGATACATGCCTTCCGCGCAGCCGGATTAGCCTATCAGCTACAGCCTAGGAGGACGCACCATCGCCCGCTGGCTGAAAAGGCGCAGCGAAGCAGGGAAGCGACCAATAGTGGCCGACACAGCCGTGAGTAAGCTCAAGCGTCCTCCGTCTATCGGCAGACCAACGCATGTCCCACGACAATGACAAATGCATATTACATATGCATACTAGCTTCAAGATTCAGTTCGACCCTATGAAGGCACGCGTCAACTTCGTAAAACACGGCGTCCGCCTGACTGATGGCGAATCGGTTCTTAGCGATCCCAACGCGCTCACCATTGAAGATTACGATCACTACGAACGGCGTTGGGTAACCATCGGCGACGATGGCAGCGGCAAAATTCTGGTGGTGGTTTACACGTACCGAACGCCCAATTACGTGCGGTTGATTTCGGTACGCAAAGCCCTTCCCCAGGAAGCTACGCACTACAACCGGAGGTGACATATGAAAGAAAGCTACGACTTCAGCGATGGCACGCGTGGCCCGGTAATTCCGAGCAAAGGCAAAACCCGCATCACCATCATGCTCGACGATGCCGTTATCCAGGCCGCCCGCGAGCGTGCCGACCTGCAAGGTGTGGGCTACCAGACGTTGATCAACAGCGTGCTCAAAGACGTGCTGTGCACCGCCGACACCGCGCGCTCCGACTCCCAAATTGACGCGCTCGTGCAGGCGGTTGACGCGCTCACCCAACAGCAGCAAGCACTGATGCAGAAAATTGATCGCATGGGCACCTTTGTCGCGGAAACCCAGCCCGCATACGGCGCGCCGGGGCCCGACAAATCCTGAGCGCGACGGCACGCGTAGCCCAGGGACACGTCACTGAAAACGCCGCACAAAAAAAGCCCGCCATTCTCGGGCGGGCTCTTCAGTTCCTATACCACCTAGCCTTCCCACTTACCGCCTTCGACGATGACCGACTTCGGATCGGTGCCGTCCGCCAGTTGGGCGCGCACGTACTGGTCATAGAGTTTGAGCAGGAACTGTTCTTCACCGAGCTTGCTCAGCTCCACGTTCACCCAGTCACGCAGCTCGATATTGCCCTTCTTCACTGCCGGGGCAATCGGCGCTTCGCTGCCCAGTTTGTCGGTCAGCACCCGGTAGCCGGGGTTCTGTTTGGCCCAGCTGAACAGCACCAGGTTGTCCTGGGCGTACGCGTCGCCACGGCCATTGGCCAGGGCTTGCAGCGACTCGGAGTTTTTCTCGAATTTCAGCAGTTTCCAGTCCGGGTGATTCTTGGTCAGCCAGATATCCGCCGTGGTGCCGGTGGTGACGATGGTTGTCTTGTCTGCCAAATCGTCGAGCTTCTGCACCTTGCTGGCATCCGGCACGATGGCTTGCACCGCGACACGCAGGTTCGGGTTGGTGAACTCGACCGCTTCGGCGCGCTCGGGGGTGACGGTCATGTTGGCGAGAATGAGGTCGACCTTGTCGCTCTGCAGGAAGGGAATACGGCTGGCCGGTTCCACCACCACGAACTCGACCTTGCTTTCATCGCCGAGCAAATCCTTGGCCAGGCGCTTGGCGATATCGGTGTCAAAACCTACGTAGGTGCCGTGTTCGTCCACAAAACCGAATGGCGGCTTGTCGCTGAATACGCCCACCACCAGTTTGTCGCGGGCCTTGATCTTGTCCAGGTAACCGGCGCTTGGAGCGGCTTCCTTGGCCGCTTCAGGCGTGGCGTCCTTGCTGGCTTGTTTGGGTGCTTCGGGGTTGCCGCAACCGAGCAGAACAGCGGCCGCGAGCACGGGGAACAACAGGGCAGTTGAACGTTTCATCATGCTTTCCTTTTAGACATGTTTTCCAGGTAGGAGAACTTCTGCAGAAACTGCTGCGCGCGTGCGGTTTGCGGGTTGCTGAAAAAGCTTTCAGGGTCGTTCTGTTCGGCAATCACGCCGCCGTCCATGAACAAAATACGGTCGGCCACCGCGCGGGCGAAGGCCATTTCGTGGGTCACGATCAACATGGTCATGCCGCCCTCGGCGAGGTTCAGAATGACTTCAAGCACTTCCTTGACCATCTCCGGGTCCAGGGCGGCGGTCACCTCGTCAAACAGCATCACCTCGGGGTTCATGCACAGCGCTCGCACAATGGCGATGCGCTGCTGCTGGCCGCCCGAAAGTTCGCGTGGGTAGGCATTGCGTTTTTCCAGCAAACCGATGCGCGCCAACAGCGTTTCTGCCTGGCCGAGGGCTTCGCCAAAGGCGCGTTTTTGCACCTGGAGGGGCCCGAGCAAAATGTTCTCCAGCACGGTCTTGTGCGGGAACAGGTGGTAGCTCTGAAACACCATACCGATGCGCTGTCGCACCGCGCGCCAATCAGTGGCGGCATCGAGCACCTGGCCGGCAAAACGCAGCTGCCCGGCATGGCCTTCTTCCAGGCCGTTCAGGCAGCGCAACAAGGTGCTTTTGCCGCAGCCGCTGGGCCGAGAATGACCACCACTTCGCCGCGTTGCACCTGCAGGTCGATACCGCGCAGCACCTCGGTGGCACCAAAGCGTTTACTGAATTGAGCGAGTTCCAACAAAGCAGTCATGCATGACTCCAACGACGTTCGAGCACGCGTGACACGGCCGACAACGGAAAGCACAGAAGAAAGAAAAAGGCGAAAAGAAAGCCGTAGATCAGCACCGACTCATAGGTACGCTCGATGATTTGCTGGCCCACTTTGATCACGTCCACCACCCCGATCAGCACGGCCAGCGAGCTGGTTTTGATGATGCGGGTGTACACGTTGATGGTCGGCGGCGTAATGCGCTTGAGTACCTGCGGCAGCAGAATTTCCCCGTACAGGCGCGGCTTGCCCAGCCCAATGGCCAGCCCCGCTTCGCGCTGCCCGCGTGGCAACGAATGCAGGCCGCCACGCACCACCTCGCCCACTTCGCTGGCGCCCCACAACGACAACACCAGCACGGCGCAACTGAAGCTCGACAGACTGGCGCCGAGAAAGATCGGCAAGCCAAAAAACAGCAGGTACAACCAGACCAGCACCGGTATCGCCCGGAACAGTTCCAGGTAGATGCGCAGCGGCAATTCCAGCCAGCTGTTGTGCAGGTCGCGCAGTACGCCGTACAGAAAACCGCCGAGGGTGCTGAAGACAATCGACGCGGCGGAAATGGTGAGCGTCTGCCAGGCGCCCTTGGCCAGTTGCGGCGCGGACACCAGCAGCAGATCAAGACCCGAACTGGGCATGCTGCAACCTCCTTTCCACTCGCACCAACAACAACGACAGCGGCAGGAACAACAGCACACAGATCGCCGTCATCACCGCGAGCATTTCGTAGGTTTTGTAATACAGGGCGATATAGCTTTTGGTGGTGTAGAGAATTTCCGGCACCGCGACCGCCGAGACGATGGTGGTTTCCTTCAGCAGAAACACGAAGTTGGCGAACAGCGCAGGCAGGCTGAGAATGCCGGCCTGCGGCAGCACCACGTGGCGCAGCAATTGCCAACGCGACAGGCCAATCGACAGCCCCGATTCGATCTGCGCTCTGGGCACCGCTTCCACTCCGGCACGCAGTACCTCAGTCAGGTAGGCGCCGCCCAGAAAAGTCATGGCAATAATGGCCGCGCTAAAGCCGGACAAACGAATGCCCACCGTGGGCAAAGCGAAATAGATAAAGAACAGCTGCAGCAGCAACGGCGTATTGCGCGCCACCTCGACATAACCCTTTACCAGCGTGCTCAGCCCCCGGATTCGCAACACCAGAATCGTCGTATTGAGCAGCGCCACCAGCAGCCCGGTGGCGATGGCAATGGCGCCCACTTGCAGCGTCACGGCCACGGCCTTGGCAAAGGCCGGCAGTGTCGACAGCACAAACCCCCAATCAAAGCTCATCGCGGCAGCTGCTCCCCTGGCTGCAGCAGCGGCACGTCCACCTGCTGCGTATCGGGATACTTGATGCCGCTGCCGGTGTTCAACACCACCACACGCTCGCCCGCACGAATCCAGCCGGCATCGCGCAGCTTGCGTGCGGCGGCATACAACGCCGCCCCTTCCGGGCACACAAACGCCCCTTCCAGTTGCGCCACCTTGCGCTGTTCGGCGAGCAGCTCGGCATCGTCGACGGCGATGGCATAACCCTCGCTTTCGTACAGCGCACGCAACACCAGGAAATCGCCCAGCGCCTTCGGCACGTTGATGCCAAAGGCCACGGTGCGCGAGTCCGGCCAGAACTCGGATGCCTCGGCACGCGCCTCCCAGGCTTTGACAATCGGCGCACAACCGCTGGCCTGCACAGCTACCAGGCGCGGCAGCGGTTGGTCGGCGGCGAGCCAGCCCAGCGCGCGCAATTCCGCAAACGCCTTGTGAATGCCGATCAGCCCCACTCCGCCGCCGGTGGGATAGAGAATGACGTCGGGCAGCCGCCAGCCGAACTGCTCGGCAATCTCAAACCCCATGGTCTTCTTGCCTTCGATACGATACGGCTCTTTCAGCGTCGAGGCGTCGTATAAACCGCCTGCCGCGACCGCTTCTGCCACCTGCTTGCCCGCGTCGGAAATAAGGCCGTTGACCAGGTAGAGATGGGCGCCGGAAATCGCCGTTTCCAGCCGGGTAATGGCCGGGGCGTCTTGCGGCATTACCACCGTTGCCTCAATACCCGCCCGCGCTGCGTACAGCGACCACGCCGCGCCCGCGTTGCCATTGGTGGGCATGGCCAGGGCGCGCACGCCCAACTCCTTGGCTTTGGAAATTCCCACCGCAGCGCCGCGCGCCTTGAACGAGCCGGTGGGAATGATGCCCTCGTCCTTCAACCACAAATCATCGATGCCAAGGTCGTGGCCGATGCGCGGGGTTTTGAACAGCGGCGTAAATCCCTCTCCCAGGCTGACCACGTTGGCCGGGTCCAGCACCGGCAGCAACTCGTGGTAGCGCCACAAGCTGGCTTCGCGGCCGAGCAGGTCGACGGGCTTCCAGTCCTCGCGCAGCGCCTCCAGGTCGTAAGCGACCAACAGCGGCGCGCCCACCGAGCTCAATTGCTGAGGTTGGCTGGCGTCGTAACGCACGCCGCTTTTGGGGCAATGCAGGTGGGACAGATAGCTATAGGGCATGGCAGGCGCCTGCGCGTTCGTCGCGCGCGTTGATCTAGAACGGCGGGGATCCGCAAACGTTCATGGAGCGGCGCACCGATTGGTCGGCAGGTACGCGTGAGGCCGGAACTCTATCGCTATAAAAATATTAATTTAAATATCTTTTATGCATAAACATATGGCGCCACCGGGAGGGCAAAGCGCCAGTACGTGACGGCTCTGAAGTGCATTATTTGGCTTCAGGGAAAAACCGATTCTCTGGTCTCGGTAACCCCAAATTTTCCCTCAGCGTGGTGCCCTCGTACTCGCGGCGAAAAATGCCCCGGCGTTGCAACTCGGGCACTACTTTTTCCACAAAGTCATCCAGGCCACCCGGCAGCCACGGGAACATCACGTTGAAGCCATCGCTGCCGCCGCTTTCCAGCCATTCCTGCATTTCATCGGCAATGCTTTGCGCGGTTCCGACAAAGGCCAGCCCGGCATAACCACCCAGGCGTTGGGCCAGTTGCCGCACGTTGAGGTGCTCGCGTTCGGCCAACTGCTGCACGCGCTGCAAGCTAGTGTGGCTGGCGTTGCTTTGCGTTATGGGCGGCAACGGTGCTTCGGGGTCGAACGCCGCGGCGTTCTGGCCGACGGCGATGGAGAGCGAGGCAATGGCGCTCTCGTAATGCACCAGGCTGTCCAGGTGCGCGCGAATGGCTTGCGCTTCTGCCACGGTGTTGCCAACCACCACCAAGACGCCGGGCAGAATTTTCAGGTGCTCACGCGGGCGGCCAAGGGCAGCCATACGCCGGCTGATATCGGCATTGAAGGCCTGACCGTCAGCCAGGTTGCCATGGGCGGCGAACACCACTTCGGCGGTTTCGGCGGCCAGCTGCCGGCCCGCTTCGGAAGCGCCCGCCTGCACAATCACCGGCCAGCCTTGCGGCGGCCGAGCGATATGCAGCGGCCCGCGCACGTTGAAAAACTCGCCCTGATGGTCGAGTCGGTGCAGGCGTTCTGGGTCGAAATACACGCCGCTGTCGGCATCGCGCACAAAGGCATCGTCGGCCCAGCTGTCCCACAGACCGGTGACTACGTCGTAGAACTCGCGGGCACGGGTGTAGCGGCGGTCGTGCTCGATATGTTCCTCAAGGCCAAAGTTGAGCGCCGCTTCGGGGTTGGACGTGGTGACGATGTTCCAGCCGGCGCGACCATTGCTCAGGTGATCCAACGAAGCAAAGCGTCGGGCGATATGGAACGGTTCTTCAAAACTGGTCGAGGCCGTCGCCACCAGGCCGATGTGGTCCGTGGCCTGGCTCAAGGCCGAGAGCAAGGTAAACGGCTCGAACGAGGTGGCGGTGTGGCTGCGCTTGAGCGCCTCCAACGGCATATTCAGCAGGGCCAGGTGGTCGGCCATAAAAAACGCATCGAAGCGACCGCGCTCCAGGGTCTGGGCAAACCGCTTGAGGTGCTGGAAATTGAAGTTGGCATCACGAAAGGCGCCCGGGTAGCGCCAGGCACCGGTGTGAATACTCACGGGGCGCATAAACGCGCCGAGTTTGAGCTGACGTGACGGCATGTTGAACTCCCTTGGCAGTGGGCCACTGGTGCTCAGTCTTGCAAGCCGTCTCGCGCTTTAAAAGAAATCAAAACGTCTCGAGTGCTGCCGAAAAAGCATAAAGAATTGCAGGTCTTTCTCGCGGAACTGCCTACGACACCAGAATCTATTGAATGGCCGTCGCAATGATTCTGACCAACTCCTCATGCTCCGCGGCCACCAGGACGGGCACGCAACCACGCGCCTGCGCAGCCATTTCCACCCTGAGTCGAGAGGCTGCGCGGACTTTTTAATTTTGCGGTTGCACAGACGTGCTCCCTCTTACGGCTTGGGCGCGTACTGCATTTCCCCATTGCCGAACGACCAGTCTTCGCGCTGCACATCGATCAGGCTGATCCACACATCCTCTTTGCGAATGCCGGCTCGGGTGTGCAGACCTTCGGCGACGGCCTGGTAGAACGCCTTCTTCACATCGACACTGCGCCCCGCATTCCAGGTGATCTGGATAAACACGATCTTCTGGTGTAGCTCACACCCAGGTAGCCCGCTTCGGGATACACCAGTTCGTCTTTGACATGGCGGCTGATGATTTGAAAGCGGTCGTTGGCCGGCACATTGGCGGTGGTGGGTCATGGCGTCGTACACGACTTCACCAATGATTTTTACTGTGTCCGTCGAGTAGTCAGCGGCGACATCGATTCTGGCGAGGGGCATCGTGGTTCCTTTTTTCGGCTCAATAGCGCACCGAAAACCATAGCAGCTCGTTGCCCTGAGCCCGTCGACCTATTCTCTACGCCGGCTCAACGTAATGCCGTGCTCCGCTAAATAGTCCGCCAACACCTGCGCCGAACCCTGAGGATCGGCTAACGCCACATACGTATCAGGCCGCAACAAATACGCCGCACCTACCGCCAACCCGGCCCGCTCGTATTCCGGCTGCCAGGCAAACACCTGCAACGGAAGGTGCTGTGCAGCGCAGAAGGTTTCTAGCTCGATGCTGGCCTGACCATACACATGCACCTGCCAGCCGATGGTGACCAACGACGCATAGTTATCGGCACCCGGCAGCGCCACCCAGGGCAACCGGTCACCGCCGTGCACGCGCCCCGCCTGGCCAACACTCAACGGACTGCCGGCATAGTTCAGGGTGGTTTGCGACACCAGGCGAAACACGTAATCGCGCACATGCTCGCTGTGGTACGCCACGCTGGCCACCAGCGGCGCGATACGGGTGCGCACGAAGTCGGCCACATTTCCTTCGGCAGTGGCGAAGGTAAACACCCGGTCGGTGGTTGCCACCAGCTTGCGGGCAAAGCCCTGGCGCTCGATTTCGTAGCTGTCGAGCAAGCCGTCGGGGGCTTGTTGCTTAAGCACCGCCGCCAGTTTCCAGGCCAGGTTGATGGCATCCAAAATGCCGGTGTTCATGCCCTGGCCGCCGGCCGGGCTGTGCACATGGGCGGCATCGCCGAGCAGAAATGCGCGGCCACGGCGGAAGTGATCGGTCACCCGATGGTGAACGCGGTAGGTAGAAACCAGTTCACCTGGCTGACCTGAATGTTCAGCGCATTGATGGCCTTCTGGCTGACGTCCGCGAACGTCAGCGTGTCCACCGCATCCGCACGCTCATCGCGCACGTGCCGATCAACCGGTAGCGGTTGGCCTGCCCATAGGCCAACACCAGCACGAACTCGGCTTTGTCGAAGGCAATATGCCCCTCGCCCGTCGGCTCCACGCCAGTGGCCTCGACGTCGGCGACATAAAAGAGCTGCTTGTAGGTGCCGCCGGCAAAGTCACTGCCGATTTGATGGCGCACGGTTGAACTGGCGCCGTCGCAGCCGGCCAGGTACGTCGCCTCGCAGATTTCCTGCTGCCCGTCCGGCCCCACAAGAACGGCGCGAACCTGACTGGTCAGGTCGTCGAAGGTGTCCAGCCGAGTTTCCCGCTCCACCGTCACGCCGAGGCTTTCCAATTTCGCCTGGAGAAACTGCTCGTGGCGGTCTTGCGGGTACACCAATACGAAGGGATACGGCGACACGTCGGCCCCGGCATCGGTCAACTGAATGTGCGCCTTGCGTTTGCCCAGCGCCCACATGTTCATGGCCGGGTTTTATAGCCGGCCGCGACCACCGCCTCAGCCATGTCCAGTTGCCGATAACACTCCAACGTGCGCGCCTGCACCACCATGGCACGCGAGGTCTCGCCCGGGCCGCCGCTCTTCTCGATGATGCGCACCTTCACACCCTGCGCGGTCAGCCACAGGGCCAACACCAAGCCAGTGGGGCCGGCGCCGACGATAAGTACATCCACCTGTGACATGCCTGTCTCCTGCTACGCGATAGGGTCTGTAGAGGATAGAACCCGCCGGGGGATAGCGGTTCGTTTGAGTGAGCCGGCAAAATGACTTGGCATGCCTGAGCCAATCTAGATTTAATGGCGCGTGCCGTTCACCCGGACGTCACGCCTGCCGCAACTTCCACATTCAACAGGAATGGTCATGAGCAACTTCCCAATCATTGCGACGGTACTTTCAATGATATTGGGCTTGTCGGTAACGCGCCTGTTGCTGGGTTCGCTGACCGTGTTCCGTATTCGCCGCGACGCGAAAGCGGACTGGATTCCGTTAGTGTGGGCCGCCATTCTGTTCACCATGCAGCTCGATTTCTGGTGGGCGGTAAACTCGCTGCCCTCCATCAAAACCACCTTCACGTTTCCCGAATTTCTATTGCTGGTGCTGCTGGCATTGTCCCTTTTCCTCTCCTCTGCGCTGCTGCTGCCCAGCCGCAGCGAGGATGAAAAGGATGGACTGCGGATTTATTTCGAGCAGGACGGCCGCTTTGCTCTGTTATCCATATCAGTCTTTTTAACTTTCGGTTTTATCGTCAACGTGGTGCTCTTCGAAGCGTCACCGTGGGCGCCCTGGGGCGTGCTGGATTTGGTCATGATGCTGCGCCGTTGATTGCCTTCAGCTGCAACTCACGCCGCGTTTACAGCGTAATCACCTTGGTGTACGCACCACTTAGCATCCTCGACATCACCATAACGCTGAGTAATTAGCAGCCCCGCACCAACGCTCTGCGAAAAACCGGTTAAGCGCCGAGCAGTCAACCTCCCCTCGTTCCTTGGCCGAGAAGGCTTCATTGGGCGTGGCATCAATGGCATTATTCGCCCCTTTGCGCGCCGCCGTGCGCCACGTCTTATTCGGAGAACCGCTGTTATGGGCGCGCCGCACACCGCTACCGTCGTTCCACCTGGCTTTGCCTTGCAGGGCAAAGTGTCGCCGCCGGGCTCCAAATCCATCACCAACCGTGCGCTGCTGCTGGCCGCGCTGGCCAAAGGCACCAGCCGCCTGACCGGCGCGCTGAAAAGCGACGACACCCGCCATATGTCCAACGCCCTTCGGCAGATGGGCGTGACCGTGGACGAGCCGGACAGCACCACCTTCGTGGTCACCAGCGCCGGCTACTTGCAGGCGCCCACCGCGCCGCTGTTTCTCGGCAACGCCGGCACCGCCATGCGTTTTCTCACCGCTGCCGTGGCCACCGTAAACGGCGACGTCACGCTGGACGGCGACGCCTACATGCAAAAACGCCCGATCGGCCCGCTGCTCGACGCTATGCGCGCCGGCGGCATTGAGGTCTCCAGCGCCACCGGCTGCCCGCCGGTGCTGGTGCAGGGCCAAGGCAGCCTGACCGCCAAAACCTTCGAAATTGACGGCGGCCTGTCCAGCCAATACGTGTCTGCCCTGCTGATGCTCGCCGCCTGCGGCACCGCCCCCATCGACGTGAAACTGACCGGCAAAGACATCGGCGCGCGCGGCTACGTCGACCTGACGCTGGCCTGCATGCAAGCCTTCGGCGCCAAGGTGGAAGTGGTCGACGACGTCACCTGGCGCATCGCCGCTACCGGCTACCACGCCTGCGACTACGTGATCGAACCCGACGCCTCGGCCGCCACTTACCTGTGGGCAGCTCAGGCGTTCACCGGCGGCAATATCGACCTGGGCGTCGCCGACGACTGCTTCACCCAGCCCGACGCCCACGCACAAACTTTTATCGCCGCGTACCCAGATATGCCAGCGGTCATTAACGGCTCGCAGATGCAAGACGCCGTGCCGACCCTGGCCGTGCTCGCCGCCTTCAACAACACGCCCGTGCGCTTCACCGAGCTGGCCAATTTGCGGGTAAAAGAATGCGACCGCGTACAGGCGCTGCTCGACGGCCTCAACGCGATTCGCCCAGGGCTTGCGACTGTGGAAGGTGACGACCTGCTGGTGGCGGCAGACCCGGCCTTGGCCGGCACCAGTTGCGACGCGCTGGTGGATACCCATAGCGATCACCGCATTGCCATGTGTTTTGCGCTGGCTGGTTTGAAGGTCAGCGGCATTCGGCTGCTGGACCCGGAGTGTGTGGGCAAGACGTATCCAGGGTACTGGGATGCGCTGCGGTCGTTGGGGGTGACGGTGGATATGGCTGAGAGCGCAGACTGAGCGCCCTTCTCCGTGGTCATCGTGAGAGCGCAGGCCTAGTCGCCCGCACCATTCTGGATTCCTGCCTTCGCAGGAATGACGGGATTTTCGTCATAACCTACGTCATCCCCGCGTAGGCGGGGATCCAGGATCGCTCGCTAAACGCGAGTGCCCGTGCATCCTCGCGGCCGTGCCTCTGCAAAGAAGAGCGGCGCGCTACCTCATTAGAGAACGGTCTGTTCGCTTTTCGCGGCGGCCTAAAGAAAAATTGGACACTCAACGTAACGCTTGATGAGACTGCCGCACTCACAGGGTTTGGGCCTGGAAGGGATGCCATGTTTAATTCGCGTCGATTGTTTTATGTGCTGATGGCAATAACGCTAGCTGGCTGTGCAAGCGCCCCAACAGAAAACCTGAAACCGGCGAGCAGGACGATTTTCTCGGTAGCGGTTGGACCTGCTATCTCGCAACGTATGAGGCTCTAGGGAATCAGTACTACACCTGCCTGAAGGGCGAAAAGGCGCTGACTTTTGCGTATTTTCCAAATCGGGGAAATACGCCCACCAGCTGCGCGGCAGCGGGAAAGATGCGTGGCAGGGCATCAATAGCGTTTTTGCTGGAGCTATCGCGAGGGGGTTGTGAGAACGGGCGACTTTTTGGTGAAGCCAATTATCGCTGCGAAGTGAGCGCCTCGGACAAACTGCAGTGTGATGATCCGAGTGGGTATGTCATTCATTACGCAGCAGCTCCACGACCGGATTGGGCGGCCCGCTATCTGAAAATAATTATGCAGAACGTAGAGCAGAAGAAAAGGAACGTGTTTTAGCGCAACCGAACACCAAGCACGACATTTTGATGGGCGCTGTTGGGCCAGATTTGTTTTTCTACCCTAACCGGAAAAGTGGACAGGCTTACTTTCTCTCCCTCAGACCTCAGCAGCCAACCGCCCCTCTCAGTCTGCACCTCAGCCTCTCCTACTGTCTGTCGGCGGCGCAGACGTTCGCAGCGCCCTCTCCTACTTGCCACCCCGCAAATACTGCTCCGTCAACTCGCGCATTTTGCTGCGGCCAAAGCTTGGGTCGTGGCCGGCGTGCACGACCTGCACGGGCAACTCCTGCAGGCGTTGCATGGTGCGCCGGTAGTCCGTCAGGTTCGCGCCGCCGATCTTGTCGAGCAACGGGCCGTCGTAGATGGCATCACCTGAAAACAGCGTGCCGGTGCGGTTTTCCCACAGGCCGATGCTGCCGGGAGAATGGCCGGGTAAATGCAGCACTTCGAAGGCGGTGTCGCCCAGGTCGATGACATCGCCTTCATCAATCAGTCGGGTGGCTTCGGCGCCTTGGGTACGGAATGCCAGCGGATCAAACCCCTCGTAGGGGTAAGCATCTACAAGCACATCCGGCACTTCGTAGCCCTGCGCTTCGATATCGGCGCGCATGGTGCCGGGCCAATGGCAGCTGCACAGTACGGGGTAGTCGTCGGGGTGAGCCAGCTGGTGTGCTTCAAGTGGGTGCGCCAGGCGCTGATCGAATTCGTACAAGCTGCCGACATGGTCCATATGGCTATGGGTGGCCACGGCAATCAGCGGCTTGTTCAGCAACTCGGCCATGGCGGTTTTCAGGCTGCTGATGCCCATGCCGGCGTCGACCAACAGGTCCGCATCGCGGCCGCGCACATGCCATATATTGCACTGCTCAACGCGCGCCACGTGGGGCTCCCAGAGCAAGGTAATGCGGTCATCAATACGCTTTGTGGCAAACCAACGATCAGCTATGCGCATCTTCAGGTCTCGTAAATGGGGGACGGTAAACGAGCGGTCCTTTTATTTTTCCGCCCCTAATAGTCAGCAAATTTCATTCCACTGAGCCGGCTGCACAACCGGTGGCTGCGTTCGACAGTCTCGCCCTTCCGCGTGAAGCTATTGCCTCTACCCCACCCTGAAAAGTTGACACTTTAGCAACCACCCTCTAAAGTTGCTAAAACTTCAACAAGGACGTGTATGCACGTTTTCAAGAAGAAAACATTCACCGAGGCCTGCCTTCGGTACCCGGTAAAAACAACCAGCATCATGGCGTTGTACAAGGTGCTGGAGATGTCGGTAGCGACTACGCCGCTAGAACTAAGACAGTCGCTGTCGACCCTGGATAAATTCACCCCACGCAGCGGCTGGTGGGTCGTCGATATCGGTGGCAATGAATTACGCCTGATCGCCGCTATCGACTTTGCTAAACAGCGGGTCTACGTCAAACACCTGTTCAACCATGCCGAATACGACAAGGCCAACAGGTGGTACCGCACCCCGTGTAACCAAGGAGTCATGCCATGAGTTCCGCGTCTGCCCAACGCTCTGCGCCCAGCGCCATCCACGAACTGGCGCAACGCCTAATCGAAATCCAGCAAATGCTGGAGCACGTGCAAGGCACCGTCATTCAAGAGATCAGCAACCCAGACGATTACGACCGCGCCCTGGCACTGCTCGATGAGCTGACCGAAATCCAGGACCAAAACCAGCTGGTCGAACCGCTGATTGACCAGCTCTGCATCTCCATCAAACGCTACGAAGACAGCGCCCCGCAGTTCGCTGAGTTCAACGCTGGCGTGGCGGCTCTCAG
Organism: Pseudomonas sp. CC11G; assembly: GCF_056174845.1. NCBI lineage: Bacteria > Pseudomonadati > Pseudomonadota > Gammaproteobacteria > Pseudomonadales > Pseudomonadaceae > Pseudomonas > Pseudomonas sp. CC11G. Next base: position 31,230 of record NZ_JBWBZC010000033.1, read on the forward strand.
CGGCGTCCAACTGCTTCGGTTCCTGATGGAGCAGAACCGCCTGACCGGCTCTGACTTGCCGGAGATTGGCGATAAAACCGTTGTGTCTCGCACGCTCAATGGCAAACGCACCTTGAGCAGTTCAGACATCCAGGCGTTGGCTGAGCGGTTTCACCTCAATCCCGGTAGCTTTTATCCGATTGTTTGAGTGCTATTTCGAGTGCTCGGCGCACGGGAATTGACCGTCCAGAGCACAGAATGAGTTGCCGGAGGAGCGACTCCTTCGTACTGTCAACCCAGCCGGTCTAGCATCTTCTATTCCCGCGGAAAATCTCTCGATACGGCGCTAAATCGACCGCTGATTAACCCGCTTCGACAACGCTTCCGCTGTCTCCTTGCGCTCTGAATAACGATCCACCAGATCCTCACGCCCTCTCAGCAGCAGCGTAAATTTCACCAACTCCTCCATCACATCCACCACCCGGTCATACAGCGCCGAAGGCTTCATGCGGTCTTGCTCGTCGAACTCCATAAACGCCTTCGGCACCGAAGACTGGTTGGGGATCGTGAACATCCGCATCCAACGCCCCAGCACACGCAATTGGTTCACCACATTGAACGACTGCGAACCGCCAGTAACCTGCATTACCGCCAAGGTTTTGCCCTGGGTGGGCCGCACCGCGCCAATCGACAGCGGCACCCAATCGATCTGCGCCTTGAACACCGCCGACATCGCGCCATGGCGCTCCGGCGAGCACCACACCTGCCCTTCGGACCACTGCATCAGCTCCAGCAACTCGGCGACCTTGGGGTGGTCGCCAGGCGCGTCGTCGGGCAGCGGCAGGCCCGAGGGATTGAATATCCGCGTCTCGGCACCGAAGTGCTGCAGCAGCCGCGCAGCCTCCTCCACCAGTAGCCGGCTGAACGAGCGCTCACGGGTGGAGCCGTACAACAACAGAATGCGCGGCGGGTGGTTGCTGGCGATGGGGGTGGTTAGCGTGGCGTCGAGATTGGGCAGTTGATCAGTCATGGCAGGTCTCCGTATTCACAGGCGGCCGATGCGGTCGAGTTCCGCTTTCAGGCTTGCGGCGTCGAGGTCGGCAAACGGCAGGGCCAGAAAGGCGCGGCAACGGCGTTCGATGATGGCCAGCGTCGCGTGAAACGCGGCAGTCACCTGCGCCTCGTCACCGTGCACATCGGAGGGATCTTCCAACCCCAATGCGTTTTTACAGCCGAGCCGAAATACACCGGGCAGGCCTCGCCGGCGGCCTTGTCGCACACGGTGATCACGATGTCGGGCGGGCTGTCGGCAAACGCGTCGTTGCCTTTGCTGCTCAAGCCGGCGGTGGAAACTCCGGCTTCTTGCAGGGTGGTCAAACTGCGCGGCAGCACCTGCCCCTTGGGAAAGCTGCCGGCGCTCACGGCCTGAAAGCCATCGGGCGCGAGGTGGTTGAACATCGCCTCGGACAGAATGCTGCGACAGCTGTTGGCAGTGCACATAAACAGGACTTTCATAAAACGCGCTCCATCAAACACCCAGGCGTAACGCCAGGGCGGGCACAGTGGGCAGAAGGTTTTTTAGGGGCAGCAAACCGCGCGTACGGGGCGATCGCCCATCTGTTGCAGCTTGGCAGGTTGTCATCCAGCCAAGCGCAGTTGGCTTCCAGACTGGTGTGCAGCACGGTATGGACCCATGCCGGCAGGTCGGGATTAACCCGGTAATAAATCCACAGGCCCTGCCGACGATCAAGCAACAAGCCGCAGGTGCGCAGCTGTGCCAGATGGCGCGACACCTTGGGCTGGCTTTCCTCCAGCGCCTCCATCAGCTCGCACACACAGAGTTCGCCTTCGCTCACCACCAACAGCGCGGCGCGCAGGCGGGTTTCGTCGGCGAGGCATTTGAACAGGGCAATGGGCGTCATCTTGGCAGCCGAAATCTACATATGGGATTTCGAATATATGGATAAACGTATATTAGGTAAAGCGGGGATTTGGGAAGGGCTTGCTGAGCTTGATCATTGTCGACAGACGCTTCCCGCCCATCATATTCACCCGACAAATGCAGGGTTCAGAGGGTGTGGCCGGTTAGGGCTCGTGCTTGTGCCTGTAGGTGGATGGCGGTAGCCTTCGCGGGTCGTTGTAAATCCAACGAACGGGTGTGGTAGCCCAGATCAAGGTTATAGGTGCGCAGCGCCGAAAGGCGTTTTTTTGTGCTCGCGTTATGGCGAGCCGTGCGCGGGAGGATTTCGGTCCTGCCGGGTTCCTATAACCTCGGTCTACCACCCCGTGCACGGTTCGCCCCCCCCCTGTGTGGTAGCAGCGAAGGCGAACTCCGAACCGTTATAGGAGTGTCACCATGCTCAATCGAAGCCTCGCCCGCCTTACCGAGTTGCACAGCCAACTCACCCCTCTGCTGAGTGCTGATAGCCCAGCGCTCGCCGCGCACCGCCAAGAACTGACCGCGCTTACCGAAGACCTGCAACGATTGAAGGCTCTGGGTTCGCAACTGAACCATTTGAGCGGTGCCTTTGAACTGTTATTGGAGTTGCTGGGGGATGCGCATAAACGCCAATTGGATGGCGGGCGGTTGCAGTGTTTGATGGAGCCGTTGCTGCGCAAGCTGCTCGATGCGGAGCAGCTTTTGGATGAGGTGGCGTAGCGCCGGGCATAAAAAAGGCGCTTAACGAGGCGCCTTCTACCTAGCCCATATGCCGGGCTTTTTCCTTTTCGGCAACCAGATGACTGATAGACACATTGCCGCCATCACTGAAAATCTCCTCGATCTGCCCCAGCAACTCGGGGTGACGATCCAGCAGCGTCATCAGCACTACCAGCGGCTGCGGGGGCTCCACTTCTGCTCGTTCGTAACGCGAGAACGCGTTATGACCGCCGCCAGCAATCGCCATCATCTGCCGCTGCGTGCGGTGCAACTTCTTGCGGATTCGCTTCATTTCCTCGGCCACGGCTTGCTTGGCATCTTCAAGCAGTTGATCGCCCGCCTTTGCGTACCGATGGGCGCTTTCGACGTCGAATTCAACTTCACCGCACGCGGCGCACTCCCAGCCAGAAAGCCCGGATACATCGCGGTTCAGCAACTGGTAGGTGACGGCGAAGGTACGGTTTTCGAAGCGGGTCATGCCTTGGGCTGCGCCGCAGCTCACACAGATATGTTTGTTCATTGCGTCCTCCTCTTGAAGGAAATGACGGGGGGTCCTTGCAGCCGGTAGGTCACCTTCACATACAGCACTACGCCATCAGGCAGCGTGGGGAAGTACACGTCTTGCCAGATCGTGTGGTCTGCATGTGTCGTCATCGATTTATAAAAGTCACTACGGCGTAGCGCGCCAATCACATCCAACATCGCGGCACTGCTCAGCCCCATGGCTCGGCCACCGTCCAGCGCTGTTTTAGTGAAGGCCGCAACACCCAGCCTGGAAACGTCGTTCTGGATCGTTGCGAGGTTGTAATGCGGTTTGCTTTTTTCCATAGCGATTAACTTCTCCTTTAAATTACCCTCTAGGGGTAATTATTTCAACTGTATTTTGTGTCGGACTTGGCAGGACGCCAGGACAAAAAGTCTCAGCGGGCAGGCCGGTCTGTTTGCGGTCGAGCGCAGGGCGTTTCCTGATAAACTCCCAGCCCACCACGCCCCTGCCTGATTTGCGCGATGGCGTTAACCCCGCCCACAGCGCTACCAACCATTTTTCGAGCGCCTACTTGTATCGAAAAAATGACTGAAATCGGGGGCCAATCAGCCAAAACCAGACCCTTCCACATGCCTCTCGAAATAGCTCCTACACCAGTCAGTACAAGCCCTGAGCCATCCCGCCGCTTCAGCGTGGCACCGATGATGGATTGGACTGATAGCTATATAAAAATCATTAAAATCAGATAGATATAATAATTTTAACTTTGGCTTTAGCAATTTTTAAGCAAGCATTTGCCGATATCTCTCTCTGGGTCGGTCTCGATTGATTGGATTGAGCTGCAGGATGTTGAAAGCATGCGGCCTTCAGGGCTGCCGCTGCCAACCAAAAGCCCACTGTCTATAAAGCAACTGAGCAGGGAACCAACCCCAACGGTCAGTAACGCCTCGCCCGTCCCTTGCAGTTTTCAAAACGAATGGAAACTGGATATGCCAGACCAACCTGGCAGCCCACTTCAGGGACATTCACGTCGAGGAAATTGTCATGCTGAGAAACCTGATTATCAGATTAGCCAAAAGTCTGCTTCGCCCCTCGCCCAGCCTTGGCTACCAAACAAGAATCTATCCAACGATTGGCGAGATGATCGTTGTGCATGACAGTCTCGATTTCGAGTCGCTTGCATCGCAAGAGCAACTGAATCGCCTGGCTTCATGTTGGGAGCGCGATGAGGCTTCCGACACTCAGCTAGTGGCTATTAAGTCTCTTACTCCAGAACTAGCGCATTGCTCCACGTTCGATATCAATCCGGCCAACGGCATTCCAATGATGTGCGATACGCTGGATGTTATGGGAAACCCGTATGGGTGGGCCGATTTGAATACTGATCTAACCCGCTGAAGGGAGCTGATCTGGATTTGAGATACCTCCCCTCCCCGACTCTTCCTTGCCCGATGCGGCCGGGTTGGGAGGTAGGTGGTCATAGATAGCGCATATCCCGGGCTCCTACTACCCTTGCGACTTAATGTTTGGAGGAGGAATAACCGTTTGAGTTGCTATCGTCAGCAGCCCGTCGCAGTACCAGCACCAGTGCAAACCCACCCATCGACATCAGCCCCGCACATAGAAAAATCTGCGCATAGCCCAGCCCGCTGGCCACCAGGCCATCACCGGCCCCGCCAACCCGACCGCCACATCAAAAAACAACGAAAGCGCGCTTAGCGCCGAATTGCGGTTGGCTTCGGGCGTGCGGGCAAGGGTTTCCACGGCGAGCCCCGGATACACCCAGGACACCCCCACCCCCGTGAGCACCCCGCCGGCAATCGTCAGCCCCGGCGAAGGCGCCAGCCAGATCAGCAGCATCCCCAGGCTCTGAATCAGCAAGCAGCCGGCCACCACGTTGTAGCCACGGTAGCGGTGCAAGATGCCCGGTGTGCTCAATCGCGCGGCGATAAAACCGGCGCCGAAGCCGCTTAAGCAGTACGCCGCGTGCTGCCAGCCGAGGCTGTCAAAATATAGGGCGATAAAAGCGGTCAGCCCGCCGTAGCCCACCGAGCTGCAGACCAGCACCAGGCCATTGGGCATCACCGCCACCAGCACCCGGTGAAAAGCCAACCGCACGCCAGCCACCAACGGCGCCGGGCGTTTGCCGAGGGCGATCAGCAGGAAGGTAAACCCCAGCAACACGGTGCACAGCCCGATGCTGACGATTCCAAACCCGTTGCGCAGCACCGCGCCCAGCGGCGCGCCGACGGCGGTGCCGCCATAGGCGGCGATGCCATTCCACGACATCACCTGCGCGGTGCTCGGCGTGCCGCAGCGGCCGATGGCCCAAGTGCAAGCCGGCGTGGAAATCATCGCAGTGGAGACGCCCAGCACCAAGCGCCCGGCCAGCAACAGCGGCAACCCAACCCACGGCTGGGCATGCAGCACAATCGCCAGGGTGGTGAAGCTGCCACTGAGCATCAAACCGGCAAAACCGCAAAGCACCGAGCGTTTGGCGCCATAGCGGTCGGCCACACTTCCCGCCAACGGGCGGGCCAGCAACGTGGCGAAGAACTGGATGCTGATGACCACCCCGGCGATCACCGACGACAAACCCAGATCGTTGAGCACGTAACCGGGCAGCACCGCCAACGGCAAGCCGCTGCAGGCGTAGGAGATAAAGTTGAAGCAGATGATCGACAGAATCAGCAGGTGGGCGTGTACGGCCTTGCCCTCGCTGCTGTTCACTGCGCCGACCTCAGCGTTCACAAGGGCAGCTCAAGGCCCCGTATGACATCCGCGAGCAACTGCGGGTGCGATACGAACGGCTCGTGGGGCGTGTCGATCTCGACCACCGTGCTCGCCCCCGCGCGCTCGGCAAATCGGCGTTGCCAGGCGGCAGGCAAGATGTTGTCGCGCAGGGTGACGATATAGGTGGCCGGCACCAGCCCGTCATAACCGGCGCGGGTGATGGACTCGGTCGCCACGCTCGGCGGCGTGGCGTCCTGAGCCACTTCACTCAACAACCAGCCGAGGGTTTCAGGACTCAAATCATGCCCAAACATAGCCATCGCCATTTCCTGCGGTGCGGCTTTTGAAGGGTCCAGCGGCCAGCCAACGTGGTCGGGGCTTTCGCCGTGCAGCGTGCTGCCCAGCTGCTCAAGAATGGACTGCCCCTCGCCCGGCAAGGCGCAGGTGAGGTACACCAGATGGCGATACAACTCCGGCGCGCCCACGGCCATTAACGGCAATAGCGCGCCGGCGATGGAGTGGCCGAGCAGCACGCCTTGGCGCACACCCAGGTCGCGCAGGTCCTGGTTGAGCTCCGCCACCACATCATTCACCGACAGCGACGTCACATCGCGGCCGCGCTTGGCACCGCAGCCGGGCATATCCAGGGTCAGTACCCGGGCGAATTGCGAAGGCTGCTTTTCGAAGGCCGCCAGCAACGGCGCCCAGCACCACGAACCATGCTGGCCGCCGTGCAACAGAATCAGATCAGTCATGCGTGCAATCCCTGCTCAATTACTGGTTGGTGTAGCAACCCACGGCCACGGCGTAGCCATTCACCCGTTGCAGAAAGGTTTTCTTGTATTCGTTCTGCCCGGTAATGGGGTTGCGCCACAGGTAGTCGATTTCACCGGTTTCGCCGTCTGCCATGAGCTTGAGAATCTCCTCGCCAATGGGTTTTCCGTCGGTGGAAAGCAGCGCTTTGAAGTCGGTGCCGATCAGACGCGGGAGAAAACCGTGGGCGATAAAGCGCTTGGTTTTCAGGTCGACGACAAAGGCGTACAGGTCGTCCTGATTAAGCTTCTTGTCGTGTTTGTTGATTCGCACGAACGTGGTTTTCGGGTCGCTGCGCACTTGCTCGGCCACCGCTTGCAACAGCTGCTTGGCCTGTTCGGGGCTGGAGCGCGGCATGTAATAGCCCACGGAAATCACCCGCTCGCCGACGCGCTGGTAAAACACTCGCTTGCGCTCGACCTTGGCGTGCTGCCAGTTCCACCAGCGGTACTCGGCGCTGTGTACGGCGCCGTCTTCGGGTTGGGAAATGGCTTGCTGGAAGGCTTTTTTCAGGTCGTCGTCCAAAGCGCTGACCACCTGCTTGCCCACCAGCGACACCGACGGCCCGCCGCTGGCGAGCATCACACCGGACGTGTCGACGACGTAGATATACAGCTCACCGTCCACATAGGCGCCCTGCCGACTGAACTCGGCCAGGGCGGCGTCGCCCTTGGCCTTGTAGTCGGCAACGGCTTTGGCCAGCAGGGCGTTGGCGCGCTGGGTGTCGGCGCTGTAGGCATCCGGCGCCGGGGCCGTTTGCGCAGAGCCGGCCAGGGAGATAAAGCACAGGCATAAAACCGCGAAAGCTCGATAAAGGCTCATTGTTGTTATTCCTCTGGTGGTCTTTCTGGTGTCACTCCCTGCGCATACTCCCGCGTGGCCTACAGGGTTCGGCCGATGATTTCTTTCATTATTTCCGAGGTGCCGCCGTAAATCCGCGCCACGCGCGCATCCACCCAGGCACGGCTGATTTTGTACTCGCTCATAAAGCCGTAGCCGCCGTGTAGTTGCAGGAATTCATCGAGCAATTTGCCCTGCATTTCCGAGCCGAGCAGCTTGGCCATGGCGGCCACATCCGGGGCCAGTTCGCCGCGCATCACCTTCGCCAGGCAGTCGTCGACAAACACCCGCAACATGGTGAACTGTGCCTTGGCTTCGGCGAGCTTGAAGCGGGTGTTCTGGAAATCCAGCACCGGCTTGCCGAACACCTTGCGCTCGCGGGTGTACTCGATGGTTTCTTCCAGCAGCGTTTCAATCGACTGGGCGGCGCGAATGGCGATGATCGTGCGTTCCCAGGCAAGCTGGTGGGTCAGGTATTTGAAGCCCTGCCCCTCCTCGCCCAGGCGGTTGTTGGCCGGAACGCGTACGTCGTCAAAAAACAACTCGGCGGTGTCCTGGCCCTTGAGGCCGATCTTTTCCAGCAGGCGGCCTTTGGAGAAACCGGCGCGGTCTTCTTCGATGCAAATCAGGGTGAGTTCTTTGGCGGCCAGGTCGAGCTTGGTCGCGGTGACCATCAGGCCGGCGTTGCCGCCGTTGGTGATAAAGGTTTTTTGCCCGGACACGATGTAGTCATCGCCATCGACGCGCGCCAAGGTGCGCATGGAGCGCAGGTCGCTGCCAATGCCCGGTTCGCTCATGGCGATTACGCCGATTAGCTCGCCGCTGACCATGCGCGGCAACCAGCGTTGTTTCTGCTCCTCGCTGCCGTAGGCAACGATATACGGCGCAACGATTTCCGAGTGGGTGGTAAAGCCGACGGCGGTGGCGTTGGCGCGCGCCAGTTCTTCGATCATCACCGCCGAGTGGCCGAAGTCACCGCCCGGGCCGCCGTATTCTTCCGGCACGGTGGAGCACAGCAGGCCGGTCTCCCCGGCTTTCAGCCAGACCTCTTTGGGCACGATGCCGTTTTTTTCCCACTCGTGCAGATACGGCACGATCTCGCGGTCGACAAAACGGCGAGCCTGCTCGCGGAACATGTTGTGGTCTTCACGGAAAACGCCACGCATCGTCACTACTCCAATACTTTTGTTATGGGTGCAGCCATTACTTGTCGAGGTAATCGGGCTTACGTTTTTCGACAAAGGCGGACACCGCTTCGTGGTGATCCTGGGTGTGGTGCGCCAGCGACTGGTAGGCGGCGGACAACTCCAGCAGCGAGTCCAAACGCATATGCTGGCCTTCGCGCAGCAGGCGTTTGCACAGGCGCAACGAATGGCCCGGGTTGCTGGCAATGCGTTCAGCCAGCGAGCGGGCTTCGGCCATCAGCGTCTGGTGTGTGCACACCTGCTCTACCAGGCCCCAGGCCAGCGCTTTGGCCGCGTCGATGGCATCGCCAGTAAAGGACATGATGCTGGCTTTTGGAATGCCAATAATCCGTGGCAACAGCCAGGCGCCGCCGTCACCGGGCACGATGCCCAGGCGCACAAAGCTTTCGGCAAACAGCGCCGTGGTGGACGCCAAGCGGATATCGCACATGCAGGCCAGGTCCAGGCCGGCGCCAATGGCCGGGCCGTTTACGGCGGCGATCACCGGAATATCCAGCTCGTAAATCGCCAGCGGAATGCGCTGAATGCCGTCACGGTAGGTGTTGCGCAGCTCGTACGGGTCACCGGCAAAAATGCCGGCGCGCTCATGCATGTCCTTCACGTTGCCGCCGGCGCAGAACGCGGTGCCGTTGCCGGTCAGAATCATCACCCGCGCCGAGCGATCACGGCGCAGTTCGGCGCACAGGTCGACAAACTCCTGAATCTGCTCAGGAGTGGTCAGGGCATTGCGGGTGTCGGGGTGGTCCATGCGCACGGTGACAATGCCGCCGTCGCGCTCGATCTGAAGAAACGGGCTCATGCCGGATTACTCGCAAGGCGGGTTAAAGGTTGTTGGCTATGGCTGGTCAGCAGCGGCCAATAGGCGTCGCTGCCGGCCTGGCAAATCTGCTCGCCGAGGCGTTGGCTCCACAGGCTCGCCGAGCCGAATTCGCTGCGCCATGCCCACAGGCGACGGGTGAGCAAATGCAGTGGGTATTCCTCGGTAAAGCCAATGGCGCCGTGCACCGAATGGGCAATGCCGGCGCCGACACTGGCGGCTTCGCCGGTGCTGACTTTGGCGACCGCGATGGTCAGCCCGGCCAGGCCGTCGGTGGATTCGGCAAACGCCGCTTCGGCGGCGATACCGGCCGCGGCGGCCTGTTCGGCGAACACCGCAAGCTGCTGTTGAATCGCCTGGAACGAGCCGATGGCTTTGCCGAACTGCTGACGCTCACGGGCGTAGTTGGCGGTCATATCCAGCAGCGCGTGCAGCGCCCCGGCGGTTTGCGCAGCGCGCAACATGGCGCCGCCCAGTTCCAGCACGCTGGCGTCCAACCCAGCGGGCAGCGGCGCGTGGGCCAGTACCTGGGCGTCGGTGAAGCTCAAGTCGTCGCGCGGTTCGCCCGCGACGTTCAGTGCCAGGGTCACTTCGCTGGCGGTGCTGCGTTGCAGCAGCACCACGCTCGGTTCACCGCTCAAGGTGCTGGCGATGGCAACCACAGCCTCCACATTGCGACCCCACGGCACGGCATGGGCAATGCCGCTCGCTCGGTCGGCGTCGAGAACCAGCACGGTATTCACCGCCACACTCAGCGACCCCGCGCTGCCATCCAGCCCGGCCTGGCTCAACAGCCAGTTGCCCAGCAGCGCTTCGCCCAATGGCGCCGGCACGGTAAACCGCCCGGCCGCGCGCACCATGCCGTACATATCGGCCCAACTGGCTTCGGCACCGCCAAGGGCTTCGCTCACGCCGGCAAAGGTAAAGCCGGAGTCGTCGATGGCGGCCCACAGTTCGGCCGGCCATTCGCCGCCTTCGCAGCCCAGCACATAGGCTGGGGTGGCCAAGTCGGTAAACAGGCGTTCAATCGTCGCATCAAATAATTCGCGCATTATCGCAACCCCAGCCCACGGGCAATGATGCCCCGCAGAATTTCGCGAGTGCCCCCGCGCAGTGAGAATGACGGCGCCATTTGCGTGAGATAGGCCAGCACGCGCGCATACTCGCTGCCGCCCTCTTGGCGTGGATCGGTTTCCAGCAACAGCTGGGCAACTTCAGGCAGTTCCTGTTCAAACACGTTGCCCAGGTCTTTCACACACGAGGCGGCCCACGCCGGGTGCTCGCCGGCCGCCAGTTGCGCGGTCACCGACAACGACATATTGCGCAGCGTCAGCAGCTTGGCCGACAGCCGCCCGATCTCGCGGCTTTGCAGCGCGTCGGGGGTTTTGCCAATGGCGTCGATCAGGGTTTTGAGCAGCGCCATGCAGCTGAGAAAACGCTCAGGGCCGCTGCGCTCGAACGCGAGTTCGGCGGTCACCTGATCCCAACCTTTGCCTTCGGTGCCGATCAACGCATCAGCCGGCACCCGCACGTTGTCGAAAAACACTTCGTTGAAATGCTCGCCGCCAGCCAGGTCGCGAATCGGCCGAATGGTGATGCCCGGAAGGCTCAGGTCGACGATAAATTGCGACATGCCTTCGTGGCGCGCCGCCTGTTTTTCGCCAGTGCGCAATAGGGCAATCATGTAGTTGGAATGGTGGGCGTTGGTGGTCCAGACCTTCTGGCCATTGAGCACCCAGCTGTCGCCATCACGCACCGCGTTGCTTTTGATCGAGGCCAGGTCGGAACCCGAGTTGGGCTCGCTCATGCCGATGCAGAAGTAGCTTTCGCCGCGGCAGATGGCCGGCAGGTAATGCTGCTTTTGCGCTTCGGTGCCGAACCGGTTGATCAGCGGCCCGCTCTGCCGATCGGCAATCCAGTGGGCCGATACCGGGGCACCGGCGGCCAGCAACTCTTCAATGATCACGTAGCGGGCAAAGGGCCCGGCAGCTGCGCCGCCGTACTCTTTGGGCAAGGCCATGCCGACCCAGCCCTTGGCACCCAGCTTTTTGCTGAACCCGGCGTCAAAGCCCATCCAACTCTGCGCACGCAGAGTTACCGGGTAATCGGCCAGGGTTTCTTGAATAAATGCGCGTACCTCGGCACGAAGCGCTTCGGCCTCGGCAGGCAAACGACTGTAGGTAAATTGGCTGATGGCCATATGCGCTCTCGGGCGGTGGACACAGGCGCAATCGCCCCGAACGGGGCGACCACAGAACCGACGCCTGCGCCTGATCCACGACCAGGCGCAGCGGCTGCTTACAACGCGGTTTGCGCGTCAGCGTCGGCGAACATCCGGTTGATATCGCCGGAGGTCACAGGTTTGTCGTCATGCCGCCCGTGATCCGCGCCGCCCAGGCCCAGGGCCGGTTCGGTGCTGACGTGGCGAGCCTGGGCGCGCAGTGCACCGACGGTGCAGTTTTCGCGGCCATGGATGGCGAACGGGTCGAACGAGAACTCGCGCATGGCGTTCAGGTGAGTGACCTTGTCGATCATCGCCTTGTCCAGGTGCTGCAAGCCCTCCCACGCGGTTTCCGGCGAGTTCGGCCAGGTGCAGTCGGAGTGCGGGTAATCGCTCTCCCAGGTGACCATGTCGGTGTTCAGGTACTTGAGGTTCTGCAGGCCGAAGTTGTCTTCGATAAAGCACGTGATGAAGTGCTTGTTGAAGATGTCGCTCGGCATCTGCCCGCCGAAGTTGGAGTTCGTCCAGGCGTTGTGGTGACGGTGGGTGAAGTCCGCACGTTCCAGCAGGTAAGGAATCCAGCCAATACCGCCCTCAGACAGCGCCATGCGCAGGTCCGGGAATTTCTTCCACATCGGCGCCCAGATCCAGTCCGCCGCCGAGTTGGCGATGGAGATCGGCATGGAAGTGATCCAGGCATCGATCGGCGACTCATCAGAGGCGTGGTTGGCTTTGACGCCAGTGCCGATATGGCAGCAGATAACCACTTTGTTATCGCTGCAGGCTTTCCACAGTGGGTCCCAGTAATCGCTATGGATTGACGGGTAACCGTGAATGGCCGGGTTGTCGGAGAGCGACAGCGCGTGCACGCCCTGCTTGGCCAGGCGTTCCACTTCGGCAGCGGCGGCTTTCATGTCCCACCACGGCACGATCATCAACGGAATAAAACGGCCCGGGGCGGCGTTGCACCAGTCGTGCAAGTGCCAGTCGTTGTAGGCCTGGATGGCGGCTAGCGACACTTCGCGGTCGGCATGCACCTGGAAGCGTTGGCCAGCAAAGCCTGGGAAGGTTGGGAAGCACAGCGAACCGAGCACGCCGTTGGCGTTCATGTCATCGACACGGTCCTTGATGTTCCAGGTGCCACGGCGCATTTGCTCGTAGCCCAGCGGCTCCATGCCGTATTCCTCTTTCGGCCGGCCGACTACTGAGTTCAGGCCCATGTAGCCAGTGGCTTGCTCTTCAAACACCCACACATCACGGTCGCCCTTTTTCACCACATGCGGCTCACGCCCCTTGAAGCGGGCAGGCATGTGACGAGCAAAGGCATTTGGCGGCTCGATCGCGTGGTCATCGACGCTGACGAGAATCAGATCTTCAACTTTCATTGTTTTCCCCTTCGCATTCGGGCTTGTTGTTGTGTCTGAATCATAGTGCAGACTTCGAGTTAATTAAACACATATTTTGAATGTGTTCATATTAATTCGATCGACGCGCAATTCTGGATCCCGGCCTGCGCCGGGATGACGGTGTTCTTTGTCAAAGCCTTGGTCATTCCCGCGAAGGCGGGTATCCAGAATATTGAAGGTGTCACAACCCCTTAAGCCGACATCAATCCCACAACACATGCAGGTAATGCGGCCCACGCAGCTGCGCGCCAACGATCTGCGGCCCAGGTTTGCTTGGGTCCAGACGAATGTTGGGCATCAGGTCGAGAATGGCGTTGAGCGCGCAGTTGATCTCGGTTTTGGCCACGAACTGACCGATGCACATATGCGGGCCGAAGCCGAAACCGAAGGACGGTTTTGGCTTGCGATCAATGTCGAACTTATCGGCATTTTCGAACGCATCCTCGTCGCGATTCGCCGAAGTCACGATGCATTGCACCATCGCTCCCTTGGGAATTTGCACACCGCGAATCTCCAGATCGTGGGCCGCCTGACGCACCTTGAAGGTGGCTACTGGCTCGAAGCGCACCGCTTCATCAATCGCCTTGTTCACCAGGCTACGGTCATTGCGCACGCGCTCCAGGGTCTCGGGGTTTTGCAGCAGCAACGACATCAGCGTGCCGAAGGTACGGGTGGTGGTTTCGCTGGCAGCCGGCAGCAGGGAGCGCACGAAGGTGGCGATTTCATGGTCATCCAGGGACCGGCCTTCGTACTCCACGCGGATCAGGCGGCTGATCAGGTCATCGCCGGTTGCGCCCTCGGCGCGGCGTTCGGTTACGGCGTCCTTGACCACGTCATACAGTGCCTTGGCAGCCTGCATCGCAGCGCCGCGGGCGGCAGCGGCTTTCTCCGGGTCAACCTGTGGGCCGGCCAGAATCGCCAGGGCCCACGCGGCGTATTGCTCGATTTTCTCCGGGCGGTCTTCAGGAAAACCGATCAGCGAGTAGATGACCCGAATTGGGAAATACAGGGCGAAGTCCATCAAATCGGCCCTTTATTCGGCACCAGGGGCTTGATGTATTCCTCGCGAATTACCCGGTCGATCTTGGTCTCTTTCCAGCGGTTCACGGTTTCCGGCATAAACACCGGCTGCAGCAGGTTGCGGATGTTCTTGTGGGCGTCACCGTCCATCGCCGTAAGGATCAGACCATCGAAAAACGCGCCCAGGCCTTCGGCGATAAAGCCGCTGGTGAACGTGGTGGCGTCACGCATCACTTTCATCACGTCGTCATACTTAAACAAAGTGAAGGTGGGGCGGTTGGCGTCCAAGCCCGCAATCGACGGCACGCCGAGGCGGTTCATAAAGTTGTCTGCCAGCACAGGCGAATTGGCACGCATGTCACGGTAAGTGGCGTGCAGGTCGATATCGCTGGTGCCTTTGTAGTTACTGGCCACATCGGTGAATGTTTTGACCAGATCGCTCTGTGCTGCTGTGGACATGATCGTCTCCGTTATTTTTGTCTTTATTTATGGAATAGGCGCTCGGGCCGTTACCAATACTAGGCTTATCACGTACGTTATTGGACGTTTTTACACAATTTGATTAACTAATAGAGGACCTGTAGGAGCTAGCTCGCTAGCGAACCCTGCAAACGGTGTTTCCAAGATTCGCCAGCAAGCTGGCTCCTACAAAACGGTTAATACGCCTGCTGCACAAACGTCATCCGCCCACCCGCCAACATCAGCGCGCAAAACATCCCCAGCTCCACCACCTGCTCAGTGCTAAAGAACTCACCCAGCCGGGCAAAGTGCTCATCGCCAATGCTCATGTAGTCGCTGGCAAACAGCTCGGCATACGCCAATGCCGCCTGCTCGGCGGGTGTGAAGTGCTCGCTGTCGCTACTGAGGCAGGCGATGTCCTGCTCGGTCACCGCATCGGACTTGCGCGCCAACTGGCAGGCCTGACAGTTAGTGATGCTGGCAATCTTCAGCCGCACCAATTCGCTCAGGCGCTCATCCAGCAGGTTGTCGCTGTGCAAACTGTCCATCAGCGCCAGCCAGGCCAGTGCGGCCTTGGGTCGGTGCGCCCACACCTGCACCGGCGTGGTGGAGCTGAGCATTCGGTTGCGCTGGCCACGGCCAACGGCGTCTTGCAACGCCGCCGGCATGGCTTCTATCGGTACCAGCGATAGGCGCGGCACCTTAGCCGAGCCGTTCGATGATGGTCGCCGTGCCCATGCCGCCGGCGCAGCAGATGGCTTGCAGGCCATAACGGCCACCGATACGTTCCAGCTCATTGAGCAAGGTGGTCATCAGCCGCGCACCACTAGCGCCCAGCGGGTGGCCGAGGGCGATGGCGCCGCCGTTCACGTTCAGCTTGCTGTGCGGTGCACCGGTTTCCAGCATCCAGGCCAAGGGCACCGAGGCGAAGGCCTCATTGACCTCGAACAGATCGATGTCGTTGATGCGCAGCCCTGCTTTGCCCAGCACTTTATGCGTGGCGGCGATGGGGCCGGTGAGCATCAAGGTGGGGTCGGAGCCGACCGTGGTGAACGCACGAATTCGCGCGCGGGGTTTGAGCCCGAGCTTTTTCGCGGTCTCTGCGCTCATCACCAGCAAGGCTGCCGCGCCATCGGAAATCTGTGACGAGTTGCCTGCGGTAATCCGGCCGGTTTCCGGGCGGAAACTGGTTTTCAGCGTCGACAGCTTTTCCCGCGTGGTATCGCGGCGAATGGTTTCGTCTTTGCTCAACGTGGCGACGGGGTCGGTCAGCGCCTTCTCCCGCAGCGCTTCCACCGGCACCGGCACAATTTCGTTATCGAAATGCCCGGCATCGCTGGCTGCCGCCGCCCGTTGGTGACTGGCGAAGGCGAAGTCATCCAACTGGTCGCGGCTCAGCTTCCACTTGTCGACAATGCGCTCGGCCGCCTCGCCCTGGCTGGTCAGCTCATACCGCTCGCTGGCCATCCAACCGAAGGCTTCACCGTGAATCTCCCGGTTGCTGCCCATGGGCACGCGGCTCATGTTTTCTGCACCGCCGGCCACCACAATATCCGCCGCGTCGCTGGCAATCGCGCCAGCGGCCAGGTGCACAGCCACCTCCCCCGAGCCGCATTTGCGGTCGATGGTCAGGCCCGGAATGGTCACCGGCCAGCCCGCACCCAGTAACGAGGTGCGGGCGATATTGGCCGACTGCTCACCAATCTGCGTCACGTTGCCGAAGATCACGTCATCGATCAGCGACGGCGACACATCCACCCGCTCTAGCAGGCGGCTGATAACCAGAGCCCCCAAGTGGTCAGCCCGCACCCCAGCCAAGCTGCCGCGAAATTTGCCAATTGGCGTACGAACCGCATCAACGATGACGATCTCTTTCATAGCGCACTCGCCTTGAGCCCCGAACCCGGAACCTGTTTACCGTCTTCATAGCGGTACACGCCATGGCCGGTTTTGCGCCCCAGACGGCCTGCCGCGACCATCTTGATAATCAGCGGGCACGGGCGGAATTTTTCGCCGAGGGTGGAATGCAGGTAGCGCAGCACTGACAAGCGCGTGTCCCAACCGGTCAGGTCGCCCAATTCCAGCGGTCCCATCGGGTGGTTGAAGCCCAGGCGCAGCGCGGTGTCGATATCTTCGGCAGTCGCGGTGCCTTCCTGCAGCATCCACATCGCCTCGTTACCCAACAGCGCCGACATGCGGCTGGTAGTCAGACCCGGCGACTCGTTGACCACGATGGAGGTCTTGCCGATCTGGTCGCACAGGGTGCGGGTACGGGCAACCACTTCATCGGTGGTGGCCAGACCGCGCACCAGTTCCACCAGCTTCATTTTGTGCACCGGGTTGAAGAAGTGCATGCCCACCACGCGCTCGGCGCCCTCTACCGAAGCGGCGATTTCAGTCACGCTGAGGGCTGAGGTGTTGGTGGCAATGATCGCGTTGGCCGCCAGCAGCGGCGCGGCCTGGCTGATCACCGCCTTCTTCACGGCGAGCTGCTCGGACACGGTTTCCACCAACCAGTTGGCGCCGGTTGCCGCTTCGCTGAGATCGCCGGTGGTCAGTAGATTGGCCAGCGAGTCTTTGGCTTTTTCTTCACTGACTTTACCCAGGCGCACACCGTCGCCGAGGATTTTTTCGATGCTGGCCCGGGCCTGGGTTAACGAAGCCGCGTTGGTGTCCACCAGCACTGTGGTGAACCCCGAACTGGCGAACGCATGTGCAATGCCGGTGCCCATCAAGCCGGCGCCGACCACGACTACTTTTTCTTTATTGGCGTTCATAGTTCGCTCTCGATTAGCCACGGTTCTTTTCGCTGACCACATTGCGCAAGGTGCCGATGCCCTCGACGCTGGCCTCGACCACATCACCTTCGTTCAGAAATATCCCGGTGCCCATGCCGACACCGGCCGGCGAGCCGGTGAACAGCACATCGCCACAGGCAAAGCTGGAGCGCTGCTGCACAAAGCTGATGAGCTGGCCGACATCCCAGGTCATCTCGGCGGTGTTGCCGTCCTGACGGGTTTCACCATTCACTTTCAGGGTGAGCCGCAGCTTGGGTGAACCTTCCGGGAACTCGTCCTTGGTGACAATCCATGGGCCAAGACCCGTGGTGCGGTCCTGGCTCTTGGCGGCAAACAGGTCCATGCCGATACCGGCGGGCCCACTGCGCTGCAAGTCACGCGCGCTCACGTCGTTGCCAACGGTGTAGCCAAGCACGCTGGCCAGCGGGTCATCGAGATTGATCTCGTTGCTACCGATGACCGCCACCAGTTCCACTTCGTGGTCGAGCTCTTCCGTCAGCAGTGGAAAACGGATCGGGTCATGGGCGCCGATCAGCGCGCCATAGGCTTTGAGGAAGGCGACCGGCTGAGCCGGTGCCTTCAAACCGAATTCCACCAGGTGCTTGGCGTAGTTGGCGCCCGCCACCACGACCCGGTTAACCGGTTCGATGGGTGGCAGCAAGCGCACCTTCGACAATGGCAAAGACGGCCCGGAAAAGCGCAGCGAACTGACGCCGCGCCCCGCCGCCACGGCCGGCGCCCACTCGTGAAACTCACCGGAAATGGGCGTTACTTGATCCTGAGCGACATCAACCACAGCCCAAAAAGGACCAGTAGAAAAATACTCACAACGCGCCAGCTTCATCAGGCACCTACCTGGCCCAATTTGGCCGGGTCCAGGTGCAGCAGGCGGCAGGCGTTTTCGTAGCGGATTTTGTTCAGGTCCGCATCCGACAGTTTCAGGCCGTGGGTCAAGTCATGACGCACCGCATCGCTGCCGCCGAAGTTGCTGCCGTACAGCACGTGGTCGGCGCCGATGATGTCGACCAGGGCTTGGCGCATTGGCACTTCGTGCAGTTCAACGTCGAAGTAGAAGTTCTTCATGTAATCGAGGAACGGCTTCTTGTTGTACTTCACGTCGAGGTTTTCGTTGGTTTTGGCCAGGCGACCCAACTGGTACGGCACATAGCCGCCGCCGTGGGTGATGTACACCTTCAGGTCAGGGAAACGGTCGAGCACGCCGCCGCAGATCAGGTTCCAGAAGCAACGGCTTTCGTCGTACTGCATGCCGACGATGGCGGTGGTTTCGTAGCGGTCGGTGTTGGCGTCTTTGCCCCAGGTAACCGACTGGTTATAGCCGTGCACGAAAATCGGCAGGTCGAGGTCGCACAGGGTGCGCCACACCACGTCCAGTTCCGGCGAGTCGTATTCCAGCCCGCCAAAGTTGGCGCCACCGGCCACCAGGCCTTTTGCGCCGAGCTCGGTGCAGGCGTAACGCAGTTCAGCGGCCGCCGCTTCCGGCACATTCAGCGGCGCGTGGGCCCAGTACATCAGGCGATCCGGCGCAGCGGAGCAGTATTCGGCGAGGGTTTCGTTCACCTTGCGGGCAAACGGCACGGCGAATTCGGCTTCGGTCCAGTACATGTAGCAGTGCGACGGCACCGAGACCACTTGCAGGTTCTGCCCGGCGGCATTCATGCCAGCCAGGCGCACTTTCGGGTCAGCCCAGCGGGCAAAATATTCTTCCAGTTTCGGGCCATTGCCCGAACGCACGGCCGCCTTACGTTCCGGCGACCCCAGACCAAGAATCCAATCCCCTACGCGCAGCTTGATATCGCCGTCGGCGTGTTGCTCAAAGAACGGCCCCCAGTGTGGGTGCTGGTTGTAGTAGCCCGGATGGGGAGCGTGTGCGTGGAGATCGATAAGCATGGCTAGGCACCTCAAGGTTGGTACTTTTTTGTTGGTTGTTAGCGCGGCGCTTTTACGTGGCCAGCCACGAAAAGGAATGCCGAAAGGCTCGCTGCTGAGGCCAGAGCTTAAATTTAAAATGAGCAGAAATCAAAAATCTGTTCATATTATTTTCAAGCGGCGCGCAGAAGCCCGCGCCAGAGCCTTCTAGAGGTGTCGACTGGGTGTCAGCTTTACGGATGAGTGCCGCGCATGAAGGGTGACGAACGGAATGCGGTTGCGAGGAAATGCAGTAGGCAGAAACGCAAAACCCCCGAAATACGGGGGCTTTGGCGGTGTTGCGGGGTGTAAAACGCGATTAGCGGCGGGTGCGGGAAGTCGAACCCATGATCAATGCACCGATCAGTTTTTTCACACGCACCGGGAATAAGCGACGGCCGGCGGCCTCGGGCACCAAGATTTCGCTCAACACATAACGAATGATCATCTCGCAGATCAGCTCGCGGTCCAGGCGCACGCCCAGGCGGTCGTCCCAATCATCGAACACGATGCCCAGGCCATCCTGAAAGCGCACGATCGAGTCGTGGAAAATACGGCGGAAGAAGCCCAGCGCGTAGTCCGGTGCTACCACCAACAACCGGCGTGCACGGCTCTGTTCCAGGTAGTTGTCGAGGTAGGCGAACAGCGCATTCAGGCGCGCTTCGGGGTCACTGATATGGCCCAACTCCTGGGACAGCGAGGTATGGAAACTCTCGCGTTTGTGCCGGGAAAAGGTATCCAACAAGTCTTCTTGTGACGAGAAGTAGCGGTAGAACGTGCCGCGCGACACCCCTGCTACCTGGCACACATCCAGGATCGAAATGCGATCCGCGCCAGACATCAGCACCACTTCTTCAGTGGCCTTGAGGATATTGGCAATGGTCTCTTCGGAGCGGCGATTGGGCTTAACTTTGACACCCGCCGCACTGTTTCTGGCCGCCGGCTTCACCGTGCGCAACGAAGCATCTGGCACAGCAGTTTTCTTGGTTTTAGGGGCTGGCGAGGCTGTTTCGGCTTTCTGGGCTGCGCGTTTTGGCATGAAAGGTTGGGCTCGTAAGGGCTAGAGATGCGAAACATTAGCACAAGAGCTGGGCATAAATAACACTATATGTTCAACTCTTTGCTAAAGACATTTCCCAAGTTTGTATTTAGAATCCGGTTCTCTCTTCAAAATAAATCAGGCAGATCAGTCGTTGAGGCTGCCTAAACGGAGAAAACTCATGGGCAGCACTGGAAATCCAGAGACCTGGGCAGTGGGAGAACGAGACACTGTCATTGCAGCACTAGATCGTGCGGTGGCGCGGCATCCAGACAAGGTATTGCTGGATTTCAGCGGAGAGTTATACACATACGCCGAGGTTGACTCACTATCGACAAAAATGGCCAACGCGCTGTCTAGCCTGGGGGTAAAGCCCGGCGAAACCGTATTGACCATGCTCGATAACAACATCGATGCGGTCACCACCTGGCTGGCCATCAACAAGCTGTGTGCCGTCAGCGTGCCGATCAACACCGCCTTGAAAGGCGAATTCCTGCGCCATCAAATTGCCGATACCGGCACCTCGGTGGTGATTTGCGAAGCCGCATACCTGGCGCGCATCACGCCACTGGCCGAGCAACTGCACGACGTACACCACATCCTGCATCGCGGTACGCCAGAGCAGATTCCCGAGTGCAGCATCCGCATTGCCCCGCTGGACGAATTCCGCGGCAGCGATGCCACGCCGCTCGCGACCAAACCGCAACCTTCGGACCTGGCCTGCCTTATCTATACGTCGGGCACCACCGGGCCGTCGAAGGGCTGCATGATCAGCTACAACTTCATGTGCAACCTGGCGCGCCTGCAACTGCGCGCCGGCCCGGCCGGCCCGGACGACGTCACCATCACCCCGCTGCCGTTGTTCCATATGAACGCCCTGTGCGTGTCGATCATCGCCAGCATTCTGGTAGGCGCACGCGCCGCCATTCTGCCGCGCTTCTCGGTCTCGAATTTCTGGCAGGAAGTGGAACGCTCCGGCGCGACCATCGCCTCCATTCTCGGCGGCATGGGCGGCCTGCTGGCTCAAGCGCCGGACAACGAAGCGATGCTGCGTTGCGTCGGCCAGATCCACACAGCACGCGGCAACCCCTACACCGAAGAAACCAAGAAGATCTGGCGCGACCGGTTCGGTACCAAGCTGGTCGGCGGCAACGGCTACGGCCTGACCGAAGCCTGCGTAATCACCTCGCTGGCCGCCGGCGAATACGCGGCGCCCGGCTCCTCCGGCAAACGCATTCCCGACTTTGATGTACGCATCGTCGACGACCTCGACCAGGAAGTGCCGCCCGGCACCCCGGGCGAAATCGTGGTGCGCCCGTTGCGCCCGGACATCATGTTCCAGGGCTACTGGCGTCGCCCGGAAGACACGCAAAAGCTGATGCGCAATATGTGGTTCCACAGCGGCGACATTGGTCGGTTCGACGACGAAGGCTTCTTCTACTTCGTCGATCGCAAAAAGGACTACCTGCGTCGGCGTGGGGAAAACATCTCCAGCTTCGAGATGGAAGCCGCCTTTGCCGTTCACCCGGCGCTGGCCGAAGTGGCCGTGCATGCGGTGCCGTCCGATAAGGGCGAAGACGATGTGAAAGTGACGGCGATTCTGCATGAAGGCGCGACGTTGCAGCCTGAAGAGCTGTTCCATTGGGCGACGGATTCGGTGCCCTACTACGCTCTGCCGCGCTATATCGAATTTCGCACCAGCCTGCCAAAAAACCCGCAGGGACGGGTGTTGAAATATCAGCTGCGCGATGAAGGGAAAACGGCGACGACGTGGGATTTGGAGACCACTAACATCACCGTATCGAAGAAGTAATCCGCCACACCCCAGCATGGGTATCGCTGCGCTCCACCCATCCTACGAATGGACCGTAGGATGGGTGGAGCGTAGCGATACCCATCAAAATCCCGACGAAAACGCACAATAAGAAACGCGGCCATCTGACCGCGTTTTTTATGCATGACGAAACTCAATACTCGCGAAACGGCACGTTCTTAGGCCGCGAGTTATACCCCGGTAAATGCAACCCACCATCCACATGAATAGTCTCGCCAGTGATATAGCGCGACATCTCGGACGCCAAGAACACCACCACCGGCCCAATGTCCGTTTCCGGATCACCCGAGCGGCCCAACGGGCGCATCGAGGCCGACATTTCCGCAAACCCCGGCGTCTCCGCTGCCAGCTTGTGAAAGGTCGCGCCCATCGCGGTCGGCGCGATGGCGTTGGTGCGGATATTGAACCGGCCCCACTCGGACGCCGCACTGCGGGTCAGGCCAACAATGGCCGACTTGGCGGTGTTGTAGTCGCCATGCAGCCAGGCGCCGATCTCGATATCGATCGAATAGAAGTTGATGATCTTGCCGCCGCCACGCGCCTTCATATGCGGCAGTGCAGCTTTCATCGCCCACCAGGCCGCCCACACGGTCGAGTTGAGGGTTTGCTCGAGCATGGCATCGGTTTTTTCTTCGAGGAGCACGTTGGGCGTGGGCGCAAACGCGTTGTTGACCAGAATATCCAGGCCGCCGAACTCATCCACCGCCAACTGCACAGCGGCTTCGATATCGGCTTTCTTGCACACGTCGGTCTGGATAAATACCGCTTTGCCGCCCAGGGCCTTGAGCTCTGCTACGACTGCTTCGCCACTGGCCGCATCCAGCTCGGCAACCACCACAGCCGCGCCTTCTTTGGCGAAATTCAGCGCGATGCCACGCCCGATGCCGCCACCCGCGCCGGTGATGACCGCCACCTGTTCATTGAGCAGAGCCATAGCCCCTCCTTTTCTTGTTTTTTGATGAACATAATTGGTTATAGTGTTCAAATATAACCGATTTCGCCCGCCTGAACAGCAGTAGAACAAGGATATTGAGCATGGCCGGTTTTCGTCGTCGCGTAGACATCATTGCCAGCTACACCGATCACGGTGGCGAGGTGCGCGCCGCCGTGGAAGACGACTTCCATCACTTCCGCGTGTGGGTGCACCACGAGGCCGGCAGCGTCACGGCTATCGGCGGCGAAGCGCTGCGCTTCCCCTACTCCGCGTGCCCGCAAGCCACCGGGCAATTACAGCAGTTGGTGGGGATGGCGTTGAACAAGGTCGCCCATTCCGTTACCCGGCAAACCGATGCCAGCCACCAATGCACGCACCTGCTGGACCTGGCGGGGTTGGCGATTGCGGCGGCGGCGCGCGGTACCGAAAAACGCCGCTACGACATTTACGTCGGCGAGCGAGTCAACCAGCGCACCCGCGCAACCCTGGTGCGCGACGGCAATGAAGACCTGACGTGGGATATCGACGGCACGCATATCGAGGGGCCGTATGCCTATGCCGGGGTGAACCTGCGCGAAGGTATGGCGAAGTGGGCGTTGAGCAATTTGTCGGAAGACGTGGCCGAGGCGGCGTTATTGCTGCGGCGCTGCACGCTGATTTCGATGGGCCGGGCGTACAACCTGGATGCACAGGTGCATGCGGTGAATACCGGGCATTGCTACACGCAACAGCCCGAGCGGGCCGAGCAGGCGTTGCGGATGAAGGGGTCGACGTTGGATTTCAGTAATGAGGGGCAGAAGTTGTGTGGGGAGGATCAAGCATGGCTTCGCGGAACCAAAACGTAGGATGGGTAGAGGCGTAGCCGAAACCCATCAATGCGGTAATAGCTGATATCGCATTGATGGGTTTCGCGCTGCTCTACCCATCCTACGGTTCGTGAGTATGAGTTAGAGGAACACCGCCAGATTCGGCGTGCCGAGTACGGCTTGATCGAGGATCACCTCACGCCGAGCCAGCTTCAACCCATTCTCCCCACGGCGCAGCACATCCCGGCGCTCGCCGCTGATGATGTCGACGTGGTGATCCTTGAAGCGACTACGGGTCAGCAGCAGGTAGCTGGTCACCACCCACTCATCTGCCTTGGCGGTCTCTTCCACGAAGATGTTGGTGACCAAACGACGGGTACGCGAGGGTGGGTCTTCGGCCCAGGCGCTCTTGCCGGACAAGCGCAAGATGCGGCCCAGAATCGAGCGGTAGTCATCGTGGTAATGCTGGGTGCTACGCACGATGGTGGTTTTCAGCTCGGAGGCGGTGCGCGTCTGGCGCAGCGGTACGGTGTAGATCAGATCGGTATCCAGCAGCTCTGACCATTCTTTCAGGCGAATCTGGTCGAGCAGCGTGGCTTCCTCATACAGAAAGGTGACCACGTGGTTGTACAGCGGCGAGCCCACTGGCACGCGCTTGGTGCCGACGGGGGAACCCGGCTGGATATCTTCCACGCCGCGTTGTTGAACCTCAGTCATGGGTTACTCCTACTTTTTATTCTTGTACGAGTGAATGCAGGTGAACGGGCGGCCAGTTACGGCCGCCGGCTTCCACGGAATCAGGACTCTTTTTCTTCGTCCGATGCCGTCATCAGTTCATGCCAGTACAGCCACCAGTGCCACTGGGTGTCGTCTTTGGTGAAGCCTTCGTTGACGATACCCGGGCCCGGCCAGCCTTCCGGCGCGCCGGTTTCAAAACACGCCTGATACTTGAGCGTGCTCTTACGGCCCATGGCGCCTTTGGCGGCGAGGGTCATGTGCGGCCAGGTGTCGGAGTCGTCTTGCTCAACCATGCCGGACGTGCCGAACAGCTGGATGGTCTGCTTGAGCATTTTTTCACGCAGCTCTGGCGGCGCGTCTTTCTCGGCGAAGATCCAGTTCACGAACTCGAGCTTGTCCGGGCCTTGCGGCACGTAGGCGTGCAGGGTCATGGAGCCGACTACGGTGCCGTCTGGCTGTGGAATGTAAACAAAGCCGAAGAGAATGTTCGGGAACATCCCGCCCACTTGCGGCGGCATGCTGGTCAGCACCTGCAGTTGGTCGTCGCTGAGGTTGTTCGCCAGTTGCTCAACCATGTCGCGGGTCATGCCGGCTGGCGGCAACGCTTCGAGCTTTTGCTGCACGGTCAGTTCGGCCGGGTCGAGGCCGGTCAGGCGTTTGATTTTGCGCGCCAGGTCGATGCAACGCAGGGCATGGCCGTGCGGCGAGCTGATTTCCACGCCGTACATTTCCGGGCTCAAGTCAGCCGACGTTTCGCCCTCGCCTTTCTTGGCGTAGTTACCCACTTCACCCAACCAGCGGTGCAGGGTCAGGGTGTGGAAGCCGTCGGCTGCCGATTGCTCGCCAGCGGTTTTCCAGTTGGCATTGACGATAAAGCGCTGCGGCGGGCCGAGCACTTCCATGCCTTTGTCGGAGCGGCAGAACAGCATGTCGTAATACCACTTGGCATCACCGAGGAACTCGTCAAACGACGGCCCATCGATGTTCCAGGTGGCGAATACCAGGCCGCCGTACAACTGAACACGGGCTTTCTTCAGGCCCAGTTCTTCTTTAGGCAGCATCTTGCCGTGCATGCACTCGCGCTCAACGGGCGAGCCGATAAAGTCGCCGTTCGGGCGGAAGGCCCAACCGTGGTAGATGCATTTATGAATTTGGGTGTTGCCGCAGTCAGCGGTGCTGATGCGCATGCCGCGGTGCGGGCAGACGTTGAGGTTGACGAACACCTCGCCTTGTTTGCCACGGGCCACGATGACGGAATCGGAACCCAGGTCACGGACCATAAAGTCGCCGGAGTTAGGAATCTCCGACTCATGGCCCAGCAGTACCCAGATCTTGCCGAAGATCTTTTCCATCTCCAGCTCGTAAATTTCGCGGTCAGACAACACGCGCATCTGCACTTCGCGGCTAGATGGGTAAATCAGGTCAGCGACCTTGGTGCCATCGGACAATACGGGGCTTGTTCTTGTTAGCATGATTGCCTCCTACTCAGGGCGTCACGGCGGTAAGCCGCGATGCAATATAAGACACTTTTTTAGTTTCTGTACATAGAATTCACTCATGAGTTGTAAGTGAATTCGTCCGCCTTATGCCGTTTGTTCTGCTTTGCTCGCCGCCTTAGTGCCAGCTTGCGTACGCAGCACGCCAATGCCTTCAATCTCCAGCTCCACCACGTCGCCAGGCTTGAGGTAGCGCAGCTGCTCCAGGCCGCAGCCGTTGCCGACCGTGCCGGAACCGAGGAACTCGCCGGGGTACAGGGTTTCCGAGCGCGACACGTGGGCGATGACGTCTTCGAAGGTCCAGCGCATATCGCGGGTGTTGCCACGCCCCCACTCTTCGCCGTTTACCCGCGCGACCATAGTCAGGTCGTAGGGGTCGCCGAGCTCGTCGGCCGTGACCAGGCACGGGCCCATGATGTTGGCGGTATCGAAGTCTTTGCTTTTCGCCGGGCCGAGCATGCCGGGCATCTCCAGCGCCTGGGCGTCACGGGCGCTCATGTCGTTGAAGATGGTGTAGCCGACGATGTGCTGACGGGCCGCCTCGCGGCTGATGTCTTTGCCGCGCTTGCCGATGTAGCAACCGAACTCCAACTCGAAATCCATGGCGCGGCTAAAGCTTGGCCAGAGGAATTCGTCGTCGTTGCCGATCACGGCAAAGCGGTTGCCTTTGTAATAGATGGGCTGCTTGTTGAAGGTTTCGATCACCGGTCATCGGCGCGGGTGTTCATGGCTTTCAACGTCGCTTCTGGGTCTTCGGTGCGCAGCGCACGGGCGCGACGGGCGGCGGCGAAGCTTTGTTTCAGGTGCAGCTCAAAGCAGGAACAGTCGCGCATCTGCGGCGGCGGCTGAATGGGCGCGCGCAGCTTTACGCTGTGGCGCTCCACCACGGTTTCCGCCGGCGCCTTGGCCACCAGGCCGCGGGCCAGGGCCAGCGCTTCGTCGCCCGCTTCCACCAAGGCCAGAATGCTGGTCAACGCGGCGCTGTCGTGGCCACGCAGCAAGTGATGGGCTCGTTGCAGGTCGAGCACTTGCTGGTCGTTGTTGAGCAATGCGCCCGCACGGTCGATGCCGATCTCGTCAGTAAAGGTCACCAGTCTCATACGCGACCACTCACGGGCACAGCGCGCCGGTTACGGCAGCGGCTTCGTCACTGAGCAGAAAGGCCACCACGGCGGACAACGCAGCCGGCGTTACCCAGCGGCTGCTGTCGGCATCGGGCATATCGGCGCGGTTGGCCGGGGTGTCGATAATGCTTGGCAGCACGGCGTTGACGGTGACGTTACGGTCTTTCAATTCTTCGGCCAGCGCTTCGGTGAGGCGCGCCACGCCCGCTTTGGAGGCCGCGTAAGCGCCCATGCCCATGCCGGCTTTGACTGCGCCAGGGCGCCGATATTGACGATACGCCCGGCCGTGGACTCCAGCAGAAAAGCCAGCGCCGCCTGGGAGCTAACGACGGCGGTCGCGCACGTTCATCTGATAGAGGCGATCCCAGGTGTCCAGGCTGCGCCTTCCCACGGTTTCCCAGGCAAAGCCGCCGGCCACGTTGACCAGCCCGTCGATGCCGCCGATTGTTTCCTGCATTGCGCAAAGGCGGCTTTGGCCGACTCGGCGGACGTCAGGTCTACGCCGCCCAGGCAAACCAGGTTAGGCGTTTCGAGCAACGCCGCCGGCGCCTCGCTGCGGTCCAGCAGGGCCACCCGTGCGCCACGCTCGGCCAGCAATTTGCCGAGGGTGCTGCCCAGGGCGCCAAAGCCGCCGGTGACGACTACCCTCTTGTCCAGTAACGACTGGGACATCGCGAAATCCTCTTGTTGTTGTTTTAGCGCCACAAACCGTCTGCCGCGCTTTTCTGGGTGCAAAATATGACACTTTTCCAATATATGTACAAATGATACTGTGTGACCACACGTCAAACACTTGTCTGCGGAATGCCGATGCCTAGAAAACTGCCTGCACTCAACGCCGATAACCGCGCTTCTGCAAGGCGGGGAACAGGGCGAACTGCGCATTCACCACTGCGCCAGTTGCAGCCGCTTTTTCACCCGCCCCGCCGCTCTGCCCGCAATGTGCCAGCTTCGAGGGTCACGCCCCACGGCGGTGTCCGGCAAGGGCAAGGTGCTGAGCTACACCATCAACCACCAGCCTGGAACCCGGAGCTGGAAGAGCCCTATGTGGTGGCGATCGTCGAGCTGGTGGAGCAACCCGGCTTGCAATTCGTCAGCAACGTAGTGGGCATTCCCGTCACCGATGTGCATATCGACATGCCGGTACGGGTCAGTTTCTCAATATCGAGGACGTGTGGTGCCGCTTTTCGAGAAGGATCAGTGATGTTCGATCACCGTTATGAAAAGACGTGGCCATTACCGGCATCGGCCAGTCCGAGATCGGACGGGCCTTCCAGCAAGTCGGCATGCGCCTGACCCTGGACCCTGCTGGAAGCCATTAGCGATGCCGGCTGCAGCGCAGCGATATCGACGGCGTAGCCTGTGGCCAGGCGATAACAACAATGGCGACCCATTTTCCCCGGTCGCCCCAGCGCCCTGAAAAGCGCCTGGGCCTGAACGTGAACTGGTTCGGCGGCGGCTACGAAGGCCCGGCCCGCTGGCGGGCGTGATCAACGGCGCCATGGCGATTGCCGCCGGCCTGTGCAAACACGTGCTGGTGTTCCGCACCATCACCGAAGCCACGGCGCGGGTGACCAACAAACAGCCGGCGCGCTGAC
>NZ_JBWBZC010000034.1:0-29417 GCF_056174845.1 Pseudomonas sp. CC11G
TAAAAAAGTGGAAGACGCCGACACCCTGGCCACCTTGCAGGGCCTGCTGTGACTATTGCCAGCGCCTGGTTTGCGCTGCGCAGCTGGAAGCCTTTTCCGTTTCAGAAAGAGGTGTGGCAGGCGGTTAAAACGGTGAGTCCGGCCTGCTGCATGCCACCACCGGCGCCGGTAAAACCTATGCGGTGTGGTTTGCCGCGTTGAACCGCTTTGCCAAACTGCCCAACCCGGCCAAACCCGTCCCGCGCAAACACCCCCATGGCGCCGTTGACGGTGCTGTGGATTACGCCGATGCGCGCGCTGGCCGCCGATACCGCGCGCGCCCTGCAAGCGCCGCTGGATGATCTGCACATTCCCTGGACCGTCGGCATGCGGACCGGCGACACCGGCAGCGCCGAACGCGCCGGCAAAGTCGCAAATTGCCCAGCGCGTTGATCACCACGCCAGAAAGCCTGACCTTGCTGCTGACCAGCGCCGCCGCGCAAACCACCTTTGCCAACGTGCGCATGCTGGTGGTGGATGAGTGGCACGAACTGCTGGGTAATAAACGCGGCGTGCAACTGCAACTGGCCCTCGCCCGTTTGCGCCAGTGGAACCCGCAGCTGGTGGTGGGGGTTATCGGCCACCCTGGGCAATCAACCCACGCCATGGACGTGTTGATGCCGGCGGGCCGCCTGGTACAGGGCAAAATCGCCAAGGACCTGCGCGTCGACACGCTGTTGCCGCCGGGTATCGAGCGTTTCCCCTGGGCCGGGCATTTGGGCTTGCGCATGCTGCCGCAGGTGGTCGCCGAACTGGATGGCAGCCCACACGCTGGTGTTTACAACACCCGCTCGCAGGCGGAAATCTGGTACCAGGCGTTGCTGGAGGCGCGACCGGATTGGGCCGGGTTATTGGCGTTGCATCATGGGTCGTTGTCCCGCGAGGTGCGTGATTGGGTGGAGCTGGCGCTGAAGCAAGGCACGCTGAAAGCCGTAGTGTGCACCTCCAGCCTCGACCTGGGCGTGGATTTTTTACCGGTGGAGCGCGTGCTGCAAATCGTCTCGCCGAAGGGCGTTGCCCGCTTGATGCAGCGCGCCGGGCGCAGCGGCCATGCGCCGGGGCGGCCGTCGCGGGTCACGCGGTGCCGACCCATAGCCTGGAATTGCTGGAAGATGTGGCCGCCAAAAACGGCGGTGGCCGAACGCAGATCGAGGCGCGGGAATCGCCGCAAAAGCCGCTCGATGTGCTCGTGCAACACCTGGTGAGCATGGCCCTTGGCGGCGGCTTTTATGCCGAGGCATGCTGGCCGAAGTGCGCACGGCGTGGGCCTATCGGCACCTCACCGATGAAGAATGGCAGTGGGCGCTGGCGTTTATCCGCCACGGCGGCCACTCCCTTACCGCCTACCCCGATTACCGACGCGCCGAACCGGATGATGACGGCCGCTGGCAGGTGCCCGATGCGCGCCTGGCGCGGCGTCACCGGATGAGCGTCGGCACCATCGTCAGCGACGCCAGCCTGAGCGTGAAGTACTGGACCAAAGGCGGCAGCGGCGGCTCGTTGGGCAGTGTGGAAGAAGGCTTTATCGCCCGCCTGCGCCCCGGCGAAATTTTCTGTTTGCCGGACGGTTGCTGGAGTTGGTGCGGGTGGAAAACATGACCGCCTATGTGCGCCGCGCCACCGGCAAAAAGCCGCCGTGCCACGCTGGAACGGCGGACGTATGCCGCTCTCCAGCGAACTGGCCGATGCCGTGGTGGACAAGCTCGGCGAGGCCGCCAACGGCGTGTATGCCAGCCCGGAAATGCGCCTTTTGCAGCCGTTGCTGGCGGTGCAAGCAAGTTGGTCGGCGTTGCCCACGGCGCATACGCTGCTGGCCGAAGTGCACAAATCCGCGAAGGTTGGCATTTGTTTCTGTATCCATTTGCCGGGCGTTCGGTTGCACTTGGGTTTGGCTAGCTGCTGGCCTGGCGGTTGGGCCAGGGGCAGCCGCTGAGTTTCTCTATTGCGGTCAATGACTATGGGTTGGAGCTGCTGTGCGCCAGCCCCATCGACTACACCGCCGTGCTGACGCCGGCGCTGTTCAGCAGCGACAACTGCTGCACGACGTGCTCGCCAGCCTGAATGCCGGTGTGAACTGGCGCGCCGGCGTTTCGTGAAATTGCGCGGATTGCCGGGCTGGTGTTTTCCGGCTACCCGGCGCGGCAAAAAGCGCGCGGCAGTTGCAGGCGTCCAGCGCGTTGTTTTTTGATGTCTTCCAGCAGTACGACCCGAGCAACTTACTGCTCACTCAGGCGCAGCAGGAAGTGTTGCGTCAGGAGTTGGAGGTGCAACGGTTGCAACAGACCTTGCAGCGGTTGCAGCAGCGCGAGCTGGACGTTCGCCTGATCAAACGCGCTACGCCCCTGGCCTTTCCGCTGCTGGTGGAACGGTTTCGCGAGAGTTTGAGCTCGGAAAAAACTGGCCGACCGGATCAAACGCATGGTGCAAGACCTGGAAAAAGCCGCCGGGCCTGGCGGTTTTGAGGCGGAGACCGACTCACGCTTTGCCATCGACGATGAACGCCCGGCGCCGCGCAAAGGCCGAGCGCCACGGCAAGGCAAAGACGGCCGCCCTCGCCCGGCCAAGGCTCGCCATGAGTAGCCATGTGGCGGTGCAGCTGGCCGGATGCGAGTTGTGGTTGCTGGCGGACAAGCGATCTACTGGCCGGAACAGCGGGCGTTGCTGATTGCTGATCTGCATTTGGGTAAAGCGGCGACCTTCCGGCAACTGGGCCAGCCGGTGCCCCACGGCACACGGCGGAAAACTTTCAGCGGTTGGACACGTTTGCTGCAGCGCTACGACTGCCAACGGTTAATTGTGCTGGGGGATTTTCTCCATGCCCGTCAGGCGCAGAACACCGCCACCCTGCAAGCGCTGGGCGACTGGCGCCGGCGTCACAGCGAGCTATTGATCACTCTGATTCGCGGCAACCACGACCGCCATGCGGGCGACCCACCGGCCGCGTTGAATATCGAGATGGTAGCGGAGCCGTTGCTGATGGGCTCGTTCGCGCTGCAACACGAACCTCAGCCCCACGACACCCATCATGTGTTGGCCGGGCATGTGCACCCGGCGTACCGGCTGCATGGCCGTGGCCGGCAAAGTTTGCGGTTGCGTGTTTTGTGCTGGGGAACGGGTGAGTTTGTTGCCGTCGTTTGGGAGTTTTACCGGTGGGTTTACCGTACGTGCAGCGCCGGACGAGAAGATATTTGTGGTCGGCGATGGCGGCGTATGGCAGGTCGCCGGGGTACCCGTTGAATCGTCAGATCAAGAGCATCGAGGCTAACCGGGGCGCCGGACCGGCCTCTCCCACTTTAGATTGCGATCCTTTGTGGGAGAGGCTTCAGCCTCGATGCTTTTTAATTGCAGCGACGTCCGTGATTTCCGTCTTACTCTATGTGCCATTTCTTGGAAAAATTACGCCGCCCATGAAGCTTCTTATTGCCCTAGCCTTCGTGCTCGCCAGCCCCTTGGCTTTTGCCGCCGACCTCGACCCCAACCTCGCCGCCCCCGCGCCATGGCCGGTGCAGCAGGTGGAGTGGCGCGCGGTACTGGCCGAAATCAAATCCCCGGTGCCTAACCTGGAAGCCCGCGCCAGCCGCGAAGCCAGCCTGTTGCACGGCACGGCGGAAGTCGCAGCCGAAGGCTTGGTGGACCGCATCGCCGGCAATAACAACTACCAGCTCCAGCCGTTGCAGCCCTTTGTGGCAAACGTCGGTACATCGGCCACGTTGTCGACCTTTGTCGATACGCAGCGCAACCTGGCGGTCAGCAGAACGGCACGTTGGTGAATCAGCCGCAGCCGTTGCGGGTGGGCTATTCGATTGTGGTCACCCCCAGCGTGCAACCGGGCACGCCAGAAGGTGTGGTGATGAGTGAAGTGGTGGTGGCGCAAACCCTGGCCGATGGCAATGCGGTGCATCAGGCCAATGCCTATAACAAGGCGGGTTTGCGCGAGGGGGATTTTCAGACGTTGGTGTGGACGACGGGAAATCGGCAGTTTTTGTTGGTGTTACGTAGGAAGCCTGTTGTTCGGTTCTAGAGCGCATTGCCAACGTGAGATTCTGGGTCCCAGCCTGCGCTGGGACGACGTGATTTAACTTCAAACTGCCGTCATTCCGGCGCAGGCCGGTATCCAGAATTTCGGACGTTACTTCGGTCCCATCAAAAACTGAAATCCACCTTGGTCCACAACGTACGCCCCGGCTCGTTGATGGCCACATCATCGGCCGGGTAACCAAACCCGGCGTCCCCCGCCAAATTCAGGTGTTCGGCATAGGCTTTGTTAAACAGGTTGTCGACGCCCGTGCTCACTTTGAATTGCTTGTTGATGCGGTACGCCGCATTCAACGAGAACACGCCAAACCCGGCGCTGTCGCCAAAGTCCTGGCCGACCACATTGCCCTTCCCTTCAGCAACTCGCCCTTGGCTGGCGACCACGCGCCACAGCGCGCCGGCACTGAACGCATCACGCGCGTAGTTCAGCCCAAAGCGGGTTTCCAGCGGTGGCATCTGCGGCAGCGCTTCGCCGTCCGAGCTGTTCTTGCCCCAGGCGTACGCCAGGGTCGCGTCGGTTTTCCAGTTGCTGGTCAGTTGATACGCCATGCCCAGCTCGCCGCCCATGATGCGTGCGTCAATATTTTCCACCTGGGTGCTGTCGCCCATCATGCCGGGGCTGTAGGTGAACAGCAGGTAGTCGCGTACCTGGCCCATATAGCCCGAGGCCCAGGCCTGGAGTTTTTCGCCGCCGTATTGCACGCCGAAATCCAGCTGGGTGGTTTTCTCCGGCTTGGCGCCTTCGAAGGCATTGACGCTGCCGGCCGGGCCGGTCGTGGCGGAAAACAGTTCCCAGTAATCGGGGAAGCGCTGCGCGTGGCCGAGGCCGGCGTACAGGGTGGTCGGTGAATCGGCCAGGTCGTATTCGTAGCGCACAAAGCCGCTGGGCAAGGTGTCGCCACGGGTTTCGTCGGCCGTCGGGTTGGGCATCGCCATCATGCCGGTGGTTTGTCGGTAGTCGGTGGCTTCGCTGCGGTCCACGCGGGCGCCGCTGATCAGGCGGGTGCGTTCGGCGGCGTTCCAGGTCAGTTCGGCGAAGGCGCCGTAGCTGTGAAAGAGCGCGTCTTTGCTCCAGGGGAATTGGTCGGCGTCGGTAAAGGTGCTCGTCATCATGTTGTAGCTGGAGCTGCGTTCGCGGTGTTCGCTGCGCAGGGCGTCCACGCCGGTTACCAGCTCCACGTCGGTCCAGTTCCAGGTGGCGGCCAGGCGCCCGCCAATCGTGCGGCGGTCCACGGCGGCGGCCATGGGCATCGGCATGCTGCTCGTGGGGTCGGGGCTGCGCAGGCGGAAGTTGTCCATCACATGGTCGGCGTAGTTGTAATACACCTGCCCTTCCACCTTGCTCAGCACGTCGCCGAGGTTGCTCTTTTCGATACGCAAACCGAGGCTTTCGCGCTTGAACTGGGTGCCGTCCATGCCACGGCCGGCGTAGCGGGCTTCACCGTCGCCTTTGCCGGCGGTGAGTTCGATCAGGGTGTCGGCATCCGGCGTCCAGCCGAGGGCAACGTCGGTGTTCCACTTGTCCCAGCGCGACGGCACGGTGTCGTTGTTGCCGTCTTGATAATCGTCGGAGTGGCTCTGGTTGCCGACCATGCGCAGGTAGCCCTGGTCGCCGCCGACGGCGCCGTCCAGCACCTTGTCGAAGCGGCCGTTGGAGCCGGCCAGCACGCTGCCATTCAGGCGCCCGCCCAGCTCGGAAAAGTTCTCCGGTTCACGCTCAAACAACACGGTGCCGGCCGAGGCGCCGGGGCCCCACAGCACGGTTTGCGGGCCTTTGATGACGGTGAGTTTGTCGAAGGTTTCCGGCGAGATATACGAGGTGGGCGCATCCATCCGCGCCGGGCACGCGCCAATCATCAGGCCGCCATTGGTGCGGATATTCAGGCGCGAACCGAACATACCGCGCAGTACCGGGTCGCCATTGCTGCCGCCGTTTCGCACCACGGAAAACCCGGGGATGGTCTTCAGGTAGTCGGCACCGTCACTGGCCGGCACCGGCTGGCGGGCGTCTTTGGGATTGGTGACCACCGTCAGCGGCGAGCTTTGCTGCACGGCGGTAATGATGGCGGGCTCGAGAATATGGGCGGTGTGATCTTCGGTGGTTTCCTGGGCGGTAACGGCAGCCGCTAACGGCGTCAAAGTGGCAAGCAGCCAAAGGGGTTTGAACGACATGGTGAAATCCTTGCGCAATGCGTAAACGTCAGAGATCCCTGGCTACGGGTGGCCGGGGAAATACGGGAGAAAGCGCGACCCGAAAGAGGTCGCCAGACGTTCAGGCGAGGGGCGAAGCGCGAGGATTGAGCGAGGGCCAGCTGTAGCGCGGCGGCGCTTGCGGCCAGGTGTTGACCACGCTGGGGGTGACGGCAGGCGCCGGAACATAGGTGAGCGACCAGCCCGCACTGTTGAGCGCGACTGCAACACCGAAGGAAGAACACAGCGGGCAGCTGACCTGGTCGAGATGTGGCGTTTGTTGATCAGAGGTGCCGCTGGCATCGATGGCCGGGCCACCGCGGCCATCCAGCGCACAGAAACCGCCACCCAAACCGCTGAGGCTCATGCCGCTCATTTGCCCGTGGTGAATACCGCAGGCGAACAGACTGAACAGCACGCTGGCATAGAGCAGCCAGGCGGTCAGGGAGCGGGTGCGTTGGGGGCGGGGCAGGGTCATGGGCGGCGACTGTAGCACTGCGTTTTGCATCGCTCCAGTGCGAGCGTGCGTGGTTGATTGCCACAGCTGAGCCAAAAACTCGTAGACCTATTACATCCACATCAGTA
This sequence comes from Pseudomonas sp. CC11G, assembly GCF_056174845.1. Classification (NCBI taxonomy): domain Bacteria; kingdom Pseudomonadati; phylum Pseudomonadota; class Gammaproteobacteria; order Pseudomonadales; family Pseudomonadaceae; genus Pseudomonas; species Pseudomonas sp. CC11G. Next base: position 6,850 of record NZ_JBWBZC010000034.1, read on the forward strand.
CCTACTCGCATACCCGCACGCGACGCAGCGCGAGGCTGAAGGCATAAAGAATTTGCCGGAGCCTTGCCATGAAAACCTTCACTTCAACTCGTTCGTGTCCCTTGCAAACCCTGGCGACCAATCGTCTGGCCAGGGCCATCAGTCTGGTATTGGCCGGGCTGTTTACCTTCGATGTCAGCAGCGCCGAGGCGCAAACCAGCATGACGGCCGCAGGCGCTGTGGGCGTACGCGTCGACGGCACCGTTACTCAACTCGACCAGGAGACCATCACCAGCGGCGCGATCTCTGCGGCCGCGGCCAAAGGCCAGATCGGCGTGCAAGTGCGCAACGGCGGCGAGGTTCAAGGCAGCGGCGTCATCGTCGACATGGCGCCGAAAACGGCAGCCAATGTGCTGATCAACGCCACCGATATGACCGGCGCCCAGGTTGGCGAAATCAGCGCGCTAACCCTGACCGGCAGCACCATTCAAATGGGTGGCGGCGCTAGCGGCCTGAACATATGGCGCTGGTCAGCATCGGCGGCATCGTCAATTTCAGCGCGGGCGCCATCAGCACCTTGAGCAAAGGGTCCATCGGCGTGCTGGCAATTGATAACGGCCAGGTCGTGCTGCGCGACACCTCCGTCACCACCACCGGCGCCGCCAGCACCGTTTACGCCAGCCATGGGCTGGTGGCCAGAATGGGCGGCACCATCGTGGCTGATAACGTGCAGGTAACCACCAGCGGCAGCAATTCCAGCGGCGCGCGTGCTGAGTCCGGCTCGCGTATCGACCTGAGCCACAGCACGCTGACCAGCACCAACGCCGCCACCAGCACCGCCACCACGGCCGTGCTGCATGCGCTGGATGGCAGCACCATCACGGGCGATCACCTGATCGTGCAAACCAGCGGCAACTACGTCGGCGGTGCCCGTGCCGAAGGTGCTGGCAGCCAGATCAACCTGGCCAACAGCGACATCAGCGTATTGGGCGCCGGCAATATGCTGAACCCATCTGCCGCTGCCCGCGCCATGGCCGGCGGTGCGCTGCTGATCGACAACAGCCGCCTGTTTGCGCAAAACCAATATGGCCATGGCGTGCAGGTGGAAGGCGCCGGCTCGTCGGCCCGTATCAGCCAAAGCACTATCAACGCCCAGGGTGCCCGCGCCATGGGGCTGACCGTCAGCGGCGGCGCCACGGCGAGCATCGAAACCAGTTCGATTTTGCTCGACGGCACCGCAGGCCCCGCTGCCCCCGGCGTGCAGGTAGAAAATGCCGGCTCGACGCTGAGCATGCGCGACACCGACGTTAAAACCAGCCAGAAAACCAGCTACGGCGTGCGCGCGCTCGACGGCGCCGTGATCGACATGCACAGCGGCCAGGTGGTCACCGAAGGCGACTACTCCGCCGGCATCAGCGCCGCCCAGGCGCAAATCACCGCCACGGGCGTCAACGTATTTACCAGCGGCAATGAAAATGCGATGGGCGTAGTCGCCGACCTCGGTTCGACCATCACCCTCAATGACGGCGCGGTCACCACCACCGGCAATGGCTCGCCCATTGCCTCCAGCCTCACCTTTGCCCACGCCTTGGCCTCGCGCAATGCCGGCGCCTTGTTGATCGCCACTGGCACCGCTTTGCACACCACGGGCAGCCAGTCTTACGGCGCAGCGGTGGACGATGGCGGCAGCATGATCCTCAACAACCTGTCGGTGAAAACCGAGGGCGCCGCTTCCCGCGGTTTGTATGCCGGCATTGGCGCCGCCAAACCCGGCGCCGTCAGCCTGGTGGGCAATGGCATCAGCGTCGAAACCCTGGGCGACAACGCCGCCGGCGCCTTTGTCAGTCGCAAATACAAAGACGAAACCGCCGAGCTCACCCTCAACAATTCCACCGTGCGCACCCATGGCGCGTTGTCGTACGCGCTGCAGGCCGACTCCGGTGCGCTGCTGGTGGCCAACAACACAGCGGCCAACGCCCAAGGCAACGGCGCCCATGCCGCGCTGATAAAAAACGATGCAACCTTCAATGGCGAAACCGTGCTGCTCAGCGCCACCGGCAATGGCGCGGCCGCGCTCGCCACTCAGGCCGACCTGGGCCGGGAAAGCCATGTAACCCTCGACGGTGCCGTGCTGGATAACCGTAGCGGCGCCACGGTTGATGTGGGTGGTGCTGCAACCCTCAATTTCGACCATGTGATTGCCGGCGGCAGCGGCCAATGGCTGAACGTTGGCCGCTCGGGCTTTGCCGTCGGCAACGCCAACCTGGACCTTGGCACTTCGTTGGTGACCGGGTCGGCGACCACCGCAACCGGCAGCGTGGCCAACCTGAATCTGCACGACACCAGCCTGTGGCAACTCACCGGCAATTCCAATCTAACCAGCCTGCGCAATGACAACAGCCTCATCAACTTCAGCGCCCCGGTGGGCAATGCTTTTAAAACCCTGAGCGTAAATTCGTACCACGGCGCCAACGGCACCATTGGCCTGAACACTTACCTGTTCGATGACAACTCGCCTTCCGACCAACTGGTAATCGACGGTGGCCGAGCCACCGGCCTGAGCAATCTGCAAATCACCAATGCCGGCGGCGCCGGTGCGCTCACTCCGGGCAACGGCATTCAAGTGGTCAACGCCATCGATGGCGCCAGCACCGATGCGGGTGCGTTCCGCCTGCTCAGCGAAGTAAAAGCCGGGCCGTATCAATACACCTTGCACCGCGCCAGCCTCGACGACAGCAACCCCGAAGCCTGGTACTTGCGCTCCACCGTGGGTGACGGCAATGACGAAACCCCCAACTACCGCCCGGAAACCTCGCTGTACAGCGGTATGCCGGTGCAAGCGCTGCTCTACAGCCGCGCGATGGTCGACACCCTGCATGAACGGGTGGGCGAAGAACGCCGCCGCGCGTCCGTAGACCCGCTGGTGGAAGACGATGCCAGTGAGATCGGCCCGTCGCTGGGCTGGGGCCGTCTCATTTACCGCACCGGCACTGATAACCGTGGCGCCGCCGACTACAACTACGACTTGCAGGCCCTGCAAGTGGGCGCCGATCTGTACCGCAGTGAAGACACCGACGGCAGCACCAACCAGGCCGGCCTGTCGCTCGGCTTGGGCAAAGTCACTGGCTCATCGCACCACACCGACGGCCGCTACGCCGGCGACGACGCCCTGCGCGCCTACAGCATCGGCGGCTACTGGACCCACTTTGGCCCTGGCGGCTGGTACCTCGACGGTGTGCTGCAACTAAGCCATTTCAGCGCCACGGCCAAACCCGACAGCGTGGAAAAACTGCGTACCCGCGGCCACGGCATTACCGCCTCGTTGGAGGCCGGTTACCCGATGCTGGTAAATGCCGACAAGGAGATTTATGTAGAGCCGCAGGCGCAGGTCATCGTCAGCAAAATCAAACTGCAAGACACCCACGACAGCGCCGCCGATGTGCGTTTTGACGATGTAAATTCAGTGACAGGCCGCCTCGGTGTGCGGGTCGCGCGGGACTGGTTCAATACTGACGACAAGGGCGATATCCATCGCACTAATGGCTGGATTCGGCCGAGCGTGTGGCACGAGTTCAAAGGCCAGCCAAAAACCGAGTTCTCGTCCGCCGACGGCTATGTGCCCTTCACCACCGACATGGGCGGCACCTGGGGCGAGATCAATGTCGGCGTCGACTACGAACTGAATGCGCGCACCAGCCTGACGGGGTCGCTGGGGTACCAGAAAGCCTTTAACGGCGATAGCCGCAGCTATGAGGGGATGTTTGGGATCAAGGTGAAGTTTTGAATCTGGGCCCTACGACTCTGCCTGAGTCAGCATCACTTGCAGGTTCAACCGGGTCTTGACGTCTTCCCCCGCCTGCAACTCCAGCACGCCGTCCAACCGCTCCACCAGCTTGCGCGCCAAGGCCAACTCAAGCTCTGCGGCCGCTGAAGGCGTTTGCCGCTGCGCGCCTTCGCTCGGCACCACCAGCACTTCGCACTGCACTTCGGTCAGCCCGAGCCCGCGCCCATTGGCCAGCAGCCGCACCATCAACTGGCCCTCGTGCAACGCTTGCAGCCCATAGCTGAGCATGGCGGTAAACGCTTGCTGCATTGCACTGGCATCGGCCCATACCGCCGGGTGCCGCGTCGCATGCATATCCAGCGCGATGCTCAGCCCTTTGCTTTGCGCCTGCACTTGAAAGTCGGTCACGGTGGCGGCCAGCACGTCGCGCAGGTCCATGGGCTGGTTGTTGAACAGGTAATGGCCGCTGCTGAGCTGGCCGGCCTGTTGTAAGCCCTGCAGCAGCGTGAGCAACTTATCGGCATGGGCGCGGGCGACCTGCATGGCTTCGGCCTGCTTGGCGGGGGTGGCGAGGCCAAGGTCGAGCATGGCCACCAACCCGCGTAACGGTTCGCCCAGCTCGGCCGTCAGATGGCCGAGCAACTGGTCGCGAGCCTGCATCACCGCCTTGTTCTGTTCGGCATCAATCCGCAGGGCTAGCACCTGCTCGTCGCGGTCGGTGATGTCCACACTGCCGAAGATCATGCCGAGCAACTCACCGTTGCTGTCGTGGTGGGGTTTGCCCCAATGGCGCAGCACATGCTGTTTGCCTGCAGGTGAATCAGTACATCGCGGCTATAGGGCACGCCCGCGTGAATGGCGCTCATCAGGCTTTCATGGACCAGGTCGGCATCGTCGTCGCGTAGTTCGTTGGTTTCGTTGATGCGCTTGCCCACCACATCCTCCAGGCGCACGCCCTGCTGTTCGAGGTAATAGGCGTTGCAGGTGAGCAATCGACCCTCGGTGTCGCGCACCTGCACGGCGTGGGGCAAGGCGTCGATCATGCTGTGCAGCAGCTGCACTTCAGGCAGCGTTTCGCTGGCGGTTGGCGGTTCACTGGATGCGTTTTCTACCAGACCATGGCGACGAGCGATGTCGATGAGTTCCAGCTGCGAGGTGGCGTGGAGTTTTTCTTTCAGGCGAATTTTGTAAGTGCTGACGGTTTTATCGCTGAGGGCCAGTTGCTCGCCAATCGCCACGTTACTCATGCCCTTGCACAGTAGCTGCAACACGCCCAGTTCACGGGCCGACAGCGCTTTGAGCGCCAGGCTGGTTTTATCGCCCTGCGTGGTCCCCAACGCATGGCTTGGAAAATAGGTGTGGCCATGCAACACGGCGTGCAAGCCCTTGGTGAGTTCGGCGAGGTCTTCCTGTTTGCTGAGAAAACCGTGGGCGCCAGCCTCCATGCAGCGAGCGGCAAAGTAGTCGGAATTTTGTGCGGTAAACACCAGCAGTTTTACCGGCAGGCCCTGGGCGTGAACGCGTTGAATCAGCTCGAGGCCGCCGAGGCGCGGAAGGGTCAGTTCCAGAATTAACAAGGCCGGTTTCAGGTCACGCAGCTGCTGCAGCGCGTCGAGACCATTGTCGGCTTCTGCCACCACCTCGTGGCCGGCTGCTTCCAGCAACAAGCGCATGGCGTGACGGGTGATGGTTTGCTCTTCGGCGATTGCGATCCGGTCATCCTGGCCTCCTGTGCAGGATTTGAGCCTAGCGCAGAATGAAAAGCATCGAGGCCCCGCCGCTAGTTCTCAGGCTCATCCGGCTCGTCAGGCTCTTTCTCAAACCGGCTGATGAAATGCGGCACCAGGTTGAGAACGATTAGGCCAAACAACGTGCCCAACAGCGCTGTCGCCTCGCGCCCAAGCCCTACCGTAATGCCGATGGCACAGGTCAGCCAGATACCCGCCGCAGTGGTCAACCCTTTGACCTCGCTGGGTGAGCGGCCCTTGAGAATGGTGCCGGCACAGAGAAAGCCAATCCCCGCCACCACGCCCTGCATCACCCGACTCATGGCGTCCTGCGTGGCGCCCATCTGCTCGGCGGCCATCACAAAACGCGCGCTGCCCAAGGCCACCAGCATATGGGTACGAATCCCGGCAGCCTTGCCGTGCTGCTCGCGCTCCCAGCCCAGTAACCCGCCGAGCAGCGTGGCGAGGGCCATGCGCAGGGTTACGCGGGTGGTGTGGGCCACATCGTCAAGATCGGAAAACTCGCCAATCAGGGTGGCGAGGATCGTCTCCCACATGGTCAGGCAGCGTCGCCGGCATCAGCCGGCGTTTCCGGCAGGTAGCGGTGCGCGCCGCAGCGTGAGCAGCATTGGCACCTCAGGTATTCGGTGCCGAACAACTCGTGCGTGGCTTCCATCCAGGTACAGCCCTTTAAAAAGCACATAAAAGTCATCTCACCACCTCCTACGGGTTTGCCCGCAAGTCAGGACACATAGTTATCGACTGGGTGGTGTTTCGATTGGTTTAACGATTTTTTCGGTGTTAGCGACAAAAGCCGGCGAAAAACCGCTTGAAAGCGGCGAGATAGGCGGTGCCGCCACTTAGCGAAAAACATGAACCCTTTGCCGTGAACCGGGGCCCAAGTACGTATAAGCAAGCAGCCTGATCGCAGATTTCGTAACAACCACAACCACCGCCACATCTACGAGTGAGCCTTGATGAAAAATCTCGAAACTCCTGCTGTAAAACTCGCCGTTTATGGAGCCCAGAGCAGCGTTGGAAACGCGTTGATGGTTGAAGCCCTGGCGCGTCAGTTTGAAACAACGCTGGTTCTGGACGACCTGAACGCCGTAACCGCCCGCCCCGGGCTCAGCACTGTTCAGGGCGACCTGTTCGACCCCATCAGCGTCAGCCAGAGCATTGCCGGCAAAGACGCGGTGGTGTGCGTGCTGCCCACCGACAAGGCCGATACGCAGTTTCACCAGACTTTAAAGCCGTCACCGCCCTGCTCGATGGCCTGCCGGTAGCCGGGGTAAAACGCCTGCTGCTGGTGGGCGACTTGCGTGGCTGGACGAAGGCAGTACCGGTTTGGCCGAGCCTCTGCAGCAGTTGCAAGACCGTCTCACAGCAAGCCCTGTGGTGTGGACGCTGTTCGACGCGCCCTCTGGCGACACCGAGCCTACCTTGCTGGGTAGCTTTGCCAGCCAGGTGATTGACGAGGTGTGCCATGCGGAAAACATGCACCAGCGCATCCGCATTCACAGCAAGCCCAGCCAGACAGCGCCCGCTGCTGAAATCGACGTAATGCCCCAGCCTTGAGGGGTTGAAGGAGGCCGCTATGCCACCCGAAAGCATTGTTTTGCTGTTGATCGGAACCTGGCTGCTGGTGGCAGCGGCCACTTTGTGGGGGATGCTGCGCATCGCCCGTCGTCACCATAACCGCCAGCACGCGCGCCCTGCCCAACCTGCCGTGCGCGCGGTGCACGGGCGACCTAAACCCTTGCGTGTGAGCCACTGAGGAAACGTGCGGATGATGGACAGCCAGGCAGTCGACACCCAGGCGTTTCTGGAAGCCTTTATGACGGCGCTGCACGACTGCGCCACGCCGTTATTTGAAGAAGCCAAAATCTACGCCAAACAGGCCGGCCTGCAGGTGCGCTTGGACGTGCACGGCGTAGAGAAAGCCAGCCCGGGTTTATGCCTGTTGGTGGCCTACCCCGACGAACACAGTTTTAACAGTTGCTGCGTGACCGCAGACCCGCAGCAACAGAAAGTGCTGCACGAAGATTTTTACACCGACAGCAATCAGCGCCGTGTGCAGCGCGGGCAGTTGGCGTCCATCAACCAGATGGTGCTGCATTCGCGGCTGGCGGCGTTTTTTCAGACGGCGTTTGGATTGCAGCCGGATTACATCGCCAAGCAGCATCCGGCGGGGTTTTGGTAGCGCTTGAACGAAGATCAAAAACTCGAGGCTGAAGCCTCTCCCACAAGAAATTGAGTTTCCTGTGGGAGAGGCTTCAGCCTCGATTGGCCGGCCTTGAAAACGACGACTATTTGCCCTTCTTCTCCACCGGCATCGCCTTCCAAATATCCTCGGCGTATTCCCTAATTGTGCGATCCGACGAGAACCACCCCGTGCGCGCCGTATTCAGCACCGCCGAACGCCACCACTGATTAGGGTCTTTCCACAGCTCATCGACCTTGCGCTGCGCATCCCAATACGAGTCGAAGTCGGCACACAGCATGTAGCGGTCGTGGTGCACCAGGCCGTCGATCAAGCCGGCATACCGCTCCGGGTCATCCGGCGAAAACACACCCTTGCTGATCGCCTCCAACGCGCCATTTAGCCGCTCGGAGTTTTTGATCACGTGGATGGTGTCGTAGTCGCCATTGTTCATGCGCAGTTTCACTTCCTGGGCGGTCATGCCGAAGATAAACATATGCTCGGCGCCGATCAGCTGGCTCATTTCCACGTTGGCGCCGTCCAGGGTGCCAATGGTGAGCGCGCCATTGAGGGCAAATTTCATGTTGCTGGTGCCCGAGGCTTCCATGCCGGCGGTGGAAATCTGCTCCGACAGGTCCGCCGCCGGAATGATGGTTTCCGCCAGGCTGACGTTGTAGTTCGGGATAAACACCACCTTGAGCAAACCCCGCACGGTGGGGTCGTCATTGATGGTGCGACTGATGTCGTTGGCCAGTTTGATGATCAGCTTGGCCTGGTGGTAACTGGCCGCCGCTTTACCGGCAAAGATTTTCACCCGCGGCACCCAGTCGGTGGTCGGGTCGTTACGGATGGCCTGGTACAACGCCACGGTGTGCAGCAGATTTAACAGCTGGCGTTTGTATTCGTGTATCCGTTTTACCTGCACATCGAAAATCGCCTCGGGGTTGAGGTCGATGTTCATCCGCTCTTTCACCAGCCGAGCCAACGCCACTTTGCTGTGTTGACGCTGGGCGATGAACTGCTTGCGGAAGGCCGGTTTGTCAGCAAACGGTTCCAGCTTGATGAGTGAGGTTTCGGGGTTATCCAGCACGCCCTGGCCGATGTTTTCGATCAGCAATTGGGTAAGTTGCGGGTTCACCTGATACAGCCAGCGGCGGAACGTAACGCCGTTGGTTTTGTTGCGAATGCGGTCCGGGTAAAGGGTATGCAAATCGCGGAATACGGTTTCGCGCATCAGGTCGGTATGCAGCGCCGACACGCCGTTGATGCTATGCGAACCGAGAAACGCCAGGTTGCCCATGCGCACGCGGCGGCCGTGTTCTTCATCAATCAATGACACCGAGCGCAGCAGGTCGAAATCGTGGATGTCTTTGGCCCGCAGCGAGTCGATATGGTAGGCGTTGATCAGGTAGATGATCTGCATATGCCGCGGCAACAGGCGCTCCATCAACGACACCGGCCACGACTCCAACGCCTCTGGCAGCAACGTATGGTTGGTGTACGACAGGGTTGCCACCGACAACTCCCAGGCAGCAAACCATTCGATGCGGTACACGTCCACCAGCTGACGCATCAGTTCGGCGACGGCGATGGCCGGGTGGGTGTCGTTAAGCTGAATCGCGACTTTTTCCGGCAGCGAATGGATATCACCGTGCAAGCGCATATGCCGGTGCAGCAAGTCTTGCAGCGAGGCCGAAACGAAGAAGAACTCCTGGCGCAAGCGCAGTTCCTGGCCCGCCTCGGTGCTATCGGCCGGGTACAGCACGCGGGAAATACTTTCGGCGCGCACTACATCGGCGACCGCGCCCAGGTGGTCGCCCGCGTTGAAGCGTTCGAGCTGCAGGTCTTCCAACGCCCTCGCCCGCCATAGGCGCAAGGCGTTGACGCCGGCCCGGCGCCAGCCGACCACCGGCGTGTCATACGCAATGGCGCGGATGATTTCGGTGGGTTGCCAGTGCTGGCGCGGAATGTCGTTGCGCTCGGTGACGGTATTTACGCTGCCGCCAAAGCCGATGTTGTAGCTCACTTCCGGCCGTTCGAATTCCCAGGGGTTACCGAAGTCGAGCCAGGTTTCCGTGTGCTCATGCTGCCAACCGTCGCTGATGACCTGCTTGAACAGACCGTGCTCATAACGAATGCCGTAGCCGTGGCCGGCGATATTCAGGGTGGCCATGCTTTCCATAAAGCACGCCGCCAAACGGCCAAGGCCGCCGTTACCCAGCGCCGCATCGGGCTCCACTTCGCGGATTCGCTCGATATCCACATCCAGCTCGGCCAGCGCGGCGCGAGCGGTGTCCAGCAGACCAAGGTTGCTCAGGCAATCCACCAGCAGCCGACCAATCAGAAACTCCAGCGAGAGGTAATACACACGCTTCTGCTGCTTGCGATCGACCCGCGCTTCCGACTCTTCCCAGTTGTCCACCAGGTGGTCGCGTGCGGCCAGGGCAATGGCTTCGAACCAGTCGTGGATATAGGCATTGGCCGGGTCTTTGCCGACCGCGTATTTGAGCTTGGCGAGGATGCTGTGCTTGAAGGCTTGGACGTCAGGCGTGGCGTTGGAGGTGGGCGCGTCTTTCGACTTAGGTTCAGCGGACATAGGGAGCGTGCCTCGGTCAGATAAATTGAGCGCGAGTGAATGCGGCAAGGCCGGCAGCGTTCAGGCTGCCGGCCTTGCCCAATAATCAATTAAAGACGGCGTCGTTCTGCGCGTGGCGCGAGACATTGAACGAGCTGCCACTGTCGCTGGGATACATGGCCATGGTGGTCTTCAGCGCATCGATCGTGATGCCACCCAAGTGCTCGGTGAGAAAGGCTTTCTTCACCAGCCACAGGCTTTCGTCGCGGATCAGGTCCAGCAGATCGTGGCCGGGCAAAGTCAGAGCCTTGCCGATACGCACCAGCTCACCGCTTAACGGGCGATGGTCAGCGCACTCCACCAGGCCGGCCTGCTCGAGCAGGTGCAGGTGGTAACTGACGCTGTCGCTGGAGTGCTCGTTAATTCGATGGGGGAAAAAATGGTGGCCCTTATCCAGGGCTTCGATATCCAGCAACATCTCGCGTACCAGCTCCCAATCTCTCTTCATTGCCTTGGCTCCTCGTCCCCGTTCCATAAGTCCTTTGCCCGGCCGAACAGCCTTTGCAGCGAGCAGATTTGCAGGGGACCGTTACCAATGACCGAAGCCAGTCGAACCTAAAGGCTGCGCGCAATAACTGATGCTTGAGCGATTGGCTGACCGGCCCCCTACAGAATAGGTGTGCGTTTAGGCGCGAGAGTTCAACAATTTTGCCCAGCAAATGACCGCCCGCCGAAAAACCTGAACTCCCGGCAAACGCGCTGGTTCAGAACCTGTAACGACCGTCCCGCGAAGGAGCTCTTACATGCGCAGTCCTGGTTACCTCGAACGCCTGCTCGCCGTTGCCGGTGGCATTTTGCTGATTAGAAAAGGCATGACCGTGAAAGGCGTGATTGGCGCAGCGGATATCGTGCTCGGTTCAGTGGCGATCTACCGCGGCCTGGGCCGCGCCCGCCACGAACTGCCGCCCGCCTACCAGCTCAAACACCTGCCCGAAGTGGCCCAGCGCCTACCCCGCCGCCCCATACGCCGCGGCTACCAACCGCAAGTGTTTGTGCCAGACGAATTGGGCCCAGATCTGCCGGTGAAAACCCCGTTCCAGCAGCCCTTCAACTAGCCGGTAATTGCACTTTGCAAGGTCGGGTTTTAACCGATCATGCAAAGTGCACGACCGAAGCGGCACCACAAATACATAACCTATTGTTTTACATAGGTTTTATGTAGCGCTAATTCTTGGCATGCCATCTGCTCTAGCTACTCCACCTGAAAAGAATCGATGGAGTACATGGAATGCAACTGGCCATAAAAGAATTCTTCGACGCCTTTCCGCAGCACACCGTAGCGATCAAACCTCGCCCAGACGGCAGCCTGCTGCTGACCCTGGTAAACGAGAACGGCAAGCCGTTGTGCAAAGCGATCAAAAGCGAAGAAATCCTGAGCCCCGTGCGCATGCAGACGCTGATTCGCGAACTGCACCGTGAGATCAAAATAGAAGCCGGCCTGCTGCGCTGGCGCGGCGACGAAGCCGCCTGGGTTGAGCGCGAACTGCCAACCTACGTTGAAGGCCCGATCCACGTGACCAAGGCCAAAACTTTGGCCCGCCGTTCCAACCTGGAACTGCGTCAACGTCGCGTACAGAAAGCAGTCGCCTGCTAAGTACCAAAAGATAAAAAACGAGGCTCAGACCTCGTTTTTTTTGCCTACAGCTTTTGATCCATCGCTTGTGATCTACCCGCCCCTTGAGCGCCAGGCCGAGCGTAGTCGTTGCGTAAGGGGTCGTAGCGGCCAGGAGCCGCGTAGAGGGATGGGGCCATGGATGGCCCTCAGCCCGGCCCCTGGAGCAACGACGGAGGGAGGGAAGTTTTCACGCAGTGAAAACCCCAGGTAGGGGCAAGCCGTTTTTGGTTACTTTTTAGGGCGACTGCTAAAAAGTGACTCGCGCGTAAGGCGCGAAACAAAAACCCCCAGCCCACGCGGTAATGAAGAAAACCCAAAGACCGTCTATTCACCCTTGCTGAGCACTATCCTCCCCAGCCTCTGAAGCAGTCACCCGACTAGTCCGCCGCAACAAAATCACATCCGTAATATCCACCCCACACGCCCTCATCCACTCCAACACCGGCTGCCCAGCCACCTTACTAACCGGCGGCTTCTCGCCAAACACCTCCATCACCGCCCGAAACGCCACCACCTGAATATTGGGGACAGTCCGCGCCTGCAACTTCAAATGCCGTTCGACATTGTCGTACTTATAAGTGACCAACCAGTCCATAAAGCGGACCTCAATTGTTTCGGCAGTAAGACATGACTATAGCCGCTCCAACCAAACCCTCACCCCACGCTACTGCTCTGTGACCGTGTCAGCATTTTTCTTCAACCCACGACAATTCATCGCACACAAACAGAACTGCAGCAGAATCAGCGCATACGCCTGGCTATGCAGCCCCCAGACAACCCACAACACGTTGCTAAGAATAAAACCCAGAACCCCGCCATTCGCCGCCGCGCGCTTTGCGCACCAATCAGCCAGGCCGCCAGCACCGTTACCACCATGGCCGGCCATTGCAATAAATCGAGATAGTCCATCGCTGTTCCTATTCCGTTTGGTTCAAGCCAAGGTGGCAACCACTCGCCGCATGCCGGCCAGCCATTGCCGCCCAACGCCGCAGCGCTTCTTATCAAACCCGATACAAATCAGACACCTATCCGCCTGGCACGGCCATTGCTCTAACCCCGGCTCAATCGAATGGCCACGCGAAGGACATGCCCCATGAGCACCATCGGTTCCCTCGGCAGCTATGCCGCCCAGCTATGGCACACCCGCGCCAACACCACCCAGAAAGAGCAGTTCGAACTGGCCGCTGAAAAGCAGACGACCAAGGCCGCAACCGTCACTGCTGATGCCCAAGTGGCTGCCGACACCGGCAGCGATTACGACGAAGAAGCCTTTGCCAAACTCAAGGTGGCGTTAAACAACCTCGCCACAGGTTCTGACAGCAGCGACAGCGAAATGAGCGCAAGCGATAGCGCCAAGACCGGCAAGAGCGCCTCGGAAGAATTTCACGATTGGATGAACATGACGCCCGGCGAAAAGCTGCGGGCATCGATCCTCGAAGAGCTGGGCATTACCGAGGAAGACCTGGCGAATATGACGCCAGAAGCGCGCAAGAACGTGGAAGCCGGCATCGCCGAGAAAGTGCAGACGCTGTTCGCGCAACAGGTGCATGAAAATCAGCAGGAGTACCGGGCTGATCATGGCGATAGCGCGGAAGAATTGATCAATGTGAGCGTTTAATGCGCCAGCGAGAACCCCGCACTCCCGTAGGAGCGACCTTGGTCGCAAACCCTGCAAACACTGATCGTGAATGTCGTTTGCAGGGTTCGCTAGCAAGCTAGCTCCTACAGAGAGCGGTGTTGGTGTCAGGCCGGCTGTGCGGCCTTGTCTTGCGCCACAAACCGCATCATCCACTCCGCCACTGCCGTGCCGTGGTGATCGTGCTGCAGGCTGTCGATCCCGGTTTTATAAATCTTCTCGCCCAAGTTCTGCTGACGAATGTCGAGCAAGGCGCGCGAGTAGTCGTGGATAAATTCCGGGTGGCCCTGGAAGCACAGCACCTGGTCGTTGATGCGGTACGCCGCAATCGGGCAGAACTCGCTGGAGGCGATTACGGTGGCTTCTTTAGGCAGCGCCGTCACCTGGTCCTGGTGGCTGATCAGCAAGGTCAGCTCGTCCATCGCCGGGGTCATCCAGCTCGGCTGTTCAGCCACCTGATAACGGTGGGTGCCTACGCCCCAACCCTGGTGCGCGCGCTCGCTTTTGCCGCCCAGCAGCAGGGCCAGCAATTGGTGGCCGAAGCAGATGCCCAAGAGCTTGTCGCCACGCTGGTAGCGGTCCAGCAGGTAGGTTCTGAGGGTTTCGATCCACGGGTCGGTGCCGAAGGAGTCGGCTTTGCTGCCGGTAACCAGGTAGGCGTCGAAACGCTCGGTATCTGCGGGGTAGTTGCCGTCCACCACGTTGTAGGTGATGAACTCGGCGGCGATGGGCTGACGGGCGAACAGTTGCTCGAACATCCGGCCATAGCTCTGATATTGGTCAACCAGTTCCGGACGCAGGATGTCTGTTTCCAGAATGCAGATACGTAACGACATAAGGGATTTCCTGAAACGATATAGGTGAAGGCCAGCTGTTTGTTTTATTTAACATAGCAGCGCGCGCAAAGAAACCCATAAACCGCCGCAGACCCCGCTTTCTGTGGATTTATTTATGGGCCAGGGTGAAAACCAGCACTGCCTGATTTCGTCAATAAAATTTTACGAAGTGACCAGTTTGTTGAGCACTGCCGCGCTTTTATAGCCGCCTGGTGATAGTGCCGCTTCGCTGTATCACTGCCTTCGATAGTCACCATGCTGCCCATTCACTTCTGGCTGGCCGGCCGCTCGGCAATGATGCAACCCATCGGGCAACACCGCCCACCCCAGATGAGGATTATCGCCATGAGCAAATTCGGAGCCATCGCCAGCCTTGTAGCCGCTTCTGCATTCACCAGCCATTTGAATGCCGAGCTGTATCGCAACCGTGACCAAGCCCCTGCCCCGGTGAAAACCGAGCAGAAGCCCGCTCGCCACTGAGCACACGCCAACAAGGAGAACGCCATGGGCAGCATGTTTAGTGAAAGCGGTAAAAACGCCTATGGCGTGACCTACGCCACCCTCGACGAAAGCGGTTTGCACTTTGAAACCGAGTTGGCCATTCAGTTGCTGGATGGCCCGTTGGTGACCTTGAAAATGCCGACGCACCTGAGCGAACGCCAAGCCCTTAGCCAGCTGATCTGCGGTGCAGATGCGGGTGTAGGTTGGGTTGAGCCATCGGCGAAGCCCAACACTCCGCAACGTTTCGGTTCACAAAACAACACGTTTGTTGGTGCCTGGAACAGCCGTTAATAATCGGTCTCTCGGCACCGTTGGGCTTCGCTGCGCTCAACCCAACCTACGTCCTGCGGCAGATTGTCGGGAACGGAGTTCGACTTTAGATTCTGGATCCCAGCCTGCGCTGGGATGACGGCAGTCTTAGCGGGGACCCAGAATCGTGAGTCAACCGAGGCTTAGAACCCCTGCCCCTTAGCCGCTTTTTCCAGCAACAACGCCGGCGGCAAGAACCGCTCGCCATACTGCTCAGCCAGGTACTGCGCCCGCGCGACAAAGTCTTGCAGCCCGTACTGGTTGATAAACTGCAGAGCCCCGCCGGTCCAGGCGGCAAAGCCGATGCCGAAGATGGAGCCGATGTTGGCATCCGCCGTCGACAGCAACACGCCTTCCTCTACGCAGCGCACGGTCTCAATCGCCTGGATAAACAGAATGCGGTCGCGCACGTCTTCCTGGGAAATCTGTGCATCGGCCTTTTCAAAGCGGCTTTTCAGCTCCGGCCACAGGTGTTTTTTGCCGCCTGCCGGGTACTCGTAGAAACCGCCGCCTGCGGCTTTGCCCGGGCGTTTGTATTCGTTGAGCATCAGGTCGACCACGTCGAACGCTGGGTGGTTGGGAATCTGTTTGCCTTCGGCCGCCAGGTCTTTCACGGTCTGCTGGCGAATATGGTTCATCAGGCTCATCGACACTTCGTCGCTGATCGCCAGCGGGCCCACCGGCATACCGGCTTTGCGCGCTTCGGTTTCGATCATCGCGGCATTCACGCCCTCGCCCAACATGGCCAGGCCTTCGTTGGTGAAGGTGCCGAACACGCGCGAGGTAAAGAAGCCGCGGCTATCGGTGACCACGATCGGTGTCTTGTTGATTTGCATAACGTAGTCAAAGCCACGGGCCAGGGTTTCATCGCTGGTGTGGGCGCCTTTGATGATTTCCACCAACGGCATCTTGTCGACCGGGCTGAAGAAATGCAGGCCGATAAACTTGTCCTGCTTTTCAACTGCCTTGGCCAGGCCGGTGATTGGCAAGGTCGAGGTGTTGGAAGCAATTACCGCATCGGCCAGCGCATGGCGTTCGGCGGCGGCGGTGACCTTGGCTTTAAGGTCGCGGTCTTCGAACACGGCCTCGATAATCAGGTCGCAACCGGTGAAGTCCGCGTCATCCACAGAGGCTTTGATGCGAGCCAGAATGCCGTCGCGTTTTTCGGCGGTCATCTGGCCACGGCTGACTTTCTTGTCGAGCAAGGTGGCCGAATAGCTTTTGCCTTTTTCGGCGGCCTCAATCGACACATCTTTGAGCACCACCTCGATACCGGCAACAGCCGATACGTAAGCGATGCCGGCGCCCATCATGCCGGCACCCAGCACGCCGACTTTCTTGGTGACGTACTTGGGTTGGTCTTTAGGCCGCGAGCCACCGGCGTTGATTTCGTTGAGCTGGAACCAGAAGGTGCCAATCATGTTTTTCGCCACCTGGCCGGTGGTCAGCTCGGTGAAGTAGCGCGCTTCAATCAGTTGCGCGGTGTCGAAATCCACCTGCGCGCCTTCCACGGCGGCGCACATGATTTTCTCCGGCGCGGGGAAGCAGCCTTTGGTTTTGTCGCGCAATACCGACGGTGCGATGGCGAGCATTTGCGCCACGTTCGGGCTCGACGGCGTGCCGCCGGGAATCTTGTAGCCCTTCACATCCCACGGCTGCACGGCAGTCGGGTTGGCGGCGATAAAGGCGCGGGCCTTGGCGAGCATCTCGTCGCGGTCGGCGGCGATGTCGTGAATCAGGCCGGCTTTCAGCGCCTCGGCCGGACGCACTTTCTTGCCTTCGGCCAGGTACGGCAGGGCTTTTTCCAGGCCGAGGATACGCACCATACGCACTACCCCGCCGCCGCCCGGCAACAGGCCGAGGGTGACTTCCGGCAAGCCCAGTTGCACGGCGCTGCTATCCAGGGCGATGCGGTGATGGCAGGCCAGGCAGATTTCCCAGCCGCCGCCCAGGGCCGCACCATTGATGGCCGCGACCACTGGCTTGCCCAGGGTTTCCAGGCGGCGCAGTTGGCCTTTGATGTTGAGGATCATCTGGTAGAAGTCTTTGGCATCAGCCTTGGTGACTTTAACCAGTTCATTGAGGTCGCCACCGGCGAAGAAGGTTTTCTTCGCAGAGGTAACGATCACCCCGGCAATCTCGGCCTTCTCCGCTTCCAGGCGCGCGACGGTAGCGGCCATGGCTTCACGGTAAACGGCGTTCATGGTGTTGGCGCTTTGGCCGGGCATATCGATGGTCAGGACGACGATATTGTCCTGGCCTTTTTCATAACGGATGGCGTCAGTCATTTTGTTTTTATCCTGTCAGCTGCGCAGTCAAACGCGCTCAATGATCGTGGCGATACCCATACCGCCGCCTACGCACAAAGTGGCCAAGCCGTAACGCAGATTGCGTTTCTCCAGCTCATCGAGCAGCGTGCCGAGAATCGCGCAACCGGTTGCGCCTAGCGGGTGGCCCATGGCGATGGAGCCGCCGTTGACGTTGACCTTCTCTTCGCTGACGCCCATGTCTTTCATGAACTTCATCACCACCGAGGCGAACGCTTCGTTCACTTCGAACAGGTCGATGTCGTCCACGCTCAGCCCGGCCTTGGCCAGCACTTTGCGGGTCGCCGGCGCCGGGCCGGTGAGCATGATCGTGGGGTCGGTGCTGGTGACTGCGGTGGCCACGATGCGCGCCCGTGCTTCAGGCCCAGTTCCTTACCTTTGGCGGCGGAGCCGATCAGCATGGCCGCAGCGCCGTCGACGATGCCGGAGCTGTTGCCTGGCGTGTGCACGTGGTTGATGCGTTCCACGTGGCTGTACTGGCGGATGGCGGTGGAGTCGAAGCCCATCTGGCCCATCATTTCGAAGCTTGGTTTGAGGGAGCCGAGGCCGTCGAGGGTGGACTCGCCACGGATAAATTCGTCGTGGTCGAGCAGCACGATGCCGTTCTGGTCGGTAACCGGAATCAGCGATTTCTTGAACGAGCCATCAGCGCTGGCGCGGGCGGCTTTCTGTTGCGAGCGCAGGGCGAAGGAATCGACGTCGGTGCGGCTAAAGCCTTCCAGCGTGGCGATCAGGTCGGCGCCGATGCCTTGCGGCACGAAGCTGGTGCTGAGGTTGGTTTCCGGGTCCATCACCCAGGCGCCGCCGTCGGAACCCATCGGTACGCGGGACATCGATTCAACGCCGCCGACCACCACCAGGTCTTCGAAACCGGAGCGCACTTTCATGGCGCCGAGGTTGACGGCTTCCAAGCCCGAGGCGCAGAAGCGGTTGATTTGCACGCCGGAAACGCTCACGTCCCACTTGGCCACCATGGGCGCGGTCTTGGCGATATCAGCGCCTTGGTCGCCCACTGGGGTTACGCAGCCGAGGACGATGTCGTCTACCTGGCTGGTGTCGAGGTTGTTGCGTTCCTGCAGCGCGGTAAGCAGGCCGGCCATCAGGTTGACGGGTTTGACGCTGTGCAACGCGCCGTCCTTTTGCCCTTGCCGCGCGGGGTGCGCACCGCATCGAAAATGAATGCTTCGGTCATGACATCCTCTGGCCTTCTGCTGAAGGACTGGCTATCGGCCGCGCGCGCCAAACGGCGCGCACGGCCTGTTGTTGTATGCCGCTACACCATAACGCCAGCGCGTTCAGGCTCAATGACCGAAATGCTCAGGGCCATTGACCACAGTGCTCAGACGAATGGTCGTGGATTTCAGCGCGCAAAGCGCTAGGCAGCGAGGTGTCTGGAATAGGGGTTGGTTGCTGATATCAACTTTTGGCATAACCGATGGGCGCAAGCAGCACTTTCTTGATACCAAGTCTTCTAAGCCCCGTGTGACGCGGCCCCTACTGTTTACAGAGCTAACGTTCATAGAGCTAGGGCGTCGCTGCCGGGTTTTGCCGGGGCGATTTTTCTACTGAGCAAGGCGTGCCGGGGGCTGGACGTAGCCAAGGCCTGGGCATGCCAACAAGAACAAAGGCCGACCGCCATGATCAAGAAACCCAAAATCCGCCAAGCCGGATGGATACTCTTTGCCACTACAGTCGTTCTCATACTTCCCAACCTCTCACGCCTGATCAGCTGAGCATCTCCAGTCCGTAGGATGGGTGGGGCCGCCTAGGCGAGGCACAGCCGAAACCCATCGTTAGGCGAATCGATGGGTTTCGCTGCGCTCTACCCATCCTACGAACTAGAATCGCGACATCATCTGATGGAGCGGTTGCATGCGCGGGATTCTTGCTGGTTTTCTCTTCCTGGTTTGTCTGCCCAGCCTGGCGGCAGATCTCACCCTTTCCCTTCCCGGCGGCACCCGCACCCTGAGCACCACTGAGTTGCTCAAGCACCCGCAACTGCAAT
Organism: Pseudomonas sp. CC11G; assembly: GCF_056174845.1. Lineage (NCBI taxonomy): Bacteria > Pseudomonadati > Pseudomonadota > Gammaproteobacteria > Pseudomonadales > Pseudomonadaceae > Pseudomonas > Pseudomonas sp. CC11G. Next base: position 26,407 of record NZ_JBWBZC010000034.1, read on the forward strand.
CAATCGATATCCCCAAGACGTCGCCTACGAGCGCCCGATGCACTACCGCGCCATTCCTGTGGCCGCGCTGTTGGACGGCGTAACGGCTGGCGATCACTGCAAATGGTCGCGCTAGACGGTTTTGCCGCCGAACTGCCGGCCGGCCCGTTGTTGCAGAAAACCGGCAGCCGCGCGTGGCTGGCGATTGAAGATTCCGCGCAACCCTGGCCGGCGTTGGGCAAAGACAAGCCGAGTGCAGGGCCGTTTTATCTGGTGTGGACCAATCCTGAAGTCGACCACATCGGCCCTGAACAATGGCCCTTTCAGGTCGCGAAAATCAGCCGCCTCGGCTCGCTGGCTGAACGTTTCCCCGCCTTGGTGCCGGCCGCCGATGCCAATGCCGACGTGCAAGCCGGCTTCGCCCAATTCCAGAAAAACTGCCTGGCCTGCCACCGGTTGAACGGCGCGGGTGATGCCCAGTTCGGGCCCGACCTGAACGTGCCGCATAACCCCACCGAATATTTTGCCGAGGGCTTTCTGGCCCAATACATCCGCGACCCGCAAAGCCTGCGCCGTTGGCCGCAAGGCAAGATGCCGGGGTTTAGTGCGCAGGTACTCGGCGATAAAGAACTTCAGCAATTGATCAGCTACTTGCGGCATATGGCCGGGCGCAAAGCCTTGTAGCCGAGGTTTTCAGGTTGCCCTCTCCCCCGGCCCCTCTCCCGCAAGCGGGCGAGGGGTGACGTCCGCCCTTCTCCCGCATCCTTGCCGTGTCTCCAGCGAAAAAACTCGTGTGTGCTCAAAAAACTTTTCCGGTTTTTTCCCCTCATCCGTTTCATAACTGCGAATAACTCTCATAAAGCACACACTGCCAACACTTAGAGACCTAACATGTCCAACGTTCCGCTCTCTCCCTGGCCGCCGCGGTTCGCAAGAAAAACCGCGCCCTGCTGTCGCCCACCCTGCTCGCCCTGGCGCTGAGCAGCTCGCTGTCGGCCATGGCCCAGCCGGTGGCGCTGGATATTCCTGCACAAAGTCTGGTGGGTGCGCTTAACGCCCTGGCGCAGCAAGCCAACCTGCAATTGCTGTATAGCCCGGACGCAATCAAGAATCTGCGCACCCAGCCACTCAAAGGCAATCTGGAGCCGGCGCAAGCGCTGAACCAATTGCTGCAAGGCAGCGGCCTGACGTATGAGCTCAACGGCAATAGCGTGACCTTGCGCCCCATCAACACCGACGATTCGGCAGCCTTGACCCCTGCCAACATCACCGGCCAGGCCCTGGGCGCCACCACGAAGACAGCGCAGCTACACCGCAAGCGTAGCCACCATCGGCAAGGGGGAGCACAAGCTCAAAGATATCCCCCAGTCAGTGTCCATCGTCACGCGTAAGGCGATGGATGATCAGAACCTCAATACCCTGAACGACGTATTGGAAAAAACTACGGGGATCACCACTTACCAAAGCCCCGGGCGGCAAGTACTTCTATTCCCGTGGCTTTGAGATCGAGACATTCCAGTACGACGGCGTACCGCTGGACCGCCGCTACTACGGTGTAGCAGCGGCTTTACCTCCGACACCCAGATCTACGACCGCGTGGAGGTGCTGCGCGGTGCCAACGGCCTACTGCAAGGTGCCGGTGCGGCCAGTGGCGCGGTAAACCTGGTGCGTAAGCGCCCGAAGGCTGAGCAGGCGTTGTCGATTCAAGGCAGCGCTGGCACTTGGGACAATTACCGCCAATCCATCGACGGCAGCACGCCATTGACCCCGGACGGCAAGCTGCGGGGCCGCGTGGTCGCCGCTCACGAAGACCGTGACTATTTCTACGACACAGCCGAAAGCAAAAAGAATGTGCTGTACGGCATTCTCGAATACGACCTCACCGACAGCACCACCATTGCCGCCGGTGCCAGCGTTGAAGACCTGCACTCCACGCCGTTCTTCGGAGGCCTGCCGCGTGCCAAAGATGGCAGCGCACTGGATATCAGCCGCTCCACTTACACCGGCGCCGACTGGAACAAGTGGAACAACAAACAGACCACCTACTTCAGCGACCTGACGCACCACTTCAATGAAGACTGGACGCTGAAAGCGGCTGCCAGCTATGTGCGCGAAACCAACGATATGTTCTACGCCTGGGGCCGTGGCGCAGTCGATCCAGCAACCGGTTTAGGCATGCGTTCGCGGACTTATCTCTATGAGTTCGAGAACACCAACAAAGGCGCTGACATCAACCTCACCGGCAAATTCGAAAACCTGGGGCGTGAGCACGAACTGGTAGTGGGCGCCAACGCCAGTGACTTGCGCACTGACGACTTGCAAGGTGGCGGGCAGAACATCACCGCGGCCATGTGCTCAACATCTACGATATTTTTTCGCCGCCACAACCCAGTCGGGCCGAGATGCTGGCTACCACCTACGCGGCCTACACCAAGGCGAAGATCACCCAGTCCGGGATCTACGGCGTGCTGCGTTACAAGCTACTCGACCCCCTTACGTTCGTCGTGGGTGCGCGGGCCAGCAACTACAAGTACGACTACGACAAGGACTACATTGATCCGGGCATCGACAATTATGGGGACACCTCCAAGGAAACCGGCCAAGTCAGCCCCTATGTGGCTTTATCTATGAGCTGACCCCGGAGTGGTCGGCCTATATCAGCTACGCCGATATCTTCAAACGCAGACGGTCACCGACGTCAACGGCGCGCCGATGAAAACCCATACTCGGCAGCAACTATGAGTTGGGCCTGAAGGGCGAGTTGTGGATGGGCGGGTCAATACCTCGTTCTCGATCTTCCGTGTCGATCAGAAAAACAAAGCGGCCCTTCTCGACGACTCCTGCCTCGACTGCTACGTAGCAGGCGGCAAAGCACGCTCGCTGGGTTTTGATGCCGAAGTCAGCGGCGAAGTGATCACCGACCTGCAGCTCTACGCGGGCTACACCTACACCCACACCGAAACCTTAACGACCCGGGCGACGACCTGACGCACCGTCGCAGGTTGGCAACGCGTACAACTCCTATACCCCGA
>NZ_JBWBZC010000035.1:0-27905 GCF_056174845.1 Pseudomonas sp. CC11G
CCTTCTACTGGAACTGCCTGGCGCCAAACGCCGGCGGCCAACCGACTGGCGCCCTGGCTGATGCCATCAACAACGCCTTCGGTTCGTTCGACAAATTCAAAGAAGAATTCAGCAAGACCTCCATCGGCACCTTCGGCTCCGGCTGGGGCTGGCTGGTGAAGAAAGCTGACGGCTCCCTGGCTCTGGCCAGCACCATCGGCGCCGGCTGCCCGCTGACCAGCGGCGACACCCCGCTGCTGACCTGCGACGTCTGGGAACACGCCTACTACATCGACTACCGCAACCTGCGTCCGAAGTATGTAGAAGCGTTCTGGAACCTGGTGAACTGGGACTTCGTTGCGAAAAACTTCGCAGCCTAAGTAGCAGACGCTTGAGAAAAAACCCGGCCGAATCGCCGGGTTTTTTTATGGGCGATCACAACCTGCTTTCTTAGCGGTTTACGAAGGCGGGCCATTTATCGCAATCTGCGTGCCCAGCCGCGAGAAAAACGCTCAGCGGTCTAAAGTTGTGAAGAGCCACGACGACACAGTTTCATTGCGCCCCATGCACCGCGCGCAGGGGTTGAAAAAAGCGCTGGCCGGCCGCCGTCGCTCTTTGATATTTTCCACCGTGATGGCCCTTTGACTGCTTCCTCACGATTGCTAAATACTCCGTCGGTATGACGCCTGTGGTCTCGATTAAGGAATGGTCATTTGAAGCTGGAACTCAAACACAGCCTGTCGCTGAAACTACTGCGCGTAGTGTTGTTATCAGCGCTAGTGGTCGGGGTGCTGTTGAGCTGCGCGCAGATCATGTTCGACGTCTACAAGACGCGACAGGCGATCGCCGATGACGCCCACCGTATTCTGGATATGTTTCGCGACCCCTCCACCCAGGCCGTTTACAGCCTGGACCGGGAAATGGGCATGCAGGTTATCGAAGGCCTGTTCCAAAACGAGTCCGTACGCGTGGCCTCCATTGGCCATCCGAACGAGCCGATGCTGGCGGAAAAATCCCGCGAGCCGATGGTACGCGCCACGCGCTGGCTGACCGACCCGATCCTTGGCGACGAAGCCACCTTCACCACCCAACTGGTGGGCCGAGGCCCCTACAGCGAATACTACGGCGACCTCGCCATCACCCTCGATACCGCCCGCTATGGCCAGGATTTCATCACGAGTTCGGTGATCATCTTTGTCTCCGGTGTGCTGCGCGCCCTGGCCATGGGCCTGGTGCTGTACCTGGTCTACCACTGGCTGCTGACCAAGCCGCTCTCGAAAATCATCGAGCACCTCACCAATATCAACCCGGACCGGCCCAGCGAACACAAACTGCCGATGTTGCCGGGCAACGAGAAGAACGAGTTGGGCCTGTGGATAAACACGGCCAACCAGTTGCTTTCCTCTATCGAACGCAACACCCATTTACGCCGCGAAGCCGAAGACAGCCTGCTGCGCATGGCCCAGTACGACTTCCTCACCGGCCTGCCCAACCGCCAGCAACTGCAAACCCAGCTCGACCAGATTCTCGGCGATGCCGGCCGCCTGCAACGGCGCGTGGCCGTGCTTTGCGTCGGCTTGGATGACTTCAAAGGCATCAACGAGCAGTTCAGCTACCAGACCGGCGACCAACTGTTGCTGGCCCTGTCCGACCGCCTGCGCAGCCACAGCGGCCGCCTCGGCGCGCTGGCCCGTTTGGGCGGCGACCAGTTCGCCCTGGTGCAAGCCGATATCGAACAACCTTACGAAGCCGCCGAGCTTGCGCAAGCGGTGCTCGACGACCTGGAAGCGCCCTTCCTGCTCGACCAGCAGGAAGTGATGCTGCGCGCCACCATCGGCATCACCCTGTTCCCCGAAGACGGCGACAGCACCGAGAAGCTGCTGCAAAAAGCCGAACAAACCATGACCCTGGCCAAGAGCCGTTCGCGCAACCGCTACCAGTTCTATATCGCCAGCGTCGACAGCGAAATGCGCCGCCGCCGCGAGCTGGAAAAAGACCTGCGCGAAGCCCTTACCCAAGGCCAGCTGCATCTCGTCTATCAACCGCAAGTGGACTACCGCGACCACCGCATCGTCGGCGTCGAAGCGCTGCTGCGCTGGAACCACCCGGTGCATGGTCTGGTGCCGCCAGACACCTTTATTCCGCTGGCCGAACAGAACGGCAGCATCATTCCGATTGGCGAATGGATTCTCGACCAGACCTGCCGCCAACTGCGCGAATGGCATGACCAGGGGTTTACCGACCTGCGCATGGCCATCAACCTGTCCACCGTGCAGCTGCACCACGCCGAGTTGCCGCGGGTGGTGAACAACCTGATGCAGGTGTACCGCCTGCCGCCGCGCAGCCTGGAATTGGAAGTGACCGAAACCGGCCTGATGGAAGACATCACGACCGCCGCCCAGCACCTGCTCAGCCTGCGCCGCTCCGGCGCGCTGATTGCCATTGACGACTTTGGTACCGGCTACTCCTCGCTGAGCTACCTGAAGAGCTTGCCGCTCGACAAGATCAAAATCGACAAGAGCTTCGTGCAGGACCTGCTCGACGACGAAGACGACGCCACCATCGTGCGCGCCATCATTCAGCTCGGTAAGAGCCTGGGCATGCAGGTGATTGCAGAAGGCGTGGAAACGCTGGAGCAAGAGGCTTACATCATTGCCCAGGGCTGCCACGAAGGTCAGGGCTACCTGTACAGCAAGCCGCTGCCGGCTCGGGAGCTGACGCTGTTTCTCAAGCAGTCGCGGCGGATCAGTACGGCCAGTACGACGCTGTAAAACAGCCCCAACAAAAACGCCCGCGATTGCGGGCGTTTTTTATTGGGGTGAACTACACACCGCGACCCGCCCACCGTCGTCCCCGCGCAGGCGGGGACCCAGAATGTCCGAACCGTGCGCAGAGCTGAAACACTCAGGATTGCGAATCGTCGGACCGCCGCCTTCGCGGGAAGGACGGTGGTTAGGAATCAGGTCAGCCGTGGTAGTTCTGCAGCAACCAGTTAATCGCCAACGCCCCCAGCAAGCACACCACCGCACCTGCTGCCGCCTGCCAGTAAAACGACCGCGCCAACTCATCTTCCCCGGCATTGGAAAGAATAAACGGCTGTGAAGTATCGGGCCGACCCATAAAGTTGGTCGCCGGGCGCGCACTGGTTTGCCGATGCCGGTCTTCGGCTTCGAGCTGCGCCGCCAAGCGCACGCGGTTCCATTCGCGCTCGTCCAACTGGCCATCGCCATTGCTGTCAAAGCGCTGCATCAGGCCGGTGAAATCGCCCTTCCATTCACGAATCACATCGCCTTGCGCGGCGTTCAGGTCCAAGCCTTGCCGCCCGCCGCCGGTGGTTTTGAAATCGCCGATGGCGTACAGCGGCTGGCCCACGTGCAGGCGCTCTTCGGTGTAGCGATAACGTTCGCCTTGGCTGAGCAACGCGAAGAAACCCGTCTTGGCCAGCCCCAGCGGATGCCGGGTGCTGCCGTACCAGACCTGTCGGGTGGAGGCGCGCACCTCGGCGCCGCTGGGATCGATCAGGCAATCGCCGGTGGCATCGCTGATGCGCAGCCAGCCTTCGCTGGTGCCTTTTTCCACCACGCTCCAACTGCGGCGCTTGTCGTCGTCACGGCACTCTTCAATCTTGAACCGCCACCACAAACACGGCGTGGCAGTGAGCGGCGCGACGAGTTGCGCCTCTGGCAGCTCTTGCAGCACGCCGTAAAATTCGACGTAGCCTTGGGCGGCCGAACGGATTTTCGAGGTAGGCGTATCGAGCAAATGGCGCGCCTGGCCCAGGCGCTTGATGCACCACCAGGCGCCGCCGCCACACGCCGCCACGGCGAAGCACAGCAAAAACAGGAACTGTTGGATATCCACGGCGCAGCGCTTAACTGAACAGGGCTTTGACGTCGACGTCGGCCTTTTCCGCATCGCTGAATACCAGCAAGTCGGCAGGCTTGAAATTGAATACGCGGGCAACGACCACATCGGGGAATTGCTCGATGCGCACGTTGTTGATATTCACCGCTTCGTTGTACAGCTCGCGGCGATCGGCAATGCCGTTTTCCAGGCCGCTGATGCGCTGCTGCAGAAACTGGAAGCTCTCATTGGCTTTGAGCTGCGGGTAGTTTTCCGCCAGGGCGAACAGCTGCCCAAGGCCGGCGCGCAGGCCGCTTTCGGCTTGGCCAACGGCGTTCACATCACCGCGCTCACGGGCAGTGCCCACCGCGTTGCGGGCGCTGATCACCTGCTCGAGCGTGTTGCGCTCGTGGGCCATGTACTGCTTGCAGGTTTCCACCAGCTTGGGCAATTCATCGTGGCGCTGTTTGAGCAGCACATCGATGTTCGACCAGGCCTTGGTTACGCCATGCTTGACCCGCACCAGCGCGTTGTAAACCGACACGGCATACACCGCGATAAAAAACAGCACCACCAAAGTGACAACGGCCGTCACGCTCATAGCAGGATCTCCCATCCAAGCAGTACGCAAGAGCTCGCATTCTAGCCACGAACCGCTATGCAAAGCAGAACTGGCGCACGGTCAAAACAATAAATAGGGGCATAAGGGCTTTGCACAAAATGCAAATCTTTCGCATTATGTGCGGGTTTTGCGGCCCAGACAGGCTGCGCTGTCACCCACCTCTCGATGCAAAGGACCTCGCCATGATTCGTATGCCTCTGGCTACCGCCAGTCTGCTGGCCATCGCTATTTCTCTCGCCGGTTGCGGCGACGACAAGAAAGAGCAAGCCACTCAAGCAGCCGCTCCTGCTGCCAGCACCGCCGCTACTGCTCCTGCTGCTGCCGCTACTGGCAAAGTCGATGAGGCTGCCGCCAAGGCCGTCGTCAACCATTACGCTGATATCGCCTTCGCTGTGTTCAGCGACGCCGCTACCACCGGCCACGCTCTGCAGAAGGCCGTAGACGCCTTTATCGCCGCGCCGTCCGCCACCACCCAGAAAGCCGCGCAAGACGCCTGGCTGGCCGCTCGCGTTCCGTACATGCAGAGCGAAGTATTCCGTTTCGGCAACGCCGTTGTAGATGACTGGGAAGGTCAACTGAACTCCTGGCCGCTGGACGAAGGCCTGATCGATTACGTGGCTGCTGACACCCCGTCGGCCCAGGGCAACCCGGCTGCCACCGCCAACATCATCGCCAACAAATCCATCCAGGTTGGCGACGACAAAATCGACGTTTCCGAAATCACCGGCGAAAAACTGGCCAGCCTGAACGAACTGGGCGGCTCCGAAGCCAACGTTGCGACCGGCTACCACGCCATCGAATTCCTCCTGTGGGGCCAAGACCTGCACGGCACCGGCCCGGGCGCTGGCGAGCGTCCGGCTACCGACTACGCCAAAGGCGCAGCGTGCACCCACGACAACTGCGACCGTCGTGCTGAATACCTGAAAGCCGCTACCGATCTGCTGGTCAAGGATCTGGACAGCATGGTTGAACAGTGGAAAGCCGGCGTCGCCGACAACTACCGCGCCACCCTGGTGGCTGACGCCCCGGAAAACGGCCTGCGCAAAATGCTGTTCGGCATGGGTTCGCTGTCCCTCGGCGAGCTGGCGGGCGAGCGTATGAAAGTGGCGTTGGAAGCCAACTCCACCGAAGACGAACACGACTGCTTCAGCGACAACACCCACAACTCGCACTTCTACAACGGCAAAGGTATTCGCAACATCTACCTGGGCGAGTACAAGAAAGTCGACGGCACCACCCTGACCGGCCCAAGCCTGTCGTCCCTGGTGGCCAAAGCAGATCCTGCGACCGACACCGTGGTTAAAGACGACCTGGCCGCCACCGAAGGCAAACTGCAAGCGATGGTCGACAGCGCCAACAAAGGCGTGCACTTCGACCAGCTGATCGCTGCCGACAACGCCGCTGGCAACCAGATCGTGCGCGACGCTATCGCCTCCCTGGTGAAACAGACCGGCGCCATCGAGCAAGCTGCTGCCAAACTGGGCATCAACGACCTCAAGCCTGACACCGCTGATCACCAGTTCTAATCGCCAAAATCTGGCTCACTGAACTGGAAACGGATGCGCCCACAAAGCGCATCCGTTTTTTTTCGCCCTCCTTTTTCTTCCGTGGTTTCACAACTTTTTTACCGTGTGACAATTAACCTCCCTGGCAAACGCTAATCCCTCTTATTTGAAATGGCCCATGCTGCTAAGCTTGCGCGCTTGTTTTCGTGGTCTGGAACACCCTTGATGCCCCGCGCGCTCCTGTACTTGCTGCTTGCCTTGAGCCTGGTTGCCCTGAGCGCCTGTGACGACTCGCCGCGCTTCACTCAGGCCGAACCAGGTGAAGCCCAAGCTGGCGGGCAAACCACCACCAGCACGCAAAGCCGCGAAGCCTTTATGCAACCGTCCGATAACCTCTCGCACGAGCGCCAACTGGACTTTGCCGTCGGCAACAGCTTTTTCCGCAGCCCTTGGGTTATCGCCCCCTCCACCACCACCGCGCGTGACGGCCTCGGCCCGTTGATGAACACCAACGCCTGCCAGAACTGCCATATCAAAGACGGCCGTGGCCATCCGCCGGAAGGCGACGACGACGTAAGCGCGGTGTCGATGCTGGTGCGCGTGTCGCTGCCGCCGAGTGCGGAAATGGCCCAGCTGATTGAAAAGGTCGGCGTGGTGCCCGAGCCGGTGTACGGCACCCAGCTGCAAGACATGGCCATCCCAGGCGTAGCCCCCGAAGTGCGCGTGCGCATGGACTACGAAACCAGCCAGGTGACCTTTAAAGACGGCACCCAGGTCGAGCTGCGCAAACCGCTGCTCAAACTGAGCAACTGGGGCTACGGCCCGATCAGCCCTGCCGCGCAATTTTCCCCACGGGTGGCCCCGCCCATGATCGGCCTGGGCCTGCTGGAAGCCATCCCCGATGACGCGCTATTGGCCAACGCCAAGGCACAGAAAGCCGCCAACAACGGCATCAACGGTCAGCCCAATTTCGTCTGGGACGATGTTCAGCAAAAAACCGTGCTGGGCCGCTTTGGCTGGAAGGCCGGGCAACCGACCCTGAACCAGCAGAACGTGCACGCCTTCTCCTCCGACATGGGCCTGACCACCAGCCTGCGCCCGTTCGACGAATGCACCGCCGCACAAACTGCCTGCAAAGCCGCCCCCAACGGCGGCGTGCCGGAAGTAAGCGACCACCTGCTCAGCCAGGTGCTGTTCTACACCCGCAACCTCGCCGTGCCGGCGCGCCGCCAGGTGGATGACCCGCAAGTGCTCGACGGCAAAGGCCTGTTCCACCAGGCCGGCTGCCAGCAATGCCATACACCGCAATACACCACCCGTAGCGACGCCGCCGAGCCGGAACTGGCCAACCAGGTGATTCGCCCTACAGCGATTTACTGCTGCACGATATGGGCGCCGGCCTGGCCGACAACCGCCCGGAATACCAAGCTAGCGGCAGCCAATGGCGCACGCCGCCGCTGTGGGGCATCGGCCTCACGCAAACGGTGAGTGGCCACACCCAATTTCTGCACGACGGTCGCGCGCGCAACCTGCTGGAAGCCATTCTCTGGCACGGCGGCGAAGCGCAGGCAGCCAAACAGCAGGTTCTCGCTTACGATGCCGAGCAGCGCAGTGCACTGCTGGCTTTCCTGAATTCTCTCTAAAGGAGCCCATCGCCAATGTTTGGTAAGAACAAGTTCCGTACAAAACTGCTGTTCAGCAGCATCGCCGCCCTCGCCCTGGGCGCCTGCTCGCCGGCTGACCAGCAAGCGGAAATTTCCACGGCGCTGGCCAAGCAAGTGATCTGCCGACCTACAGCCGCTGGGTAGAAGCCGACCGTGCGTTGGCCGCCAGCGCCCTGGCCTTCTGCTCCGGCAAAGCCGACCTGGAAAAAGCCCGCGCCGACTTCCTGGCCGCGCAAAAAGCCTGGGCTGAATTACAGCCGCTGATGATCGGCCCACTGGCCGAAGGCAACCGCGCCTGGCAGGTGCAGTTCTGGCCGGATAAAAAAGACCTGGTCGGCCGTCAGGTCGAGCAACTGGTAAAAGCCACGCCGAATATCGACGCCACCGCCCTGGCCAAATCCAGCGTGGTGGTTCAAGGCCTGTCGGCCTACGAGTACATCCTCTACGACAGCAAGCTGGACCTGGCCAACGCCGAAACCAAGGCGCGCTACTGCCCGCTGCTGGAAGCCATCGGCCAGCGCCAGCAAACCCTGGCGGAAGAAATTCTCGGCCGCTGGAACAGCAAAGACGGCATGGTCGAGCAGTTGAGCAAATTCCCCAACCAGCGTTACGCCGACTCCCACGAGGCGATCGCTGAGCTGCTGCGCGTGCAGGTCACCAGCCTCGACTCGCTGAAGAAAAAACTCGGCGCGCCGCTGGGTCGGCAAACCAAAAACCTGCCGCAGCCGTTCCAGGCCGAAGGCTGGCGCAGCAACACCTCGCTGAAATCGATTGGCGCGAGCCTGGCCAGCGCCGAAACCCTCTGGCAGGGCGTGGATAACCACGGCATCCGTGGCCTGCTGCCGGCCGAGCAGAAAGACCTGGCAGCCAAGATCGACGCCGCCTATGTGGAATCCAAACGTCAGCTGGCCGCCCTCGACCGCCCGCTCACCGAACTGCTCGCCGACGAAGCCGGGCGCAAAGCGCTGAACGACTTCTACGACAGCCTCAACGTGGTTCATCGCCTGCACGAAAGCGAGCTGGCGAAAGCCCTCAACGTCCAACTTGGCTTCAACGCCAACGATGGTGACTAATATGCTCCGCCGCCATGTCCTGGGCCTCGGCAGCCTGCTGCTCGGCGCACTCACGCTGGGCGGCTGGACCGTAAGCCGCAACGGTAAAAACCCGCTGGTGCTGTCCGCCCGCGACGACAGCAACGGCAAGCACTATGCCGTGGGTTACCGCCTGGATGGCACACAGGTATTCGCCACCGAAGTGGCGCAGCGCTGCCACGACGTGGTGGAACACCCGAGCGAGTCGATTGCGTTGTTTGTAGCGCGCCGGCCCGGCACTGAGAGCTACCTGATCGACCTGCGCGACGGCCGCTTGCTGCAAACCGTGAAGTCGCAGCCCAACCGGCACTTCTACGGCCATGGCGTGTTCCACCAGAGCGGCGACTGGCTGTACACCACCGACAACGACACCACCGATCCCGGCCGTGGCCTGCTCACCGTGTACCGCTACGAGAACGGCCAGTTGCACCACAGCGGCGAACTCAGCACCCATGGGTTGGGCCCGCACCAAGTGTCGTGGATGCCGGACGGCGAAACCTTCGTGATCGCCAACGGCGGCATTCGCACTGAAGCCGAAAGCCGTAAGGAAATGAACCTGCATGCCATGGAGCCTAGCCTGGTGCTGCTCAAGCGCGACGGCACGTTAATTTCCAAGGAAACCCTGAGCCAGTCGATGAACAGCGTGCGCCACCTGGCCATCGCCAACGACGGCACCATCGTCGCCGGCCAGCAGTTTATGGGCGACGCCCACGAGCCTGCCGACCTCCTCGCCATCAAGCGCCCAGGGCAACCGTTTCAAGCCTTCCCGTTGGAAGCCGAGCAGCGCGATGCCATGGCCCATTACACCGCCAGCGTGGCGGTGCACAACGACCTGCGCCTGGTGGCCCTCACGGCGCCGCGCGGCAATCGCTTCTTTATCTGGGACCTCGATACCGGCGCCGTTCGTCTGGACGCACCGCTGCCCGACTGTGCCGGTGTGGGTGCGGTGAAAGACGGTTTTGTGGTCACCTCCGGCCAGGGCCGCTGCCGTGTGTATGACTGTCGCAGCACCAGCATCAGCGCGCAGCCGCTCGATCTGCCGGCTGGGCTGTGGGACAACCACCTGCACCTGGCGTAATCACACGATTAGTAGCCACGACCGACCGTCATGGCTATTTGCCAGAATCTTCCGACGCACTCAAGTGCAAGCCCCTACAGCCGACTATATTGAGACAACACCTGTGCGCTCCAGGCCATCAAGCTCGGCGGACAGTTTCGGCGTGTCTGTCGTCAGTGAGCTACATGGAAGTTAAGACGCCTCGCACCTAGAGCGAACGGGTGTTTAGCCAGAACCGGCCCCGAGAGGCGTTACCCATGTTTCTACAAAACTCCCTGCGTGCGCAGATCCTCGCCCTATTGGGCGGCAGTCTGCTGCTAACCGTCATCATTGCCCTGGCCTGCTTCAGCTTTTTGTCCGGCGGCATCCAGAACTACCGCGGCCTGCTCGACGGCCCGCTGCAAGAATCGCAACTGGTCGACCAAGCCAATATCGAATTCAAATCCCAGGTCCAGGAATGGAAAAACGTGCTGCTGCGCGGCAAAGACCAGGCCGCCCAGGACAAATACTGGGGCCAGTTCGAAGACCAGGAACGCAAGGTGCAGGACATTCTTGGCAAGCTGGTGGCCGAAGCCGGCGATGACGCCGCTTTGAAAAGCCAGGTGGAGAAACTGCGCAGCGAGCACCAGTCTCTGGGCGCCGCTTACCGCAAAGGCAAAGCCGCCTTTATCGCCGCCGCTGCCGACCCTACTGCCGGCGACAAAGCCGTGCAAGGCATCGACCGCGCCACCAGCGACCAGATGGGCGCGCTGGTCACGCAGCTGCACCAACGCAGCGAAGACGAGGCCAAAGCCATCAGCGCCAGTGCCGACCGCACCGTGTGGCTGGGCACTGCCGTGCTGCTGGGCGCCAGCGTGCTAATTGCGCTGCTGAGCCTGTGGCTGGTCAACCGCAACCTGATCACCCCGATCAAAAGCCTGATCGAACATATCGGCCGCCTCAGCCAAGGCAACTTCGGCCAACGTGTGGACACCAGCCGCCGCGACGAACTGGGCAACCTGGCCGTAGCCGCCAATACCCTGCGCGATTTTCTTGCCGATACTTTCACTCGCCTGCAACGCAGCACCAGCGAACTGGACAGCGCCAGCGGCGAACTGAACGCCATCGCCACGCTGATGGCGCAAGGCACGGCCGAGCAATTCTCGCGCACCGACCAGGTGGCCACGGCCATGCACGAGATGTCTGCCACTGCCCAGGAAGTAGCCCGCCACGCCGCCGACGCCGCCCGCGCCGCCGACGATGCCGACCACTCCTCGCAGCAAGGCAGCACGGTGATGAACTCGACCATCAACACCATCACCGCCATGCGCGGCGAAATCGCCAACACCGCGGAAGTGATCCGCCGCCTGGAAGCCGATAGCGGCCGGATCGGCAAGGTGCTGGAAGTGATTCGCGGCATAGCCGATCAGACCAACTTGCTGGCCCTTAACGCCGCTATTGAAGCGGCGCGTGCCGGGGAAGCGGGCCGTGGGTTTGCCGTAGTGGCGGATGAAGTGCGTACGCTGGCGCAGCGTACGGCGCAGTCCACCGCGGAAATTCATCAGATCATCGATACGGTGCAGACCGGCGCGTTGAACGCGGTGAAGGCGATCGAAAGTGGGCAGAGCCGTAGTGAAGAGGGGGTGCAGCAGGTGACGGAGGCTGGGCAGATGCTTAGCCGTATTACGCAGGCGGTGGAGGCGATTCGCGATATGAACCGGCAGATTGCTACGGCGGCTGAAGAACAGACGTCGGTGGCTGAGGATATTTCGCGCAACCTCACCGAGATTACGGCGATTGCTACGACTAACCAGGAGAACGTGGTGCGCACCGAAAGTGCCAGTGTGAATCTGCGGGATTTGTCTGGGCAGTTGAGTGATGTGACACAGCGGTTGAGTGCCTGACGGGGAGATTGATCGCTGATTCGGCGTTGTTCTGGCGAGCGGTTTTTTTCTTCATTACCGCGTGTGCTGGGCGTTTTTGTTTCGCGCCTTACGCGCGAGTTTCTTTTGGCATTGCCCCAAAAGAAACCAAAAGGTCTAGCCCCCACCTGGGGTTTTCACTGCGTGAAAACTTCCCTCGCTACGTCGTCGCTCCAGGGGCCGGGCTGAGGGCCATCCATGGCCCCATCCCTCTCCGCGGCTCCAGGCCGCTTCGACCCCTTACGCAACGACTACGCTCGGCCTGGCGCTAAAGGGGCGGGTAGATCACAAGCCGTAGATCAAGATCAAAAGCCCCTCTCCCCCGGCCCCTCTCCCGCACGCGGGCGAGGGGTGACGTATGGCGAATCCCACACTTCGATCTGCCCCCTCTCCCGCTTGCGGGAGAGGGCTGGGGTGAGGGGCACTTGATCAGGTTTTGATCTGGCTTTTGATCTTGATCTGCCCGCCCCTTGAGCGCAGGCCGAGCGTAATCGTCGCGTAAGGGGTTGAGCGGCCGGGAGCCGCGAAAGGCGTGAGGGCCATGGATGGCCCTTCTCGCCGGCCCCTGGAGCGGCGACGTAGCGAGGGTAGTTTTCACGCAGTGAAAACCCAAGGTGGGGGCTAGACCTTTTGGTTACTTTTAGGGCAATGCTAAAAGTGACTCGCGCGTAAGGCGCGAAACAAAAACTCCCCGCAGACGCGGTAACGAAGAACTACACAAAACGAAAGCAGCCACTCACGGATAACTAAACTTCTTAACCATAGTCAGCTCCCCAGTAGCCCGCATCGGCACAATAAACGACTCCTGCTTTCATAGCCGTCCCTTCCTGAGTAATCACCGTCACCTGCGCCGTAGTCAAAATCTGCGCCGGCGTCTCGGCCCCTTCCTCATCCTCACTCGCACCACCACCAAAGTAATTCACATACACCAGATACTCACCGGCAAGCGGCGTAGGCGACGCAAACATCTCCGGCCCATACCCCGTCGTCACATCCACATCCAGCGCCCCGCCATTCGCGGAAGAACGATCCCCGTACCAGATATGCGCCCCGTCCGGCGTCACCACATGCAAATCCAGGTCGGTGTTGTCACTGTCCCACGACAACACCACCCGCAACTTCGCCGCCGTCTCGCCACTGCCCCGGTTATAGAACTGCACCCGGTGCTTGGCCGTGCCATCCACATTGCGCACTTCCACGCTGTTGCTGCCCGACGGAAACACGAACGGCCGATCAAAACTGCCGTCTTCCTGCACCTTGAGCGGCATGCTGATGCCATTGACGATCAACCGCGCCGGCTTGTTCGCGTCCTTGGGCGTTGACTTGATCTGCCCGGCAATACGCGCGGTATTGGCCTGGTCGGCAGCGCTGTTTACCGACGACGCCGGGTAGTTCACTTCCTGCATAAAGTGCGCGCCCTCGTCCGAGCCTTTGCGCCAGCCGCCGACCGGCGTGTCGATTTGCACGCCGTCGTTGGCATAGGCCGCGGCCAGGGGCAGGCAGGCGAGGAACAGGGCGATTTCAGTCAGGCGTACACGCATGGGGCTATTCCAGAAGTAGGTGGCGGGCGAGGCCTTCGATATAGGTTTCATCCTGGCCGTTGGGGTGTGCCGCAAAGGCCAGGTGCAGGTATTCGTGGGTCAGGTCGAGGCGGTCCTGCAGCGAGTACATACCGCGCACGAAAATACGTTGGCGTTCCCGGTCGACATGGGGTTTGCCGCCGCTCAATTGGCACACGGCAAAGTCGCTGGTTTCCACATAACCGGGCTCGCGTTGCAGACGCTCGCGCCAGCCGGGTTGTTGTTTTTTCAGCCACGCTTCGGCGTTATCCAGGGCCTGGCAAGCGGCGATGGGTTGGTCCCAGCGGCTTAAGCTGGCACGGGGAAAGGCGCGGGCGAGGATGGCGTCGTAACGCAGCCCCTGCCCTGCTTGTTCCACGGCGCTCTGCCAGGCCAACCGATCTGGCCCGGCTTTGTCACTGTGGTAGTTCACCGGGCTGCCGGCGAGCACCAGGTCGCTGGTCCAGGCGGCAATCTGCCGGGAGCCGTCGCTGGCCGGGCGTGGGGCCACGCGCTGGCTGGCGCTGCTGTCGGCGATGGCCAGGCATTCGCCGTGGCGGGTGGCGCTTTGCAGCAGGTAGGTGCGAATGGTGATGGCCAGCGCCTTGGCCGCTTCAGCAGGCTGAGCCGAGGCTTCGCGGTCGAGCACGCGGGCCACGTAGTCTTCGCGGCTCAGGCGTGCGGTCAGCTGGCCGTCGGCACCTACAAACAGTTCTCCCTCGGCGGTAATCGGCAGGCGATTGCCGTTGGCAAATTGCACCTCGTAGTCGCCGCGCAAGGCACCGGCGCCCACCAGTTGCCCGGTGGCTTTATTGCGTACCTGGCGCACCGGGTAGCGCGCGAACAATTGCACTTCCACGCACTGGCCGCCGTCCTTCGGTTCGGCGGCGGGCAATGCGCTGCCTAGGGCTTCGGCGTAGTCCTTGAGAATCCGTTGGCTGGTGCCGGTGCCGCCGGCCCACACCGGTGTGCCGTCGACCAGCCAGCCGGCGAAACCGCCTTGGCGCGCCTTGGCATCGTGGTCGGCCAACCAGCTCCAGGTTTTCACCCGCAGCCGCCCACCGAGTGCGCCGAGGGTGACGCCTTCGGGCGCATGCAGCATCACGTCGAGCAGTACCCGCCGCGCCTGTTCCTGCGCCGGCAAACTGCCGAGCTGTTGCAGCAGTTCGGCGACCGGCACCCGTTGTGGCGGTTGCAGGGTGGCCAGGTCACTTATCCACAGCGGCGCCTGGCGTTGTTGCCAGTAACTGCGCCAGTCGGCGGCATCGAGCTTGAGGTTGGCTTGGGAAAAATACAGGCCGCAGCTTTGCGTCAGCGCCTGGTCGCGTTCGATGCGTTCACCGGCTTTGCAGCAGTACACCTCGTCGCGGTCCTGGCCTTTGCAGGTGTAGCCGACCTCGGGTTTACCGGTGTCGACCAGGTAGGCGTAGACGAAGAGTTTCCACAGGCTGCCCAGGGGCGTGCTGAGCTCAGCCGGCAACGGGCCGCGGCTCATTACGCTCTGGTGGTTGAGGTGCAGCAGTTGGGTCGCCGGCGGCGCGCCAATGGCCAGTTGCAGCGGTGCTTCCCCGGCTCTGGCGAGCAAGGGTAGCAGCGCGATGCACAACCAGCCCAGGCGCACGGCTTATTCGACCTTCAGGCTGCCGTAGCTCGGTTTGCTTTCCAGCGCCTGATCCTGCGGGGCGTACATGCGCGAATAGCGCGCCGGCGGCAGGGAGAATTCGCCTTTCTGCGAGAAGCGCACCAGGTGGCGCACGGTCAGGCCGCCTTGCAGGCTATCCACCGGCACGGCGTACAGCAGTTGGCCGTCTTCGTGGCGGGCTTTTTCCAGTGGGGCGGCTTCTTCGGAATCCAGACCGCTCACCTGAATGCCCCAGGTGGTGCGTTCCACGTCGGCGCCCGGCGGCAGTGGCACTTCCAGCAGGCCGTAGCGCAGGGCGCGGGCGTCTTCGCTGCTGAGGTTCACTTCGTCCAGGTACAGGTCGTCGCCGGAGATGGCTTCGCCCTCGCCCACTTCCTTCACGCTGAATTCAAACGCGGTATCACCCGGTACCAAACGCAACAGACGACGGCTTAAGGTCACCGGCAATACGCCCGGTTTGCTCTGCGCGCTGCGGTAGCTAAGGGCGACGTTTACCGGCTCGGTGACGGACGCAGGCAAGTCGAGCGCGCTAGGCACGCCTTTGCCGGTCCATACCCACTGGGTTTCGCCGCTCGGGCGTTGCTGAGCCTGCCAGCCTTCACCCGGTTTCAGTTCGCTTGGCGCAGCCTTTTGCTGGCTGGCGGCTTGCAGCCAGGTCAGCGCCAGGGCGCGTTCGAGGGTCGACTGTTCCGGCGCCAGGCGTTGCAGCAAGGCCTTGGCCTGGGCTTGGTCGACACCGGCCAGTTTCGCTTTCAGGCTGGCCACAAACGGATGCTCGCTGGCATTAACCAGTTCTTGTGCACCGGCCAGTTGCGAGGCGAACGCCGCCGGCTGATTCACTTTGCTTTGCTTGGCCAGCTCGGCGGTCAGCACACGGGCGACGGCCAGACCCAACTTGGAGTTTGGCGCGGCGAGAATCAGGCTGGTCTGGCCGTCATCGCTTGGCGTTTCTTCGTCCGCTGGCTGCACGTTGGCAACGTCGGTACGTGGTGCTTCGGCAGCCGCTGCATCGTCGGTGGCAGCGTCGACTTTGGCGGCCACTTCCGCATCGGCCTTGGCCTGCGCGTCGTGGTTGGCCAGGTCGGTCATCAGGCCGTCCACCAGGGTGTTGATCGGCAGCTTCATGTCTTTGGCGAAGGCCAGAATCAGCGCCCGTTGCAGCAGCGGCGTGGTCGCTGCCTGCTTGGCGTAGATGTCCATCACCCGCTGCCAATGATCGGCCGGCAGGCTCAGCTCCAGCGCCTGGCTGGCATACCAGTCGGCGTAGTACGCATACGCGGTGAGGAAGGCATCGGGCTCGGCGCCCTGGCCCCACCAGGTGAACAACGCTTCCGGCCGGCCATTTGCACCAGGCGCAGGCGGCTGTTTTGCATGATCAGGCGCAGGCGGTCGGTGACGCGTTTCTCTACACGCCCGCCTTCAGCATTGCCGACCTCGGCTTTGCTAAGCAACGGATACGCCAGGCTCAGCGGCAGCAGACGGCTGGCGGTTTGCTCGACGCAGCCGTAGGGGTATTCGAGCAGGTCGTCCAGGTTGCTGTTGAACAAGGCTTGCGCGCTGTCGTCCAGACGCAGGCTGATGTCGCTGGCATCGCCTGGCAGTTGCAGGGCGTTGCTTCCGGCATTGGCGGCGAGACGTTGGGTTTGCAGGTCTTGCCAGCCTTTGCCGACGCTGCGCAGTGTCACGCTAAGGGCATCCACCGGTTTGCCGTCGAGCAGCAGCTCGGCTTTCCATTCGCCGCCTACCACCGGCACCTTGGGCAGCGGCAGGTAGTTGATGCCTTTTTCCAGGTCGATGGGGGTGCGTTTTTCCTGGCCGTTGAAGTGGCTGACCAGCTCGGCCTTGGTCGCTTGCTCGCCTTGGTTAAAGACGAACACGCCCATCGCCGGTTGGTCGTCGGTACGGAATTGGGTCGGGCCGCTCCACTTCAGGTACAGCGGTTTTTCCGAGCGGATAAATTGTTTCTTCTGCCCCACGGTGCCGGCGTCGGCAACGGCGCGGGCGGTGATGCGCCAGCGGGTCAGCGAGTCGGGCATGCGGAAGGTGATTTTCGCGTGGCCATCGGCATCGGTAACCAGGTCCGGTTGCCAGGCGGCGGTGTCGACTTCTTCACGGCGCGGCGCTCCAGCACTTTTACGCTGCGGTCGCTGCGGTTGGCTTTGCCCGGCGCGGTGGGCGAACCCGGCAGGGCCACGTCGTAGCTGATAAACGACAGGCTGGCGCTGGTGCGCACGTTGTTGCGGCGCGGGTGGTAGAAGAATTGATCGATGCTCGGAGCAATTTCTGGCTGCAGGGCGTAGATCATTTCATCCACCACGCTGACGGTCAGGCGCGTGCCTACCGGCTTGCCGGCGAACTGGGTGCTGAGGTCGATGGTCACCAACTCGCCGGGCTCGTATTGCTCTTTGTCGGCGGCAATGGCGATGTCGATCTGCGGCGCGGCAACCTTGATGCCGGCGTTCTGGAAGCTGTAGTCGCCGCCTTTGGTGTACAGGGCGGAGAAGGTCAGGTTCGGCGAGAACTGTTCGGTAACCGGAATGCGCGCGCGGTATTGGGTGTCGCTGAGTTTTTCCAGCTTCAGCCAGTCGGCGCCTTTGGAAAGCAGCGCGGTGGCTTCTACCGAATCACGTTCCAGGGTCAGCAGGGCATCGCCTACCGGTTCCGGGAAAGTGATCAGTGCCAGGGCTTCGTCGCCGGCTTGTATTCGGGTTTATCCAGCACGATCTCGATGGTGCCGGCGACGGCTTTTACGCCTTCGCCGCTTACCGATGGCCGGTGGCGCCGAGGATCAGGCCGTGGTCGTCCTTGAGGGTGATGCTGTAGGAACCGGGGCGCTCAAAACTCAGGTCGAAACCGTCGCATCGGCGGCCAGGCTGCCTTCGTCTTTGCTCTGGTCTTCCAGGCGTACCCACTCGTAGTGCGCGGGTTTATGGGTTTCTTTTTTCTGCCCCTGGGCGGTTTCGCTGCGGTAGCTGAAGCGCACTTTTTCGTTGGCGGCACTGAAGCGCTGCGGAGCGCTCAGGCGGTAACGGGCGGCGCCACGTTCGATCAGGATTTCCTTGCTGGTTTTCACCCGGTACGCCGCGCCGTCGCTGGCGAATACGGTGAGCAGGTAGCGACTCGGCTTGTCGGCGGCCGGCAGTTTCAGTTCGGCACGGCCCTGGCTGTCGGTGGTGATTTCAGTGGTGGCCAACTCGACCGGGAATTGACCGAGGTATTGCAGTTCGTTGTCGATCATCGACAGCTGCTGGGCACGCAGGGTCAGTTGCACTTTGGCGTTTTTAACCGGCTTGCCGTCGGGGTAGACCAGCACCAGATTGCCCTTCACTTCTTCGCCGGTACGGAAGTCTGGCTTGGCCAGGTCCAGGGCGATTTCGAAGTGCGGCTTGATGTAGTCGGCCACGCGGAAGGCGCTGCTGTATTGCTGATCGCGGTAGCCGAAACGCAGTTCGTAACCACCGGCCACGGCGTTGTTCGGCAACTGGAACCGGCCTTGGCTGCCGGCCTTGCTGTCCATGGTCAGGTCCAGGGTTTGCAGGGCGGTGCCGTTGGCGTCCAGCACGGTGAGTTTCACCGGGGCGCTGGTGGGGGCTACCGAATCACGGGCGTTCTTGAATTCACGACCGAGGATTTTCACTTCCACCCAATCGCCCGGGCGATACAGCGGGCGGTCGGTGAAGGCGTAGAGTTTGGTGTCGTAGATTTCGCTGTCGTAATAGAAGTTCTCGGAGACGAACACGCCGCCTTCGCTGTCTTCACCCAGCACGTACGAGCGCTCGGGGCTGGCGTGTTTCAGGCGCAGCAGGCCTTGGTCATCGGTGGTGCCGCTGCTCATCACGCCCAGGCCATCGCTCCACAGCACCTTGGCTTTGGGGACCACGCTGCCTTCGTGTTTGCGTGCGGTCCAGACCAGCAATTCGTCGCCGGCAATCTTGCTCACGGCCACGGTGTTGGAGACAAACACCATGGTGGTGGCGCGGTATTTACCGACCAGCGCTTCGACCAGGTACAGGCCAGGTTTCAGCTTGCCCAGTGGCACATACACGTTGCCCGGGTTAACGGTGACAAAGTCGCTGGACGAACCGGCCAGCTCGACGCCTTTAGGCGGCTGAATGGCTTTGGCGTCCCACAGTGGATAGCGGAATTGCGCCACCAGCGGCAGGCCTTTGAGCGGGGCAAATTGCGGGGTGTTTTCGTATTGGGTTGGCTCGGCGATGGCCGTGCCCATTTTCAGTTCTGGTGCTTCTTCGGTGACGTTCTTGCGCGACTCGTAGGAGAACGCGCGCTGCATCACCCGGCGGGATTTGCGGTACCAGTTGTCCCACAGGTACGACAGGGTATTGGCCAGGCCTTCGCCTTTGAACTCGCCTTCTGCGACCACACGGTGCAGGTTCTTCTGGCGCTTCAAAAACTCCAGCGGCTGGTCGATGCGGTACACGCGCATGTCCACGCCACCATAGGGTTCCATGGTGTAGCGACGGTAATCGCGGCCGGGCGCTTCAAGGCGCACCTGGGCCACTTCGTCGGTAGCAAAGCTTGAGTCGGCCAACAGGAAGAACGACTCGCCGGCCATGGGCGTGTAACCGCTGGGGTTGACGCTGTCTTCGGCGTGCAGGCTGCTGAGTGGCAGCAATACGCTGGCCAGAAGGGCCAGGCCCAGGCGACGCACACCCGCTTTACGGGAAATCATCGAGCAAGAAACTGCAGACGATATATGCCGATAAAGTTGGGATTGGATTCGTCGGGTATCCATCGGGTGTCCTTCCATGTCATGAGTTGTTGCACGCTGACCGAACGCATGCCGTTATCGGTCGGCGTGGTGGTGCCTGTGTGGTATGCGATTTCGCGGCCCATCCAGATCATCAGATGTTGCTCATCGCCCTGGTCGAAAAAAATCAGATCGCCGGGCCGCGCCTGGTTAAGGTCGCGGCCGAGAAATTGGCTGTTGTACTGAATCAGTTTGATCGCGTTGACGTACGGCCCAACCTTGCCGCCGCCCTGCTGCCATTGCTGGGCCAGGCTGCGCTGCTCGTCTTGCAGTTGCAGCTCCGGCGGCAGGTAACGGTTGGACAGGCCATTGGCACGCAGCCACTTGGCATCGTGCACTCTCAACGCTTCATTGGCGGCAAAGCGCACCAGGCCGGCACAGTCTTGCTGGTGCCAGCGCGGGCTAGGGCCTTGGCGCAGTTGTTCCTGGGCGATGCGCACGAACCAGGCGCGAAACACCTGGGACTGCTCAGCGTCCAGCGGGGTGATAACGGATGCCGTGGCGCAGGCGAGCGTGGGCAGCAACAGGCTACCCAACAGCACCAGCGTCATGGCCGCGCGCGCTCTCACAGTGAACGCCACTCCAGCGGCAGCCATTGCCAGTTGGAGTCCGGCGCGGCGTCGGCCGGCAGGGTCAGCGCGTAGCTGTTGTGCCCGGCCAAGGCTTTCAGCTTGGGCAGCAGCATGGTTTGCGCGGCGTTGCGGAACACCGGCTCCATGTCGCTGGGTAGCGCGTCCAGGGTTTCCTGTTCAAACAGGCTGGAGAGCGTGGACGGCGCCAGGTAGGCCGGCACGACCGCGTCTTTGGGCAGCACGTCGGCCAGCGGCGGGAAGCGTTTGTCCAGGGCATCCAGGCTCTTGGCAACCAAGGCGTCGTCCAGGGAAAACAGCAACGTCGAACCGTGACGCACCAGGCTTACGCGGAAGAAACCGGTGGTGAGCATGGCGTCCGGCACTTCGGCTTCACTGATGGGGTATTGGCCAAAGTTGGAGCTGACTTCGCGTTGCCAGATGTGGGTGCCGTCTTCGCGGGTTTCGTCTTTTACCGGGAAGATGCCGCCTTCGACATTGGATTCCCAGGCGCCGATGACCGAGCCAAACAAGTTGCCGAGGTTAGCGTCCAGGTCGGTACCAGCCTTGTCATCGAGCTGGCCGACCAGCAGCGGGCTGTGCAGGCGCGAGTTGGGGTACCAGCACAGGCCGGCGGCGCCGGTCAGGTGGCTGCTGAGTTGCTTGGCTACGTCTGGCTCGGCACCGACTTTGGCGAGCATTTTTTCGTGCACGGCGGGTGCAACCGGCAGGGCTACACAGGCACTAGCCCCCATTGGCATGGCGCGCCAGATGGGGTTGAAGTCGAGGGTGGTTTTGTCGCCGCTGTCGTTTAGCGCCAGGTAGCTGTGCCAGCCGGCGCCGTCCATTTCAAAGCGCAGGCCGGCAAAGGTGGGGATAAAGCGCTGGTAGCCCATGGCAACGTAGTCGCTGCCCAGCGAGATACGTTGCTTGAGGTCGCCGCGTTCTTTCAGGCCAAAGCCTTCGGTAAAGGCCGCATCACCATTGAGCATGGCTTCCACCGCCTCGGTCGCGCCCTTGCCCAGTTGCGCGCCTTCGCTGTCGCTTTCCAGCAGCATGCCGGGGTTGGACAGCATGACCAGTTTGTCGCCATAGCTGGCGAACAGCAGCGCGCGTTCGCCGTTGTAGCGCAGGCGGTACAGCGGCACGGCATCGCCGTCGACGTTGAGTTCAGCGACCTGACGCAGCTGCGTGTCATCGGTGGCGACGTGGGCCAAAGGCTCCAGCAGACGGGCCAGGCCGCCGCGCTCCATCAGCACCATAAAGTTCTTCAGCTTGCCGTCGGCGCCACGCCACAGGGCGACCTGGGCCGGCTGGTCGAGCAGTTGCTCAAGCAGGGTGTCCTGCAGCTGCAGGTCGTGCTCGTAGATGATGCGGCGCAGGCTGCCGGTGATGCCCAGACGGTCAGGGTTGGACTCGTAGTAGAACACCAGGTCTTCGGTGAGGGTGTCGCGCAGCAGCGGCACAGCCAGCAGGTCTTTGGGCAAACGGCTCAAGGATTCGCTTTCGATCAGCACCTGCGGGTGTTGCAGGTCGATCTGCAACTCGCTGCTTTCGGCCAGGGTGCGCGGCGGCGCCATATGCTGCTGCAACCAGGCGAGAACGCCGGCACCGGCGAACAGCGGCACGGCAATCGCCACGGCGATTAACGCACGACGCTTGCGCCCGGCCTTGCCTTCCAGGGGAAGGGCTTCCCCGCTTTGGGTGGTGTTCTCGCTCATGTGTGCAAACCCCAGTTCGTCCGTGCTACGGCGTTGAATCAGTAATTGAAAGACTTGATCAGCTGTAAGTCGCCTATACCGCGCAAAGGCACGATAAAGGTCTCGCGTTTTTCGTTCGGCGTGTTTTCGTTGAACACCAGGCTGATTTGCGCGGTGATCACCTCGTTCTGGTTACTGCCTTCGGTGAAGTTGTAACCCTGACTGTTGAGGTTGCCCCAGTAGTTGACGAACACCAGGTAGCGGCCGTGCAGCGGCGCGGTCATGGTGAACATCTCGGGGCCGGGGCCATCGACGCTGTCGACGTCCAGGCCGCCGCCGTTGGTCAATACCGGGTCGGCAAAGAAGGCGTGCTGGCCATCGGGCGTCACCACATGCAGGTCGAGTTCGGCTTTGGGGTCGTCCCAACCGAGCACGATGCGCACCCGCGCCGGCGTCTTGTTGAAATTGGCTTCATAAAACTGCACGCGCTTGAGCGACTGGCCGTCGCCACTGACCACTTCCACGCTGTTGGAGCCCGCGCCAAAGTTGTACGGACGCACGAAGCGGCCCTGCTCGTCGGTGTACAGCGGCAGCGGGTTGCCGTTGACGACCAGGCGGTGGGGTTGGCGGGTGCCTTGCAGGTTTTTCAGGGTGCCTTCGATCAGGCTGCGGCCACGTTGGGCGCCACGGTCGATGGGCGGAGTCGGGTAGGCGACACGGGCGTCATCGGCGCGATCAAGCAGGCCGGAATAACGCCAGCCGGCGACCGGTCCTTGCAGATCAACAGCGGGTTCAGCCATGGCGTTGGCGCACAGCGCGGCCAGGCAAAACAACAGCAGAGAGCGCATGCATAATCCTTTAGGCGCGCGAGAGCCGGCAAAGGTAGCCCTACCTCAGAAGCCTGACAATGACCGTTCGACACAATTTGTAAGAGATACCGAGTGGCTCACAACGCCTTGCCTTCGGGGTTTACATCCAGCCGCCCCATTGCAGGAACACGATGCCGATATTGGTCGTGATGGCCGCCACCAGGGTCGTAATCACGATGATGGCCGCGGCCAATTCATGGTTGCCGTTGGCGGCCTTGGCCATGACAAAACTGGCCGCCGCAGTCGGGCTAGCGAAGTACAGAAACAGCACGCCGAGATCCGCACCACGAAAACCAAAAGCGAAGGCGCCTGCCGTCGAGATGATCGGAAGCCAAACCATCTTCATCAGACTGGCACTCACCGCCAGCGCCCCGCTCTTGCGCAACGAGGCCAGCGACAAGGTGCCGCCGATACAGATCAGCGCCAGCGGCATGGTGAGTTGCGCCAGGTATTCACCCGAGGTGGTCAGCCAGGCCGGCAGCGGAATCTGCCAGTAGGCGAAGGGAATGGCCGCCAGCACGCCGATGATCAGCGGGTTGCAGATAATGCTTTTGCTGATGCTCCACACATCCGACTTGGCGCTCGGGCTATAGATAGCCAGCACGATGGCGGACAGGCTGTTGTACGAAAGGATCACCACGCCCGCGAGAATGCCCCCGAGCGACAAGCCGTAATCGCCGTAGAGGCTGGTAGCCAGGGCCAGCCCGATAATGCCGTTGTTACCGCGAAACGCGCCCTGGGTGTACACACCGCGGTCGGCCAGCGGCACGCGCCAGATGGCCCAGGCCCAGACCAGCAGAAAGCCCACCACCGTTGCCAGCGCGAAGTAGCCGAGCACGGCCGGCTGCATCGCCGTGCGCAGGTCTGCGTGAATGATCGCCAGAAACAACATGACGGGCATGCTGACGTTAAACACCAGGCCCGAGGCGGTGTTGATAAAAGGACCGTCGATCAATGCCAGGCGCTTGAGGAAAACGCCGAGAAACAGCATGGCAAACACCGGCATGGTGATGCCGAATGTGGCGGCGATAATCGCGAACATGGGAAGCGGAACCAGGGGGGTGTCGTTAGGGGGCTAATGATAAGCCACCGACGCAGTGAGCGCGACCTGGGTTTTTGCGGGCTAACGCCTCACGAAAGCCGCCTGGGCCGGCGGCATTTCGTCACTACGTTGATTAGCGCACGCCGCCCTGAGCCAAACCGAACACCAGCAAGAGCAGATCCTGGTCTGGCCGCACTGCCAATTTAGCTTTGACGTTGGGCGGCATCTTGCATTCGCTTTTGGACATCTGTGAATGCAAAACGGCTGGGCCCGGTTCGTGCCACGCCGCTGCCGCCAGTGAGGCCACACCCAGTGCGCCGATGAGGAATACACCTCGTGCAATATCTAGCTTCATCTCACAACCCTTTGATAGCGCTGCCAAACGCTGTGGAATGACCATAGATAACTTGTTGCCAATCTGCCGAACTCCACGACGAATGGCGACGCAACTGACGCAGATCGTGACGAGCGGCTTGCTTAGGGGTGAGACGGCGACGGGATTTTTCCAGGTCCAGGGTGCCAACCTCAAAGGTGGCGGCAGCGCCCTCGCCTTCCACGCGGATAAACACGTGCTTGGAATACAGGCAGTTGTGTTGCCAGCGGCCGTTGTTCATCCGCGCAATCATCACGCCCACTGCCTGCATCACTTGGTCGTGGAAAACCGGGCCATGACGCTCGCGGCCGCCATCGGCATGCCAGCGGTCAATTTCGATAAAGCCTTTGAGCTCTGCGGTCACCAGCAAGGCGCGCCAGTTGCCGTCGGTATCGCGCTCGGCGCCGCAGTACACCACTTGCGGCACATTGATGCCCAACCGGTTGAGGCACTGCAGGGCATTCTGCTCACGCAATACGGTGGGCCGCCCGAAGGGGTGCAGGAAGCTGTGGTAGATGTGGCCGACCTGGCGCTTGGCATACAACAACTTGCCATCACCGCTGTAAATACGTTGCACGCCGCTGGTGCCGCCACGCCTGCTGTTGGGTTCTTCCACCCAATCGCCCTGTTGTTGCCACCATTGTTCAAACAGGCCGGGAGCCGGCGAATGCAGCGCTGCAGTCATGCGTGTAAGTCCTGTGCAGAAGATATAAAGCTGCCAACCGGTGACGGCGGCGATATCCCTTGAAAGGCCCGGGAGGGCTCAGACGTGGCCGAGAGAGTTTTTGTAAGAACTCGACCGACGAGGAATGTAGCAGCCTTTGTCTGCACAATGGAGGCCAAGTTCCGAAAACTCCTACCAAACGTCGGCCAATTTCTTATTTTATTTTTCTCCACCTTTACACCGCGGTTTCCGACAACACTACGGTGAAACGGCAACCACTGGGCTCCGCCGCACTGAGGTTTACCTCCCAGCCCTGGCTTGCACAAATACGTTGCACCAACGACAAACCGAGCCCCAAACCATCGCCACGCTGGCTGTCACCACGCACAAACGGTTGGAACATAGCCTCACGCTGGTTTTCCGGAATGCCCACGCCGGTGTCTTCCACCCTGAAGCCATCCGCCACCAGGGTCAGGCTGATATGGCCGCTGTCGGTGTAGTGCAAGGCGTTGCGCAGCAGGTTGCCCATCACG
The DNA here is from genome assembly GCF_056174845.1 of Pseudomonas sp. CC11G. Classification (NCBI taxonomy): domain Bacteria; kingdom Pseudomonadati; phylum Pseudomonadota; class Gammaproteobacteria; order Pseudomonadales; family Pseudomonadaceae; genus Pseudomonas; species Pseudomonas sp. CC11G. The sequence goes on from NZ_JBWBZC010000035.1 coordinate 25,382, forward strand.
GTGCGCAGGAACGTGGCGTTGAAACTGCCGGGCATTACATCCTCGACCCGGTAATTAAGCACCAGCCCTTTGCTCTCGATAGGCGCGCGCCATTGTTCGATCAACTCATAGGCCGCGCTGTCGACGGTAATGGTGGGAATCTGGCTGGCGTCGGTATTTTGCGCACGGGCCAGCAGGAAGAAGGTTTGCACCAGCGCCCGCATGTCTTCACAGGCGCGCGAAATCCGCTGCACCTGCGCCCGCGCACGGTCGTCGAGATTGGGGTTTTCCAGCAGCAGTTCGCAGGAGCTGGCCAGCACCATCAGCGGCGTGCGCAGCTCATGGCTGACATCACTGGTAAACAGGCGCTCGCGGGTTAGCGCGTGGCGCAACAGCCCCAGGGTGGTATCGAAGGCGGCGGCCAGTTGCCCTACTTCATCGGCGGCATAGTCCGGCGCCAAGGGAGGCGCCATGGCCAACAACTGGTCGCGATGACGCACCTGCCGCGACAGCCGCACCACCGGTTCAATCACCTTGCGCGCCAGGAACTGGCCGAGAAAGACGGCCAGCGCTACACACAACACAAAGCCGATCCACACCGTGGTGTAGAGCGCTCGCTCGCGCTCTTCGAATTCACTTTGATCTTGCAGCAGCACATATTCCTGACCCGCTACTACGCGAACGAAGGCGTGGTAGGACAGGTCGCCGCGAAAAATCTCATGGAAGCCCGGCTCCATCCCTTTCAAGTAATCGGGCAGGGCGAAGTCGTCATGGCCGCCGGAAAAGTAGAACAGCTGGTCTGGCTCAGGATGGGTGCGCCACTCATCCATGTTGTCCATGTGCAGCAGGCGATCGAGGTCGCCGCTGAGCACGCCGGAAATCAGCTTCTCCTCAAGCATATGCACGGCCATATAAATGCCGAGGGCAAACGCCGCGGCCACCAGGGTGGTCATCAACACAAAACCGATAACGATGCGGCGTGACAGGCTTTGCTTAAACTCCATCAGTCACTTCCGCCAGGCGATACCCCACGCCGTGCACGGTTTGCAGCAAGGGCGTGGCAAAGGGTTTGTCGATGACTTGCCGCAACTGGTGAACGTGGCTGCGCAGGCTGTCGCTGTCCGGGCAATCGTCGCCCCACAGCGCCTCTTCCAACACTTCGCGGCGCAATACATGGGGGCTTTTCTGCATCAATGCGGCCAGCAACTTGAGGCCGATGGGGTTGAGCTTCAACGCCTTGCTGGCGCGACTGACTTGCAGGGTGTCGAGGTCATACGTGAGGTCGGCTACTTGCAGAATGCGCCGGCCGCCACCTTGGCTGCGGCGCAGCACGGCTTCGATACGGGCAGCCAGTTCGGACAAGGCGAAAGGTTTGAGCAAGTAATCATCGGCACCGGAACGGAAGCCCTGCAGGCGGTCGTCGAGCTGGTCACGGGCGGTGAGCATGATCACCGGCGTGTCGCGCCGCGCGTCTTCGCGCAGGCGTTTGCACAGGGTGTAACCGTCCATGCCCGGCATCATGATATCCAGCACGATCAGGTCGTAATGCTCGGTGGCGGCCAGGTGCAAACCCGACAATCCGTCCTGCGCGCAGTCCACGCTATAGCCCTTCATGCCGAGGTAATCGGCCAGGTTGGCGAGGATATCGCGGTTGTCTTCAACGATCAGAATGCGCATGGATATTCCTTGGGGCGGGTACTGCAGCCAGCGTGTGACGGTGCGTCTTGCTGCGCGACATTACCCGAACATTGTTTGATTGAAGCGCCTTTCACGTTTTTTTCACACTTACTTAACGCCGTGCTGACAGAGCCCGGACGAGCATGCACGCTACTCCACAAGCGTCTGGACTCAGCATGTCGTCGAATCCGCTTTCTACTTATTCACAGCCTTTCAACCTGCGCCTGGCCCTGGGCATTCCGTTCGCAATCGCGGCGCTACTGCTGCTGATCGAGCCCACGCGCCTGGACTTCGCCTTGGCCAATCTGATGTACACCCCAGGTGTGGGCTTCGTAGGCAAACACAGTGCATTTCTGGAAGACATCCTTCACGACCGCGCCAAAGAGGCGGTGATTCTGTTTGCCGTGCTGGCAATCCTCGGGTTTATCGGCAGCTTCTTTATCCAACGACTGAAACCCATGAAACGTCAGTTGGGGTATCTGGTGTTGGCGATGGGTCTGTCCACCAGCTTCGTCACGCCAATGAAAGCCGTAACCGCCGTGCAATGCCCATGGAGCCTGAGCCAGTTTGGCGGCCAGGAAACCTACAGCCCACTACTCAGCCACCGCCCGGCTACCGACAAACCCGGCCGCTGCTGGCCCGGCGGCCACGCCGCAGCGGGCTTCACCCTGTTTGCCCTGTACTTCGTCTGGCGCGACCGCAAACCACGCTGCGCCCGTGCCGGATTCGTCTTCGCCCTGACCCTGGGCACCGTGTTCTCCATCAGCCGCATGCTGCAAGGCGCGCACTTCTTCTCCCACAACCTGTGGACGGCCGTGTTTTGCTGGTTGATTTGTTTGGGGTCGTATTACGCCGTGTTGTACCGCCG
>NZ_JBWBZC010000036.1:0-12418 GCF_056174845.1 Pseudomonas sp. CC11G
GCGTCTGGGCTCTTCGCGAGCAAGCTCGCTCCTACTGGAGTTTTGCGTGGAGGCGTAACTCCGCGGTTTCTCCAGGGCCAATGGTGACGCTGTCTTCCCGACAACTCGCCGCCTGCACCGACACAAACCCCAACGCCTCATGCCAGCCCACATCGGCCAGGGGCCTTGCGCCTGGGTGCCACACCACGGTGTTAGCGCCGCCTGACGTATCAATCTGCAATCGCCGACGCCAGAGCTGGTCTTCCAGCTCCACCCGCCCCGCTCGCCTGTATACCCGGTGGCAGCCGTTATCAAAGCGCAGCTCGGCACCGGCCGGGAAATCAGCGCGGGCCACCAGGTCATAACCACCTGCTTCTTCCAGCCCACGCACGGCCACCTGGGCCATATCGCCCACTCGCCAATACCCATGCAGCGCATGGCTAAGCTGGCACGGTTCGCTGTCCTGATGCTGGGTCACCAAGCGCAAACCCAGCTCGGCGCCCAACTCGGCATACAGGTCGACCTGCCATTCACATAAATCCAAACGCCACTGCAGACGCACGCCGCTGGCGTCCGCCTCATGGCTTACCAACTCCCAATCACTCAACCGCGCCCAGCCGTGGGACGGCCAGCCGCTTTCGGTCGGGTGGCGGCTAAACCATGGCCAGCACACCGGCACGCCGCCGCGAATGGCGCCATGTTTTGGCCAGCGCGCGGCGCACCACAGCCAGGGCCGTTGGCCTTTGGGTTGGAAGTGCAGCAACTGCCCGCCCTGGCGGCTGAATACCGCGTCGCAGGTCGGGTGGCTGATAAGAAAGAGGTCGCGCTCCTGATGGCGCGTCCAACTGAAAAGGGGCTTGCCAGCGCCAGCCAGCAGCGCGCTCAGAGGGTTCTCCTCTACTCGCATCTGCTCGCTGGCCGCCACAAGTTCCGGGCGCGGCACGATGGGCCTGACTGTTTTACGACTCATCGACCGCGCTCAGGCATTACTTCCACCAGTACTCGACTTGCACACCGAAGTTGGAGCCGTGCAGATCGGTGCCGAAGGCGCCGGTATCCGACAGCGCCGAACCTGCGGCGACCATGCTGGCCGAACGTTGTGCCGCTTCGTTCCAGCTTGCATAGGTGTAGTACAAACGGAACTCAGGACGAGTGGTGAAGCCCGGGCCCATTGGCGACCAGGTCGGTGCCACGGTGAACTTGGTCAGCTTGCGGGTGCCGCCGGGTGCTTCCACTTGGTCGCGGCCCAGCTCGGTGACGAGCTTGAAGGTGTCGGTAAGCGCATACACCGGACGCACGCCAACGGACAGCCAGTTCTGGTCTTGGCCGTCTTCACGTTTGTCTTTCTCGTACACCACTTCGAACTGGCCACCGAAGTGCTTGGTGATCTGCCAGTCGAAGAATTCCACCGCACGCCAGTTCTTGGCGCTGCTGTCGAGCGAGGTGTCGCCGGTGTAGCCGAGGCCAGTACCTGGACCCTCACCGTATTGCAGGGCGAAGGTGTTCACGCCGCCGAGGAATTCTTTCTGTTTGTGCTGCACGGTGACCGAGTAACCGCTGTGCTTTTCAACGTCGTTGTTGCTTGGCTTGTCGATGTAGCTGACGCCCACCTGCACAGTGCCGTTGGGGTTGGTGTTGAAGCCGTCGACGTTGAAGTCATGACGGTTCACGTACGGCTTCTGGTCGTAGTTGTCCTTGCGGGAGAATACGTAGCTGTACTTGAGATCGCCGATCTGCACCGAGTCCAGGCCAAAACCCGTGGCGCTCTGGTTCCAGTAGTAGAAGTCGGAGATATGGATGTCGTTACGTTTGTAGAAACGTCGACCGGCCCAGAACGAACCGCCGTTGAGTGCGGGCATTTTGCTCCACTCGGCGTAGATCTGGTTGGCACGGGCAAAGCCGTAATCGCCGGTGTATTTCGGGGTTTTGTCGTATTGGTTGTAGAGCTGGGCCATGCCCTCGACGCTCAGAATCGAACCGTCATCGAGCGAAAACAGATCCTGACGCAGATCCAACTCGGTGTACTGCTCGCATTCGTTACCAAGACGGTATTTGGATTTGGCACCTTGCAACTGGAAGCATTGCTGGCCGGAACTGTTTACCGACGTGCCCACCCCGTTACGGGTGTAGCCACTGAACTCCAGAGCCTGGGCGGACCAGGGAAACACCACCAGGGCGCACGGCAGTGCCCAGAGACTTTTTTTCATCGCGTTCATATCCACTCCACTCATTTTTATTGTTGTTGCGCTTCGGATAACACCCAGACGGGAGCGGACCAAAACTCAGTGCGTCCCGCGCTGATCGTGGGGCCCAAAGGCCTCCTGCATCGCCCTGCCCTAAGGCAGGCTTACGTATCCATGTGTTGCCCTGGGCGGTGGTTAAAAAATCCAGCCGGGGCGCTAGCCAAAGACGCCGCGCACCACGACTGAAAAAAACCACGCAAACCCAGCTTGTTGCTCCCTCGCCTTAGCGCGGGATCAAACGCGTTACGCGGCCTGCTGTTTCAGCAGGCTGCGACTTTCCCAACAGCCCCAGGCGCTCTCCGCTCTTAGCGTCGAACAGCAGCACCTTGTCGGGATCGAATTGCAGTTCCAGGGTCTCGCCCACTTTCGGCGCCATGTCTGGCGCCAAGCGGCAGCACACCTTGGTTTGGTTGAGGTTGACGAACACCAGGGTGTCCGGGCCGGTCGGCTCGATCACTTCCACTTCGGTGAGAATGCTCGGCAGGTTCACGCCGGCGGACGCCAGGGTGATCTGCTCGGGGCGAATGCCGAGGATCACTTCGCGGTTTTCCAGGCCTTCGTCCTGCATGGCCAGCGGCAGCTCGCAACGGGCCTGGCCGGAGTCAAGCAGCGCCAACAAACGGCCGTCACGGCGTTGCAGACGCAGGGGAATGAAGTTCATCGGCGGCGACCGATAAAGCTCGCCACGAACAGGTTGGCCGGGTCGTTGTAGATCTGTTGCGGGGTGCCGAATTGCTGAACGATACCGTCCTTCATCACCGCCACTTTGTCGCCGAGCGTCATGGCCTCGATCTGGTCGTGGGTCACGTAGACGGTGGTGGTTTTCAGGCGCTGGTGCATCAGCTTGATTTCGGTGCGCATCTCGACGCGCAGCTTGGCGTCGAGGTTCGACAGCGGTTCGTCGAACAGGTAAATCTTCGGCCGCCGCGCCAGGGCTCGGCCCATGGCCACGCGCTGTTGCTGGCCGCCGGAAAGCTGGCCAGGTTTGCGGGTGAGCAGGTGTTCGATCTGCAGCAGTTTGGCGACGCGCGCCACTTCTTCTTCGATGGCCGCCGGGCTCATCTTGCGCATCTTCAAACCGAACGCGATGTTCTCGCGCACGTTCATGGTCGGGTACAGGGCGTAGCTCTGAAACACCATGGCCGATGTCACGGTCTTTCGGGCTCATGCCGCTGATGTCGGCGCCATCCACCAGAATCTCGCCGCCGGTTGATGTTTTCCAGGCCTGCGATGCAGTTCATCAGGGTCGATTTACCGCAACCCGACGGACCCACCAGGATCAGAAACTCGCCCGACTCGATCTTCAGCTCGATGTCTTTGAGGGTGTCTGGCAAGCCGCTGCCGTAGGTCTTTTTGACGTTCTTGAGTTCGAGAGTTGCCATGCTTTACCCCTTGACCGCGCCGGCCGTGAGCCCACGCAGGAAATACTTGCCCGCGACGATGTAAACCAGCAGCGTTGGCAGGCCGGCGATCATCGCTGCGGCCATGTCCACGTTGTATTCCTTGGCCCCGGTGCTGGTGTTCACCAGGTTGTTGAGGGCCACGGTGATCGGTTGTGCATCGCCGCTGGCGAACACCACACCGAAGAGGAAGTCGTTCCAGATCTGGGTGAATTGCCAGATGAGGCACACCATGATGATCGGCACCGACATGGGCAGCAGAATCCGCCCGAAGATGGTGAAGAAGCCCGCGCCATCAAGGCGTGCAGCCTTGACCAGGGCATCTGGAATCGACACGTAAAAGTTGCGGAAGAACAAGGTGGTGAAGGCCATGCCGTACACCACGTGAATCAGCACCAGGCCGGCGGTGGTGTTGGCCAGGCCGAGCTTGCCGAGGGTGAACGAGGCTGGCAGCAGCACGGTCTGGAACGGCAGGAAGCAGCCGAACAGCAACAGACCGAAGAACAGCTCCGAACCCCGGAAGCGCCACATAGACAGCACGTAGCCGTTCATGGCACCGATAAAGGTAGAGATCAGCACGGCCGGCACGGTGATTTTCACCGAGTTCCAGAAGTAGCCGCCGACGATGTCCCAGGCCTTGATCCAGCCGATGCCGTCGACCACTTGCGGCCAGCTCAACAGGTTGCCGGTACGGATGTCGTCGGGGGTTTTGAAGCTGGTCAGCAGCATCACCACCAGCGGAATCAGGTACACCGCTGCCGCGCCGAACAGGGTCACGTAGATCGCGATGCGGCTGAAGCTGATCGAAGACTTGGCGAATGGGCGGGCCATTGGCGTTGCAGCGATAGAGTTAGTCATGGCGCTTGTTCCGCAGCTCGGAGTACAGGTACGGCACCAGAATGGTCAGGATCGCGCCCAGCATCAGCATGGCGCTGGCTGAACCGATGCCCATCTGGCCGCGGCTGAAGGTGAAGGAATACATGAACATCGCCGGCAGGTCGGACGAGTAGCCAGGGCCGCCCGCCGTCATTGCCGCCACCAAGTCGAAGCTCTTGATGGAGATGTGCGCGAGGATCATGAAGGCGCTGAAAAATACCGGGCGCAGGCTCGGCAGCACGATGCGCAGGTAGATGGTCGGCAGACTGGCGCCGTCCACCTGGGCGGCACGGATGATCGACTGATCAACGCCGCGCAGACCGGCAAGGAACATCGCCATCACAAATCCCGAGGCTTGCCAGACGCGGCGATTACCAGGCAGTACACCACGCGTTCCTGGTCAACCAGCCAGTCGAGGCGAAAGCCCTCCCAGCCCCAGTCGCGCAGCATTTTGTCCAGGCCCAGGCCGGGGTTGAGCAGCCATTTCCAGGCGGTACCGGTGACGATCATCGAGAGCGCCATCGGGTACAGATAGATGGTGCGGATAAAGCCTTCCTTGCGAATGCGCTGGTCCAGCAGCACCGCCAGAAACACCCCGAGCACCAGGCTGATGGCGATAAACATGCCGCCAAACACCACCAGGTTTTTGCTCGCTACCCACCAGCGATCGTTATCCAGCAGGCGCACGTATTGCTGCACGCCGACCCACTTGTAGCTGGGCATAAAGCTGGAATTGGTAAAGGACAGAATGAACGTCCAGAGGATGTAGCCGTAGAAGCCCACCAGAATCAGCAACATGCTCGGCGCGACGACCAACTTGGGTAGCCAGCGCTGCAGGGTGTCGAAAGGTGAGGCTTTGCTAGTTACCGCCACGGTGCACCTCAGTGGTTGCAGTGAAATTCAGGCCAAACACTCCCAGCGACAGCTGCGGGGGCCGCTGTCGTTGGCAGGGTTTGAATTTTTGAAAAAGCCGCCGGCGAACCGGCGGCTCAGACTTGCTTACAGAGCAGCCTTGATAGCCGAAGCCATCTGCGCACCGGCCTTGGCCGGATCCGCGTTTTTGTCGCTCATGAAGTTGGTGACCACATCGAAGATCGCCCCTTGTACCGCCAGGGAGGTCGCCATGTTGTGGGCCATGCTCGGCTTCAGGGTGCCGGCCTTGTCGGCGGCTTTGAAGTCGGCCATGGCGGCCTGGCCACAGCTGTCGAACTTGGTCATGTCCAGGTCATCACGCACCGGGATAGAACCTTTGTTCTGGTTGAACACGTACTGGAACTCAGGCTCGAGGATGATCTTCGCCACTTCGTTCTGCGCAGCGATGTGCCCGGCGTGTTGTTCTTCGCCGAGAGTTTGAACATGGCCAGCGAGTCGATGTTGTAGGTGAAGCTGCCTTGAGTACCCGGGAAAGGAACGCACTCGAAGTCGGTGCCGGCTTTCTTGCCTGCCGCGCTCCACTCGCTCTTCGCCCAGTCACCCATGATCTGCATACCGGCTTTGCCGTTGATCACTTTGGCGGCTTCCAGGTTCCAGTCCTGACCAGTGCCGTCCGGGTCCATGTAGCCCTGGAGTTTTTTCAGGGCCTTGAACACTTCGGTCATTTTCGGGCTGGTGAGGGTGTCTTGATCCTGCTCGATAAACGCTTTGGTGTAGCCCTCGCTACCCATGATGGAGAGCACCAGGTCTTCAAAGACGGTGCTGTCTTGCCATGGCTGACCACCGTGGGCCAGAGGAATCAGGCCGGCAGCCTTGAATTTCTCGGCAGCGGCGAACAGTTCGTCGAGGGTGGTCGGTGCCTTTTCAACGCCGGCTTTCTTCATTGCCACCGGGTTGATCCACAGCCAGTTCACGCGGTGAATATTCACCGGCACGGCGACGTAGTGATCGTCGTACTTCATGGTATTGGCAACGGTTTGGACAGCAGTTTGTCCCAGTTATTGGCCTTGGACACATCGTCCAGGTTGGTCAGCAAACCGAGAGCGCCCCAGTCTTGCAGGTCAGGGCCTTTGATCTGTGCAGCCGATGGCGGGTTGCCGGAAACGGCGCGGGTTTTCAGTACGGTCATGGCTGCTGCGCCACCACCGCCGGCCACGGCGCTGTCTTTCCAGGTGTAGCCGTCTTTTTCCACGAGCTTGCGCAGCACATCAATGGCTTTTGCTTCGCCACCGGACGTCCACCAATGCACCACTTCTACAGTGCCTTTGGACTCTGCAGGGGCATCAGCGGCAAGTGCGCTAAGTGGGAACAACGAGGCGAGGGAAATAACAGCAGCGAGTCGGTTGATCGCGTTCATCTGAAGTACCTTCTTGTTGTTATACAGGCAAGTCGGAAGCTTGCGTTGCGATGGATTCTAATCAAGCCGTTTGGCTCCTGAGGTAACGAAGGGATGCGTTAATGTCACCAGCCAGTGACATAAGCGGTTACGTAATGTTGGGTAAGGAAAGTTCGACAAGCGCAGCCGTCAGACTAGGCGCCAGACCCACCTGCGGCAGGCACACAGCCTGATACGCGTGGTACAGATCGGGCTTGCCGGCCCAGATGGTGGCGGACGGTTCGTTGCTGGTATCCAGCTCGTGGTGCCAGCTGCCGAGTTCGCGATCGATAAAACGGCGATCGATAAACTCCCAGAAACGCCGGTACCAGACTTCATAGCGCTGCTCGCCCGTACGCTTGAGCAACGCCGCCGCCGTGGCACTCGCCTCGGCATGCACCCAATGCAAACGCGGGCGCACCACGGGTTTGTTTGCCAATCGAGGGTGTAGACCAACCCCGGCGCACCATCGACATTCCAGGCGTAGCGGCAGGCACTGTCGAACAGGCCGACGGCGTCGTGCAGCAGCCAATCCGGGGCGCCGTAACTGGCACGTTGCAACGCAGCTTCAAGGTGCAGCACCAGCCGCGCCCATTCGTAGGCATGGCCAGGTGTGGTGCCGTAGGGCCGGAAACCGTCGGCGGGGTTATCGACGTTGTAGTCCGGCAGCGGCTGCCAGTTACGGTCGAAGTGTTCAATGACGGCGAAGTCGTTATTGGCGGCATGGCCATGAATCAGGCGCTCGACAATCTGCAACGCGCGCTCCAGCCAGCGGCTGTCGCCGGTGGCATCGGCGAGGGCGAGAAAGGCTTCGGTGCCGTGCATATTGCTGTTGGCGCCGCGATAGCTTTCTTCTTCGCTCCAGTCGCGGGCAAAGGATTCGCGCAAGGCGCCCTCCTCGTCGCTCCAGAAATGTTCTTCGATGATGCTCACCGCTTTGGCCAGCAATTCATCGGCACTGGCCACGCCCGCCTGCAAGGCCGAACTGGCAGCCAGGGCGACAAATGCGTGCAGGTAAGCCGCTTTGCCGGTGTTGCCGTCGCGGTGTTCGGCGACCGCGTACCAGCCGCCGTATTTGGCATCGCGCAGCGGCCCGAGCAAGGCCGCCACGCCGTGTTCAACCAGCTCCAGGCAACCGGGAATACCTTGCACATGGGCCATGGCGAAGCTGTGGGTCATGCGGGCGGTGTTCATGGTTTCGGCGACCGCATCGGCCGGCAAACGGCCACGGGCATCGAGGTTGGCAAACCCCTGCTCGACCCTGGATGCTTTGGCGAACGCCAGCAGGCGCAGGCCTTCGGTTTGCAACCAGAGGTGATGGGTGGGTGCATTGAGCCAGCTGCCGAAAAAGGCGTGGGTACTGTCGCCGGTCATGGGCGTTTCCCTGTGCGGATTTTTTGGATTTATGGGGTGGCCGAATTCTACCCAGCGTCAGAGTGGGATTGCCGGAAACAGTGCGAAGAATAGTGTCACAGGGTTGTGACAAAGGGCCGGACTAGAGCGGCCCTTCAGATCAAGGGCCCCTCTCCCTTAGCCCCTCTCCCGCAAGCGGGCGAGGGGAACTGAATGACGATCGACCGTTACATCATTACGCGGGCTAGCCCCCTCTCCCGCTTGCGGGAGAGGGCTGGGGAGAGGGGCCTTTGATTTTTCCCGCGCAGACACTTAGTCCGAGAATCGCGGCAGATAAAGGGTCACGCGCAACCCCCCTTCCCGCAGATTCTGTAGCGTCACTTCCCCACCATGGCTATGGGCAATATTGCGCGCGATACCAAGGCCGAGGCCGTACCCCTGCTGCTTGCCAGACAACCGAAAGTGCGGCTCGAACACCTGCTCCAACCGCTGCTCCGGCACGCCCGGCCCTTCGTCGTCGACATGCAGGATGAACGCGCTGTCGTCATCCTCGATATGCAGGTGCGCCTTGGTGCCGTACTTCAGCGCGTTATCGATCAGATTGCCCATGCACCGGCGCAACGCCAGCGGCTTGCCCGCATACGCCGCCAGTGCACGGCCGTTAAGGCTGACCTGACCATTACCCTGCGGCGGCAGGTACGGCTCGATCAAACAATCCAGCGCCAGGTTGAGGTCTACCGGCTCGATATTCTCGTGGATGTCGGTGTCTTTCACGCACTGCAGCGCGCCCTTGACCAGCATTTCCAGGTCATCCAGGTCGCGGCTGAATTTGGCTTGTACCTTTTCGTCATCGAGCAATTCCACCCGCAGACGCAGACGTGTGATGGGTGTACGCAAGTCGTGGGAAATGGCGCTGAAGAGCTGGCTGCGCTCGATCAGGTAGCGGCTGATCCGTTCGCGCATCGCGTTAAACGCGCGCCCTACTTCCACCACTTCACTACCACCGCCCTCCGCCACCGGCCGCACTTCGGCGGCGCCCAGCGACATATCCCGAGCGGCCCGCGCCAGGCGCTTGAGCGGTCGGCTTTGCCAGTGCACCAGCACGCCGATAAACAGCAGCAGAAAGCTACTGGTGAGAATGATGAACCACACCTGCTGCGCCGGCAGCCCCTCTTCTTCGAGGCTGGTGTAGGGCTCGGGCAGCAAGGACGCGATATACAGCCACTCGCCCGGCGCCATCTGAATTTGCGTGACAAGCACCGGCGGTTTTACCGGCTCCAACGTCAGCGCGTAATGCGCCCAGGAGCGCGGCAGCTCATCGAGCTTCAGGCCGCCATTGAAGATGCGCAGGTCATCGGGGCTGACGAATGTGACCAGGATATCGACGTCGTTGCCCATCGATTCACGCAGCACGTCGTGTACCGATTCCAGCACCGCGCTCTTGCGTGGTGTCAGCGGCAGCACCTGCATATCCAGCGGTTTGTCGTTGAGGGTCACCACGAAACGGGTGCCGCCCATGCTGCGCAATTGGTCCAGCACCAGCGGCCGGTAGGCCAGCGGCAATGAACGCAAGTAGCTGACGCTGGCAGACATCGAGTGCGCCAGGCTGCGGGCACTGGTGACCAAACCTTCCAACTGAGTAGCGCGCAGTTGCGACAGCCAGATCACGCTGGAAAGCCCCTGAGCCATCAGCACCGACAAGAGCGTGAGCAGCAACATGCGCCCGAGCAGCGAGCGCGGCACCGGCACCCAGCCGAACCAGCGTTGGTACCAGGGTTTCGGCGCAGCGGGGGTGGGACTAGGCAGCATTGTGCGGCGTCACCTGGGCGGCCAGCAGATAGCCGGAACCGCGCACGGTGCGGATCAGCCGTGGTGCTTTGCCGGTGTCGCGCAGGCGTTGGCGCAGACGGCTGACGGCCATGTCGACGATGCGGTCCAGCGGCATTGGTTCGCGGCCACGGGTGGCGTTGCCGATGGTGTCGCGGTCGAGGATTTGCTGCGGGTGATCGAGGAACAGTTTGAGCAGGGCAAAGTCGGCGCCGGACAAAAACACTTCCTCGCCATCGAGGTGAAACAGGCGATGGCTGACCATGTCCAGGCGCCATTCATCAAAGGCCAGCACTTCCACGCGGCTGCGTTCCTGGCCGAATTGGGCACGGCGCAGCAGGGCCTTGATGCGCGCTTGCAACTCGCGGGGGCTGAAGGGTTTGCCGAGGTAGTCGTCTGCGCCCAGCTCCAGGCCGATAACGCGGTCGGCCTCGTCAGAGCTGGCGGTGAGCATAATGATCGGCACTTGGGCCAGGCGCGGGTGCTGGCGCACCCAACGGCAGAGGCTGAAGCCATCTTCGTCGGGCAGCATTACGTCGAGAATCAGCAGGTCGGCGCTTTCCTCGCCCAAGGCGGCGCGAAAGCCGGCGCCATCGGCCACGGTGCGCACCTGAAAGCCGGCACGGCTCAGGTAGGCTTCCAGCAGCTCGCGAATTTCCTGATCGTCATCCACCAGCAGGATGGATTTTCCGGTCTGGCTCAAGGGGCCTTCCTTATTGTCTTTATAGGTTTAGAGGCACTTCGATCTAACACTGCCCGACGGGTTCAAATTGCCGCGCAGCCTACACGTTTCCTTCCTGATCGTGGTGCTCCAGCACCTGCTGCAAGGCCACACCAGCGCCCATCAAACCTGGGTACTCGGCGGTGACCAGCCAGACCGGCACATCGACCATGTACTTACTCATCGGGCCTTTCTCGGCAAAGCTCTTGGCAAAACCGCTGCGCAAGAATAGCTCGGCGAACCGCGGCACGATGCCGCCGACGATATACACCCCACCGCGGCCGCCCAGACTCAATACGTTGTTGCCGGCGACCCGGCCGAGCCAGCAGCAGAACTGGTCGATTACCGCGCCCGCTATTTCATCGCCAGCCAGGGCCGCTGCCGTGATCTCTGCCGGCGTTTTCAGCGTTTGGGTATGGCCGTCCAACGCACAGAGGGCTCGATAGAGCAGCAGCAAACCGCCGCCACTCAACACATCTTCCGCGCGGATATGGCCGTTGAGGCGATACAGCTCTTGCCACAGCAATGCTTCACGCGGCGAGCCAATCGGCAAATCGACATGCCCGCCCTCGCCCGGCAATGCTTGCCAGCCGGTATAGGCCGAACCGAGCAAGGTGCCCACACCCAGCCCGGTGCCGGGCCCGACCACCACAGCCGGGCGATCGGCCTCGGCAGTTCCGGGGCACACCTGCACTCGCTCGTTGTCTTCCAGGCGGGTCATGCCCAGGGCCATGGCGGAGAAGTCGTTGATCAGCAGCAGTTCATCCACTTGCAGGTCGCGGCAGAACGCCGAGCGACTCAGGCGCCAGTGGTTATTGGTGAACACGAACAGATCGCCGCTGACCGGCCCGGCACAGGCCAGGCACACGGCATGCACAGCGCCGACGGCCAGGCCCAGGCCTTCGAGGTAGGCAATGATGGCCTGCTCCACGCCGGGGAAATCCGCCGTGGCCAGCACTTGCACCGACTCCAACTGGTTGTCGCGCCACAGCGCGAAGCGTGCATTGGTGCCGCCGATATCGCCGACCAGGGCTAACTTCATTTCAATCCTTCCAAACTGGTAGTAAAGGCACTGGCGCCTTGCTCGGCAGTGCTGAACGAGGCGCGCATAAAGGCGAACAGTTCACGCCCGGTACCGAAGGCTACGGGCAGACCTTCAGCATTGGGGCGCTTGGCCAATTCCGCCGCATCTACCAGAACCCGCAGCTCGCCCTTGGTTCCATCACCCGCACGATGTCGCCATCGCGCACGCGGGCCAGCGGGCCGCCGTCGAAGGCTTCGGGGCAGACGTGAATGGCGGCCGGGATCTTACCCGAGGCCCCCGACATACGGCCATCGGTAACCAGTGCCACTTTGAAGCCACGGTCCTGCAGCACACCGAGAAACGGCGTCATCTTGTGCAGTTTCCGGCATACCGTTGCTGCGCGGGGCCCTGGAAGCGCACCACGGCCACAAAATCGCGCTCCAACTCGCCGGCCTGGAAGGCGTCGGCCAGCTCTTGCTGATCGTGGAATACCCGAGCCGGGCTCGACAATCTGGTGTTCCAGCGCTACGGCCGACACTTTCATCACGCCACGGCCAAGGTTGCCGTCCATCACGCGCAGGCCGCCTTCTGGCGAGAACGGGTTGGAGAGCGGGCGCAGAATGCTTTCGTCCAGGCTCGTGCTCGGGCCTTCGCGCCACACCAGCTTGCCGTCGTCGAGAAACGCTC
>NZ_JBWBZC010000037.1:0-34289 GCF_056174845.1 Pseudomonas sp. CC11G
GCGAACTGGGCGCCGAGCTGATCGAGTTTTCGCCGCTGCGCGACAGTCAATTGCCGGAAGTGGAAGCCTTTATCTGCCTGGCGGTTACCCCGAGTTGCCCTCGAAACCGCTGCAAGCCAACCAGGCAATGCGCGCGGCCATCCATGCCCACCACGCGGCCGGCAAACCGATCCACGCCAAATGTGCGCGGATGCTGTATCTGCTCGATGCATTGACCGACAAGGACGGCGCCCGGGGCGAGCTGCTCGGCCTGCTGCCCGGCAGCGCGCAGATGCACAAGAAGCTCAAGGCCCTGGCGTTGCAGGAAATCGACCTACCCGAAGGCCGGCTGCGCGGCCACACCTACCATTACTCCGAACTGGAGTGCGCCCTGGAACCGCTGGCCCGTGGCGTCTGCCCGACCTACAAGCGCACGGCCGAAGCGGTGTACCGCATCGACCGCCTGACGGCTTCGTATATCCACCTCTATATGCCGTCCAACCCGGCGGCGGCTGCGGCGTTGTTTCTGCCCGGCACCGCGCCGGCTTTTGCCACCGCAGCTGCAGCCGGAGCCGCACAGCCAGCATGAGCGACCACGCCTACAGCGACGCCGAGCGCGCCGCCGTTTACCGCGCCATCGCCGAACGCCGCGATATGCGCCACTTCAGCGGCGGCACGGTAGCCCCCGATGTGCTGGCGCGCTTGCTCGAAGCGGCGCACCACGCGCCGAGCGTTGGCCTGATGCAGCCGTGGCGGTTTATCCGTATCACCCGTCCCGAATTGCGCGAAGCGATTCATGGCCTGGTGGAAGCTGAGCGCGTGCGCACCGCCGAAGCCCTCGGTCAGCGCGCCGATGAATTTATGCGCCTGAAAGTGGAGGGCGTGCGTGAGTGCGCCGAGCTGCTGGTGATCGCCCTCGGCGACCATCGCGAAGACCATATCTTCGGCCGCCGCACCTTGCCGGAAATGGACCTGGCCTCGGTGAGCTGCGCGATCCAGAACCTGTGGCTGGCCGCGCGCGCCGAAGGGCTGGGCGTTGGCTGGGTGTCGCTGTTCGAGCCGCAGGCGCTGGCGAACTTGCTGCACTTGCCGGCGGGGGCCAAGCCGGTGGCCGTGTTGTGCCTGGGCCCGGTGCCCGAGTTTTACCCGACGCCGATGCTGCAACAGGAAGGCTGGGCCACGCCGCGCCCACTGCATGAGCTGCTGTTTACCGATACCTGGGAGGCGCAGCCGTGAGCATCGCCTTGCTGAGCGTGGCCGGAGTGGCGATGGACGCGATTTTTGGCGAGCCAAAACGCTGGCATCCGCTGGTGGGGTTTGGCCGGTTGGCCAATGCGCTGGAGCGCCGTTTCAACCGTCCCTTTAGTGCCAGCGCAGAGGATGTCGGGCGCGGCTGGCGCAGCCATGGCGTCACCGCCTGGGTGCTCGCCGTAGTGCCGCTAACCCTGGCCGCCTGGCTGCTTAGCCTGTTGCCTTACGTGGGTTGGCTGGTGGACATCGCGGCTTTGTACCTGGCCCTGGGCATGCAAAGTTTGACCGAACATGCGCAGCCGATTATCCAGGCCCTGCGCGACGGTGATCTGGCCAAGGCCCGCGAGCGCGTGGGCTATATCGTCAGCCGCGACACCTCGGCGCTGGACGAAGACGGCGTGGCCCTGGCCGCCACCGAATCCGTATTGGAGAACGGCAGCGATGCAGTATTCGCCGCGCTGTTCTGGTTTGTGCTGCTCGGCGCGCCGGGCGTGGTGCTCTATCGTCTGAGCAATACGCTGGATGCGATGTGGGGCTACCGCAATCCGCGCTTTGAACGCTTCGGCTGGGCGGCAGCGCGGATTGACGACGTACTCAACCTGGTTCCCGCGCGCCTGGTGGCGCTGACTTACGCCGTACTCGGCGACACCCGCCTGGCCCTGCGCTGCTGGTGGCGTCAGGGCTTTACCTGGTACAGCCCGAATGCCGGCCCGGTAATGGCCGCCGGCGCCGGTGCGTTGGGCGTGGCGCTGGGTCGCCCAGCGATGTACCACGGCGCGCTGCGCGACCGCCCGCCGCTGGGCGAGGGCGTGCCAGCCGATGCCGATAGCATCGAACGCTCGGTGCGCCTGGTGCGCCGTGGCGTGCTGCTGTGGCTGCTGATTCTGCTGCTGGGAGGGCGCCTGTTTGCCTAACCCCATCGAAGGCGGGCTGGAGCATGGCGGCCGGTTGCATCTGGCTGCGCGTGAGTACGGCATTGCTGTCGGCGAGTGGCTGGATCTGTCTACCGGCATCGCGCCCTGGCCGTTTGCTGTGCCGGCGATTCCTGTGAGCGCATGGGCGCGGTTGCCGGAAAGCGGTGACGGCCTGCTGGCGGCTGCATGCACCTACTACGGCGTGGAGCAACTGCTGCCCGTGGCCGGCTCGCAAGCGGCCATTCAGATGCTGCCGCATTTGCGTGGCCAGAGTCGGGTGGGCGTGCTGTCGCCGTGTTATGCCGAGCATGCCCATGCCTGGCGTCAGGCCGGGCATCAGGTGGTGGAAATTGCCGATGCCGACGTGGCCGCGCAGTTGCCCGGGCTGGACGTGCTGGTAGTGGTCAATCCCAATAACCCCACCGGTCGCCTGTGCAGTCGCGAACAGCTACTGGCCTGGCATGCGCAATTGGCCGAGCGGGGCGGTTGGCTGCTGGTGGATGAGGCGTTTATCGACATCACTCCCGAGCACAGCCTGGCCGCTGAAACCCGGCGTGAAGGGCTGATTGTGCTGCGCTCGTTCGGCAAGTTTTTCGGCCTGGCCGGTGCGCGGCTGGGGTGTGTTCTGGCCGTCGACGCAGTGCTGAAAGCGCTGGCCGAACGTCTTGGTCCTTGGACCATCAATGGCCCGACTCGCACAGTCGCTGCGCACTGCTTTGCCGACATCGCCGCGCAGCAGCAACAGCGTGAACGCGCCGTGCAGGCCAGCCAACGCCTGGCCGATCTGCTCACGCTGTATGGCCTCAAACCCACCGGTGGCAGTGGCCTTTTTCAGTGGTGGCAAGGCGAACACGCCGCCGCGCTACACGATTTTTTCGCCCGCCAAGGCATTCTGCTGCGCCTGTTTCCTGCGCACAGCAGCGTGCGAATTGGCTTGCCGGCCAATGAGGCCGGGTGGCAGCGCTTAACCTGGGTGTTGCAGGCCTGGGCCATGGAGTTTGTGCAATGAGTAGTTTGCCAGCGCAGGCCAGCACGTTAATGGTGCAGGGCACCACGTCCGATGCCGGCAAAAGCACCCTGGTCGCCGCGCTGTGCCGCTGGCTGCATCGCCAGGGTGTGTCGGTGGTGCCGTTCAAACCGCAGAACATGGCGCTCAACAGCGCCGTTACCGTCGACGGCGGCGAGATCGGTCGCGCCCAGGCCGTGCAGGCACAGGCCTGTGGTTTGCCGGCGCATACCGATATGAACCCGGTGCTGCTCAAGCCCAATAGCGACACCGGCGCCCAGGTGATCATCCACGGCCGCGCTGTGACTAGCATGGAAGCGGCGCAGTACCACGACTATAAAAAGGTCGCGATGCAGGCCGTGCTGGCCTCGCACCAACGGCTGAGCGCGGCTTATCAGGTGGTGATGGTGGAGGGCGCCGGGTCGCCCGCCGAGATCAACCTGCGCGCCGGCGACATCGCCAATATGGGCTTTGCCGAGGCGGTGGATTGCCCGGTGATTCTGATCGCCGATATCGACCGCGGCGGCGTGTTTGCGCACCTGGTGGGCACGCTGGAACTGCTGTCGGAAAGCGAGCAGGCGCGGGTCAAAGGTTTTGTGATCAACCGCTTTCGCGGCGCGCTAAGCCTGCTGCAGCCCGGTCTCGACTGGCTGGAACAACGCACTGGCAAACCGGTGCTTGGCGTATTGCCGTACCTCACCGACCTGCACCTGGAAGCCGAAGACGCCATCGATACCCGGCAGATCGCCAAGACCGAACAGGTGCTCAAAGTGGTGGTGCCGGTGCTGCCGCGCATCAGCAACCACACCGACTTCGACCCGTTGCGCCTGCACCCGCAGGTAGACCTGCAGTTTGTTGGCCCCGGCCAACCCATTCCGCCGGCCGATCTGATCATTCTGCCTGGCTCGAAAAGCACCCGTGGCGACCTCGCTGCGCTGCGTAAAAACGGCTGGGAAACCGCCGTGCAAAAACACCTGCGCTACGGCGGCAAAGTGCTGGGGATTTGTGGTGGGTTGCAGATGCTCGGTAGCCAATTGCATGACCCGTTGGGCCTTGAAGGCGCGGCGGGCTCCAGCCCCGGTTTGGGCTTGCTCGACTTTGAAACCGTGTTGGCTGAGCACAAGCAACTGCGCAATGTGCAGGGCCGTTTGAACCTGGAAGATGCGCCCATCAGCGGCTATGAAATTCACGCAGGCGTGAGTACCGGCCCGGCGCTGGAACGGCCCGCCGTGCAGCTGGACGATGGTCGCTGTGACGGGGTGCAAAGCGCTGATGGGCAGTTACTCGGCACCTATCTGCATGGCCTGTTTGAAAGCCCTGAAGCGTGTAGTGCGCTACTGCGTTGGGCTGGGTTGCAGGATGTGCAGCAGGTGGACTACCACGCTTTGCGCGAGCGCGATCTGGAGCGGTTGGCGGATTTGGTGGAGCAGCATTTGGATACGGTGAAGTTGCGTGGGATGTGTGGGTTATGAGGGGGACTACGTTCTCCTTCGCCATTCTGGATCCCAGCCTTCGCTGCGGTCCGACGATTCGGGATGACGGTGGTCGCTATAAAAACTCCGTCGTCCCCGCGAAGGCGGGGACCCAGAATATTGCGACGAGCGCAGAGCTGAGGGACGCCACCCATGCATGAACTTATCCTCGGCGGCGCCCGCTCCGGCAAAAGCCGCCTCGCCGAACGCCTGGCCACCGAAAGCGGTTGGTCGGTCACCTATATCGCCACCTCCCATGCCGGCGACGGCGAGATGAGCGCGCGTATTCTCCAACACCGCGAACGCCGCCCGGCCCACTGGGGGCTGGTGGAAGAACCCGTGTGCCTGGCCGAGGTACTGCAAGCCCACGCCGCTCCCGAGCACTGCCTGCTGGTGGACTGCCTGACCCTGTGGCTGACCAACCTGCTGATGCTCGACAACCCCGAACGCCTGGCCGCCGAGCGCGAGGCATTGCTGGCTTGTCTGGAGAATCTGCCGGGCCGCCTGCTGCTGGTCAGCAATGAAACGGGACTGGGGGTGGTGCCGCTCGGCGAGCTCACCCGTCGTTATGTCGATGAAGCCGGCTGGTTGCACCAGGCCTTGGCTGAACGTTGCCAGCGGGTGATTTTCACCGTCGCCGGCTTACCCATGATTCTTAAAGGAGCGCCGTTATGAGTTTGTCTTGGTGGGCTGCACCCTGTCAGCCGCTGGATGCCGTGGCCAAAAGCAAAGCGGCGGCGCGCCAGCAAGTGCTGACCAAGCCGGCCGGCTCGCTGGCGGCGCTGGAAGAGGTGGCCATCGAACTGGCCGCCATGCAGGGCCGCGAGCGGCCGGTGATGGACAGCCTGTGGATCGCGATTTTTGCCGGCGACCATGGCGTGGTCGCTGAAGGGGTGTCGGCGTACCCGCAGGAAGTGACCGGGCAAATGCTGCGTAACTTTGTCGGCGGCGGGGCGGCCATCAGCGTGTTGGCGCGTCATCTGGATGCGGCGCTGGAAGTGATCGACCTCGGCACCGCCCCGCCGCTGGAGCCGCTGCCGAACGTGCGTCATTTGAACCTCGGCGCCGGCACGTTCAACTTTGCTCAGGGTCCGGCGATGACCCAGACCCAGCTGTATATCGCCCTCGAAGCCGGCCGCGACAGCGCACGCCGGGCCAAGGCCAGCGGTGCGCAGCTGTATATCGGCGGTGAGATGGGCATTGGTAACACCACGTCCGCCAGCGCGCTGGCAGCGGCCCTGCTGGATTGCCCGGTGGCGCTGATCGTCGGCCCCGGCACCGGCCTGAACGCCGCTGGCGTGGCGCACAAAACGGCGGTGATTGAGGCCGCGTTGAAATTGCATATGCCCCACGTGGAAAACCCGTTGGCCCTGCTGCAACACCTCGGCGGCTTTGAAATCGCCGCGCTGGTGGGCGCCTATGTGGCCTGTGCGCAGGAAGGCATCACCGTGCTGGTGGACGGTTTTATCTGCACCGTCGCGGCCCTGCTCGCCGTGCGCCTGAATGCCGATTGCCGCTCGTGGCTGCTGTTCGGCCACCAAGGTTCCGAGCCCGGTCACCATGCCGTGCTGGAAGCCCTGCAAGCCCGGCCATTGCTGCAACTGGGCCTGCGCCTGGGCGAGGGCAGTGGCGCTGCGTTGGCCGTGCCGTTGCTGCAAATGGCCTGCCGGCTGCACAGCGAGATGGCGACCTTTGCCGAAGCGGCCGTGGCCGACCGCGCGCCATGAGCATCGCGCTGAGCCTGCTGCGTCACGGCGCCACCGAACTGGCCGGCGGTTTTCGCGGCAGCATCGATGATGCGTTAACCGCAGAAGGCTGGGCGCAGATGCAGGCGGCCGTGGTGGATGCCGGGCCGTGGGACCTGATCGTCAGCTCACCCCTCAAACGCTGCGCGGCGTTTGCCCATGAACTGGCGGCTGAGCGGCGCACGCCGTTGCTGTTCGAGCCGGACGTGCGCGAGCTGCACTTCGGCGCGTGGGAAGGGCAGACTGCCCTGGCGCTGATGGCCGATCAGGAAGCCGAGCTGGGTCAATTCTGGAATGATCCCTACGGCTTTACCCCGCCCGATGGCGAGCCAGTTTTGGACTTTGCTCAACGTGTACTGGCAGCTATTGAACGCCTGGTCGCCAACCATAGCGGCAAACGCGTGCTGCTGATCAGCCATGGCGGCGTAATGCGCTTGCTGCTGGCCCAGGCCCGTGGGTTACCCCGCGAACAACTGCTGCAAGTGGACGTGCCTCACGCCAGCCTGCATCGCCTGACCGTGCAGGCGCCTTGTGTGTTGCAGGAGACCGAATGATTCCACTGCTGATCGCCGTGCAGTTTCTCACCAGCTTGCCGGTGCGCCTGCCAGGCATGCCGAGCCCGCAGGAACTGGGGCGGTCGCTGCTCTGGTATCCCGTGGTCGGCTTGCTGATCGGGTTGCTGCTGTATGGCCTGAATGCTGTCTTGAGCGGCACGCCGTTGCTGCTGCATGCGGCGTTGTTGCTGGCTGCATGGGTGGCGTTGAGTGGCGCGTTGCACCTGGATGGTTTGGCCGACAGCGCGGATGCCTGGCTGGGTGGTTTTGGCGACCGGGAACGCACGCTGACCATCATGAAAGACCCCCGCAGCGGGCCGATCGCGGTGGTGACGTTGGTCGTCGTGCTACTGCTGAAATTTGCCGGCGTGGTGGCCTTGGTTGAGCAACAGCACGCCAGCGTCTTGCTGCTCGCGCCGTGGTTCGCCCGGGGGTTGTTGCCGGTGCTGTTTATGACCACGCCCTATGTGCGCGCCGGTGGGCTGGGGCAGGCGTTGGCTGAGCATCTGCCGCGTGAGCGGTTGCCCGTGGTGCTCGGTGTGCATGCGCTGGCGATGCTGCTGTTCGGCTGGAGCGCGGTGCTGATGCTGGTGGGCGGCGGGTTGCTGTTTGTGTGGCTGCGGCAGCGGATGATGGTGCGGCTGGGCGGCACGACCGGCGATACGGCGGGGGCGATGGTGGAGTTCGTTGAGTGCGCCGTTCTGGTGATAGTCGCGCTTTCTTGATCTGCGTTTGCAGGATTCGAGGCTTCAGCCTCGACGCTCTTGATCTTCGCCAGCCGCTCTATTGCGCCACACCATCGGATTCACCCCCTCCATCCGGGTAAATGTCCGGGAAAAATGCGCCTGATCGCAAAACCCGCATTCCGCGCTGATCTGCGTAAGCGTCATATCCGACTCCAGAATCAACCGCTTGGCCTGCTCAATCCGTTGCTGGTGAATCCAGTCCTGCGGCGACAGCCCGGTGCTGCGTTTGAACGCGCGGGAGAAGTGGCTGCGGCTCAGCGCGCAAGCCTGGGCCAGTTGCGGCACGGTGATCTTCTCGCTGAGCAGGGTATGAATCAGCTTCTTGGCCAGTCGTTCGCGCCAGGGAGTCAGCCCGCCGGTAACCAGCGCGGCGGTGTCTTCATCGGTTAATCGGCGGGGTATCCATTGAAAACTGGCCATGACCTTTCCTTTGTACAAAGCGTGGCCTGAGTGTGGCAGGCGCTGCGCTTGGGACAAGGTTCATGGGCGGCCCATACCGGCCAACAGGGTGCGCAATACGGACACCTCTAGAACGGGTGTTCTAGCCAAACTGTTGGCGGTATTGAATTGGCGTCAAACCGAGCTTTTCGCTGAACAGAAAACGCATATGCCGGGTGCTGCCCAAGCCCGCGCGATAGGCCACGGTTTTCAACGGCAGGTCGGTGGTTTCCAGCAGGCTGCGGGCGCGGTCGATACGCGCGTGCTGGAGAAATTCCATCGGCGTCATCTGCACTTCGCGGCTGAATATCCGCGCGAAATTACGCGCGCTCATGCCGGCCATACTGGCCATACGTTCCACCGAAAACTCTTCGTCCAGGTGCGCCAGCACATAGGTTTGCACCTTGTTGATTGGCGTGTCCTGTTCGGCCAGCGCGGCCAGCATGGGGCTGAACTGCGCTTGCCCCCCCTGGCGTTTCATCGCTACCAGCAGCACCTTGGCAACATCCACCGCTACTGATTTGCCATGGTCTTCAGCCACCACCGCCAGCGCCATGTCGATGCCTGCGGTTACGCCGCCGGAGGTGAGCAGGCGGCGGTCTTTGATAAAGATCTGGTCCGTGCCGATGCGCGCTTTCGGGTATCGCTTGCCGAGGCGCTCGGTGTAGTTCCAGTGGGTGGTCACCTGGTGGTTATCCAGCAGGCCGGCTTCGCCGAGAATAAAGCGCCAGTGCAGATCGACCCGTAGAGCGGGCAGCGTTGCACGGCGGTTTTCAGCCAGCGGGTAACGGCCGGATAACGCTCGTTGTAGGCGCCGGGGCCGCCCGGCACCAGCAGCAGGTCGTAGGGTTCGCAACCGTCGTCGAGGGTCAGGTTGGTTTGCACGGTCACGCCGTTGGAGGCGCGGACCTGACGGTGTTCGCTGCCAATGGTGATCACCTGGTACCAGTCGTTTTCCGGCAGAAAACGGTTGGCCACTGAAAACACTTCGAAGGGGCCGGCCATATCCAGGAGCAGGAATTCGGGGAACAACACCATCGCCACGGTTTTCATTGGATAGCTCGCGCCAAAAGCTGGGAGAAATGAACTTACAGTGCTGTCCGTAAATTCGCACGAAGCTGTTTGTTTTTAAAGAGAAAATTGTGACGGAGGCGGGGTAGTTGCGTGCCCCATTTGGGTGCTTCGCGGATCGAATGCCGTCGCCACGGTGAAAGGCGCGCATACTCGAATGGCTGTGCTGGCTACCTGTCAGCGCGCGACACAAGGAACATCCCATGAGTCAGCGCACCTTCGCCAACCACCTGGTCTGGAACGCGGCGAAACTGGTTGGCAAGGAACCCCAGGCGTTTCTCGCCATCCGCCGGCAAAAGGCGGCGACGACGCGGTGTATCACCGCATCCTCGCCGACCAGCATTTCGAGTACAAAATTGACGCGGAAACCGCCGCGCTCGGCGAGCTGGCCAAGGTGGTCAGCATCGATAAAAACGACAACCCGGTGTTCTGAATGAAGCGTGAGGGCGGCGTTGTTGGGCTTCGCCGATGGCTCAACCCAACCTACGGCAATGGGTAGGTTGGGTTGAGCGCAGTGAAGCCCAACAAGTCACTCGCTCAGCGTCATCAAAATGTCCGAATACCAGGCGCAGTTCAGGCCCAGGGCTTCGTCTATTTCCAGGTCGCGGTTTACGTCCAGGCGCGAGGAGTGCACGCCCAGCAGCAGCCAGGGCAGCTCGCGCTTATCGTCGGCCGGCAGGCGCATCACAATCGGCGCACCACTGGAACCACGGTGGGTTCGCGCGTCGGTCAGAAAATACCCTTCACCCTTGAAGCGCAGGCCAAACGCCGAGGCAATGCTGGCCTGCCGGGCAACCGGCATATGGTGCAGGGTGTCGTGGAAACCGAGCGGGAAGCCCACCACCAACAGCGCGCTGCCAATGTCGATGCCTTTCTTCAGGTCGGCCAAGTGGTCCGGGGTGAACGCTTGATACACCGTGGTTTCGGGCAGTGCGCTGCGATCGATTTCCACCACTGCGATATCAATCTCGCCGCCGAGTCGGTGCCTTGGCGCCACAGGCTTTTGCCGTCCTCGAACAATGGGATGGAAAAACCGGTGGACTCAGCCAGGTTTTCTTCGTTGGTGTGCAACTCGATTTGCAGATGGCTGGGGTGATGGTCGGTGGGCTCGTCGATCACCACATGGCGACTGGTGACCAGAAACAGGCGCTCGTCGCGGGCGAAGAAAAAGCCGCTGGCGTTGGTCAGCGGGCGTTCGAGGTCGAAGGTAGAGACGCGTGCGGTGGCGAGCAGCAGGGTTCCAGCATGGTGCGATACATCCTGTAAGGGGCAAGTGCTAGTTAAGAAGAGCGCGCCGCCCGGAAGGTTCTACCTATTTGTTAACCACTGGGCGGTGCATATGAAAGCGCTGGCTTTCCTCGATGCTGAAATAATCGGTCGGGCCGCCGCCACGCATGATCGGCTGGGCCAATACGGTGTTGTACACCCCATCTTCCAGCACCGCTGTATCAATGTGCACAGCCACCACTTCACCAAGCACCAGCCAGGTGTCGATCAGCCCGCCGTTGGCGTTTTGCAGCTGCACGATATCGCTGAGCCGGCATTCGAATGACACCGGGCTGGCCAGTACCCGTGGCGGCTTGACCAGCCGTGACGGCGCAGTAGCCAACCAGCCAGTTCAAATTCGTTCACCTCGGGGGCCACCAACGCCGAGCTGGTGTTCATCTGCTCGGCCAGCGGACGGCTGGCCAGGTTCCAGACGAACTCCTTGCTGGCGGCGATATTGCGCACGCTGTCTTTCCAGCCAATGCTGGAAAACCCAATGATCGGCGGCGTGTAATTGAAGGCGTTGAAGAAGCTGTACGGCGCCAGGTTGAGCACGCCGTCGGCGCTTTGCGACGAGATCCAGCCAATCGGCCGCGGCGCGACGATGGAGTTCAGCGGGTCATGTTTCAGGCCATGGCCCAGCTTGGGTTCGTAGAAATGGAATTCGCGCATCAGAGGGCCTCGCAAAGGTGGTTCCGCCTTTGTGGGAGAGGCTTAAGCCTCGATGCTTTCAAGATCAAGAGCATCGAGGCTAAAGCCTCTCCCACAGAGAGCTTCGTTAGCTGTTAATCACGCGATAGCACGGCACATACGCCGCACCACCCGGCAACTTCATCCGGTGCTGTTCAACGAAGGCTTGCAGCAGCTTGTCGAGCGGCTCCATCACTTCGTGGTCGCCATGATTTCGTACGGGCCGAATTCTTCGATCAGGCGAATGCCGGTGGCCTTTACGTTGCCCGCCACAATCCCGGAAAACGCGCGGCGCAGGTTGGCGGCCAGTTCGTGGGGCGCAATGCTGCGGCTCAGTTTCAGCGCGGCCATATTGGCGTGGGTCGGCTCGAACGGGCGCTGGAAACCTTCGTCGATCTTCAGCAGCCAGTTGAAGTGAAACGCATCGGCGCGTTCGCGGCGGAATTGTTTCACTTCCTTCAAACCCGCCGTCATCTGCCGGGCCACTTCAGCCGGGTCGTCGATGATGATCTGGTAATGCGCCTGCGCGGTTTCGCCCAGGGTGGCGCCGATAAAGGCGTGCAACTGCTCGAAATAGGCTTTGGCGCTGCGCGGCCCGGTGAGGATGACGGGGAAGGGCAGGTTCTGGTTATCCGGGTGCATCAGAATGCCCAGCAGATACAGGAACTCTTCTGCCGTGCCGGCACCACCGGGGAAAATGATGATGCCGTGGCCCACGCGCACAAAGGCTTCCAGGCGCTTTTCGATGTCCGGCAGAATCACCAGCTCATTCACGATCGGGTTCGGCGCTTCTGCGGCGATGATGCCCGGCTCGGTCAGGCCCAGGTAGCGGCCGCCGGTGATGCGTTGTTTGGCGTGGCTGATGGTGGCGCCTTTCATGGGGCCCTTCATCACGCCTGGGCCGCAGCCGGTGCACACGTCCAGGCTGCGCAGGCCCAGTTCGTGGCCGACCTTCTTGGTGTACTTGTATTCCTCGGTGCTGATGGAGTGGCCACCCCAGCACACGACGATTTTCGGCTCTACACCGGGGCGCAGGGTGCGGGCGTTGCGCAGCAGGTGGAACACGTAGTCGGTGATGCCTTGCGAGGTGTCCAGGTCAATGCGTTGGCTGTCGAGTTCGTTCTCGGTGTAGACGATATCGCGCAGGGCGCTGAAGAGCATTTCGCGGGTGCTGGCGATCATCTCGCCGTCTACGAAAGCGTCGGCCGGGGCGTTCAGCAACTCCAGGCGCACGCCACGGTCTTGCTGGTGAATGCGCACTTCGAAGTCTTTGTACGCATCGAGAATGGTTTTGGCGTTATCGATATGCGCGCCGGTGTTGAGGATGGCCAGGGCGCACTGGCGGAACAGGGCGTAGATGCTGCCGGAACCGGCTTCGCTGAGTTGCTGCACTTCGCGTTGGGACAATGTCTCCAGGCTACCTTTGGGGCTGACTGAGGCGTTGATTACTTGTCTGTGGCGCATTCTGAATTCCATGAATGAGGTGCGATGGTGTGTAGGTTGGCGTTGAGCAAAGCGAAGCCCAACGATACGCCATCGTGAGACCACGTTGGGCTTCGCTTTGCTCAACCCAACCTACGACCATGCTAATCGCGTGGTGTGCCAGGATCAAAGCATCGAAAAGCGGCTCGGCGTCACGCGGGCAGGTACATCCCAAACGTATTGATGCCATCGCGACTATCCACAAACACCTCCCCGCCATGCATCAACGCAATCGCCTTGACGATGGCTAACCCCAACCCATGGTTTGCGCCGCTATTGGTGCGCGCCGCATCCACCCGGTAAAACCGCTCGAACAACCGAGGCAAATGCTCGCCCACAATCACCTCACCGGGATTGGCCACACCAATGCTCACGCGCTGTTCATGACGGTTGATATGCACGTTGATGGTCTGCCCGGAAGCCGTATGTTGCACGGCGTTGTTCAGCAGGTTGATCAGCGCGCGGCGAAAATGCGCGCGTTCGATCAGCACCTGGGCGTCGCCATGCACCTGCACATTTACCCCGGCGTCTTCGAGAATAAAGTCCAGGTAATCCACCGCCGTTGCCACTTCGTCCGCAAGGGAAGTGGTGGTCAGTTGCGTGGCCTTGTCGCCCTGGTCGGCGCGGGCCAGAAAGAGCATGTCGTTGATGATCGAGCGCAGGCGTTCCAGCTCTTCGAGGTTGGATTGCAGCACCTCGAAATAATGCTCGGCCGAGCGGCCACGGGTAAGCGCCACTTGGGTCTGGCCAATCAGGTTGGTCAGCGGTGAACGCAGTTCATGGGCCACGTCAGCGTTAAAGGATTCCAGGCGCGTGTAAGCCTGTTCGACCCGGCCGAGCGTGGTGTTGAAGGCACTGGCAAATTGCTGCAGTTCCGGCGGCAAGGCCGATAGCTGCAAACGCCCGGAAAGCCGTGGCGGCGTGAGTTTTTCCGCTTCGGCGGAGAGCTTGAACAGCGGCCGCAAACCCACCCGCGCCACCCAATAGCCGAGTGCCGACGCCAGCAGCACGCCAATCACGGCCAGGCTGATCAGCGCCATCAGCAAATGGTGTTGGGTTTGCCAGAAGGTTTCCGTGTCGATGGCAATCAGAAACCGCAGCGGCGGGCGGCCGTCTTTGGCCTGGAACTGGCTGACCAGCACTTTTTGCGGGTAAGTGCGGTCGTCCATTTCCATGTCGCGAATACCCAACGGGCCAGCGGCGAATTCACGGATGGCGTGGTCGGGGTTGCCGAACTCGAAGTGCGGGTCACCGCTGACCACCCAGAAGCGGATGCGCTTGTCTTCTTCACTTAGCAGCGTGAGTTTGCTGGTGATCTTGGCCCAGTGTTCGGGCGTGCCAAAGCGGTCGATGGCCGACTCCAGCACGCTGTACCGCGCATCCAGTTCGGCTTCGGGCAGCATGTTCATGCCCTTGTCCACTTGCTGGTACAGGGCGCCGCCAATCAACAGAAACACCAGCAGCGCGACCAGCGTAAACAGCACGCTCATGCGCAGGGCAATGGATTGGCTCAGGTTGGTGGACTCACTCGCCATGGCGGCTCTCCAGCACATAACCCATGCCGCGAATGGTGTGCAGCAGCTTGCCGGGGAACGGCCCGTCGAGTTTGGCGCGCAGGCGTTTGATTGCCACTTCCACCACATTGGCATCGCTGTCGAAATTCACGTCCCAGACCATTTCGGCCAGCGCGGTTTTCGACAGAATTTCGCCTTGATGGCGGGCCAGTGCACTGAGCAGCGAGAACTCCTTGGCGGTCAGGTCCAGGCGCTGGCCGCTGCGGGTGGCTTTGCGGCTGATCAGGTCGACAGCCAAGTCCGCAATGCTGATCTGCACCGGCTCATGGCCGCCGCCGCTGCGCCGGGTCAATGCTTGCAGGCGGGCCACCAATTCGAGGAAGGAGAAGGGCTTGCCCAGGTAATCATCGGCGCCATCGCGCAGGCCGCGAATACGGTCTTCGACCCGTTCACGGGCAGTAAGCATGATCACCGGGGTTTGCTTGCGCGCTCGCAGCGCGCGCAACACACCAAAGCCATCGAGGCCCGGCAGCATCACATCAAGCACGATCACCGCGTACTCGTTTTCCAGTGCCAGGTGCAGGCCTTCAATGCCCTCGCGCGCCACGTCCACGGCATAACCTTGTTCGGTGAGGCCGCGGTGCAGGTAGTCGGCGGTCTTTTCTTCGTCTTCGATAATCAGAATGCGCATGGCCAGTCTCAGTGTTCGGTGGCGGCGAGCAACGCGCTCTGGCGTCGGTGAAACCACCGCTCAAGCGCCAAGTATATGACCGGTGTGGTGAACAGCGTCAGCGCCTGGCTCACCAGCAAACCACCCACCACGGCAATACCCAGCGGCTGGCGCAATTCGGCGCCGGTGCCAAACCCGAGCATCAGCGGCAGGGCGCCGAGCAAGGCGGCGAGGGTGGTCATGATGATCGGCCGGAACCGCGTGATACACGCCTGATAGATTGCCTCCTCGGGCGACAGCCCCCGTTCGCGCTGAGCCTCCAGGGCGAAGTCGATCATCAGAATGCCGTTCTTCTTGACGATACCAATCAGCAGCACCAGGCCGATCAAGGCCATGATCGAAAAGTCCTGGCCGCACAGCCACAGCATGATCAGCGCGCCAAGGCCGGCCGAGGGCAGGGTGGAGATGATGGTCAGCGGGTGCACAAAGCTTTCATAGAGCACGCCGAGAATGATGTACACCGCCACCAGCGCCGCCAGAATCAGCCACGGCTGGCTGGCCAGCGAACTCTGGAACGCCTGCGCCGCGCCCTGGAAGTTGCCGGTAATTTCCGCCGGCATGCCGATATCTACCTTCGCCTGGCTCAGCTCGCGCACGGCGTCGCCCAGCGCCACGCCGGGCGCCAGGTTGAACGACAGGTTGGCGGCCGGGAACATCCCGTCGTGGGCGATGGACAGCGGCCCGCTGGTGGGCGCGTCCACTTTGGCCAGCGCCGACAGCGGCACCATTTCCTGGGTGAGCGGCGAGCGCAGGTAGAAGTAATTCAGGCTCTCGGCCTTGCCGCGCTGCTGCTCGTTCAGTTCGAGAATCACCTTGTACTGGTTGGTCTCGGTCTGGAATTCGCTGATCTGTCGTTGGCCGAAGGCGTCGTACAGGGCCTGGTCGACATCAGCGGTGGTCAGGCCAAAGCGGGCGGCGGCGCTGCGGTCGATGCTGATATGGGTGATGCTGCCGCCCAATTGCAGGTCGTTGGAAAGGTCGCGGAATATCGGGTTGCTGCGCAGCTGTTCCGTCAGGCGCTGGGTCCACAGGTTCAGACTCGGCCCGTCGTTGCTTTTCAGCGTGTACTGGTACTGGCTGCGGCTGGGGCCGGCGCTGAGGTTGATGTCTTGCCCGGCGCGCAGGTACAGCACGATGCCCGGCACGGTCATCAGTTTCGGGCGAATGCGGTCGATAAATTCGCTGGCCGATACATCCCGTTCGCCGCGCGGCTTGAGGGTGATCCAGAAGCGGCCGTTGGCGATGGTCTGGTTGTTGCCGCTCACCCCGATCGAGTGCGAAAACACCGCAACGGCCGGGTCGGCGGCGACGATCTTGGCCAGTTCCTTGTGCTTGGCCAGCATGTCGGGGAACGAGATATCCGCCGCCGCTTCCGTGGTGCCTTGCACGAAGCCGGTGTCTTGTATCGGGAAGAAACCCTTGGGAATAAACACGTAGCCGATGATGGCCAGCACCAGGGTAACGCTGAACAAACCGAGCATCAGCCGCTGGTGATTCAGGGCGCGGCGCAGGCCGTGGTCGTAACGGCTGAGCAGCCAGTCGCCAAAGCCCTTGCGCGGCTCGCCGTCATGGTTCGGCACCTTCATGAACAAGGCGGCCAGGGTGGGTGCCAGGGTCAGCGACACCACTACGGAAATCAGAATGGTCGAGGTGGCCGTCAGGGCGAATTCCTTGAACAGCCGGCCCACCACACCGCCCATAAACAGCAGCGGAATAAACGCGGCCACCAGCGAGAAGCTGATGGACACCACGGTAAAACCAATCTCGCCAGCGCCCTTGATGGCCGCCTCGCGCATGCCGTCGCCAGCCTCCAGATGGCGGTGAATGTTTTCCACCACCACGATGGCGTCGTCCACCACAAAACCCACCGCGACCACGATGGCCACCAGCGTCAGGTTATTGAGGCTAAAACCCATCACATACATCAGCGCAAAGCTGGCAATCAGCGACACGCCGAGCACGCTGGTCACGATCAAGGTCGCCGACCATTGCCGCAGAAACAGCGCCATCACGGCCACCACCAGAATCACGGCGATCAGCAGGGTGATTTCCACCTCATGCAAGGAGGCGCGAATGGTTTGCGTGCGGTCGTTCAGCACCGTCACATCCACCGAGGCCGAAAGCATCGCTTGCAGGCGCGGCAGCTCGCTTTGAATGCGGTCCACGGTTTCCACGATATTGGCGCCGGGCTGGCGGAAGATCACCAGATTGAGCCCCGGCCGTTCGTTGGAAAACGCCTGCACATAGGCGTTCTCCGAGCCATTGATAACCCGCGCCACGTCGTGCAGGTGCACCGGCGCGCCGTCTTTGTAAGAGACGATCAGTTGGCCGTATTCCTCGGGTTGAAACAGTTGGTCGTTGGTCGACAGGGTGGAAATGCTCGAATCGCCGTACAGCGCGCCCTTGGCCAGGTTCAGGCTGGTTTGCTGCAGGGCGAGGCGGATGTCGGCCAGGGTAAGGCCCAGCGCCGCCAGTTTGTCTGGCGAGGCCTGCACGCGAATGGCCGGGCGTTGCTGGCCGGAGATATTGATCAGGCCCACGCCATCAATCTGGCTGAGCTGGCGGGCCAGGATGGTTTCGGCCTGGTCGCTGAGTTCGGTGCCGGGCATTTGGTCCGAGCTGACGGTGAGGATCAACACCGGGCTGTCGGCCGGGTTTACCTTGCGCCAGGTGGGCAGGCTGGGCATGTCTTGCGGCAGCTTGCCGGCGGCGGTGTTGATGGCCGCCTGCACTTCTTGCGCGGCGGTGTCGATGCTCTTGTCGAGGGTGAATTGCAGAATCAGGTTGGTCGAACCTAGGGCGCTGGTGGACGTCATCTGGGTCATGCCGGGAATGGCGCTGAACTGCACCTCCAGCGGCGTGGCCACCGACGAGGCCATGGTGTCGGGGCTGGCGCCGGGCAGCAGGGCGTTTACCTGAATGGTCGGAAACTCAGCTTCAGGCAACGGCGCCAACGGCAGCCGGGGGAAGGCGATGGCGCCGAGCAGCACCAGGGCGAAGGTCAGCAGCAGGGTGGCGACGGGGTGGTCGACGCACCAGGCCGATACCGAGCCACGACCCTTCATGGCTGCACCTGAACGGTGGTCACCGGGGCCGGGTCATCGCTCAACACTTCAATTTTTGCGCCGGGTTTCAAGCGCGATTGGCCGTCACGAATCAGCACGGTGCCGGCTTGAATATCGGCCGGCTGTACGCCCTGGATAATATTCAGCTCGCTGTCCTGGTACAGCACTTTCACCGGCACGCTCTCCACCGCATCGCCGTTCACCCGGTACACGAAATACTGCTCCAACCCGCGCTGCACCACCTGCGGCGGCACCACCAGCGCGTCTTTATCGACGGTGGTTTGCACCTTCACCGTTACCAACTGGCCCGGCCACAAGGTTTGCCCGGCATTGGCGAATTCGGCCTTGGCCCGCAGGGTGCCGGTGGTGGCGCTTACCTGGTTGTCGATCAGACGCAATTGACCCTGAGCGAGCAAGGTGCCGGTTTGTTCGTGGTCGCTGAGGTAGGCGTTCACGAGCGCCGGGGAGGGTGCATTGAGCAGTTGCTGCAAGGTGGGCAACAGGTTTTGCGGCAGCGAGAATTCCACGGCAATGGGGTCGATCTGGGTGACGCTGAACAGGCCCTGGGCATCGCTAACGCGCAGAAAGTTGCCGGCGTCCACGGTGCGAATACCCACGCGGCCAGACACCGGCGAGCGAATCTGCGTATAGGAAAGCTGCACCTGCGCCGCAGCAATCGAGGCCTGATTGCCTTGCACGGTGGCTTTGAGCTGATCAGTCAGCGCTTGCTGCTGGTCGAGGGTTTGTTTGGACACACCGTCATCGACACTGAGCACCTTGTAGCGCTTGAGGTCCACCTCGGCGACATGCAACTGCGCCTGCGCCTGGCCTAGTTGTGCCTTGGCCTGATCAAGGCTGGCGCGAATGGCGCGGTCATCGATCTGCGCCATCAGGTCGCCGGCTTTTACCCATTGGCCTTCTTTCACCAGCAACTGCGTCAGCACGCCATCGATCTGGGTACGCACCACCACACTGTGCAGCGACAGCACCGTGCCGATGCCGCTGATATAGCGCGGCACGTCCTGTTGTTGTACGGCCACCACATGCACAGGAATACCGACCGGAGCCGGTTTGCCAGAGGCTGCTTTAGGCAAAACGCTTTTGACCGCGACGGCGAGAATCACCAGGGCGAGAACAGAAACCACAACTTTGCTGCGAGTGCGCATGCCGACGACGCCAGACCAGGGAAATAGGGAAAAGGTAGCCTGACCTTATAACCGAACAAGCCGGTCGTGAGCGTGACGGCTAAATGACCGGAATGTCAGTTTGGGGATGTAGGGAGAATATCGCTGGACGCGATATCCGCCGATACGCCGATAGTGGGGCGCGAAACGGCGGATATCCGCTGTGCGGATATTCGCCGTACAACGGGCTCAATGCCCGGTCAATTCACTCAACAACTCATCCTTCAACCGCTTCAACACCGGCGAAGCGCGGTCGCGCGGGTGGGGCAGGTCTACGCGGATTTCATGCTTGATCCGCCCTGGGTATGAGTCGAGCACAATCACCCGGTCGCCAAGGTACAGTGCCTCTTCCACATCGTGGGTCACCATGATCATGGTGCTTTGCTGCTGCACCCAGATGCGTTGCAACTCGCCTTGCAGGTGCACTCGGGTCAGGGCATCGAGGGCGCCCAGGGGTTCGTCCAGCAGCAGCACCTTGGGTTTGGTGATCAGCGCGCGGGCAATCGCCGCGCGTTGAGCCATGCCGCCCGACAGCTGATGGGGGTAGGCCTGCTCGAAACCCGTCAGGCCCACCAGGGCAATGTGCTCGGCCACCAGGCGCTGTTTTTCCGCTTTGGCCAGCGGCTGGTTTTTCAGCGCCAGGGTGATGTTCTTTTCCACGGTCATCCACGGAAACAGGCGGTGGTCCTGAAACACGATGCCGCGCTCAAGGCTGGTGTCGGTGATGCGTTGGCCGTCGAGCAGAATGTCGCCGTTGTAGTCGTTATCCAGGCCGACGATCAGGCGCAGCAAGGTGGATTTACCGCAGCCGCTGGCGCCGATGATGCTCACGAATTCGCCAGGGTTCACGTTCAGGTTGATGTTCTGCAGCACCTGCAGCGGTTGCCCTTCGATGCGGTATTGCTTACTCAGGCCCTGGATCTGCAAGGCGCCCGGCAAGGTCACGGCGTTGGCCACGGGGGCTTCTTTGAGTTGTGCGTTCACGGGTATCACCTATCCACGAATAGAGCGCCAGCGCAGCACATAGCGGCTCAGGCGGGAAAACAGCAGGTTCATCAGGTAGCCACTGAGGCCAATGCACAGCACGCAGACCACAATGATCTCCATGCGCGCGCCGGCCTCGGCGTTCATCATCAGGTTGCCCAGGCCAGCGCCCGAGGACAGAAACAACTCACTGCCCACCGCCGTTACCCAGGCAAAGGCCAGCGCATGCAAAACGCCATTGGCCATGCTCGGTACGGCGGCCGGCAGCAGCACATGCACAAACTGCTGCACGCGGCTGAGTTCCAGCACGCGGCCCACTTCGCGGTAGCGTTTGTCCACGCCGGTAAAGCCTTCGTAGGTGTTGAGCACCATGGGGTAGAAGGCGGCGAGGGTGACGATCAGCACCTTGGACACCTCGCCGTTGCCGAACCACATGGCAATCAGCGGAATCCAGCCGAGCATCGGCACCTGGCGAATCGAATGAAACAGCGGGCCCACCAGGCGATCAGCGACGGTGGACAGCGCCATCAGCACGCCCACCGTTACGCCGAACACAATGCCCAAGGCCAGGCCGCTGCTGGTGCGGGCCAGACTGGCCAGCAGGTTGGTGAGCAGTTCGCCGTTGCCGAGCAATTCGACAAAGGCCGCGGCGATGGTGTGCACCGGCACCACGGCATAGGCCCAGGTGGCCCCCTGGCGCGACACGGCATCCCACAGCAGAACCAACAACACCGGCAGTACCAGACCGCGCAGCGGTTTTAAACGAGAGAGAAATTTCATCGCCAGCTCCTAACGCGCTTGCCAGCGGAACAGACGGCGTTCCAGCAGACGAAAGCCAAAATCCAGACCAAAGCCGATCACCCCGGTCACCACCACGCCCACCATCACGATATCGATGCGCAGCATCTGCCGGCCCATTTCAATCATCTGCCCCAGACCGCTGTCGGCAGCCAGCAGTTCGGCGGCCACCAGCACCACCCAGGCGCGGGTCAGGCTGATGCGCAGGCCGGTGATAATCGGCGGCGCAGCAGCGGGGAAGCAGATGTCCTTGACCAGCGTCGGCCACGGCAGGCGGTACACGTTGGCCACTTCAAAGTAACTGCGTGGAATGGCCTTCACGCCTTCGCTGGCGGCCAGGGCCACTGGGAAGAACGCGGCCTTGGCGACGATCACGATCTTGAAGGTTTCTTCGATGCCGAAGAACAGCACGAACATTGGAATCAACGCGATGCTGGGGATTTGCCGAATGGCGTGAAACAACGGCCCGCAATACACCTGCACGGTTTTAGACAGGGCCATCAACACGCCAAAAGCCAGGCCCGCCAATGAACCGATTACAAAGCCAAACCCCAGGCGACTGAGGCTGTTGCTCAGGTGCTCCTGCAGCTCGCCACTGGCCAGCAATTCCTTGAAGGCTTCCAGCACATACAGCGAGGGAATCAATAGGGTTTTCGGGAACAGACCGGCGCTGGTCACTGCGCTCCATACCGCCAACAAGGCCAGTGGCGAAATCAGCCAGGTGAGCTTGCCGGCATAGCGTTTCAACTCAAGGGCCATCTCACACCTCACTCAACAACGCAGGCTGGGCTTGGCGGCGCACCGCGCGTACGCGGCACACCAAGGCCATCACCAGCACCACAGGAATCCAGCACAGAAACAGGTTGGCCAGGCCGACGTAATGGCTCAGCACGCCGCCCAGAATGGCGCCGCTGAAACCACCGACCATGCTGGCCAGGTTGAACAGCCCGGAGATCTTGCTTTTGTCCATGGCGTGTTCGCTCATCTGGGTCATGTTCACCAGATGAATCAGCGCCGTGCCGGTACTCAGCAGCACGCCGCCCAGGGCCAGCAGCCAGTAATTGGTGGCCACGCCCACCAGCACCAACGCCGCCAGTGCGGCAGTCAGGCTGATGCCGTAGGCCGCCGGCCGGCCAATGCGTTGCAGCACATAGCCGAGGCTGAACAGCGCCACCACCGAGGCCAGGCCTTGCACCATCACCAAGCTCACCGCCTGGGTCTGGGTGAGCTTGGCAACGTCCATGGCCAGCAGAATGATAAAGGTGCCAAACAGCGAGCCCGTGGCGCTGCCCACCAGTTCGATCAGGCAACTGGCGGCAATTTCCACATTGGCCACCATGGCCTTGATGTCGCCGAGCATGCCCAGCGCCGGGCCCTGGGTCAGTTCGGCCTCAGGGGCGTCGCTCCAGAACCCCAGGCTGTAGCCGGCCATGGCGCCAAACGCCAGGCCGATCACCACAAAGCCCAAGGTGAAACTGGTGCTGGAGCTCAGCCAGTTGCCCAGCAGCGGGCCGATCAAGCCCATGCCCACCGTCAGCGCGCCGCGGTACCAGCCGGCCTTGCTGCTGCCGATATGGCGCAACTGTTGGAGAAAGGCGCTGTTCATCGACACGATGCGAAACGGAATGCACAGGCCGATCAGCAAGCGCGCCACCGCCAGCCACAACCAATGGCCGAACAGCGGAATAGCCAGGTTGAGCAACATCGGCCCAACGCTCGCGAGGAAATACACCCGGCGCGCGCCGTAACGGGCGATGACAAAGCCGGCCGGCAGGGTGAGAAAGATCATGCCCAGCGATTCCATCGCCGAAATGATGCCGACCTGCATGGAGTTGGCGCCCAGGTGCAATGCGTAGAGCGTGGTGACGATCTTGGCCATGCCGATGGTGGCGCCACTGAAGGCGGCCAGCAGCATGAAATTGAGCAGAAAGGTGGTGCGTGGGTTGTTCACGAATCAGGCCGTCTTCAACAAGGCAGACGGTCGCGCTGCAAACAGGGGAACGGCGCGCTCGGCGGCCAGTTGAATGCGCGCGTGGAGCAACTCGCTGGTGATCTGGTAGTTAGTGAAGTCGGACTCGCTGGCATACACGCCAATCGGCAACGTCAGGGCCTGGAAGAACGAAAACAGCGGGCGCAGCTGGTGGTCGATGACCAGTGCATGGCGTTCGCTGCCACCAGTGGCGGCGAGCAGCACCGGGGTGTCGATCAGCGCGTTCATGTCGATCAGGTCGAACAGGTGCTTGAACTGGCCCGGGTAGGTGCCGCGGTATACCGGCGTGGCGACTACCAGCAGGTCGGCGGTTTCGATTCGGCGCAGTTGTTGTTCAACATCGGCACTCAACTCGCTGCGCGACAGCGCGCCACCGACTTCGCGGGCAATGCTGCCGAACTCGATGATATGGCTGCTGATCGGCAGCTGATTTTCCAGCTCGGCCACGATGGCCTGGGTGAGCACCAGGGTGCGTGACGGCAAGTAGGCGCCAGCCGAAACGGCGACCACATTAAGGGGCTTGGACATACGAATTCCTTGGGCTTTTTTCACGGTATGCGAAGGGCAGAGCAAGAGCTGTACCAATGGCTGCAGGCCAGTGTTTACGGGGCTTGGCTGAGCGGGTGCTTGAGGGGGAGCAGAGGGGTTGCTGGTGGGGTGTTGCTGGAGCAGCAGTCGTTTGGCTGGAGAGCTATCGAGGCTAAAGCCTCTCCCACAAAGGGAATGCGGTCCTTGTGGGAGAGTCGATGCGCTTGAGCTTAGAAGTCGTAACTCACGCTGGTGTAATAAAACGCGCCCTGTGCGCCTTCAGGCGACGTGGTGCTGTATTTGTTTACGCCGTACAAAATGCCGCTCTCGATTTCGTCGGGGTGGCTGTCGAACAGGTTGATGGCGCCCACCGACACCTTGAGGCCTTGC
Source organism: Pseudomonas sp. CC11G (assembly GCF_056174845.1). Lineage (NCBI taxonomy): Bacteria > Pseudomonadati > Pseudomonadota > Gammaproteobacteria > Pseudomonadales > Pseudomonadaceae > Pseudomonas > Pseudomonas sp. CC11G. The sequence continues at coordinate 23,798 of NZ_JBWBZC010000037.1, forward strand.
TGGAATTTGTACGACAGGTCCAAGTCGGTCACCCATTGCGCGCTGAAGGTCTGATCCAGTGCCGGGTTGGTGGCGTTCAACGCCTTCCATTCACCGTAGCGGCGCTCAGCCAGGCTCACGCCCCAGCCGCCGTACTGCCAGTTGGCGCCCAGGGTCAGCTTGGTTTCCGGGGTGCCATCTTCGATCAGGCCCTGGGTGACGCGGCCGACAATCTGGTCGCCGCGGATTTTGCCGACGTCGCGCAGCTCGGTGATGTCGGTGTGGTTTTTACTGAAGCCCAGGCTCAGGTCGAGCTTGCCCAACTGCTGCAAGTCCCAACGGTAGTTGCCGGTCAGCTCCACGCCACGGGTGCGGGTGTCGGCGACGTTGGTGAAGAACGCGGCGCTCTGGATATTGGCGTAGGGCGTGCCGGCAAAGATCGGCCCCACCACGGCGGCCGGCAACTGGTCCGACAAGGTGATGCGGTTTTCGATGTCGATTCGGTAGGCATCGATGGTGACCGAAGCATTTGGCAAGGGGCGCCACACCAGGCCCAGCGAGTAGTTGGTCGACTCTTCCGGCTTTAGCGACTTGCCACCCAGCGCGGCCGCTTCCGGGCTGTCGGCGCGCAGGGTGCGCTGCTGCACTTCCACCCAGTTGCCGCTGCCGCTGGGTTGCTCGACCACTTGCACGCTGAACGAGGAATAGCCGTTCTGCACCAACGACGGCGCCCGGTAACCGGTGCTGGCGGTGGCCCGTGCAGCCAGTTCGGGGGTGAAGTCATAGCGCAATGACAGCTTGCCGTTGGTGGTGTCGCCAAAGTCGTCGTAATGCTCGCTGCGCGCGGCCAGGCCGGCCTGGAATTGCTCGGTGATCTGCGCTTCGGCGTCGATGTATGCACCCAGCACGCGGCGGTCGATGGAGGTCGCATCCACCTGGGTGATGCCCGAGTAATAACCCGGCAAGCGCCGCCCGGTGATGGGGTCGATGGTGTTCAGCAGCTGCCCGGTGCGCCAGCCGGCGGCGTCGCCCTCGCTGAGTTCATACCCTTCCTTGCGCCAGGCCAGGCCGGCCGACAACGTCAGCGGTTTGAACAGCAAGTCGGTGGGGAAGTCGCGTACCCAATCCAGGGTCAGGTTGCTCTGGTCGGCCTCGCGCGAACCGGTGTAAATCTTGCTCGGGCTGGCCAAACCCCAGCTCGGGTTGATGGCGTTGCGGTCGGTGGAGTCCACGGTGTTATTGCCGTAGTTGGCGGCCAGGTCGAACTTGCCCAACTGCTCGTTTCATAGCGCAGCCCGCCGGTAACGGCGTAGTCCTCCAGCGTGTAACGGGTGATGGGCACACGGCCGGTGGGGTAGCGCTGGGCGGCCACGCTGCCGTAGTTGCTGTACAGCACGCTTTGCGGGTCGAAGAAGTTTTCGGCATCGGTGTTCTTGTGCGAGTAGGTGGCAAAGCCGTAGGCCGTCAGCCCCTCGCCAACGCCAATTTCGCTATTGAGCAGAAAGTTGTAGTTGTCGGAAATATTGCCCGAGCCCCAGCGCCAGGTGCGGTGGGAGTCGTTCTGCTCGCGCGGCGTGTTGACGCTCGGCGAGCTGGTGTAGAACTTGCGGTTATCCGGGTTGGTGTCGCTGGCCGGGTCCTGGCTGCCGGCATCGAAGCTGGCGGTGACGAAGCCATCATTGGGCAACGCAAAGCCTTTTCAGCCGCTGAGCTTGCGCTGAATGCCGTCGCCTTTGTCGTAGCCACCAAACCGGTAGCCGGCGCTGCCGCCGTCGTCTTTCTCCTTGAGCACGATATTGATCACCCCGGCGATGGCGTCCGAGCCGTACTGCGCGGCGGCGCCGTCACGCAGAATCTCCACCCGTTGGATGGCGCTCAGGGGAATCAGGCTGAGGTCCACACCCGCAGTGCCGCGGCCATTCACCAGGCCCTGGCGGGTAAGGTTGGCGCTGTTGTGCCGGCGCTTGCCGTTGACCAATACCAGCACCTGGTCCGAGGCCAGCCCGCGCAGCGATGCGCCTTGTGCGATAGAGCCCGCAAACGCGCCCTGGGGCGACTGCGGGAAGCTGAACGACGGCGACAACGCGGTGAGTGCGCCGGACAAATCCTGGGCGCCGGTTTCCAGCAGTTTTTCGCCGCTGATGACATCGACCGGCGCGGCACTTTGCAAGGCTGTCACATCGCTGCGGCGGGTGCCGACCACGACGACGGAGTCGAGCTGCGGTTCGCTATCGGCGCTGGTTTTTTGCGTGGCAGCCACGGTGGGCAAGGTGGTGCTGGAGAGGGCCACGGCGACGGCCGCGGAAAGCAGATTGAAACGAAACATCCTGGTTATCCCTATGAGAAAAACGTGGTTGGCAGACGCTCATGGGTTGTCCCTTTTCTTGTGCGTGTAACGGGGTAGAGCAATGGCTGTGCCAGGAATTAAGTGAACTAAAAACAATAGGTTGCGTGTGTTTTCTGCGGGGCTGCTGGATGGCGATCAGTGAGTGTTGGCAGGGCAGCAGGGGATACGCAGATTGCTGATGGCCGAAGCTCAGCGTTCGTCTTGAAACTCTGGATCCCAGCCTGCGCTGGGATGACGGTGGCAGCAGGTATTACTCCGTCATCCCAGCGAAGGCTGGGATCCAGAGTCTGTCAGGAAACACTGTTCGCCCTGGCGACCACCAACCCAACCAAAAAAAAAACGGAGCGAGTTCTCGCTCCGTTTTTTGTGTTGCCGGCGGCTATCAGAACCGGCTGGTTACGCTCACCCCAACGGTGCGCGGGTCGCCGTAGGTGATCACGTATTGGCCGGCACTGCCGTTAGGTCGGCCGTGTACCTGGTAGCGGCGGTCGGTCAGGTTGTTGACGAAGCCGGTGACGCTCAGTTTGTCGTCGTGGTTGGACCAGGTCAGACGCGCGTTGGCCAAGGTGTAGTGCGGTTGGCTAAGGGTTTTGTCGACGCTGGTTTCACGTGTGGCAACGAAGTATTCCTTGCCGCGGTAGCTGGCATCGGCGCCCGCCACCAGTTTGCCGGCACCGCCCAATGGGAAGGTGTAGTCGGCGCCCAGCGACACCACTTGTCTGGCGAGTCGCCGCTGTCGTCCTTGAAGTCGGTGTATTCGGTGTTCAGGTGCGACAGGGCGGCGCGCAGGTGCAGGTAGTCGGTCGCTTGCGCTTCCACTTCCAGCTCGGCGCCCCACACTTTGCCCGCTACATCGTTGGTCAGCACGCTGGTCAGAATGCCGTTGTCGACGTGCAGCACGTTGGTTTGGATGTTGCTGTAGTCGTAGTAGAAGGTGGTGAAGTTGGCGGTCAGGCGGCGGTTGAACCACTCCGACTTCAGGCCCAGTTCGTAAGCATCGAGCTCTTCCGGGTCTACCGTGGTAAAGCCGTTCAAGCCGGCGGTGAGGCCGGTGTTGTAGCCCCCGGAACGGAAGCCGTGGGCGTAGCGGAAGTAGGTGCGCAGGTTGTCGCTGATGCGGTATTCCGGCGTTACGTCGTACGTCCAGGCGTTCCAGGTTTTGTCTTCCTGCACGTTGCCGTTGTTAACCGCACCCGCCACCGGAATCAGCGCGCCACCGACGCGGCGCAGTTGCACCAGGTCGAGGTCGATGTCTTTCTCTTCAGTCGTCCAGCGCAAGCCGCCGGTGACGGTGAAGTCTTCGGTGAAGTCGTAGGTCACGTTGCCGAACAGCGCGAAGCTGTCGGTTTTGTGGGTGTAATCGAGGTCGCGGTACACCGTGCCGCCCTGGTTGCTGCCGCCGTTGGCGGTGAGCCCTGGCAATACGGTGCGTACGGCGGAGCTGTCGAGGGTTTCGTGGAACAGGTGAGTGCCCAGCAGCCAGCGCAGGGTTTCCTGCTGCGGCGAGGCCAGACGGAATTCCTGGCTGTATTGGGTGTATTTGTTATCGGTGTCGGTGCGCCCGTTAACCTCGTACGGGTTGTAGTCGGCATCCACCAGCGACTGGTTGCGCAGGTAGTCGTAGGCGCTGATCGAGGTCAGGGTGTAATCGCCGAGGTGGTAGTTCAGGGTCAGCGACGTACCGTTGTGATCGAGCTTATAGTCTTCGTTGACGTTCAGTTCGATCTTGCGTCCGTCCGGGCGCTGGTACAGCCCGTTGTAGTACTTGCCAACCGGCAACGAGCCACTGCTGCCATCGCCCTTGAATTCACGGCCATGGATTTTCCACAGCGCTTCCAGGTCATCGTTCACCTGGGCAAGAAATTGCACGCGCACGGCTTTCTTGTTGACGTCGCCGTAGCTCTGGTTGGCGGTTTCATTGCGGGTGAAACCGTCGCGTTCTTCCGAGTAAATCGCGACCCGACCGGCAAGTTTGTCCGGCACCAAGGTGCCGCCAATGGCGCCGTTGACGATGCGTTCACTCTTGGTACCAAAACCGATGGTGCCGTAGCCATCGGGCTCGTTCTCGAAGGTTGGTTTTTTCGAGATCACGTTCACCGCACCGGCAGTGGTGTTTTTGCCATACAGCGTGCCCTGTGGGCCGCGCAGAATTTCGATTCGCTCCAGGTCGAACAGCGGACCTCCGCCGCCGATCGGCGAGTTCTGGTACACGTCATCGGTGTACACGCCAACCGGGTAAACGGTGGAGGCACCGGTGTCGCCGGTACCCAGGCCGCGGATATACCAACGCGGACGGCCATCGCCATCCGGGTTTTTCGCCGCGGCGTTGGGTACGAAGGTGGTGATGTCGCCCATGGCGCGCACGCCATCCTGGGTAATGCTGGCACCGCTTACGGCGGATACCGCCACCGGCGCTTCCTGCAAGGTTTCTACTTTATGCAGGGCGGTTACGGTGACCGTTTTCAGGGTCGGTTCGGTTTTGCTCTCGGTGCTGGCGGCGCTGTCGGCAGCCGGTTGTTCAGCAGCCAGCAACTGGCTGCTGGCACTGCCCAGCACGACGGCCAGCCAGATACCTTTGGTAATGGGGTTGATCTTCAGCATGTTCCCTCCCGGTCAACATTAAATAAACGCAGTACTCGGCGAATAAGATTTCGCTCTTGAGTGGTGGTGTTTAATTGCATTGCTGACAGGGAGATAGCAGGGACTGTGCCAATACCTTTTAGCGAATTTACGGGTTTTGTCTTAAATCACTAACCTGCTGTTATTAAACGGTTTATTTGTTTGGTTTTTTGATCTTTACAATAAAAAAAGCAACCGCCACGCAGCCAATCAAGTTCTCGACGAGAAAGTGAAAGAGTGCCTGGCGGTTGCCTGTAAGCCTTGCAGCAAATATTGCTGCAAGGGTGCTTCTGGAGAAGCAATAAAACACCTGTGCTGCTACAGCAGCAGCCGATCAGATAGCGCGGCGGGAGGTGGCGCCGATGACATGTTCAAGCACGCGTGTATCGATCCAGTCGCGTACATCGAAGCGACGCGGAATAAAGTCCCAGCGGTGCAGGAAATCGGTGAAATCCTGCAGGCAGTGAATCGAACGCTCATCGAAATTGGTACGCAGGCGCCGGTGCGCATCTTCGCCGTAAGCGGCTGCTACCCAGTACTCGCTGGTGTTCAGTTCGCGGGCAAGAAAACGCCGGGTTTCATCCGGGTTGGCCCAGGCCCATTGCTCGGTACGCAGCACCGTGTCGACGATGCGCACCGACGCATCGAAGTGCTGCTCCAGCAGATTGATATCCACGGTCAGGGTGCGCGGTGTGCCGTTGTTGGCGCGAATCAGCGGGTCGGGGTGCGAGCCGGTGTCTACCACCACCCGCAGGCCGAACTCGTTGGCCAACTGAATGGCGTGCGCACCTTTAAGAAAGATGGCGTCGATATCGCCGCGCAGCAGGCCGATCAACTCGTTGTTGCGCCGCGCGTGGTGACCGTTGTTGAGCGACACCTCCGAGCCATACATATGGTGTTTTTGTTCGTCGCTGTAGGTGCCGCCGTAGGGGTAGTCCACCAGCTCGACGTCTTTGACTTCCAGACCTTCGAGCTTCAGCGCGTTTTCCAGCCCACGCAGGGCTTGGGCGCGGGTGAAGTCGATTTGCACGTTGGCCCATTTGGGTAGGCCGAACCGGCGGTTTTTCAGGTCGCGAATGCTGCGCACCGCGCTGTCTTCGGTGGTCAGAATCAGCTGTACTTCATCGCTCCACGACAGCCCCAACACGCGGGTTTCAACCCCGGTGGAGTAGGCCCAGATGGCGGGAATATTGCCGCCGTGGCGCACCGAGTTCTGCAAGTGATGGTCGTAGTGCGCTTCGCGTACCACGCGCTCGCTGGATTCGCGCAGTGACTGGATATTGGTGCCGAACGGGCGGAAGGCTTCTGCCAGCCGCCCCGATTGCGCGGCGATGCCGAGCCCGGTGGGCACGGGGCTGTGGGTGTACCAGAGAGTGTCGAGTGTGCTCATAAGATGTCCAGTTGAGCCCGGCCGTTCAGCCTGCCAGCGCCGTGTTGGCGCTGCGCAGGGTTTCCAGCGGTCGGGTATCGATCCAGTCGCGTACATCGAACGGCTGGGCAATAAACTGCCAGCGGTGCAAAAACGCAGTGAAGTCTTGCAGGGCGCTGATGGCGCTTTCGTCGAGGGCGGTTTTCAGCCGATGGTGCGCGTCTTCGCCATAAGCCACACGCACCCAGTACTCGCTGCTATTGGTTTCGCGGGCCAGGTAGCGGCGGGTGTCGTCCGGGTGTTGCCAGGCCCAGTGCTCGGCGCGCAACACGGCATCGAGAATGCCCACGGCTACGTCCGGGTGCTGGTCCAGCAGGTGTTGGTCCACGCTCAGGGTGCGTGGGGTGCCGTTGTTGGAGCGGATCAAAGGCTCGGGGTGTGAGCCGGTGTCGATCACGGTGTACAGGTTGAGGTCGTGGGCCAGTTGAGCGGCGCTGGCCTTTGAGAAAAATCGCGTCCACTTCGCCACGCAGCAGGCCAAGCAATTCGGCATTGCGCCCGTCGGCGCGGTGGCGGGTGGAGGTGCCGGAGAACGGCGTGCCGGCCACGTCTTCCACGCGCTGATCGCTGAAGGTGCCGCCGTAGCGGTAATCCACCAACTGCACGTCACGCACTTCCAGGCCTTCCAGCTCAGGGCGTTTCCAGGCCGCGCAGGGCCTGGGCACGGGTGAAAGTCGATTTGCGCGCTGGCCCAATCCGGCAGGCCGAAGGTGCGGCCTTTGAGGTCTTTGACGGTTTTGATGCCGCTGTCCGGACGGGTCAGAATCACTGCACTTCATCGGCCCACGACAACCCGATTACGCGGGTTTGCCGGCCTTGGGCGCGGGCCCAGATGGCGGGGATATTGCCGCCATGGCGCACGGAGTTCTGCAGGGTATGGTCGAAGTGCGACTCGCGCACGGCCTGGCTGTCGGACTCGCGCATCGATTGCACGCGGGTGCCGAGGCGCTCAGGGTTTCGTCCAGCCAGCCTTTTTGTACGGCAATGCCCAGGCCCGTGGGCACGGGACAACGGGTTGTACCAGAGGGTGTCGAGGGGTTGGCTCATGGGAGGCTCCTTGGCATCCGGAATCAGGCGCGAGCCTTGAGTGGGTCATCGCTGCTGGCCGTCGCAGCCGGGCGCTGATGCACCAGTGGCAACACTTCCTGGCCAATGCGCAGGGCTTCTTCGAGGTGCGGGTTACCGGCCAGGATGAAGGTCGAGAAGCCCGCGTCGCGATACTCCACCAGGCGCTCAGCAATGTTCTCGTGGCTGCCCACCAGGCCTACGGTTGGCCCCGGCTTGGCCTTGGCAAAACCGGCCCACAGGTTAGGGCCCAGAATCAGGTCTTCGAAGCGGTCGACGTTCTGGTGATAGGCCGTCTGACGCGCCGCGCCCACCGAGTCGGAGCCGCTGGTGAAGTTCTTCACCAGGGCGCTGCTTTTGCTCGCCAGGCGGTCGTACTGGGCCTTGAGGTCACGCCAAGCGGCTTCTTCGGTTTTCGCGGGCAAACAGATCCACGCGCAGGCCAAAGCGCACGGTGCGCCTTGCTTGTCAGCCAGTTCACGCACGCGCTCGATATGCGGTTTGAGTTTGTCTACCGGCTCGGCCCAGTTGAGGTACACGTCGGCGTGCTTGGCGGCCACATCCAGCGCGGCATCGGAGAAGCCGGAGAAGTACACACCTGGCTTGCGTTCGTTATGCAGGCCCGGCGGCAGCGAGCCGTTGTCGAGTTTGTAGATATCACCGTCGTAGGAGAATTTTTCGTTCTCCCACAGGCCCTGAATGATGTCGAGGAACTCGCCGGTGCGCTTGTAGCGCAGGTCGTGTTCGAGGTAGTCGCCATTGGCGCGCTGACTGGCCGGGTTGCCGCCGGTGATGATGTTCCAGTCCAGGCGGCCACGGCTGAGGTTCTGCAGAATGGCGGCTTGCTGGGCGGCGTAGGCGGGCAGGGTCCAGGTGGCCTGGAAGGCGATCAGAAATTTGATGCGCCGGGTTTCGCGGGCCAGCGCGGCGGCCACAATCCATGGCTCCGGGCCGGTGGGCAGCAGTGCGCCTTCAAAACCGGCCAGCTCGGCGGCTTTGGCCACCTGGGCGATGTAATCGATATAGGTGAAATCGTCCGGCTCGCCATTGGGCAAACGGCCCGGTGCGATATGGCCGGGACGGTGGCTATGGGCGCCGCGGTTGTGGTTGTCGGTGCTTAGCTGCGGGCCGTCGGTGCCCAGTGGCAAACGCCAGAAGAATTCAGTGCTCATTGCTGCTCCTAGGTGGCTGTCTCCCCCGTGACGAGGGTCGGGGAAGCCGTTGCAGCTGGATTGCAACGCCCATGCCACGCGCGCAAAACCGGCTGCATGCCACGTGGCTTGGGGCTTTGCACAGTAGGGATGGGCGGTAGTGGAGGGTGACTGCTGCTCCCGCAGCACCTCGCCAGCAGTTTCATGCTTGGCAGGCAACAGATGCGCTCTTGAACGTCGCGAGAATTGACTGAAAAGCCCGTGGTTAGCGCGTGAAAGGGGCTGGCACAAGTTCTGCTCTGTGCCTGACATGGCCACTATTCCAGTGGCGCCACGCACAAGGACGCACCATGAGCCAGACCACCCTGAATGCCAGCCAGCTCGACTTCGTCGCCCAAGCCAAACGCGACTTCGCCAAAGCGTTTCGCGTGCTGCAAGAAACCCGCACCCTGACCGCCACCAACACCTTGCAGGCTTACCTGCGCCTGCCGGAAAACGACCTGGTTATTGCCTTGCGCGCCCCGAGCGCCTGGGCCGACGAGCCCAAGGTGGCGGTGTCGGTAGCCAGCTACGACGGTGTGGTTCATTACGACGACGCGCTGCCCGCTGGCGCGACCCTGGCCGACAGCAAGGAAGCCTTCAGCGGCAAACGCTATGGCCAAGTGCTGCGCGAGCGGCCGGAAGTAAACGTGGTGTCCCATGTGCACACCCCGTACCTCGGCGCATGGGCCGGCGCCCACCGCGTGCTGCCCCTGCGCTACGCTGCTTCGCAAAGGGTAACCCTGGCGCGCGAGTTGCCGCTGTACCTGGACCGCACACAGAATGAGGCCGACTTTATCGTCAAAACGCTTAACCGCGACGCGAATATTCCGGCGCTGCTGGAAGCCAACGGCGGGGCCACCTTCTGGGGTGAAATGAAATCTGCAGGTCGCCAAGCTGATTCTGCTGATCGAAGAGGGCGCCTACTTCCAGGCTCTGGCCGAGAACCTCGGCGGCTCTCAAGAGTTCGGCCCGGGCGTGCTGGAACAGCAATGGAAAATGACCGGGCTGTGGCCGCAGGGCAAAAAGCTGTTGGAGCAAGTGGCTTAACAGCTTCAACTTGTTATGCGTAGGTTGGGTTGAGCGCAGCGAAGCCCAACCTGAACCTGCACGCGGAGCCGTTCAGGCTCCCTGTTGGGCTTCGCCGATGGCTCAACAACCTACTTTCCCCCGTCATCTCACGCCATTTAACGAAACGGCCCCGGTAGAACCGTGGGTGACGTACAGCTTTCGCCCCTTCGATGTGTGCAGTGTGTATATCCAGGTTGCCCGCTCAAATAAAAGTGTGTACGGTACACACTTATGCGCACCTGGATGGAGGCAAGGATGCGCAGCCGCGAGGTCATAGAACTGATAACAGCCGATGGCTGGTACCTGATTGCAACGAAGGGCAGTCATCACCAGTTCAAACATCAGAGTAAGCCGGGGCGGGTAACGGTTCCCCATCCCAAGACAGTGATACCCATCGGTACGCTGCACAACATCTTCAAATCTGCCGGGCTGCGCTAAGGCGCATCCGCTTGATGGCTCTGTGATCGGTCAGCCGATCGAGGTGATCCACATGAAATTTCCAGTCGTACTGCACAAAGACGCTGATTCGGAATACGGGGTGTGCTTTCCCGATGTGCCTGGCTGCTTCTCCGCCGGTGCCACCGTTGGCCTCGCGCTGGAGAATGCCCAGGAAGCCCTGGCCCTGCATTTCGAGGGCCTGGTAGCCGATGGGGAGGCGCTTCCACAAGCCCGGGAAATCGACGTGCATGTCGAAAATCCTGACTACGCCGGCGGCGTATGGGCGGTGGTAGATTTTGATGTCACGCCCTACCTGGGAAAGTCGGTACGGTTTAACGCCACCCTGCCGGAAAA
>NZ_JBWBZC010000038.1:0-29972 GCF_056174845.1 Pseudomonas sp. CC11G
TACCGAGAACGCCACCTACCAATCGCTGGTACCGAGTGCGCCAGTTCGCCGCGGCCGTGACTTGATTCTTGAAGATCTGTCGCGCCAATTCGGCCGCTACAAAGAATGCGACTGCGAGATTCTGAACATTGCTCCAACGGTCAGGTGGTGTTTACCGAGCGGCGCGATCACGTGACGTTGCTGGATTCAGGCAAGCGCATTTTCTCGTCAGTTAACGCGGTGTTCGAGCTGTCTGCCGACAACCGCATCGAAACCTGGCGCGAGTATTGGGACTCCGGCGATGTGGCGGAACAGCTCGGCCTCACCGGCGAGCAGCTTTACCAGCGTTTACAGGGGACGCCCGCATGATTCTCACTTCATTGACCATCAGCCCGGCAGACTTCGCCGCCCACACCGGCTGGGCCATCAAGCCCCACGGCGCTTGCAAAGACGAGGCATGCGTGCCGCTCCCCGCAGCGGTGAAGACGTCTGATCAACAACTGGACGTACGGGTGCTGGCCGAGCGCCTGGGCATGCCCCTGGTGCAAGACCTGGACAATCCGCTGTGGGCGTTAGGGCCTGAAACCGGGAGCAACGGCCGCGCCCTGGCCAGCGCCCAGGCACCTGAATTGGTGCTGCCGGATGTGCACGGTAACGACTTCCGTCTATCCAGCCTGCTCGGCCAAAAAGTGCTGCTCGTTACGTGGGCCTCGTGGTGCGGCTGCCGTACCGACTTGGGTTTGTGGCAGGACATCCGCGTCCGCCTGCACCCGCTGGGACTTGAAATTGTGACTGTGGCGCTGGATACCGATGGCATCGACGCCGCGCGCCCGTGGATCGAAAAGGCCAAACCCGAGCACCCTTCGCTGATCGATGTCGGCCACAAAGTGGACGAATTATTCGGCGTCGTGAACGTCCCGAACGGCGTGTGGATCGACGAGCGCGGGTTTATAGTGCGCCCCGCCGAACCGGCCTGGCCAGGGCGCACCATGGTGTCCGAGTGGAAAGCAGACGGTCTCAGCGCCCATCAACTGGAAATGCTCGAGCAAGTGCGCAACATCCGCTTCGAAACCGAAGCCTATCTGGACATGCTCGAAGACTGGGTCGCCCACGGCAGCGACAGCCAATATGCCTTGAGCCCGGAGGCGGTCGTTGAGCAGTCACAACCGCGTACCGCCGAAACCGCCAAAGCCGCCGCACATTTCGAATTGGGCCAGCACCTGCATCGCCAGGGCAACCACCCCGGCGCCATCGTTCAATGGCGCGAAGCGCACCGTTTGCAACCGGATAACTGGACCTACAAGCGCCAGGCCTGGGACATCGAAGACCCCGGCACCCAAGGCAAAACCGACGCCTACGACAGCCATTGGCTGGCGGATGTGCGGGCCATTGGCGCCGACAATTACTACCCAAAAATTCGTCGATAGGGCCCCGTTTCGCAGCCCCTCACCGTCACGGCACACCGCCGCGACGCGGGACGCTGCACCTGTAAAAAGCCTTGATCGCGTGAAGCACGCAAGACCCTTCCAACAAAGACAATATCGGGAACTTGTAGATGAAAACGTTGATTGCATTGCTCACCCTTGGCCTGAGCGCTAGTGCTCTGGCCGCTGTCACCCCGCAACAGGCTGCCGAGTTGGGCAAGTCGCTGACCGAGGCCGGCGCCATTGCCGCCGGCAATGCGGACGGCAGCATCCCCCCGCTCGCCGAGCTCACTTCGTTTCCCAGTAATTTTGTGCCCGACAGCGGTAAGTGGGCCGACCCCTACGAGGCAGAAAAACCGCTGTTTCGCATCAACAGCAAAAACCTCAATCAGTACGCCGACAAGCTCAGCGACGGGCAAAAGGCCTTGCTAACCCGCTACCCGGATTACTACTACGACGTCTATCCCAGCCACCGAAACTCGGTACTGCCAGACAACGTGCGCCAAGCCAGTGTGCGCAATGCCAGCCGGTGCACCACACTCCATGACGGGCTGAGCCTGTCGCCCGAATGCCGCGGCGGCGTGCCCTTCCCCATTCCACAGACGGGCCTGGAAGTGATGTGGAACCAGCAGACACGTTATCGCCAGGGCGCCACGGCCACGGCAGTGGCGTCGTCGAGTACCTGGATCATGGACGCCAACGGCAGCCCCACGCTGGCGTCCGAGCAATCCAGCCTTAACGAAAGCCCGTACTACCAATCGGCGGATGACCGCGATCCCGGACTGCTCTGGCGAGGCTTTTCCCTCACCCGCTCCCCCGCCCGCAAAGCCGGTGAAATGACCGGGCTGGCAGACTCGCTGGACCCCACCACCAAACCCCGTTTGGCCTGGAGTTATTCGCCGGGACAGCGGCGCGTAAAACTGGCGCCGGAGTTCAACTACGACACCCCGGTCGCCAGCCTGGGCGGGATCGTGCTGTTCGATGAGCTGTTTCTGTTCACCGGCATGATGGACCGCTTCGACTTCAAGCTGGTGGGCCGTCAGGAGCTGTTTATTCCCTACAACGCCTACAAGCTGTATTTCAACTCCGACCCCACCGGCAAAATGCTCGCACACCATATGAACCCGGCTTATGAGCGCTGGGAACTGCACCGCGTGTGGGTGGTGGAAGCCACGTTAAAAAGCAGCAAGCGCCATGTGAACGCCAAGCGCCGCTACTACTTCGACGAAGACAATTTCGGCTCCGGCATTCAAGAGAGTTGGGACCAGGGCGGCCAGCTGTATCACGTGCAGTTCCTCAACAGCGTTCAGCTCTACGATGCCAAGATTCCCTACAACGTGACCGGCACCATCTACGACTTGCCTAAAGGCATGTACGCGTTGCTCAACGACGTCAGCAAGAGCGGCATAAAAGTGCTACCCAAGCCACTGTCCAACCGTGAAATGAACGCCGAAGCCATCGTGGCCCGCGAGACGCAGCGCTAGCACGGCCAAGGCGTCTGCTCTAAAAGCAGGCGCCTTGATCCGTAGTGAGTGCGCACTCCAGCTGCCGCTGGGGAGCTCGCCCCAGCTATCCGAAAAACCAATATCCGCGCCGCGTTTTTGTGATTTTACGATCCCCCTACCGCCTCCCTAGACTCCGGCCAACAACAAGGCACCGCCGCGCCTGACGGCACCGCCACACAAGAAAGCCTGGAGGATGAACATGAGTGCGTCCCCGTCTCTGGATGACAAGTACGTCCAGCACAGCGGAAAAGTTTTACTCACCGGTATTCAAGCCCTGGTGCGCTTGCCGCTTATGCAGCGCCAACGCGACCTCGCCAATGGGCTGAACACCGCCGGCTTCATCTCCGGCTACCGCGGCTCACCCCTGGGCGGCTTCGACCAGGCGCTGTGGAAAGCCCGCGACTACCTCAAAGAACACCACACCGTGTTCCACCCCGGCATGAACGAAGACCTGGCTGCCACCTCCATCTGGGGTACGCAGCAGGTCAATATCTTTGAAGGCGCCACCTACGACGGCGTGTTCGGCGTGTGGTACGGCAAGGGCCCGGGTGTGGATCGCTGCGGCGATGTGTTCCGCCATGCCAACGCCGCGGGCACGTCGAAGTTCGGTGGTGTGCTGGCTATTGCCGGTGATGACCACGGCGCCCGCTCCTCTTCATTGCCGCACCAGACTGAACATATTTTCAAGGCGGTGATGATGCCAGTCCTCGCGCCGTCCGGCGTGCAGGAGTACCTCGACTACGGCATGCATGGCTGGGCCATGTCGCGCTATTCCGGGTGCTGGGTGGCGTTGAAAGCGGTGGCCGATACCGTGGAAAGCGCGGCCATCGTCGATATCGATATCAACCGCGTGCAACCGATCATTCCGGATATTCAACTGCCTGAAGGCGGCCTGAATATTCGTTGGCCCGACCCACCCCTAGCCCAGGAACAGCGCCTGCTGGAGCACAAGCTGTATGCCGCGCTAGCGTACGCACGGGCTAACCGTATCGACCGCCTCGTGATGGATTCGCCCAAGGCGCGGATTGGCATTATCACGTCGGGCAAGTCGTACCTGGATGTGTGCCAGGCGCTGAAAATTCTCGGCATCGACGACACCCTGGCGCAGCAGATTGGCTTGCGCGTTTACAAGGTGGGCATGGTCTGGCCGCTGGAAGCCGAAGGCGTTCGCCAGTTTGCCGAAGGGTTGGAAGAGATCGTGGTGGTGGAAGAAAAACGCCACATGATCGAGTACCAACTGAAAGAAGAACTCTACAACTGGCGTGAGGATGTGCGCCCGCGCATCGTCGGCAAGTTCGACGACAAGGGTGAATGGAGCCTGCCGCATACCGACTGGTTGCTGCCGGCGATCAATGATCTGACCCCGGCCATGATTGCCCGCGCCCTGGCCAAACGAATTCTGCGTTTGCATCAGAACGGCCCGCTACAGGTGCGCCTGGCGGTGCTTGATGCGCAGCTGGCGAGCAAAGGCCAGTTCAGCAACCTGATGGACCGCGTGCCGCACTATTGCTCCGGCTGCCCGCACAACACGTCGACCAAAGTGCCGGAAGGCAGCCGCGCGCTGGCGGGTATTGGCTGTCACTACATGGCCGCGTGGATCTATCCGCAAACCCAGACGTTCAGCCAGATGGGCGGCGAAGGCGTGGCGTGGATCGGCCAGGCGCCGTTTACCAAAACCCAGCATGTGTTTGCCAACCTGGGTGACGGCACCTACTTCCACTCCGGCATTCTGGCGATTCGCGCGGCCATCGCGGCCAAGGTGCAGATCACCTACAAGATTCTCTACAACGATGCCGTGGCCATGACCGGCGGCCAGCCGGTGGACGGCACCCTGAGCGTCGCGCAGATCAGCCGGCAGTTGGCGGCTGAAGGCGTACAGAAGCTGGTGGTAGTCAGCGACGACGTGGAGAAATACAAAGACGTCCACGACCTGGCTGCCGGCGTGCCGGTGCTGCGTCGCGACAAGATGGATGAAGTGCAGGCCGAACTGCGTGAGTTCAAAGGCGTGTCGGCGATCATTTATGACCAGGTGTGCGCCGCCGAAAAACGTCGGCGTCGCAAGCGTGGCAAGTTCCCCGATCCGGCGCGCCGGGTGGTGATCAACGAAGCGGTATGCGAAGGCTGTGGCGATTGCAGCAGCAAGTCCAACTGCATGTCGGTGACCTCGGTGGAAACCGAGTTCGGCCGCAAGCGTGAGATCGATCAGTCGTCGTGCAACAAAGACTTCACCTGCCTGAATGGCTTCTGCCCAAGCTTTGTCACCGTTGAGGGCGGCAAGCTGCGCAAGCCAAAGGCCTTGGCGGCGAACCCGGATGATGTGTGGGACTTGCCGACGCCAAGCACGGTCGACTTGACCGAGCCGTACAGCATTCTCGTCACCGGCGTGGGCGGCACCGGCGTGGTCACCATCGGTGCCCTGCTGGGCATGGCGGCCTTTATTGAAGGCAAAGGCACGCTGAACCTGGACATGGCCGGCATGGCGCAAAAAGGCGGCGCAGTGTGGTCGCATATCCGCATTGCGGCGCGTCAGGAGCAACTGTTTGCCCCACGTATTGCCGAGGGCGAAGCCGCGCTGCTACTGGGCTGCGACCTGGTGGTGAGTGCCAATACCGAAACCCTGTCCAAGCTGCGCCAAGGCGTGACCCACGCGTTGGTGAACAGCGAAGAAAGCATCACCAGCGCCTTTGTCCGCACCTTTGCCCTGCAGGCCGAGAGCGGTGATTTGCTCAAGCACCCGGACCCGCAATTCCGTAGCCAGAGCATGTCGGCGCAAATCGCCGAAGCCGTGGGCCACGCCCAGGCGGACTTTGTCGACGCCAGCAAGATTGCCACCGCGTTGATGGGCGACTCGATTGCCACCAACACCTTTATGCTCGGCTACGCCTACCAGAAAGGCTGGTTGCCGGTGGGCGAAGCGGCGTTGCTGCAGGCCATCGAGCTGAACGGCACCGCCGTGGCGTTCAACCTCTCGGCCTTCGATTGGGGGCGCCGCTGTGCGGTGGACTTGCAGCGGGTACTGCGCAAGCTGGAAGCCAGCAAAGTGAAGAGCGCCGACCGCGTGCTGTCACAAAGCCTGGAAGAAACCCTGGCACGCCGGGTGACGTTCCTCACTGCCTACCAGAACGCCGCGTATGCACAGCGCTACACCGCGCGGGTCGAGCAATTCATGGCGGCTGAAACCGCCCTGCTCGGCCAGCCCGGCGAGCTGTCGGCTGCCGTCGCCCGTTACTACTTCAAAGTGCTGGCGATCAAAGACGAATACGAAGTGGCGCGGCTGTTCACCAACGGCGAATTCCTGGAAAAAATCCAAGCACAGTTCGAAGGTGATTACAGCCTGCGTTTCCACTTGGCACCGCCGCTGCTCAACGACCAGAAGGCGCCGAAAAAACGCAGCTTCGGCCCGTGGATGCTGCAAGGGTTCAAGCTGCTGGCGAAGTTGAAATTCCTGCGTAACAGCTGGGCCGATCCGTTTGGCTACACCCACGAGCGCAAGGTTGAGCGCAACTGGCAGGCCAACTACGAAAGCATTCTGGACGAGCTGCTGAGCGGGCTGACTGCCGACAAATTGGGCCTGGCCCAGGACCTGGCCGAGTTGCCGGAAAGTGTGCGCGGCTATGGCCCGGTTAAGGACCGCTTCCTCGCCCACGCTGCCGAGCGCCAGGCGCAACTGCTGGAGCAATGGCGTAACGGCGGCAAGAGCCAGTTCCGCGACGCCAGCCAGGTTGGCGGCAAGATCGCTGTGACTCAACTTTAAAACAAGTTTCCTGCCACTTGGCGGGGCGCGGCCACTCGGAAAGGTGCCGCGCCTTTTTATTAAAAGCTGGTTATTCAAAGCTGGAGAACGCTATGCAAGACGTCGTTATCGTTGCCGCCACCCGTACGGCCATCGGCAGCTTCCAGGGCAGCCTGGCCAACACCAGCGCAGTGGAACTGGGCAGCGTGGTAATTCGCGCGCTGCTGGCCAAGGCTGGTATCGACGCGGGGCTGGTCGACGAGGTGATTCTGGGCCAAGTGCTTACTGCTGGATGCGGGCAAAACCCGGCACGTCAGGCTGCGCTCAATGCCGGCCTGCCCCACAGCGTGGCAGCCATGACCATCAACAAACTGTGCGGCTCCGGGTTGAAAACCGTCAGTCTGGCGGCGCAGGCGATTCGCTGCGGCGATGCCGAGGTGGTGATTGCCGGCGGCATGGAGAACATGAGCCTGGCGCCCTACACCCTGGCCAAAGCCCGCACCGGCCTGCGCATGGGCCACGCGGAACTTGCCGACTCGCTGCTGCAAGACGGCCTGCTAGATGCGTTCAATGACTACCACATGGGCATCACCGCCGAGAACCTGGTGGACTGCTACAGCCTGACCCGCGAACAGCAGGACGCCTATGCGCTGCGCTCGCAGCAACTGGCCAGCGCCGCAATCGAGGCCGGGCGCTTTGCCGATGAAATCACCCCGGTGGCAATTCCCCAGCGCAAGGGTGAGCCGCTGTTGTTCGCTGTCGATGAACAGCCCCGCGCGCAGACCACCGCCGATAGCCTGGCCAAGCTCAAGCCGGCCTTCAAGAAAGACGGCAGCGTCACCGCCGGCAATGCCTCGGCCATCAACGACGGCGCCGCGGCCGTGCTGCTGATGAGCGCCAGCAAGGCCAAGGAATTGGGGGTGCCGGTGTTGGCGACGATAAAGGCGTATGCCAGTGCTGGGGTAGACCCGGCGATCATGGGTATCGGCCCGGTGTCGGCCAGCAAGAAGTGCCTGGAAAAAGCCGTGTGGACGCTGGATGAACTCGACCTGATCGAAGCCAACGAAGCCTTTGCGGCGCAGTCGCTTTCGGTCGGTAAAGAGCTGGGCTGGAACGTCGACAAGGTTAACGTGAACGGCGGCGCCATTGCCTTGGGCCACCCAATTGGCGCGTCAGGCTGCCGGGTGTTGGTGACGTTGCTGCACGAAATGCTCAAGCGCGATGCCAAGAAAGGCCTGGCGACCTTGTGCATTGGCGGTGGCCTGGGTGTGGCCCTGGCCGTGGAACGCGCCTGATGGCCGGCCGCCACGCATTGACCCTGGTACAGCCGCGCTGGAGTGAAGCAGCCAATGCCGATATCGGCACCCGCCATCTGCTGCGCCAGGTAGCCCTGGAGCTGTTTGCCGAGCAAGGCTTTCACGGCATAAGCCTGCGTCAGCTGGCGGCGGCCATGCATATGCAGGCGGGGTCGCTGTACAACCATATCGAGAGCAAGCAGGCGCTGCTTTTCGAGCTGATTGAAGAGCATGAAAGTGATTTGCTGGAGCTGCTGCACACCGAGGTGCCGCTGCACGTTGACGGGCTTATGCAACTGGAAACGTATGTGCGCATGCACCTGCAATTCAACAGCCTGCACAGCCAGCGCCATGCCCTCGCCCGCCTGGAATTTCGTGGGCTGAATTACGAGCAGCAGGAATGCATCGAGCGCTTACGTAACGTGCAAGTGCTGCAGTTGGAAAAAATTCTGCAGCGCTGTGCCCTCCCCGCCAGCGAGTGCGGGCCGATCGCGCAAGGGATGGTCGCCATGCTCGATGGCGTGGTGGCCGGTTATCCCAATGGCGGACGGCCGCCGCTGGAGCACCTGGCGACGTTGTTTAGCCGCATGGTGTTAAGCGGTTTGTCGCCGAGTTAGTTGTTTCCAGGAATCGAGGCTGAAGCCTCTCCCACAATGGATAGAGTACCCCTGTGGGAGAGGCTTCAGCCTCGAGCTTTTGATCTTCGCTTTTCCCCACAACAAAAAGGTCGACCTATGAACGACGAATTGCAAAACCACTACCACGCCATTCTCCAAGGCGTCGGCGAAAACCCTGAACGCGAAGGCCTGCTCGACACGCCCAAACGCGCCGCCAAGGCCATGCAGTTCCTCTGCCATGGCTACCAGCAAACGCTCGATGAAATCGTCAACGGCGCGCTGTTCGAGTCGGATAACGATGAGATGGTGATCGTGCGCGATATCGAGCTGTATTCGCTGTGTGAGCACCACCTACTGCCGTTTATTGGCAAAGCCCATGTGGCCTATATGCCGACGGGCAAGGTGCTGGGGCTCTCCAAGGTGGCGCGCATTGTCGATATGTTTGCCCGGCGTTTGCAGATTCAGGAAAACCTCACCCGGCAGATCGCCGAAGCGATTGCCGAGGTCACCCATGCCGCCGGCGTGGCGGTGGTGATCGAGGCCACGCATATGTGCATGATGATGCGCGGCGTGCAGAAGCAGAATTCGCAGATGTGCACCTCAGTGATGCTCGGGGCGTTTCGCGAGTCGCAAAACACCCGCCAGGAGTTTTTGCAGCTGATCCGCGGGCGCTAGCTTGGTGCCGGGGTCAGTAGTGACCCCGCCACTATGCGCCGTTGAGCAAATGGCTCATGGCGGCCTTGAGTTTCATCGGCCGCACGGGCTTGTGCATCAACGTATGGCCCAGCTCGCGCATATGCAGTTTCAGTTCGTTGCTGTAGTTGGCAGTAATCATCAACGCAGGGAGCGCCGTGCTCCGCTTGGCGTTGATGCTGGCGACGGCGTCGACGCCGTTGTGGCCGTTGTCCAAGTGGTAATCGGCGATCAGCAGGTCCGCATCGGCATGGAAGTTTCCCACCTGACGCGCCAGGTCGTCTTCGCTCAACGCGGTCACCACCTGGCAGCCCCAGCCTTCCAGCAACGTGCGCATGCCGGCGCAAATGGCCGCGTCATTGTCGAGCACCCACACCCTGGAGCCGTGCAGGCGCTCCAGCAGGTGCTCCGAGTGGTCCACAGGTTCGGCAATCGCGGCGGGCGCGCGACTGGCGCGGGGCACCTCGATTGAAAACAACGAGCCTTTGCCAAGCGTCGACGCCACACGAATGCGGTGGCCGAGCATTTGTGCAATTTTGTCGACTATCGCCAGGCCTAAGCCCAGACCGCGATCCTGGTTATGGCGCTGTACGTCACCGCGCTTGAACTCCTGGAAAATCTCTTCGAGCTTGTCGCTGGCGATGCCCATGCCGGTGTCCCAGACTTCGATCACCAGGCTCTGCCGCTTGCGCCGACAGCCCAGCAAAACGCGGCCCTGCGGGGTGTAACGAATGGCATTGCTGAGCAAGTTGCGCAGAATCCGCGCCAACAACTGAATGTCGGTACGCACCAGCGCCGAGCACGGCACGAAGTCTAACTGCAGCCCTTCAACCGCAGCGATCTGGTGGTATTCCAATGCCAGGTTGTCGAGCAATTCAGCCACTGCAAAGGGGGCGATATCAGGCTTGATCACGCCGGCATCCAGCTTGGAAATATCCACCAGCGTGCCCAGCAGGTTTTCCACGTCTTCGAGAGAGTTGCTGATGTTGCGCACCAACGCCTGCCCGGTGGGCTCCACCCGCTCTAGCAGTGCGCTGGTGAACAGACGTGCCGCGTTTAACGGCTGCAGCAAATCGTGACTGACAGCCGCCAGAAATTTGGTTTTCGACAGGTTGGCTTGCTCCGCTTCGCAGGTGGCCTCACGCAGGCGCAGTTCAACCTGGCTGCGCTCGTCTATTTCCAGCTGTAGCTGGCCATTGAGGCGGGTGAGCTCCGAGGTGCGTTCACGCACGCGCAGCTCCAGATTCTGGTAGGCCTGGTGCAGGGCTTCGGCGGTGCGGCGGCGTTCACTGATGTCGCGGATCAGCACAAAAATGCCGACCACTTCGCCGCTGGCCTGTCGGTTAGGCACATAAGAGCGCAGCATGCAGCGCTCCTGACCGCTGCGGTTGGTTTCCACCACTTCGAAGGTGACACTTTCGCCATTCAACGCGCGCTCGGTGTAGGGCGCCAGGTTGCGAAAATGCTCGTCGTTGTGCACCTCGCGCATGTTCTGCCCGAGCATGCCGCCGCGCGGCCAGTGGTACCACTCCTCGTACACTTTGTTGGTGAACTCATATACCAGGTCGGCGCTCAGGTAGGCGATCAGTGCCGGCACATGGTCGGTGATCAGGCGCACCCAGCGCTCGCTTTCGCTGATGGCTTCGGCGTGGCGATAGCGCTCGGTGATATCCGTGAAGGTGTTGACGAAGCCGCCGGCCGGCATGGGGTGGGTGCGAACTTCCAAAACCCTGCCGTCGAACAGACGCTGCTCCATTTGCTGCATACGCCGGCCGTTCAGGTCGAGCGTCTGGGGCGTGAGAAGACCCAGTTCACTGTCTTCCATCACTTCAATAAACGCCCGGTGCGCTTCGATGGGGGCCAGTCCGCACAGCTCGAGAAAGCGGTGATTCCACAGTTCCAGAACGCCGTCGGCGTTGACCATGGCCACGCCTTGAGACAGGTTATCCACGGCCCGTTGCAACAACCGTGACTTCTGCGCCAGCGCTTGCTCGCGGCGCATGGTTTCGCTGATTTTCACCTCGGTGATATCGGTGTACAGAATCACCAGCCCGCCTTCACGGGTGGGCCGTTCGCTCACCTGCATCCAGCGGCCTTCGTGGCGGTACAGGGAGTGGTCATCGCCGCTGCGGCTGTGCTCTTCAACGATCAGCCCGGTGCTTTCGGCCAGCCGCTTGATTTCCGCCAGCCGCGTGCCACTGCCAATGCGTGCGCGGCTGCGGGTCCAGAAGGATTTGAAGCGACTGTTGAACAGCACAATGCGCATGTCTTTGTCGAACAGCACAAACCCGTCGGAGATGCTTTCGATGGCGTCGATCAAGTGCTGGTGGGCGGTTTCAGCTCGCAGACGGGCGTCGCTCAGCAGTTGGTTGCTGGCCTTGAGTTCGGCCATGGCCTGGTTCAGTGCATCGGTGCGCTCACGCACCTGCTCGGCCAGTACCACCGAGTGCTGGAAGGCGGCATAGGAATCGTCGCGGCGCGAGGCGCTCGATTCCACACGCTCGATCAGCGCCGTATTAATGCGCTGCAATTTGCGCTTGTCTTCGCGCAGCGCCTCAAGCTCCAGGCGCAGGCTCGCCAGTTCCTCGTTCGGCACGGCCTGCGCGGCGGCCAATGGCAACTCCGGTAAAGGTTTGGTTGATATGCATGCCATTGAACTGCTCCCCGTAGGAGTTGAAGCCAATTACCCGGTTTTCCTGATACAGCTGGGAGGTTTGCGCCACCTCGTCGGTGCGTTCCACTTCCAGGCGCCTTAGAAAACAGTCGCAACCGATGGTCAGCAACGGTGGACCGAGGCGGTCGTGTAACCGCGTGAACAGGCCTTGCAGGTTGGGCGTGAGTGGGCCGGGCGTCATGGCGGTCAGCACGATCCCGTTCTCCACCGCGCAGTAGAAACTCAGACTGAGGTCGTCGTTTACCTGCTGAATGGAGCGTACGTAGTAGTGCTCGTTGATACGCACTGCCAGCGGGTGAGCGGCAAACAGCCTCACATCCAGCGCGGCCAGCGGTACGCCGATCAGCCGTGCGTATTCGGCAGCAGCGGGTTCGGCATTCAGTTCCAGCACGCGGCGGCTGGGGCTGTCGGCTTGGGTGACGACCAGCTTCTCGCTACTCGGCACCACGTGGTGGGTGCTGAACACTTCGAAATCCAGTTGGGTGTTCACCAGCACCACCACCGCCGCGCCCGCATGAAAGGCGCCGCCGTAGTACACATACGTGCGGCTCAGATGCAGGTCATCGCCCGCCGAGCCGCCAAAATGGGGAATGCTGCCCAGTGCAGCGCTGAGGGCCGCGAGCACCACCTCTTCGCGGCTGGACAACCCGTCAAGCAGGGTCAGGGCAAAGCAGTGATCTTTGATCGGCGCCAGGGCGTTGTTCCGGCAATCGCTGACCAGCCGTTCCACCAGTTGCTGGGCGTCAATGAGGCTGAACCGCTCCATCTCATCAATTAGCGCGCTGGCAATGGAAAAGCTGCGGTGGTCAAACCCCACGGCAGTGACACAGTTGCGCCCATAGCCCAGCGGGGTGATTTCACCGGCGCTGGTACAGCCCACCAGACCGATGCCACCGAAGTATTGCGCGAGGGTCGGGCCGAGCGCTTCCAGATCGTATTGCGCCGAGCAGAAAAACAGCACAAACCCCAGGTGCGGGTGAATCAACTGACGCGCCAGTTCCTGCGCCACCTGTTCAGGCTCGGTAGCGGTGGACATGGCCATGACCACGCCGTCGGTTGATTCTTGCTGCATGCAGGTACCCGGTTGAAGTGACGCCAATGCGGGTCATGGTACGGAGCCTGTCTTGCCGACCGAATCCTACTCTGGTCGCGACCGGCCTATCCGAAAGTAGCGGAAGGGGTTGGGCGTCAGCTAGATCGACTGTGGCAGGAGTGACGGCTGAAACTCCGCCAACAGGGAGATGCAATCCCTGCGGGCGGGGCTTGAGCCGCAATGCGTTTAACGGTTGTTTTACCAGGTCAACGACGCGCCGATTGCCAGCGTATCGGTGTCTTCCAGCCGGCCAACACCGTCCTTGCCGTCGATTTCAAACTGGTTGTATTCGGCAATCAGCCGCAAGTTGGCGTTGATGTCGCGGGTGTAGGCGATGGCACGGGTTTCGTAGTCGGCTTTCACGCCCAGCCCGTTGCCGTCGTCTTCGGTTTTGCCGTACGACAGCGCGATGCGGTTCTTGCCAAAGCGGTAAGAGCCCTGCAGCAGGTAGCCGCTGCTGTCCATGTTGCGCAGCGAGGCTTCGCCGAAGTTGTTGGTGAAGAACGGGTTGATGCCTTTGGCGGTAAAGCCGGAACCGACCAGCGTGAAATCGGCGATCTTGGCTTGCACGCCGTAACCCAGCCCTTTGGAGGTGACGTCGCTCACGGTGTCGTCGGTGTTCTCGGAGGTCTGGTAGGCACCGTTGATCCACGAGTAGATCTTCGAGCCGCCCAGGTCGAACTCGTAACTCACTTCACTCTCGAAGCGCGGGTTGTCCTGATAGGCCTTGCCGGTCGGGCTGTCGTCGTTGGTGTCGACCGGGTCCATGATGCCGGCGGCAATGCGCAGACCGTCCATCACCGGGGTACGGTAGGTGATCTGCGAGGTGGGAAACGGGTACGGGTAGCCGCTACCGATGTTGCCAAACGACACCCCGCCGCCGTCGACCAGGCCCAAGGTATCGCTCACCTGGCCGTAACCGCCCAGCAATTCGTCGAGCAATATGTTGGAGCGGGCAAACAGGCCGAAGTCTTTACCAATCAGCACCTGCCCCCACTCCCCGTCCACTGTGCCGTAGAACTGGCGGACGTCGATGGCGGTGTCGGTGCCGTTGGTTTCGCTGTCGTTGATGGTGACCCAGAACGAGGAACGCGCACCGAGCTTGAGGTCCTCGACTTGCTTGGTCATGTTGAAGCCAATCCAGTTAGGCAGAAAGCCCATTTTTACCCGCGCCTGGTCGCGGTCGTATTGGTCGCCGGGGCGGTCGATATCGCTGTTCACATAGAACGCGTTGACGTAGCCGTCGGCGGAAAACGTGGTGTCGTCCTTGTCGTAGAGCATGATCTCGGCCAAGGCTGGCTGGGCAATGCCCACGGCCAGGGCCAGGGACAGCAATGGGCGAACAGCGATGTTGTTTTTGTTGTGGCGCATGGCGGGCTCCGCGGTGTGAGCGACTGAGGATGCAGTCGTGGCGAAGCGATTATGGGAAGCCGCCAGGACCCGCCCTATCGGGCTTTGGCGTTGATTTTCCGGTGCTTTCGCGGCGGTGCGGTGGCGCACTGATTACGACGCAAGCCGGGTGGGCTTGGGTCGGGGCGGCTTTGGTCGAAGGGCTTTGGTGGCACATAGGCACACCGCGCCTGTAGCACCAAATGAGGGGGTACTTTGGGCGCAGCGCGGGGGCAGTGGGAGCGAAGGTGGGACTAATGCAGGAGCTGGCTCAATACCGCGCGCAGCTTGCCGGGTTTGACCGGTTTGTTCAGCAGCGGCGCTCCCAGTGCCTGCAAGTCCTGGCGGCAGCGGTTGCTGCGGTCGGCGGTGATCATGACAGCGGGAATGTCACGGCCGAATTGTTCACGCAGCGCCTGCACCACCTGGCAACCGGTCACGCCATGGTCGAGGTGGAAGTCGGCAAGGATCAGCTCCGGAGCCTTGCCTTGCAGCACCTGCATGGCAGCCGCCTGGTTGGTAGCGGTCAGCACCTCGCAACCCCATTGGCCAAGTAAGGCCGCCATGCTGTCCAGAATGCTCACTTCGTTATCCAGTACCAGCAGGCGGCGGCCGGGCAACGGGTTGCCTATGACCGGCTGCACAGGCGTCGCCAACGCCTTGGCTGGCATATGCATGGACAACGGTACTTCAATGCTGAATACCGAACCGCGCCCTGGCCGCGAGCGCACGTGCACGGCGTAGCCAAGAATGGTCGCGATGCGCTCGACAATCGCCAGGCCCAGCCCTACCCCTTTGCGATCGGCGGCGCGGCCAACATCCAGTTGGTTGAATTCGAGAAAGATCGTCGACAGCTGATCCGCGGCAATCCCCCGCCCGCTGTCCCACACCTCAAGAAGCAAGCTGCCACCGCGCCGCCGCGCGCCGACCAGGACGCCGCCCTGGGTGGTGTAGCGACAGGCGTTGCTGAGGAAATTGCGCAGGATGCGAGTGAGCAGGCGCAGGTCGGTGTGAATCGCATACTGGGGGATGCGCGCCCGCAGGGTGAGGCCGGCGGCGGCGGCAACGGACTGAAATTCCGAGGCCAGGGGCGCCAGCAGTTCGTCCAGGCGGTAGACGTCGACATCGGGTTTGATTGCCGCCTGGTCGAGTTTGGAAATATCCAGCAGGTCGGTGAGCAGGTCTTCGGCCCCTTCGAGGGCCTGATGCGTACGCTCCACCAGCAGGCTTTCAGACGCCGGCAAGTGCCGCTCGCGCAGGGTGGAGACCAACAAGCGAGCCGCGTTCAGCGGTTGCAGCAGGTCATGGCTCGCGGCAGCCAGGTATTTGTCTTTGCTCAGGTTGGCAGCCTGGGCCACATCACGCGCTTCGCGCAGTTGCTGGTTGAGCGTTTCCAGTTGTTCGGTGCGGCTGGCCACCCGTTGTTCCAGCTCATCATTTAGCGCCTGCAAGCGCTGCTGTGCCTGGATGCGTTCGGTGATATCGGCGACAAAGCCTTCCACCAGTCCTTCTTCATCGGGCTTGAGAAGCAGGTTCATCAGCACATCCACATGGCTGCCATCTTTGCGCCGCAACTGAGTGATATAGCCGAACAGACCGCCATCTACCTGGAGTCGGTCGCGAATATGCAATAACTCCGGCTCGCCGCCGATAAACAAGTGGTTTGCCATATCGGTCAGCGACCACAACACATGTTGGGGGTCGTCGTAGCCGAGCATGCGCGCCAAAGCCGGGTTGGCCGCGCGCAGGCCTTCGTGCAGGCTGGCCTGGAAGATGCCGTGCACCGCGTGTTCGAACAACCATTTATAGCGGTTACGCTCGGTTTCCAGTTCCTCCAGGCGCGTCAGCAGTTCCGGGTAATGGCTTTTGCGCACCGACTGGCTACCCAGGCCGAGCAACCCGGCCAGGGCTTTTTGCTGTTCCTCAGAGGGCCTCGCCATACACAACCTCGACATCGCGCTGGCTCGACTCGCGCGGGTTGGTAAGGATGCACGGGTCGCCCATGGCGTGGTGGGACAGGAACGGAATATCCGACATCACCACCCCGTGCAGCCCCAGGGTTTCGCGGAAACCTACCGCGTGTTTCAGGGCAATCAGGTGCTCCACCAGACGCTGGCGAATCTGGTTGTGGTTCAGACCCCGGCAGTCAATGCCAAAGGTTTCGGCAATCACCTTGAAACGCTCCGGCGCGGCGCTGTAGTTGAACGCCACCACGTGCTCCACCAAGACCGCATTGCACAGACCATGAGGCAAGTCGAGAAAGCCGCCCAGGCTATGGGACATGGCATGCACCGCCCCCAGAATGGCGTTCGAAAACGCGAGCCCGGCCTGCATGCTGCCCAGCATGATTTTCTCGCGCAGGGCAATGTCCTGCGGGTTGGCGATCATCTGCACCAGATTGCCGTTAATAAGGCGCATGGCTTCCAGCGCGTGCGGGTCGGTGAGCGGGCCATGACCGGTAGACACAAACGCTTCAATGGCATGCACCAGTGCATCGATGCCGGTACAGGCTGACAGAAACGGGTCCATGCTCGCCGTGGTTTCCGGGTCGATAAGCGATACGTCAGGCACCACCGCCTTGCTGACAATGGAGAACTTCATGCGCTCTTGCTGGTTGGAGATGATCACGAACTGCGAGACATCCGCCGAGGTGCCAGCGGTGGTGGGAATGAGGATCAGCGGCGGGCTGGGCACGCGAATGGTGTCCACGCCCTCGAACTCCAGAATGCTGCGCCCGTGCGCCACGACAATGCCGATTCCCTTGGCGCAATCCATCGGGCTGCCGCCGCCCACGGCAACAATCACGTTGCAGTTGTTCTCGCGGTAAACCTCGGCGCCACGCATCACCTCCTCTACGCGGGGGTTGGGCGATACGTCCGTATACAGGCAGTAGGGGATATGTTGCGCCTGCAGACTGGCCTCGATATCGGCCACCCAGCCCGCGGCGAGCACGCCGGGGTCGGACACCACCAATACCTTGCGTGCACCAAAATTGGCGGCAAAGTTGCCGACGTGGTGGCGACAGCCCGCACCGAAGACAATTTCCGGGGAAACGAATTTACGCAAAAGACTGAGATCGTGGCTCATCAAGGGGCCTGGCATTTTTTTGTTATGAGTGTGAGAAGCCTACTGGATTGATGGGGTATTGCAATGCGACCTTGGCCAAATGCCGGGCATAAAAAAACGCGGCCAAGGCCGCGTTGCGATACAGGTGAATCAACCCTCGGAGCGGGCGGTTGTTGCGCGACTACCGTATCGGAAAAGTACGTCGATTTAGTGCGCCAACGCAGATCGTAGGAGCCAGCTTGCTGGCGAACCCTGCAAACTTCGTTCGCGAATACCTTTTCCAGGATTCGCGACCAAGGTCGGTCCTACGGGGAGCGGGGTTTCAACAGACTCAGAAGAACCCCAACGGATTAATGTCATAGCTGATCAGCAGGTTCTTGGTCTGCTGGTAATGGTCGAGCATCATCTTGTGCGTCTCGCGCCCAACGCCGGACTTCTTGTAGCCACCAAACGCGGCATGCGCCGGATACAGGTGGTAGCAATTGGTCCACACGCGACCCGCTTTAATCGCGCGGCCCATGCGGTAGGCGCGGTTGATGTCGCGGGTCCACAGGCCGGCACCCAGGCCGAACTCGGTGTCGTTGGCAATCGCCAGCGCTTCGGCTTCGTCTTTGAAGGTGGTGATGCCGACCACCGGGCCAAAGATTTCTTCCTGGAACACACGCATTTTGTTGTGGCCTTTGAGCAGGGTCGGCTGGATGTAGTACCCGCCACCCAGGCTACCGGCCAGTTGCTCGACCTTGCCGCCGGCGAGCAGCTCGGCGCCTTCGCCCTGGGCGATGTCGAGGTAGGAGAGAATCTTGTCGAACTGCTGCTCGGAAGCCTGCGCGCCGACCATGGTTTCGGTGTCCAGCGGGTCGCCGCGCTTGATGGTGGCGACCTTCTTCATCACGTGCACCATGAACTCGTCGTAGATCGACTCCTGCACCAGCGCACGCGATGGACAGGTGCACACTTCGCCCTGGTTGAAGAACGCCAGCACCAGGCCTTCAGCGGCTTTTTCGATAAAGCTCGGCTCGGCTTGCATGATGTCTTCGAAGAACACGTTCGGCGATTTGCCGCCCAGTTCCACGGTGCTCGGAATGATGTTCTCGGCGGCACATTTCATGATGTGCGAACCCACAGGGGTGGAGCCGGTAAAGGCGATTTTGGCGATGCGCTTGCTGGTGGCCAGCGCCTCCCCTGCTTCCTTGCCGAAACCCTGCACGATGTTGAACACGCCCGGTGGCAGCAAGTCGCCGATCAGTTCGGCAAATACGGTGATCGACAGCGGAGTTTGCTCGGCCGGTTTAAGTACCACGCAGTTACCGGCGGCCAGGGCCGGGGCGAGTTTCCAGGCGGCCATCAGCAGCGGGAAGTTCCACGGGATGATCTGCCCGACCACGCCCAGTGGCTCGTGGAAGTGGTAGGCGGCGGTGTGTTCGTTGATCTCGGCGGCGCTGCCTTCCTGGGCGCGGATGCAGCCGGCGAAGTAGCGGAAGTGGTCGGCGGCCAGCGGTACGTCGGCGTTCAGGGTTTCACGCACGGCCTTGCCGTTGTCCCAGGTTTCGGTAACGGCCAGCACTTCAAGATTGGCTTCGATGCGGTCGGCGATTTTCAGCAGAATCAGCGCGCGGTCCTGCACCGAGGTTTTACCCCAGGCATCGGCCACGGCGTGGGCGGCGTCCAAGGCTTTATCGATGTCTTCGGCACTGGAGCGTGGGAATTCGGCGATCACCTGGCCGTTGACCGGCGAGGTGTTGGTGAAATATTGGCCTTTGACCGGCGCGACAAACTCGCCACCGATGTAATTGCCGTAACGCGGCTTGAAGGAAACGACGGCGCCAGCGGTGCCTGGTTGTGCATAGATCATGGCATGGCCTCTCTTGTCGGTGCCTGCCCTGGGCTCAGAGCAGATCATGGGTCGATCTTAGGCACGTGCTAGAGCGGTCGGAATGCGCCGATGGCATGGGCGGGTTAGTCATTTGGTAGTAGATGGCGGGGCTTCGGGCCCTGTGTACTCCTGCAAGATTCTGGGTCCTAGCCTTTACTGGGACGACGGGGGATTGGGCAAAAACCTCCGTCATCCCAGCGCATGCTGGGATCCAGAGTCTGAGATCCCTCCATAAATCCATCAGCAACCCATAAATCAAAAAGCCCGGCATAAGCCGGGCTTTTCGCTCACATCACCATCAGTGCTTCGCCACCAACTCCTTCGGCAACTTGAACGTCCAGATCATCCCGCCCTGATCAAGATCCTTGATCCGCTTGGCCACCTCGCCGCCCCACAGCGGCACTGCACCGCCCCAGCCGGAGAGCACGGTCACGTATTGCTCGCCGTCCATTTCCCAGGTAACCGGGGATGCGATCACGCCCGAGCCGGTGTTGAACTGGTAGAGCTTCTCGCCGGTCTTGGCGTCGAAGGCCATCAGATAACCTTCCGGGTTGCCGGTAAATACCAGGTTGC
Source organism: Pseudomonas sp. CC11G (assembly GCF_056174845.1). Lineage (NCBI taxonomy): Bacteria > Pseudomonadati > Pseudomonadota > Gammaproteobacteria > Pseudomonadales > Pseudomonadaceae > Pseudomonas > Pseudomonas sp. CC11G. Next base: position 19,915 of record NZ_JBWBZC010000038.1, read on the forward strand.
CTTTGGTGGCCAGTACACCGCCCCACAGCGGCGCGTAGTTTTTATAGCGCCACACTTCCTTGCCGGTTTTCGGGTCGATGGCGCGCAGCACGCCGATATAGTCTTCGTTCAGCGGCTTGATGGTGAAGCCGGCGCCCAGGTAGGCGGCCCCTTTCTTGTAGGTCACGCCTTCGTTCCACATGTCCATGCCCCACTCGTTGGACGGCACGTAGAACAGGCCGGTGTCCTGGCTGTAGGCCATGGGCATCCAGTTCTTGCCACCGAGGAAAGACGGCGCCACGAATACCGACGTGCCTTTTTTCTCGGCGCCTGGCTCGCCTGGGCGGTGGGCGTCGTCGTAGATCGGCCGGCCGTCTTTGTCCAGGCCTTTGGCCCAGGTGATCTTGTCTACGAACGGGAAGCCACGGATAAATTTGCCGTTGGTGCGATCCAGCACGTAGAAGAAGCCGTTACGGTCGGCAGTGGCTGCCGCCTTGATGGTTTTGCCGCCGTCCTGGTAGTCGAACGACACCAGTTCGTTCACGCCGTCAAAGTCCCAGCCGTCGTGCGGGGTGGTCTGGAAGTGCCACTTGATGGAGCCGTCTTCCGGGTTCAGCGCCAGGCGCGAGGAGGAGAACAGGTTGTCGCCGGGGCGCAGGTGCGAGTTCCACGGCGACGGGTTACCGGTGCCGAACAGCAGCGAATCGGTGGTCGGGTCGTAGAAGCCGCCCAGCCATGGGGCCGCGCCGCCGGTTTTCCACAGGTCGCCCGGCCAGGTTTTGCCAGGGGCGCCGCCAGAAATACCGCTTTCAATGGCTTTGCCGTCTTTGTATACGTAGCCCATGTTCCCTTCCACGGTGGGGCGGGTCCACAGCAGCTCGCCGTTGCTCGGGTCGTAGGCTTCGATTTTGCCAACCACGCCGAACTCACCGCCGGCCACGCCGGTGATCAGCTTGCCTTTGGCAATCAGCGGTGCGGCGGAGATGGAGTAACCGGCCTTGTAGTCGGCCACGGTTTTCTTCCACACCACCTTGCCGGTGTCTTTGTTCAGGGCCACGAGCTTGGCGTCGAGGGTGCCGAAAATCACCAGGTCGCCGTACAGGGCTACACCGCGGTTGATCACGTCGCAGCACGGCATGATGCCGTCGGGCAGACGGGCGTCGTATTGCCAGAGTTTTTACCGGTGCGCGCATCGGCGGCAAACACCCGCGAGTAGGAGGCGGTGACGTACATCACGCCGTCTTTGATCATCGGTTGCGCTTGCTGACCGCGCTGCTTCTCACCGCCAAACGACAGCGCCCAGACCGGCCGCAGTTCCTTGACGTTGCTGGTGTTGAGGGTGTCCAGGGTGCTGTAGCGCTGGCCGGCCTGGTTAAGGCCGTTGACCACGATCTGGTCGTTGCGCTTGCCACTGTCGCTGATGTCCTGATCCGTCACGCCGGCGAATGCCGACAGGCTGGCCAGGGTGACAGCCATGCACATGGTGGTGCGAAGGAAAGGCTGGGTGAGACCGGTGAGCTTCATTGCGTCTACCTCTGCGGGCTTGTTGTTGTCATTCGGGAAAATTTCCCGATGTGGCGCAGATTCTTGGTTTGCAGCGCCTGTTCAACAATTGCCCGCTGTGCGCAATTTCTTAGTTCGTTGGTAGCAGTACTTTGAAGGTTTGAGGCCTCACCTCGGTCCCGTAGGAGCCAGCTTGCTGGCGAAGCTTTTGATCTTGAAAAACTTCGCCAGCAAGCTGGCTCCTACGGGGCGGGTTTTACCTGTGGAAGATCGTTTTGCTCATAGCGGGGATACAGATGACTCACGCTGCGAATCAACTCATACCGCGACAGGTTCACCCCATCGAAACGCGGTGGAATCGGCGCGCGAATCACCTCGTTCATGTCCAGGCCTTTGGCCGCGCTATCGCGCAGCAAGCCGTCCAGCCAGCCCAGGTAATCACGCATCTGCGCAAAAGGCGCGGCGTCGCTGGCGACCGGGCCATGGCCGGGCACGATCAGTTTCCAGGGCAGCGCCTGCAGGGTATCCAGGTCTTTGAGCCATACATCCAGCCCCGGACTGTTGGGCGTGGTCAGCGCCCGCTCGTAAAACACCAAATCACCGGCAAACAGCACGCCGCTGTTCTCATCAAGAATGGCCAGGTCGGCGCCGGTATGGCCGCTCAAAGCGAGCAGCCGCAAACGGTGATTACCCACCTGGCGCTCACCCGCCGTGACGGTCTCGGTCGGCAACAGCACCTCGGTGCCGCGCATCCAGTCGCCCACGAGGCGGTACATGTTTTCCGCCATGGCGTTGCCCTGCTCGGCCAGCAGTTTGGTCGTGCCTTCAAGCGCGGCTATCGGCACATCGGCAAAGGCCTGATTGCCCAGGGCGTGATCGGGGTGATGGTGGGTGATCAGCACCAGCACGACTGGCTGCTGGGTGACGCTGGCGATGGCGTGGCGCATGGCCTCGCCATATTGTTTGGAGGGGCCGGTGTCGATGACCACCACGCCAGCATCGGTGACGATAAACCCGGTGTTGACGATGTTACCGCCATTGGTTTTATCGAAATTATCCCGGCTGCCTTCCAGCAGCCAGGTGTCCGCCGCGATCCGCCGCGGTTGCAGGTGGTAGTCCTGCGCGGCAGAAGCGTGCGCGGCAAGCGCCAGCAGTAACAGTGAACACCACAAGCGCATGCCTGACTCCTTGGCGGTTTAACGCACCGCGCTGAATTGCATCGTCGGGTCGACGTTGGTGAAGTTGACGAAGGCGGCCTGGAGAGGCTTCTGCCTCGATGCTCTTGCTCTTACAGCTCACCTTCAAATTCATTACCACTGTTATCACGCAGCCATAACCGCGCTTGATCATGCCCCTGCACTTCCAGGCTGATCACCGGGTTTTCCGCCACAGCAGGAAACAGTTCGATATTCGCCAGCACCTGGCCTTTCTCATCGCGCAGCTGCGCTTGGTCCAGATAAAACTCCGGCACCCCGCCCACCATGCCGTTATCCATCGGATGGTCCACGCGCAGGCGCAGCCGGGAGTCATTGCCGTGGATAAACCGCGCCGCATGAATCTGCCCCAGGCGCTCTTCCCAGCCATCCTGCGCACGTACCACGCTGGGCGCCGTGCACCCGCCACCGGCCGCTTCCACCCACACCGAACCGACATGCCACACGCCGTCTTTGGTCAGCACCGCCGCGCGAATCGGCGTGGCCTGTTCAACGCGAATACGGATGGCCAACAGCGGCTGCACCTGCGGGCCGGGTTCGAAGCTGAAGATGCGTGGAATGGGGTTGAGCTCGGCCCAGGCGATGATCTTTTCGACCTGCCCGGCATAGGCCCGGGCGTCGACCTGGATCGGCACCTGACGGGAGTCTTCGGCGAAGGGCGGCGCTTGCAGCACCACCTTGTCGTCAAACACAAAAGGTTTATCGCCGAGCATTTTCTGCTGGTAGAACTGCCACATCACCGAGGGCATGGGGTCTTTGCCTGGGTCGGCGTGGGCGTGGAGGCTTAGCAGCAGGCCGAGCATTAACACCTTGCGCATAAGCGCTCTCCTGGATGGCCCTAAAAACTCGAGGCTGAAGCCTCTCCCACAGTCGTCCGCGTTTGAAGTGGGAGAGGCTTTAGCCTCGATCTTTTGATCTTGAAAGCCTCTCCCAATAGACACCGCTTATTGAACATCCTGATAAAGCCCCGGCAACTCGTAATGCACGCCATACGCCTCGAACAACTTGGCCATGCGGCCATCGTTGATCATGTCTTCCACTTGCATATCGATGGCGTTGGAGAGCTGGCGGTTGCTTTCGTGCACGGCCATGCCGATATCCCAGGTCGGCTGCCCGAGGTTGGGATAGGTGTTGTCGGACTCCTTCAGCGCCGCGTCCTTGGCATTGAACATCAGCCAATCCAGCTCACCACGCAGGCCCATCACCGCATCGACCTTTTTCCCTTGCATGGCGGCGAACGCGGCTGCCGTGGTGGGAAAGTGATCGGTGTTGGCGCTCAGCTGGCCACCAAATACAGTGGACAGGTAGAACGACGGCACGCTCTCCAGCTCTACCCCGATACGGTGCAGGCGGAACACGCCAATGCTGTCGACCTTGGGCAAACGGCGGGTGTCGTGCACCACCTGCCAGCGCTCGCGCTGGTAGGGGCCGAACATCACCACTTGCTCGTTGGCCAACTCGCCGACGTCGTTGCGCTGGCTGCGGTAGTCCTTGTCATAGGGCACCCGCAGCATCAGATCGGCGAGCACGCCGGGGCGCAGGTAATGGCCTTTCCAGATAAAGTTGCGCAGGTCGTCGTCGAGCTTTTCGCCCGGCACAATCCACAGCAACTCCAGCTTCAGGCCGAGGCTGTCGGCAAGGGCCTGGGCGAGGTCGACATCCACGCCACGGGCTTTACCATTTTCTTCAAAGCTGTAGGGGGCGAAGTGTTCGTACACCGCTACCTTGAGCACGCCCGAGGCGACGATATCGTCATAGGGCCGCACCCGCGCATCGCTTACCAGCGGCACGCACAGGCACAGCACCCAACACACAATGGTCGGTAGCCAGCGCATGGCGATTACTCGTCTACGTGCACGCTGTCGAGGTAGCTACGGATCGCCCACAAGCCTTCCTGGCTGATGAAGTCGGCCATCTTCGGCATATACACGGCGCCATCGCGCACCGCGCCGTTGATCACGCGCTCCTTGAACCACTCATCACCTTCGGCGCCGACATCGAGCATGCGCAGGTCCGGGGCAATACCGCCGGACTTGGCTTCCAGGCCATGGCAGCGCGCGCAGTTCTGGTTGTAGGCCGAGGCACCGATTTCCACGGCCAAGGCGTTCTTGGCGTAGGGGGCGCGGTAGGGGTTGGTGTCTTTCCACTCTTTGCCCAGTGGCTCCAGGCCTTCGGTGTTGACGGCTTGCGGGGTGACATCGCCGTGGGCCAGGGCCAGGCCGGCAAAGCCGATACCAGCAAGCAAAATCAGGCTACGCAGGGCATTGTTGTTATTCATTGAAACCATCCTCTTCGAGATGCTGGGCAAGGCAATAAGCGCCAAACCAGAAGGTGTGAAAACGTAGCGAGCGAAGGTTAGGCAAGGCAAAAACAGGCGAAACAGCGCAGTTGGCTGTAGCCAATGAGCATGTTGAATCTGTTTTTAACGCCGCCTAACCGGGCGCAGTAGTTTTCACACCTTCTGGTGGGGCCATGGTAAGAACGGCTCTACCCACGCCGTATGCTGCTTTCGCGCTCTTGGTCTACTTCCTTGGTAGTAGAGCCGCAGGAGGCCCATGGATGGTTTTCGTAGCAGGCCCAATTGAGGCCCGCACTGGGAACTCTTCCCGGCATGGGCGGGAGTTTTTCCGTATCGGTGCAAAGGCGTGTGGTTCCACCATTTGCCTCGCCAGATCGCCATCTGGCCTACCGACCACAACGGGATACTCACCATGACAATAAGAACGTTCACCTCCTCCGGGCGCCGCCCGCGCTTTACCCTGAACCGCTTGTGCCAGGGCCTGCTGCTGGCCGGTGGCCTGGCCGCTGCGGCCGGCGCCGTGGCAAAAGACGTAACCTGGGAAGACATCGCCAACGACCACAAAACCACTAACGATGTGCTGCAATACGGCCTGGGCACCAACGCCCAACGCTGGAGCCCGCTGGCGCTGGTCAATGACAAGAACGTGTTCAAGCTGACCCCGGCCTGGTCGTATTCCTTTGGCGATGAAAAGCAGCGCGGCCAGGAATCCCAGGCCATCGTCAGCGACGGCGTGATCTACGTCACCGCCTCCTACTCACGGCTGTTCGCCCTCGATGCAAAAACCGGTAAACGCCTGTGGACCTACAACCACCGCCTGCCCGACGACATTCGCCCGTGCTGCGATGTGGTTAACCGTGGCGCCGCGATTTTTGGCGACAAGATTTTCTTCGGCACCCTCGACGGCCGCCTGGTCGCGCTGAATAAAAACACCGGCAAAGTGGTGTGGAACAAGAAGTTCGGCGACCACACCGCCGGCTACACCATGACCGGCGCACCGACCCTGATCAAGGACCAGAAGACCGGCAAGACCCTGCTGATTCACGGCAGCTCCGGCGATGAATTCGGCGTGGTCGGCCAGCTGTATGCGCGCGACCCGGACACTGGCGACGAGGTATGGATGCGCCCGTTTGTGGAAGGCCATATGGGCCGCCTGAATGGCAAAGACAGCACCGTGACCGGCGACGTAAAAGCGCCGAGCTGGCCGGATGATCCAAGCACCCCGACCGGCAAAGTGGATGCCTGGAGCCATGGCGGCGGCGCCCCGTGGCAGAGCGCAAGCTTTGATGCCGAGACCAACACCATCATCGTCGGCGCCGGCAACCCGGGCCCGTGGAACACCTGGGCGCGCACCTCCAAAGGCGGCAACCCGCACGACTACGACAGCCTCTACACCTCCGGCCAGGTTGGCGTAGACCCGAGCACGGGCGAGGTGAAGTGGTTCTACCAACACACCCCGAACGATGCCTGGGACTTCTCCGGCAACAACGAACTGGTGCTGTTCGACTACAAAGGCAAAGACGGAAAAACCGTCAAAGCCACCGGCCACGCCGACCGCAACGGCTTCTTCTACGTGGTGGACCGCACCAACGGCAAGCTGCAAAACGCCTTCCCGTTTGTGGATAACATCAGCTGGGCCAGCCATATCGACCTGAAAACCGGCCGCCCGGTGGAAAACCCCGGCCAGCGTCCGCCGCTGCCAGAGCCGGGTGAAAAACACGGCAAACCGGTTGAGGTTTCGCCTCCGTTCCTGGGCGGCAAAAACTGGAACCCGATGGCCTACAGCCAGGACACCGGCCTGTTCTACATTCCGGCCAACAACTGGAAAGAGGACTACTGGACCGAAGAGGTGAGCTACAAGAAAGGCTCGGCGTACCTGGGCATGGGCTTCCGCATCAAGCGTATGTACGACGACCACGTCGGCAGCCTGCGCGCCATGGACCCCACCACCGGCAAAGTGGTGTGGGAACACAACGAACACCTGCCGCTGTGGGCCGGCGTATTGGCCACCAAAGGCAACCTGGTGTTCACCGGCACGGGTGATGGCTTCTTCAAAGCCTTCGACGCGAAAACCGGCAAGGAGCTGTGGAAGTTCCAGACCGGCAGCGGCATCGTCTCCCCGCCCATCACCTGGGAACAGGACGGCGAGCAGTACCTGGGCGTGACCGTCGGCTACGGCGGCGCGGTGCCGCTGTGGGGCGGCGATATGGCCGAGCTGACCAAGCCAGTAGCACAAGGCGGATCGTTCTGGGTATTCAAGTTGCCGAGCTGGGATAACAGCACAGCCAAGCGCTAACCACACGTTCCCCTGTAGGAGCGACCTTGGTCGCGAAGCTCTTAAAGATCACGAGCTTCGCGACCAAGGTCGCTCCTACAGGCCGTTTACCTGTCTTGAGAACCTCGCCATGAAGCTACTTCCCGTTGTACTGCTGTGCCTAGGCACCCTCGCCCACGCCGATGACGACGGCGTGCTGGTCATCAACGGTTGTCGTATCGAAAGCCACAGCCAATGCCCCGGTGCCGATCTGCACAACGCTGATCTTCGTAACCAGGACATGAGCAACATGAACCTCGCCGGCGCCAACTTAAAAGGCGCCGATTTGCGTCACACCAACCTCGATCTGGCCAACCTGGAAAAAGCCCAACTGCAAGGCGCCAACCTGACCCGCGCCAGTTTGCAGCAGGCCAATCTGCGCGTGGCCGATCTCTCCAACGCCAAGCTGCTGGCCGTGCAAGGCTGGGGGTTGTTTGGCCAGGGTGCGCAGTTTCAAGGCGCAGACCTGACCGCGGCCTATCTGGAATTCGCCCGCTTGAACGGGGCCAAGCTGCACGACGCCAACCTGACGGCGGCAGACCTGGAAATGAGCTGGCTGAACCGCAGTGATTTGAAAGGTGCCAACCTGAAAGACGCCAATATGCAGGAGACCAAGATCAGCGATGCCAACCTGGAAAACGCTGTATTGACCGGGGCGCGCCGGCATTACGCGACGTTTCAGGGGACCAATATGGTGGGCTGTACGGATTGCCCCGCGGGATGGGATTAAAGGATGTAGGGCGAATATCGCCTTGGCGATATCCGCCGATTCACGGTGTACGCGGCGACGCGGTTATCCGCCCTACGACCGCGACCGCAATATCCCCGTATCAATCGCCAAATGCACAAACTCCGCCTGTGAACTCACCTGCAATTTGTTCTTCAACAAGGTCAGGTAGTTCGACACGGTCTTGCCGCTAATACACAACTGCTCGGCAATCTGCCGCGCCGGGGTGCCTTTGGCGAGCATCACGAAAATCTCGAATTCGCGCTGCGACATGCTGCCCAGCCGTGGGTCTTGCTCGCCTGGGTTGCACGCCAACTGGGTGGCTAACGGCTGCTCGATATAGGCATGCCCGGCCATGATGCGGCGCACCGCTTCCACCAGAATTTCCGGCGCCGAGCTTTTGGTGATATAGCCCGCCGCGCCGGCATCCAGGGCCTGGCGCACCAGCGGCAATTCGTCGTGCATGCTGAAGAACAGCACGCGCAATTGCGGCAGGCGCTGGCGCAGACGGCGGGTGGTTTCCAGGCCACTGATGCCAGGCAGGCTGATGTCCATGATCACCAGATTGGGGATCAGGCCGGGCACCAGTTGCAGGGCTTCTTCGCCGCTGGCGGCCTCGCTGACCTGCACCTCGGGGAGCAGGCCTTGCAGCAGGTTGGCGTAGCCTTGGCGGACTACGGCGTGGTCGTCTACCAGCAGGATTTTCATGGTTTACCTCGTGTTATTAGTTACCTGCGCTTCGCTGCTGTTGTAGGAGCGAGCTTGCTCGCGAAGCGGTTGACCGGAAGAACGCCGTTTCCAGGGTTCGCCAGCAAGCTGGCTCCTACAACACCAAGCGGTTACGGTGCTGGAATACTTAACCTGAGCGACCAACCGTTCCCCGGCCGGTGCGCAATCGCAATTGCCCTCCCAAACACCGCGCCCGCTCACCCATGGAGCGCAGCCCGATACCCGGTCGTGGAATACGTTCAGCGCCGCTGCCGTTATCACTCACCAGCAACGCCAATCGCGTCCCGCGCCGGTGCAGCCGCACATTCACCTGACTGGCCCCGGAATGCCGCGCCACGTTGGTCAGCGCTTCCTGCAACAGGCGATACAAATGTGCCTGCTGCGCTGCTTCCATCACCGGCAACTGGCTGCCCATCTGCAGTCGCAGCGAATGCCTTGCGCCTGTTGCCATTGCGCGACCAGCAACTCGATGGCCTCGCCCAGTTGCAGACGCTCAGCACGATGGGGTACAGGTCGCGAATCAGGCCGCGAAAGCTTTCCTGCATATGCTGGCATTCACTTCCAGGCTACGCAGGGTCGCGGCCATGGCCGGTTCTGGTGGGTCATGGAGCGCAGCAACAACAGCTGCGCGCGGATGCCGGTGAGGTTGGCCCATGTCGTCGTGCAGCGCCAGGGCCAGCTGTTTGCGTCGTGTTCTTGCAGCGCCAGTAGCGATTGGGTGAGTTCGCGGTTGTCGGCCTGCACCTGTTCCAGGGTGCTGACCATCTGGTTGAAGTGCTCAGCCAGCTGTTTGGATTCGTGCAGCGAATGCACCGGCAAGCGCACCTGCATTTGGCCCTGGGACACTTGCTGCAAGCCGCCAATCAATTCGTCCAGCACCCGTAAACCACGGCGCACGGCCCAGCGAATCACCGCGAGGCTAAGCCCCAGCGACAGGCCGAATAGCACCAGCAGTTGGGTCAGTGAATCCCAGACCTCGTCGATCTCATCCTGCGGGTCGACGCTGATCAGCACTTCGCGGCCATCGGCCAGCTGCAGGGGTTTCTGCGAATTGTTTAGCGGCGGGATACAGACGTTCGCCCAGCCAGGTGTCCAGGGAATCGGCGACGGTTACGGGTCATGGTCCAGTGCACGCGCACATGCGCGGCTGTGGGTGAGTTGCGATTCGAGGGTGGCGGGGTCGCGCTGCGCGGCTTCGCGCAGTACTCGACCACCGCTTGTGCCGCCTTGAGTTCGCGCTTTACATCGTAGCTCGCCTGGCGCAACAGCACCGCCATGCACACCAGCGCCACA
>NZ_JBWBZC010000039.1:0-31374 GCF_056174845.1 Pseudomonas sp. CC11G
ACCGACCAGGCCAAACGCGCCGATGGCGGTATGGCTAAAGCCATAAGGCGGCGCGCTCAAAGGCATACCAGGCCGCTCCAGAGAATGTTGAAGGCCGCGAACATAAAAAACGCCAGCATGCCGCGGGTTTGCAGCACACGGTCATGGCGCAACAGGCTGAGCATCGACGCGAGCAATTGCCGGTAGCTGAGCGTGACTACCCCGTGTGCGCCTACGGGCAGCTGCCGCCATAACACCCCTACCAGCACCAACATCAACACGGCTGAAACGCCATACACACTGCGCCAGCCGGCCAGGTCGCTCACTGCACCGGCAAACATCCGCGCCAGCAACAGGCCGAAAACACCCCCGCCCTGGGCCACCCACCACCCGCCCCTGCTCGTGCGGCGCCGCGCTGCTGGCAGCGAGCGCGATCAGCCCCTGCGTCATGGCGGTGCCCAGCAAACCGACAGCCAGCATGCCCAGCAGCAAGAACAGCGTGGTGCTGGCCAGCGCCACGCCTACCAGTGCCACGACCAGCGCTAGCACCTGAACCAGCAGCAAACGTCGGCGTTCAACCCGATCACCCAGCGGCACCAGCAACAGCAGCGATAACGCGCAGCCTGCCTGCGTAGCCGTCACCACCCCGCCCACCGTCGTCAGGCTGATACCAAAGTCGGCGGCCAGTGCATCCAGCAACGGCTGCGCGTAATACACATTCGCCACGCTTAGCCCACTGGCGATGGCAAACAACAGCACCAAGGCGCGGGACATGCGCGGCACAACCTTCAAAGAAGGCGTAGATACGTTCATACAGGACACCTGGTTTCAAATTAAAACCAGTTGAAGGCTAGCCAGTCTGGTTTTAAAGTGCAACCACATTACCCCTCACCGAGAACCACCATGGCCCGCCGCTCGAATGAACAGGTCGAACACTGCCCCGTTGCACGCTCGGTCGATTTGATTGGCGATCGCTGGTCACTGCTGATCGTGCGCGACGCCTTCGACGGCAAGCACCGCTTCAGCGACTTCCAGCGCAGCCTGGGCATGGCCCGCAATATCCTCGCCGACCGCCTGCGCCAACTGGTGCAGGCCGACATCCTCAGCAACCGCCCCGCCTCCGATGGCAGCGCGTATTCCGAATACGTGCTGACGCCGCGCGGTGAGCGTCTGTTTCCGTTGATCGTGGCGTTGCGCCAATGGGGGGAGGCGCACTTGTTTGGCGGCGATGAACTACATTCGCTATTGATCGAAAAAACCACCGGCCAGCCGCTGCCCTTGATGACGCCCTTGGCGGCCGATGGCTCGCCGTTGCTGCCGGCAGATACCGAAGTGCACAAAGTGGATCAGGAGACAGGCGATGCGCGTGATGGTGTTGGTAAAGGCCACAACCGATAGCGAACAAGGGCTGCTGCCCTCCGCTGAACTGCTGGAAGCGATGGGCGCATTCAACGAGCAATTGATCAGCGCCGGCATCATGCAGGCCGGCGATGGGCTCAAGCCGTCTTCGCAAGGCAAACGTGTGGCCTTTGATGACGCGGGCCGTACGGTGATCGATGGGCCATTTGCGGCTACCAGCGAGTTGGTGGCCGGGTTCTGGTTGTGGGAGGTGAAGGACCTGGACGAGGCAGTCGCCTGGGTGAAGCGCTGCCCCAATCCCATGCCGGGGCCGAGTGAAATCGAGATTCGGCCGTTGTATGAGATGGCGGATTTTCAGTAGTCCGCATAGATCAAAAGCTCGAGGCTTCAGCCTCGATGCTTTTGATCTTCAAACTCAGAAATCGTACCGCCCCGTCACCCCCAATGTCCTTGGCGTACCAAGCACCCCGGTGTAAGCCCCATTCGGCGAATTCCACAGCGTGGTGTAGTAGGTCTTGTCGAAGGCGTTTTTCAGCCACAGCGACACATCCCATTGCCCGTCATTCAGCTCGCCACGCAAGCCGGTGGCGAAGTTGACCACGGCGTAGCTCGGCAGCTGCGCTTCTTCTGAATCATCAATGGTGCCCACCGCGTGGGAGCGCCAGGCGTAGTTGCCGTTCACGTACGGTTGCAGGCCGTTATCGAGGTTCCATTGGTAGCTGGCGCTGGTGTTGAAGATCCATTTCGAAGCGCCGACCACTTCGTGCCCACTCAATCACACACGAGGCCGGCGCACCGGGCGCAGGGCCACTTCGGCCGGGCATGGGGCGTCGTCGTAGGTCATGTAGCGCACGTCGTTCCACGAGCCGTTGGCGCTCAGGGTCAGGCCGCGCAACGGGCGCCAGGTGCTGTCCAGTTCCAGGCCACGGCTGCGCACGTGCCGGCGTTGGTGAGGTAGCTGGTGAGGTTGGCGTCGTCGTAGGCGTTGGTCTGGTAGCCGTGGATTTGCGTCCAGAACAGGTTGGCGTTCAGTAGCAAACGCTTATCCAGCAAGGTAGTTTTCACCCCCAGCTCAGCGTCGTTGGCGCGCTCGCTGCCGATCAATAGCGAGTCGGCGCCGGCCACCGGAGCGCTGGCGACGCTGAGGTTGACCCCGCCGGACTTCTCGCCGTGGGACAACGAGCCATAGGCCAATACCTGATCGTTTACATGCCAGGCCAGACTGGCCAATGCCGACGGGCTGAAGCTGTACAGGCTGAGGTCGCCGGAGTCGTACGCCCCTACCCTCGCATTGCGCGCGGTGGCCGCTGCGCCGGTGACGGCGGCGCCACCGGTGGGCGCATCGCGGGTTACGTCGGCCAACTTGCGCTCGTAGGTGCCGCGCAGGCCGAGGCTGAAATCCACCGCCGGGCTCAGGTGCCAGGTGCCTTGGGCAAATAGGGCGAAGCTGTCGGTATCGACGCTGCCATTGCCCACGGTGCTGACGTTGTTCAGCGCCCCTTGCGGCGTGCCGTTCCAGGTGTCGGCCAGCGGGCCGTAGTAGGTAAAGACCTTGTTCTGCATTTCCTGGCGGAAGTAGTAGGCGCCGAGCACGTAGTCGAAATGTTCGCCAATCGGTGAGGCCAGGCGCAGCTCCTGGGAGTACTGCTTGTCGCGCGCTGACTGGCCGACGTTGTGCATCACTTCCACGTTCAGTTCATCGTCGTTGCGCGGTGTGAAGTCCCACCAGCGGTAGGCGCTGATGGAGGTGACGGTGAAGTCGTTGGGCAGCGTCCAGTTGGCTTCCAGCGAAGTGCCGCCCTGGAACACGGTGACGCGCTGGTCGGCGTTAAGGTTTACGTGGCGACCATCTACCAACGTGGCGCCGACGGCGGCAGCCCGTTGCTCGTAGCGGTTCACTCCGTTGATGGTCGGCCCGGTACTAAACAGCGAGCGGGTGCCGGCGCTGGAGTTTTCTTCGTTGTAGTCGGCAATCCAGCGCAGGTTGAAATCTTCGCTGGGTTTGTAAAGCAACTGGCTGCGAAAGCCCTGGCGCTTGCCGCCGCCCAGTTCATGGTCGTTGAAGTCGTTTTTTACATAGCCATTTTCTTCGGTGTGGTAGGCCGAAATACGCCCGGCAACCGTCTCGCTCAACGGGCCGGAAAAACTGCCCTGGGTTTGCGCATAACCGTCTTCGCCGATGGAGGTGGCAATCGTGCCTTGCGGGGTAAAGGTCGGTTTGCGGGTGGTGATATTCAGCACCCCGGCCGTGGTGTTCTTGCCGAACAGCGTGCCTTGCGGGCCGCGCAGCAGTTCCATCTGTTCCACATCGAGCAGGTCAAACACCGCCATGCCCGGTCGCCCGAGGTAAACGTTATCCAGGTAGATGCCGGCGCTGCCTTCCAGGCCATCGCTGGCCGGGTTATTACCCAGGCCGCGAATGGACAGGCTGGACTGGCGCGCATGCATAAACGCCACGTTCACGCTGGGCATGGCCTGCTGTAAATCCTGCAGGCGATACAGGCGTTGTTCTTCCAGGGCCTGGCCGCCGAGCACGCTCATGGCGGTGGGCACCTGCTGGGCGTCTTCGCTGCGCCGCCGGGCTTCGACGGTGACGGTTTGCAGGGTGGGTTCGGCCGAGGCCGGCAGTTCGTCGCCTACGGCGGGAAGCAGGGGCAACAGGGATAAAGCGCTGACGCAGAGGTGGCGCGCAGAAAGAGTCATCAGAACATCCTTTGAAGATGAGTCGATAGTTCGCTGCGCGTGGTCTGCGTAAGCGGGATCGTAACGGTTAGTGGAGTGAAATCAGTCGCGCAGCCAAGGCAGGTCGGCACGCTGGTAACGGTGGGCGCGGAAGATCGCGTTGTTCTCGCCCGGCAGGTACTTGCGCGAGGCTTCGTCGGGGTACGCGGCGAAGTGCGGGTTGATGTATTCCCACACCACTTCACCGGCTGGCGTCACCTCAAACAGACGGCCAAAGTTGGCCTCGGTGATCAGCGTATTGCCGTTGTGCAGCCGCTGCGCGCCGCCCATAAATGGGGTGAAAAACGCATAGCCGGGGGCATCGCTGTATTGCCATTCGATGCGCTGGGCGATGGGGTCGATTTCCAGCACGCGGGAAAACGGCATGGACACATGGGGCCGCGAAATGCCGTTGTCGAACACCAGCACGTTGCCGTTTTCCAGTTCGCTCGGGCAGTGCTGCTGCGCCACCAGGTCATGGCCCAGACGCCACAGCACGTTGCCGCTGTTTTTATCCACGGCGATCACCGACGACACGCTGCGCATACTCAAGATCACCTTGCCATCACGGCCCGGCGACACGGCGTTGGTCATCGGCCAGTGATACCGCTCGAAAGTGCTGTGCAGCGGGTAGTCTTCGGGCTGCAAGTGCTCCCAGCTGCGCCACTCCCACACCACTTCACCGGCACGGTTTACCTCTTTCACCACGTCGGCATAAATCACCCCGCCGACGGCTTCGCTGCCGGGAATACCGCCCTGCACGCGGCTGGCCAATTCAGGGCTCAGCGGCTCGACGGTGGTGTACAGCAGGTTGCCGTTGGCGAGCCATTGGGCGTCGTGGTGATGGAGCAGATCGGTGTGCTGCCACACCACTTCGCCTTCGGGCGTCACTTCGCTGAACGCGCCGCCGTGCCACACCGACCAACCGGGAAACAGCTCGGGCGAGTCCGGGTGGTTGCCGTTATAGCCGAGGTTGCCGTTGGGCAAAATCACGGCATCGCGGCCGGGGCGTTGCGGCAGTTTCCAGCGGTGCACCAGCTCGCCGTCGAGGTCGACCAAAAAGACCTGGCCATCGGCGGTCTGCGGCGCAAACAGGGTGTAGCCGCCGGCGCTGCGTTCGTGGTCGACGGCCACCAGGCCGGTTTTATGGCGTTTCAAGGTGGTGCGGTGCAAGGCAGGCATGGCTTTTCTCCGGGTGAGTGAGGCCCTGCCGGCTGCGCCAGCAAGGTCGAAATCGAGCTAGGGGTTAGGGCAAGCGGGCGTTGAAGCGGTCGTCGAAACCGGCCGTAACATCCAACGGTTTGGGGATCAGGCGCTCGGCGGCGAAGGCATCGGCCAGGCGCTGTTGCAAGGCGATGATCGAGGCGTCGATGGGCACGTAATGCAGGCTTTGCTTGGCCAGCATTTCTTCCACCAGCGGCAACGGCAGGCGCGTGGTTTGCGTCAGGGCTTTGGCCCAGTCGGCCGGGTGGGCCGTCGCCCAGTCTTGCGCTCGGGCCAGGCGGGCCAGCAGGTCGCCCAGCTGCGCCGAGCGCTCGGGATCATCCAGGGCTTGCTGGCTGGCGACGGTAAAATTCAGCCCGGTTTCGGCCCAGGCGCTGCCGTCTACCAATACCCGGCCGCCACGTGCGGTCGCCTGGCCCACGAACGGATACCAGACGGCCCAGGCATCCAGCCGATCCGCCGCGAAGGCGTTCTGGCCGTCTACCGGGCTGACGTACGCCACGTTGATATCGCGGGTGGTAAGCCCGGCTTGGCGCAAGGCGGCCAGCAACAGGTAATGGCCGCTGGAGCCTTTGGCCACGGCCACGCGCTTGCCTTTCAGGTCGCTGATCGATTGCGCTGTGGAACCTTCAGGCACCAGCACGGCGTTGTTATTCTGCGCGCCGTTGGCCACGCCGATAATGCGCACCGCAAAGCCACCGGCCTGGGCAAACACCGGCGGCGCATTGCCGACCACGCCGACATCTACCGCGCCGGCGCTGAGGGCTTCCAGCAGCGGCGGGCCGGCCATAAAGGGGTGCCAGCTGAGGGGGAAGTCGAGGTGCTGGTCTTCGCCGGCGGCCTGTAGCAAGGCTTGCACCAGGCCGCTTTGGTCGCCGACTTTCAATGCGCTGGCGGCGGTTGCCGAATGGCTCAACAACAGGCCTGTGATGCAGAGCAGCGCGGTTAAAGCAGACTTGGCAGAAGCAGGAATAAACGGCATTGTCGCGCTCTCACTTTTTGATGTTGCCAGTATGTCGAGCCCGGTCATGTCGCTCCATGCCAAACACCCCTCCTTTGCTGCCAAACAGACTCAAATGCTCTGCTCCCTTCTCGCGGGAGAGGGGCCGGGCAAACCAAGTCAAATGCTCTGCTCCCCTCTCCCGCTTGCGGGAGAGGGGCCGGGGGTGAGGGCCGGGGCCACCGCAGCTCCCACCGCAACTCCCACCACCGCTCCCCCTCACCCTGAAGTGGTCAACTAAAACTAGACACCGGTTTAGGTTTAACCAGCCAGCGCTTCGCGCGCTGCTGGTGTTTGGTATTCGTTGTAGCTGTGTGGGCGTTGATGGTTGTAGTACTCGGTGATGTAACGCAGAACATCGCGCTCGGCCAACTCCTGCGTTGTATACCCCAACGAAGGGATCCATTCTGACTTGAGGCTCCTGAAGAAACGCTCCATAGGTGCGTTATCCCAGCAGTTACCCCGCCGACTCATGCTCTGGCGAATCTGATAACTCCAAAGCAATTGGCGAAACGCCAGGCTGCTGTAATGGCTGCCCTGGTCAGAGTGAAAAAGCAGTCCTTGAGGGCATCCGCGAGCCTCAAAGGCGACGCGCAAAGCGCGTTTCGTAAGCTGCGAGTCCGCCCGATCAGAGATGGCCCAGCCGACAATTCGTCGTGCATGTAGATCCATTACAACCGCCAGATAGATCCAGCGCGCGCCAGCCCAGAGGTAAGTCACGTCGCCGCACCACACTTGGTTTGGCTTGCTGGTGGTGAACTGGCGATTCAGTTCATTGGTGGCAATAACGCTTTCACCGTCTGCTTGACGGTACTTATGGCGGCGATGTTGAGTACTGAACAAACCGGCTTCCTGCATCAAACGCCCAGCGAGAAAACGCCCAACCTTAAATCCCTCTTTGCGCAAGGCCGCCGAAAGACTCCTCGCGCCCGCAGATCGCCGGCTTTGAGCATGCAATGTCATTGCACGCTGGCGCAAAAGATCACGCTGCAACGACTCCTTTTTGCGGCTCTGACGCTCAGCATAGAGGCTGCTGCGGTTCACTTCGAACAAGCGACAAAGCAGTGCACAAGGGTATTGCTCGCCCAATGCCTCGACCAGGTGAACTAGTCGAGCGCGCCCGACATCAAGAGAGCGGTAGCCTTTTTTAGAATCTCTTTCTCCTGCTCCAAGCGGCGAACCTGCTTTTCCAGATCCTGAATGCGCCGCTGCTCAGGCGTCAGAGCCTTGCTGCGCTCAGGTGTTCGGCCGTTGCGCTCAAGCGTTAATTGTTCGACCCAACGGCGCATGGCCGTTTCTCCCACACCCATCGCCTTGCAGGCTGCCGGTACTGAGTAGCCCTGGTCCACAACCAGACCCGCTGCTTCCAGTTTGAATTCCGAACTAAACACTCTTCTGTTCATATCCACCTCTGCTGTGGGCGAATCTTAACGCCCTATCGAGGTGTCCAGAATCATTAGGCCACTTCACCCCAACCCTCTCCCCCAAGGGGGCGAGCGGGTAAACAGCGTACAACGCACCATCGTCGTCCTAGCCTTCGACGCCGCCCTCCTCTTAAACGGCGCCGGCCCCCTCGAAGTATTCGCCGCCATCCCCCGCGTACTCGGCGGTCCGTTCGCCGCCCAATCACCGTACCGCCTGCTACTCGCCTCCCCGCAAGGCGGCCTGATCGCCACAGTCTCCGGCATCGAAGTCATGACCCGTTCCCTGGCTGACCTCGACCAGGAAAACCTGCACATCGACACCCTGCTCGTCGTCGGCGGCCCCGGCATGACCGCCGTCGAAGCCAGCGAACCGGTCTGCACCTGGCTGCGCGAACGCCAACCCAGCATCCGCCGCCTCTGCTCGGTCGGCACCGGCAGTTTTGTACTCGCAGCCGCCGGCCTGCTGGACGGCCGCAAGGTGGTCACTCACTGGAAATTCGCCGACGAACTGGAAGCCCACTACCCCGCCGTCACCTGCCAGCGCGATGCGTTGTACCTGCATGACGGCAACCTGTGGACGTGCGGCGGAGCGGCCGCCGGCATCGACCTGGCTCTGGCCCTGGTGGAACAAGACCTCGGCCCCCATGCCGCATTGGCGTTAGCCCGTTACTTCACCGTGTTCCTCTGGCGCTCGGCCGAACAGCCGCAGCTCAGCGCCTCGCTGCAAGCGCAGTCCAACGCGCTGCGCACCGACCCGGACGTGCGCATGGCGCGCCTGCATGCCTGGATCGCCTCCAATCTGGACAGCGACCTGCGCGTAGAACGCCTGGCCGAACAATTCGGCATGAGCCCACGGCACTTCGCCCGCGCTTATGTCGCCGCCACCGGCGATACGCCCGCGCAAGCTGTCGAAACCTTGCGCCTGGAAGCCGCCTGCCGCTTGCTGGAAACCACCGGTGAGCCGATCAAACGCATTGCCGAAACCGTGGGCTTTGGCCGCGAAGAACGCATGCGCCGCGCCTTTCAGAAAGAACTCGGCACCAGCCCGCTGGGTTATCGCACCCAGGCCAAGGCGCCGCAGGTAGGCGTGCCGACGCCGTCTGCCGGGCAAACCGGCTACCGCCAAACCTCCTCACTGGGCATTGCCCTCGAACGCCTGGCGCAATAACTGATGACTGCCGATTTACGCCTCGCCGACCGCCACTCCCGCTTCGCCGCCCTGACCCTGGGCATGGCGTTGCCCACCGACGTGCTGCTGTATTTGCTGTTGCCCATGTATGCCAGCGACTTTGGCCTCAGCCTGGCCGAGGTTGGCGTGTTGCTGGCGGCCAACCGTTTGGTGCGCATCGTGGGGTATGGCGCGGTATCGCGTTTCTATGGCCGCCATGGCGACCGGTTGACCTCGACTCTTGCCGTTATCACCGCTGGTATTTGCGCGCTGGGTTACACCACGCTCTCCGGCGTTTGGGCACTGCTGCCGTTGCGCTTGTTGTGGGGCCTGGCCTTCGCCGCGCTGAATCTTTCCAGCCAGGTGCTCGCCACCGCGCAGCCGTTGGGCGTGGCCCGCCGCTCCGGGCGAGCGCGGGCCTTTACCGCCTTGGGGCCGATGATTGCGTTACCCACGGGCGCGGCCGTCGCCTTGTGGCTTGGTCCGCGGCCGATCTTTTTTGCCCTGAGCCTGGTGGCGATTGCCGGCTTGCTGATGGCCAGGCGCTTGCCGATGCAGCCCCACGCGCTGACCACCCGGCGCGGTATTCGCCTGCCCAGCCGCCTGGACTTCTGGTCGTTTCTCGAAGGGCTGACGCTCGACGGGCTGTTTATCATCGGCCTGTCGTACCTGGGCAAAGACCTGTTTCCCGGCGGCGCCGTTATGGCGGCGGCCTTGCTGATGGCGCTGCGTTATCTGGGCGAACTGCTGCTGAGCCCGGTGGGCGGCCATCTAGCCGATAAATACGGCGCACAGAAGTTGCTGGTGAGTCTGTCTTTGCTGACGTCGGTGAGTTTGGTGGGCTTTGGTGCGGGGTGGTTGTGGAGTTGTGCGGCGGCCATTGTGGTGCTGCGCGCGCTGCAACTGCCGTTGGTGGCGCCATTGGTAACCCAGCGCAGCCCGGGGCCGGAGCGAGTGCAGGCGTTGGCGGCGAACTCGGTATGGCGCGATATCGGCGCCGGGGCCGGGCCGTTGCTGGCCGGCGCCCTGCTGCCGATTGTGCCGAGTGTGTGGATGTATGGCGTAGCGGCGTTGCTGTTGGCGGTGTCGGCCGTGCTTTCGGTGTTGCCTTCCACAACAAAGTCAAAAACTCGAGGCTGAAGCCTCTCCCACAAGAGCATGCATCCCTGTGGGAGAGGCTTCAGCCTCGATTCCTGCAAACACCGGTTTACACAGTGACAAACAACGCCGACGTCCAAACCCGCGACTGATCACGTTGGCGTGCCGTGATAAACAACGGGTGCTCACGCCCAGCGTCCAGCTTCAGGCTATCCACCTCGATGCGCCCTGCCACTTCCCGCGGCAACGCCTGCTCGGTAATCCGCTCCAGCGACACCTGCAACTCCGCCCCCGCCAATTTCTCGATTACGGCGCCCTGCTCCAGCAACTGCGAACCTGAAACCTGCACGCTCACCGTAGGCGCATGCACATGGGGGTGCGGCTGCAACGCGTCGCCAACTTTCACATAGCTATCCACCCGACTGTTGAGGCTGACGCGCGCACCCGCCAGTTGCGACAGCTCGATTTCCAGGCTATCGGTGTCGCCATTGGTGTCGGTCCGGAATGCCAACGTGGTGGCGTTTTTGCGCCAGACAGTTTGTTCCGGTGGTCGGCGCCGAGAAATTGGAAGCCGTTGATGACGGCGCCGGTGATCTCGATTTCGCCAGTCCAGTAAGCACCGCGATAACGGTCTTTGATCCGCGCACCGCCCAGGCGGACCCGCACACGGCGACTGGAAAGCCCAGCCTCTTCGTGCAGGTTGCGGGACCAGATGCACTGCTCGCCATCGAACAATTCCACCTGCTCCCAGCCGGCATCTCCCAGCAGGCGATAGTCCAGGGTTTGCCCGGCGGCGGCGCTTACCACGTCGCCCATCAGATGCTCACCCTGGCGCAACACGGCAACACTGCGTTCACCCGTGGTGGCGAAGGTATGCCGGGCACGCAGGGCTTTGCCCACGCCGGCGCGGTCGAAGGCGTCGGCGATGACGCGGTCAATCCGCCGCGCGATCCAAACACCGCCGTGGCCGGCACGCCGCCGCCGCAACGGCCCTGGTGTTCGTCGCTGTTGGCAGCCGCGCCAACGCGGTAGCCGCGCTGCAACGCTTCGGCATACACCCAGTGAAACTGGCCCCAGGCCGAGCCCACTTCAATCAACCGTTCCAGCTCCGGGTGGTGCCAGTCGAGGTTGCAGCGGCGCCCGCCCACGTGCGGCATCATCAAATGCCCTTCGGGTTTTTCGCGTAGGCGGCGTATAGCTCATCTACCGGCCAGGCACCGGGCTTGATGGTGCCGGCGGTAAATTCGTTCCACTCGAACGAGCGCACCAGGCGGCCTTGGTTATCGAACGGAAACTCCGGTTTGCCGTCGTGCAGAAACACCACATTGCGGTCGCCGCCGGCGCAGGAATTGCCGCACCACTCGGTGCCGGGGTAGCAGACAAACCGCCCCGCTTCGTTCAATTCGGCGATCAGTTCCACTGCCGCGTCCCAGCGTTTTTCGGTGATATTGAAATCGTTGGCGGTGTAACCCAACACATCCAAACCGGCCACATCGCGGCCGTAGCTCAGGTTGTAGAGGGTGTCGTTGGTGCCCACGGTGTCATCGGAATGCACATGGAGGTCGGCGTACAGCGGACGAATGCCGGGCAGTGCGTGATCCACATTGATATACGCCTGCGCGGCGGCTACACCGGCTTCGGCGGGCTGCACGCTAACGGACCATTCGCCCAGCTCTTCCAACTTCAGCGCTGGCAACCGCGCCACGGCCCAGCCTTCGGCGGCCAACGTAAACGGCACGCCGAGGCTGCTGCCTTGCGGGCCGTTAAGCAGCACCTTGCCGGTCAGCGGCAGATTGCGGCAGGTGTTGCCCCAGGCATCATCGGCGCGAATCAGCACATCGAACGGCTGCGCTGGCCCACCAGGCGCGGCACGATAACTAGCAAGCGCTCCGGCACACCGGGCACGATATCGAGCAGCAAATCACCCGGCACTTCGGCAAATTTCGAGCTGCCCAGCGGGTCGATAAACAGGCGCAGGCGGAAGTCTTTTTCGACAAAGCTCTGCACCCGCGTGCCGGCCCCGCCCTGACGACGGTCGCCAATCCGAATCACGATCCGGTCGCCAGGGTTCAAATAGCCGTCGACGATATCGATCAGGATGGCTTTCTGAAACGGCCGCTCATGGCCCTTCTGGTCGAAGCGCACGTTCAGGTGCTGCACGGTGGCCGGGCTTTGCCCTGGCACCAGTTCGCCGGCCTGGTATTCGGCGCTGACGTAGTTGGCAGCGTGGGGGTCGGAGGTCTGGAACAGCGCCCAGTCGGAATAGAATTTAAAGGCCAGCTTGAGCCACGCACCGTCGGCCAGGCCGCTGGCGCCCACTTCGTAGACGAAGGTGATTTCGTCCCATTGGCCGGCCACCAGGGTTTGGCGGTCGCAGCGAATGCTGCCGAGAAACGGCCGCGCTTTATTGCGCGCGTACAGGCCGACGGGGGCGATGTAATGCCCGGCTTCACGGGGGTCGAAGGTCTGGCTCACAGGTAGCTCCTCTGCACAGAATTAAACGGCGCGCGCTCAGGCCGCGCGCCAGGATTGGTAGTGCCGCTCGATACGGCGAAACACCAGGCTTTCCATCAGCCAGGCGAGCAGCCCGATCAGCACGATGCCCAGCAGCACCTGGCTGCTGTTGCCGATCTGCCCGCCCATGGACACCATCCAGCCGATGCCCTGCGAGGCGCCGATCATTTCCGCCGCCACCAGCGCGCGCCAGCCTTGGCTAAAGCCGATACGCAGCGCGGCGGTCAGAAACGGCAAGGATGCCGGCAGGTAGACGTAAGCAAGCAATTGCCAGCGGTTGGCGCCCAGGGTGCGTGCGGCGCGCACTTCGCCTTCGCGAATACCCAGCACGCCTTCCTGAATGGTCACGGCCATGGGGAACACCGCGGCGATAAAAATCACCAGGGTGATGGAGAAAAAACCAAAGCCGAAAATGATCAGAATCAGCGGCGCCCAGGCGATCGGCGGAATGGCCATAAACAGGCTGTTGAGCGGCGAGATAAAGTCGCGAAAATGCCGCGACAACCCCGCCACCCCACCGAGCACCACCGCCACCAGCACCGCACTGAAAAACCCGGCCAGCTCTTCCAGCACGCTGGCCCTGAACTGCTTCCACAGCGAGCCGTCCTCAATCCAGCGCAGTGCCTCGGCCGCCACCACCCAGGGCTGCGGCAGTACGTAGCTGGGAAAGCGGCTGGCCAGGGCCATCCACACCAGCAGCAGAAACGGCAGCGAGGCCCAGCCCCAGTTGGCTTTTGGCAGATGCATGGCGAGACTCAGCGCGAGGCTTTTTGCAGGTAAGAGGTGTCGACCAGATCCTTGAGGGGAATCTGCGCGTCCATAAACTTCAGGTCGTTGGAGTAGTTCATCAGGCGCTGAATAAACTGCAGATCAGCGTCTTTCAACTCCGCCGACCAACCCAAACGCTTACGCGCTTCGGCCACAATTTCTACGCCGCTTACACTGCTGCCATCAGCGCGCTGCACGGCTTCCAGCTTGAAGGCGTCGGCGATGATCTTGTTGGCTTCAGCCGGGTGTTCGTTGAGGAAGGCGATGGCTTTGCGGTGGGCGCGCAGCAGTTTCACCACATCATCGGGCCGGTCACGCAGGGTTTCCGGCAAGCCGATCACCACGTACCACGGGTACTGCGGCAGGGCCTGATTGACGTCCAGCAGCAGGCGCGCCGAGCCGCGCAGCAAGGCCTGGCTGACAAAGGGTTCCCAGCTGAATGCTGCATCCACAATGCCGCGGTCCAGCGCCGCGTTCATATTGCCCGGCGGCATATCGACGATTTCCACGTCGGTGTCCGGCTCAAGTTTGGCGTTCTCTTTCAGCACGTAGCCGCGCAGCAGCACGTCCATGCCGCTGCCCTTTTTCACCCCGGCCAACTTGTGGCCTTTGAGGTCGGCCAGGGTTTTGATCGGGCCGTTGGCGCTGGTAAGCACGGCGGCCTGGCCGTAGTTCACTTTGGCCAGAATCACGCTCTTCAAACCGCGTGCATACCACTGGTAAACCGGCGGCGTGCCCACGTAGGCCACGTCCAGTTCATGGGCGGCCAGGGCTTGCTGAATCACCGGGCCATCGCCCAGCGCCTTGACGTCGACGGCCAGGCCTTCGTCCTGAAAGTACCCCAGTTTTTCCGCAACAATCACCGGCGCGTTGGCCATCGCCATCACGTACCCGATGCGCAGCGGTTCGGCGGCCTGGGCGCCGCTCAGCCAGGTGGAAGCCGCCAGGGCGACCGGCAGAAGCAGTTTTTTGAACATGAAATTCTCGTTATCCGAAGGTGGGCTCAAGGAGCGACGACGACTGCGCCATGACGTCGCCGATGCGTTCCATCAGCTCGTTGCGATAGTCGAGAAAGGCCGGCAAGCGGCGGGTTTCACGGTTGGTGCGGGGGCGCGGCAAGTCGATGGCGAGCTCGCTATGGATGCCCCCGGGGGCGATGTTCAACACCACGACGCGGTCGGCGAGAAACACCGCTTCGTCGATGTCATGGGTGATAAATAAAACGGTCTGGCCGAGCGTCGCCCACAGGCGCAGGGTTTCTTCATTCATGCTGTTGCGGCTGATGGCATCCAGCGCAGCGAAGGGTTCGTCCATCAGCAATACACGCGGCTCGAGCGCCAGGGTGCGGGCCAATGCCACGCGCTGCTGCATGCCGCCTGAGAGCTGGCGTGGCAGGCGGTCGGCGGCGCTTTCCAGGCCCACCAAGCGCAGGTAATGCATGGCTTGTTCGTACTGCTGCACGCTGTTTTTGTCGCCCGCCAAACGCAGGCCAAACCGCACGTTTTCCAGCGCGCTCAGCCAGGGAAACAGCTGCGGGCTCTGGAACACATAACCCAGTGCCGGCAACTCCGGACGCGTTGGCTGCCCGTCCACCAACAAGCGCCCGGCCTGCGGTTGCTGAAAACCGGAGAGCAGATTGAGCAGCGTGGTTTTCCCGCAGCCCGAGGGGCCGAGAATGGCCACGAACTCGCCCTGCTGCGCACTCAGGTTCAGGTTGCTGAACACCGTGTGACCGTTGGCATAGGCGAAGTCCACTGCTTCTATGCGCAGGGCATCGGGACGGGCGGCGAGTTGGGTTTGAAAGTGGGACATGGCAAGGTACGTCAGGTCATTTATACTGTCTGTGGTCGTCATAATACGTATTAATACAAGTTAACCCAAGACTGAAAAGCCATAACCTTAGAATCAACCCAGCAACGGACACCCACACCGTGACACTGCAGCGCGAAAGCTCCACCTCTCTGTACGAGCAAATTGCTCAGCAACTCCTCACTGAAATTCAGCAAGGCCAGTTCGGCGCGCTGGGCAAACTGCCGTCTGAATCGGAGTTGGTGGAGCGTTTTCAGGTGAGCCGCGTCACCATCCGCTTGGCGCTGGCCAAGCTTGGCGACGACGGCGTGGTGGAGCGCAAACAAGGCAAAGGCACCTTCGTGGCTGCGCAACAGGTGCGCCACGATCTCGATGCACTGCGCAGCTTTCACGACTCCCTGGTACTGCAAGGGCTTAAGCCGAGCATGCAGATGCTCGGGCAGCAGTTGGTGGAGGTGCCGGAGGAATTGGCGGAGCTGTTCAGCGGCCAGTGCGTGAATGTGGAACGCCTGCATATCGTCGACGACGAACCCATCGCCTTTGCCCGCAGCTACCTCACCGCCGAGCTGGCCGACGTCGACTGGCAAGCCGCTGCGCAGGAGCCGCTGTATTCGGTGCTGGAGCGCGTCACCGGCAAACCGGTAAGCCGCGCCGACATGGCCATCCGCGCCCGCGAAGCGGATAAAACCCTGGCCCAGCACCTGGGGGTAAAACGCGGCACGGCGCTGCTGGTGATGCAGCGCACCTCGTGGTTTGACGACCAGCAATGCTGCGACCGCACCACGTTTTATATCCGCCCCGAGCGGTATGAATTTGTACTGAGCGGCGTATTTAAAACGCGTCAGGCATAAGGCTATTCCCAAACGATCTGCAAGATTTCCCCGCCCCGCACCACACCCCAAGTAAGCAGCGCTGATTCGCTGCAACTTTTGGGGAACGTGGTATGCAACACACGAACTGGCAGCGCCTGCGCGCAGGCCTGGAACAGGATCGCTTCGGCCGGCAGGAATGGCCGACATGGCTACTGCTGATCGGCGTGCAAGCCGCCTGGTTCGCCGTGCTCTGGGCCAGCCCGCAGTTGGGCGTTTGGCTGAGCACTGCGCTGCTGATTCCCTTGGTGACCCTGTGGATGTCGGTGCAACACGAAGTGCTGCACGGCCACCCGACGCGCCTGCCGTGGCTGAACAAAGCGTTGGCCTATGGCCCCTACGCGATCTGGTACCCCTACACGCTGTACCGCGACAGCCACCTGGCGCACCACCGCGATGAAAGCCTGACGCTGCCGGAGGTCGACCCCGAAAGCCGCTACCTGCACCCGGAGCACTGGCAAGGCTTACCCGCCGTTGCCCGCGCGTTGCATTGGCTGAATAAAACCGTGCTGGGCCGGTTACTGATTGGCGCGCCGCTGGCCTTGGTTGGGTTGCTCGTGAGCGAAGGTCGGCGCTTGCTGCGTTTTGAGCGCCAGGCGTGGCTGATGTGGAGTTGCCATGGCCTGCTGTGCGCGGCGGTGCTGTGGTGGGTGCAGCGCTACAGCGCGTTGTCGGCGGTGCATTACGTGGCCCTGGTCAGCGTGCCGGCTCTAGCGCTGGGCATGCTGCGCTCCTTTTACGAACACCGCCCGGCGGCCGAACCGGCGCAACGCAGCGTGCTCAATGAAGCGGGCTGGCCGTGGCGCTGGCTGTTCCTCAACCTCAACCTGCACCTGGTGCATCACGATCTGCCGTGGCTGCCGTGGTATCGGCTACCCTCGATTTATCGCGCGCGGCGTGAGTATTGGCTGGCACGCAGTGGCGGTTTTCTGGTCCATGGTTATGGCCAGCTGATTCGCCAACACGGCGTACGCCCGGTCGACAATCCGACCCATCCCCTGGTTAGCGCGCAGGAACACCAGCCATGAACCGCGGCCATGCCGAACTGTTGATGTACCCGGCGCCAGAGCCCGTTCGCGAGGCCAGTGAGCGGTGGTTGGCGCGCACCCTGCCACTGCTGGAGGCCGAACGCTTGCCGTGGCGTGGCACTGACTTGCACGCCCTCTTCCGCTCGCCGGATTTGCTGCTGACGCAAACCTGCGGCTACCCGCTAATGACTCAATTGCGCGGCCAGGTAAGGCTGATCGGCCGCCCGGATTTCGATCTTCCCCACAGCCATAACGGCGAGCATTGCAGCCTGTTGCTAATTCGCGACGACGAGCCGCGTAACAGCCTGCAAGCCCTGCGCGGCTGCCGAGGGGCGGCCAATAGCCTGGACTCCAACACCGGCATGAATCTGCTGCGTCACGCCTTGGCGCCCTGGCAGCAGGACGGGCGTTTTTTCTCAAGTCTGGAACTTAGCGGCAGCCATCGGCGGAGCCTGGCGTGGTTGCGCGAAGGCCGGGTGGATCTGGTCGCCGTGGACAGCGTGACCTTCGCCTACCTGGCGCTGTACGCCGCCGATGAAGTGGCCGGTCTACGCCTGCTGCAAACCAGCGCGCCGAGCCCCACCTTGCCCTATATCACCGCTGCAGATGAGGCACAGGCGGAGCGTATTCGCGTCGCGCTTAATCAGGCATTGGTTGATGAGCCAGAGGTGGCGCAGGTGTTACGTATTCGTCAGGTGCTGCCGGCGAGCGAAGTGGATTATCAAGTGCTGCTGACGTACGAGCGCCACGCCGCTGAGCTCAGACTCGCCACTCTCTAACGTAGGATGGGTAGAGCATCGCGAAACCCATCAATGCGGTCCGGGCCGAAACCGCGATGGGTTTCGCTGCGCTCTACCCATCCTACAACCCTCATAGACGTAAAATGAATATCCGTAGCTAATAACGCTATTTTTAAAGAATAAGAGCTCTTGCTAGCATGCCCCCACCGGAACACCGGACTCCCATGCCTTTTCCGTTTTTGGAGCCGTTATGTCCGGTGCCGACAATTCCCATGGCCACTACGTTGGCCTGCTGTTCAGCCAGCACTATGACTGGCTGCAAGGCCGGCTACGGCGGCACTTGGAGTCCCGTGCCAGCGCCGAAGACCTGGCCGCTGAAACCTTCGCGCAGATTCTTGCCAGCCCCGCCATGGCGCCCATCCGTGAGCCGCGCGCCCTTCTGACCACCATCGCCCGCCGCTTGCTGTACCAACTCTGGCGCCGCCGCGACCTGGAACGCGCCTACCTCGACAGCCTGGAGCCGGATGCCGCCGACGAGCGCTCCCCCGAGCAGCTCGCCGAACTGCTGGAGGCGCTGCAACGCATTGATCAACTGCTCGACGGCTTGCCGGCCAAGGTAAAGGCGACGTTTCTGCTGTCCCAAGTGGACGGCCTCACCTACCCGGAAATTGCCCTGGCGTTGGGCATCTCCCAGCGTTCGGTCAGCGACTATATGGCCAAGGCGCTGCAACGCTGTTTGCGGGTAAGCCTGGTATGAGCCGCGACCAATCCGCCCTGATCGAGCAAGCCAGCGAATGGCTGGTGCTCTTGCGCTCCGGCAACGCCAGCCATGAAGACCTGCAAGCCTTCGCCGCCTGGCGCGCCCGTGACAGCCGGCACCAGCAGCTGTGGGACAACCTGGAAAAAACCCTGGAAGTGTTCCGCGTACCAGCGGCGCAAGGCCTGCGTGGCGACCAGCTGCAGCGCACGCTGAATGCCGCCGGCAGCAGCCGTCGCCAACTGCTGCGCGGGGCGCTGGTGGGCGCCGGGGTCGCCATCGGTGTCGGCCTGCTGGCCAACCAGCGCTGGCCGCTGGGAGAACTGAGCGCCGACTTCGCCACCGCCACCGGGCAGCGCCAACGCCTCACGCTGGATGACGGCAGTGAGCTAGTGCTAAACGCCCGCAGTGCCGTGGATATCGACTTCACCCCGCAACGCCGTTTGCTGCGCCTGCGCGCTGGCGAGGTGCAAGTGCGGGTGGCCGACGATAACCGCCCCCTGGTGGTGGCCAACCCGTTCGGCCAGATCGGCAGCCAGGGCGGCCAACTGCAGGTGCGCTTGAGCGAAGAACGCTGCTCGGCCCTGGCACTGAATGCACCCCTGGAGCTGGTCACGTTCGGCGGCGAGCGGCGCACCTTGGCCAGTCGCCAACAGATCAGCTTCAACCAATACAGCTTCGGCCCTGCCACGCCGCTCTTGGGAGGCGAAGGCGCCTGGGTGGATGGATTACTCGAAGTGCGCAACCAAACGCTGGGCGATGTATTGGAGGCGCTGCGGCCGTACCGCAACGGTGTGCTGCGGGTCGACCCGGCGGTGGCCAGCTTGCGGGTAAGCGGGCTGTATCGGCTGGATGACAGCGACCAGGTGCTCGACACGTTGGCGCGCACGTTGCCGATTCGTATCGCGCGGCGTAGTGATTTGTGGGTGAGCGTGGGGCCGGCGTAAATCGTTATGGCGGCAAAAGCATCGAGGCTGAAGCCTCTCCCACAAGTGACTGCAATCCACTGTGGGAGAGGCTTCAGCCTCGATGTTTTTAACCCCGTTCTAACGACATAACCAAACGATCTGCAAGTTTCCCGCAAGCCGCGGCACAACCCTGACGTAAGCGCTGCAAGGAGCGGCGTCGCTAAAAGATTTGGGGGAAGTTATGTCGCGTCATTCGCTGTTCGCCCGCAAGGCATCCACGCTGGCCTTTGGTTCGCTCGCTGCGTTGTGTCTCGGTTCGGCGCTGGCCGCCGGCCCGGCGCAAACCTATCACCTGGCACCCGGCCCGCTGGACGACGTGCTGTTGTCCATCAGCCGCCAGAGCGGCCAGGTGATTTCCTTTACGCCGGATGTCGGCAGTTACTCCTCGGCCGCCGTGGAAGGCAGTTACGACCCGCAGCAAGCGGTAGACGCCGCCCTCGCCGGCACCGGCCTGCAATTGCAGGTAAGCGATGACGGCGCCTTTGTCATTCGCCAGGCCGCGAAACGCCCGAGCAGCCAACGTGCCGGCGGCGCAGCAGTGGACAGCAGCATTCCGACCCTTGATCGCGTAGTCGCCATCGGCACCCGCCGCCAGGACGCCACCGCCCTGACCAGCAGCGCGCCGGTGGATGTGATCTCTTCCAGCGAACTGACCCAGACCGGCGCCACCAGTCTTAACCAGGCGCTGTTCCAACTGGTGCCCTCGTTCAACTTCCCACAGAACCAAAGCGCCACCCGCGGCCAGGACCCCAAGGGCGCATCCCTGCGCGGCCTGTCTCCGGACCAGACCCTGGTGCTGATCAACGGCAAACGCCGGCATGCTTCGGCGGTGGTGAACATCTCCGGCGGCGTACCGTTTATTGGCGCCCAGTCGGTCGACCTGGACATGATCCCCATCAGCGCCATCGACCATGTGGAAGTGCTGCGTGACGGCGCCTCGGCGCAATACGGTTCCGATGCCGTGGCCGGGGTGCTGAATATCGTGCTCAAAGAGCGCGACAGCGGCGGCCAGGCCAACGCGCAACTGGGCAAATACAGCCAGGGCGACGGCTTCAGCAAGTCGGCCGATGGCTGGTACGGCCTAGGCTTGCCGGGCGACGGTTTTCTCACCCTGAGCTTCAACGGCCTCAATAACAAACCCGACGATATCGGCGAAGACTACTACGCCAACGGCGAGCACCAGGACCCACGCTGGGGCGGCGCCAGCCGGGAAAAATACAACCTGGCCGCCAACGCCGAAATCGGCCTGACCGATGCCTGGCGCCTGTACAGCTTCGCCACGTACGGCCGCGACACCTCGTACAACAACACCCCGCCGTTGCTGGCCGACAGCCCCAACAACGTGCCGCAAATCTACCCCAACGGCAGCATTCCGCAGTACCGCTACCACTACGAAGACGCCGCGCTCACCGCCGGTTCGCGCTACGAAGATGAAAGCCTCGGCCGCTTCGACTTCTCCGCCACCTACGGGCGCGACAAACACACCGAACGCGCCTCCGACACCGTCAACCCGAGCTATGGCGTGGCCAGCCCAACCCGTTTCGACGTGGCGACGCTGATCAACGAACAGACCAATATCAACCTCGACTACGGCCGCGATATCGACGTGGACTGGGCCTTCAAGCCCGTCACCCTTTCCGCCGGCCTGGCCTGGCGCGACGAGCGCTACCGCCTGCAGGAAGGCGACTTCGCCTCGTACTCCTACGGCGGCATCGACGGCGTGGCCGTGGGCGCCGTGCAAGCCTCCGGCCTGATGCCCGACGACGCCGCCACCTACACCCGCGAAGTGGGCGGCTTTTACGTAGGCCTGGAAAACCAGCTGACCGAGCGCTTCCAATTCGGCCTGGCGGGCCGCACCGAGCACTACTCCGACTTCGGCGACACCACCACCGGCAAGCTGTCGGCGCGCTACGAACTGACCCCGCAAGTGGGCCTGCGCGCCACCATCAACAACGCCTACCGCGCGCCGACCCTCGGCCAGATCGGCACCTCATGGACCACCACCACCAACGTCGATGCCGACGGCAACCCGGTGCTGACCCGCATGCTGCCCGTCGACAACCCGGCCGCCCGCGCCCTGGGTGCGGAAAAACTGAAACCGGAAAAATCCAACAACTACTCCCTGGGCCTGGTATGGCGGCCAAGCGAGCACGCCTCGTTGACCGTGGACACCTACCAGATCGACATCCACGACCGCATCCTCTACAGCGGCGGCATCTACGGCCCCGAAGCAGAAGCGATTCTGACCGCCGCTGGTTACGGCCAATACAGCTGGGCGCAATTCATGACCAACGCCGCCGACACCCGCACCCGTGGCGTCGACATCGTGGGCAAATACAACCTGGAGCTAGCCCAATACGGCAAGCTGGCCCTGTCCGCCGGCTACACCAAAACCCGCACTACCGTCGAAAAAATCCACGAAAACCGCAACGGCTTCACCACCGTTACCCGCGAATCCGAAGGCTACCTGGAACACGGCTACCCCGAAGACAAGCTGATACTGGGCGCCGTACACAGCATTGGCGCCTGGACCATCAGCCTCTACGAAACCCGCTTCGGCGAATACCGCAAATACGCCTCCTCCGAAGAAGCCTCGCAATACGACCAGACCTTTTCCGCGCAATGGATCACCGATCTGGACCTGAACTACGCCTTCACCAAAGCGCTCAAAGTGTCGGTCGGCGCCAACAACCTGTTCGACAGCAAACCCGACACCTACAACGACCAACTGCGGCAGACACCGTCGCAGCAATACAGCTTCCTGTCGCCGGCCGCGCCCGAAGGCACGTTCTACTACAGCAAAGTGACCTACGATTTCTGACGGAGGATCAAAAGCATCGAGGCTGACCGGAGCGCCGGACCGGCCTCTCCTACAGGAACCCGCTTTTGCTTCGGCTTGTGATCTGGCTTGTGATCTGGCTTGTGATCTACCCGCCCCTTTAGCGCCAGGCCGAGCGTAGTCGTTGCGTAAGGGGTCGTAGCGGCCGGGAGCCGCGCAGAGGGATGGGGCCAAGGATGGCCCTCAGCCCGGCCCCTGGAGCGACGACGGAGGGAGGGAAGTTTTCACGTAGTGAAAACCCCAGGTAGGGGCAAGCCGTTTTTGGTTACTTTTTAGGGCGACTGCTAAAAAGTGACTCGCGCGTAAGGCGCGAAACAAAAACGCCCAGCACACGCGGAAACGAAGAAAAAAACCGATCGCCAGGCAAACCGCTAACAAACAAGAAGGACCTAAGAATGCACACATTCATCCGCTGGCTAAACACCGCAGCATTAGCGCTAACACTGGCCATCCCAGGCGCCCAGGCCGCCCAAGCCGCCGACCCAAAACCCATCCACTTCGGCGACATAACGTGGGAAAGCGGCAGCCTTATCACCGAGGTCCTACGCCTCATCGTAGAAAAAGGTTACGGCTATGCCACCGACACCCTCCCCGGCAGCACCGTAAGCCTCGAAGCCGCCCTGGCCCGCAACGACATCCAAGTCATCGGCGAAGAATGGGCCGGCCGCAGCCCCGCCTGGGTCAAAGCCGAAGCCGAAGGCAAAGTCTTCGGCCTGGGCGACATCGTCAAAAACGCCGACGAAGGCTGGTGGGTCCCCGACTACGTCATCCACGGCGACCCCGAAAAAGGCATCAAACCCCTGGCCCCCGACCTGCACTCGGTCAGCGACCTACCCCGCTACGCCCAAGTATTTCGCGACGCCGAACAACCCGAAAAAGGCCGCTTCCTCAACAGCCCCGCCGGCTGGACCTCGGAAGTCGTCAACACGCAAAAACTCAAAGCCTATGGCCTCACCGACAGCTACGTAAACTTCCGCACCGGCTCGGGCGCTGCCCTGGACGCCGAAATTACCTCCTCCATCCGCCGCGGCAAACCGGTGCTCTTCTACTACTGGTCACCCACCCCACTGATGGGCCGCTACAAGCTGGTGCGCCTGGAAGAACCCGCCTTCGACGCCGAAGCCTGGAAAACCCTGGCCGACGCCAAAAACCCCAACCCACGCGGCACCCGCTCGCTGGCCGCACGCCTGTCGGTCGGCGTATCGGCGCCGTTCCACAAGCAATACCCCGACCTGGTCGCCGTGTTCGAAAAAGTCGACTTCCCCATCGACCTGCTCAACACCACCCTGGCCAAAATGAACGAAACCCGCCAAACCCCGCGCGCCGCCGCCGAAGCGTTTCTCAAAGCCAACCCGCAGATATGGCACGGCTGGGTAACCGATGAAGCCCGCAGCAAGGTTGAGGCCGCGCTGTGAGTTCGAGCTTCCCGGAAAGCCTTCACCACTCCATCGCCGAGCCGGTAAACCGCGTTGTCGACAGCCTGGTGCTGAACTACGGCGACCACCTGCGGCAAGTCTCCGACACCCTGCTGCAAGTGGTCACCCTGCTGGAAAGCGGCCTGCGCGCCCTGCCCTGGTGGCTGCTGTTGGTGCTGGTCGGCGCCCTGGCCTGGCACGCCGGGCGCAGCTGGAAACGCGCCCTGGCGCTGGTGGTGCTGATGTTCCTGATCGGCGTGGTTGGCCTGTGGGACAAACTGCTGCAAACCTGCGCCCTGGTGCTGGTGGCCACCGGTTTGTGCGTGCTGCTGGGCGTGCCCCTCGGCGTGCTACTGGCCTACCGCCCCACCGCGCGCCGGGTGCTGATGCCCGTGCTCGACGTGATGCAAACCCTGCCCAGTTTCGTGTACCTGATCCCGGTGCTGATGCTGTTTGGCCTGGGCAAGATGCCGGCGATTTTCGCCACCCTGATCTACGCCCTGCCGCCGCTGGTACGTCTTACCGACCTGGGCCTGCGCCAGGTCGACCCCTCCGTGCGCGAAGCCGCCCGCTGCCTGGGCGCCAACCGCTGGCAAGTGCTGCGCAACGTGGAGCTACCGCTAGCCTTGCCGAGCATCATGGCCGGGCTTAACCAGACGGTGATGATGGCGCTGTCGATGGTGGTGGTTGCCTCAATGATCGGCGCGCGCGGCCTCGGTGAAGATGTGCTGGTAGGCATCCAGACGCTGGACGTCGGGCGCGGCGTAGAAGCCGGTTTGGCCATTGTGGCGCTGGCCGTGATTATCGACCGCGTGACGCAAGATTACGGGCGACGTAGTTCCAGGGAGTAAGCCCTGGGGCGAACGCCGCCACACCTGCACGCCCCAAAGCCCCTGTCGCGCGGTGTAATCGCAGGGGCATGTCAGACCATTCCCCACCCTCCTTTTGAACCGTCTGGCTGCGGCGCCACGCGCGTGCACGCTCTACTCGTCGGCACGAATCAAGGACGCGGTTTTTTCCCGGTCCTTGGCTCGATGGCGCCACTGACAGGTCATCGTCATGGCGATTTTTCTTCGCGTCGTGAAGAGGCTTGCATGATGGAACTACGAGTTTTTCTTTCTGCGTTTAAAGGACTAAAGGAGCGGCAATGCTGGGTGATCAGGCAGCGGTTGGTTTGCTCGGTTTTGGCGGTGATGGGTGCCGTGTCGGCCACGGTACACAGCCCGGTAGTAGAGGCCGGAGCGCTGTATGGAATCAACCATACGCATTGGGCGATTAATCGATTTAGCGTGGATGGGAATCCGGCTATCGACATCGTCGGGCCCTATCAACGAGGGGGTGGCGGATGGGGATATTCCGCTCCGGCGAAGTGGGTGCCGGGGATGACGGTGCGGGTGGATTGGGAGAGAGGGCTGGCGTATGCCGATGACTCTCCCGGTTATGCGGATGAAGAGAAATATTTGGAGTGGGTAGGAAAAATTAAGGCTCAGACCCGCAAACACAGCATGTTGGTCCCTGTGCCGGACTACACCGGCCAGAAAGTATGCGGCATGACTGTCCACTTTCTGCCCTGCGATGAGTTGCAGGTCACTACCTCCTGTTACGCCTTCGGTAGTCCCGAATACCCGATCAAGACCCCTTTGGAACTACCGGAGCCGACGTCATGCCCTCAGTGACCCACTCAGCGCTCTGGTACCCGCCAGAATTTCCCGAACAAGGGCGCTTGCCCTCCGAGCCGGGCGAGATTTACCGCAATGATCACCGACAAAGGCAAATGGAGACCGACTACCACGGTGCACGTTGTGTCGCGGCCGGTCGCGTGCTGACGAGGCCATGTGCTCTTACCCTGCACATCAGCCTGTTTTTCGATGGCACGGGAAATAATCTGTTCAATGACAGTTATCGCGCCGCCGTTTCTCATCCTTCCAATATTGCCCGTCTGTTCCGCGCCACCATCGGCAATGGTTATGCCGCAGGAGCGGCTGGTGTTAAGGGCCTGACCGACCCGCCAGGCACCGGCTACAACAACTATTACAAGTACTACATGCCCGGCGTCGGTACGCCGTTTCCAGAGATTGGTGAACTCGACTATTCCACTGCAGGCCTGGCTTTTGCCAATAACGGCGAAGAGCGGATCAACTGGGGGCTGATGATGGTCCTCGATGCACTTCGCCAATACCTGGAACTGCCCAGAATGGACAACACCGCCTTGCACGCTTCGGTGACCGCCATGTGCGCAACGATGGGGGCCGGCGGCAGTTACAGACGCCGGAAGGAGTTCAACAAACAGATGCAGGCGATGGCTGCCCCGCTACGCATTGCGCTTGTGCAGCCTTCACAAGGTCGCCCCAAGCTAGTGGGCATCCGCTTGTACGTTTATGGTTTTTCTAGGGGCGCCGCAGCGGCTCGAGCTTTTGTCAGCTGGCTTAACGAATTGCTCAGCTACGAGGAACCTGCCCAGCCCGCATTGCTTTTGGACGCGTTGCGACTACCCGTTCAAGTTCAATACCTGGGGCTGTTGGACACGGTGGCATCGGTGGGGATTTCGGCGTTAGCGCCTGGCGCCAGAGGAAAAATGGCCTGGGGAGATGAAACCCAGCAGTTACCCGGCGGGAACGCCCTGGTCAAACGCTGTCTGCATCTGGTGGCGGCGCATGAACAGCGGATCTGCTTTCCGCTGGAGTCCATACGCCGAGAGACCGGGGGATATCCCGTTAATAGTCAGGAGGTACTTTATCCGGGTGTGCACTCGGATGTAGGTGGAGGGTATCCACCGGGAGATCAAGGTAAAGGAGCCAGCGTCGACGACCGGTTGCTACTGTCACAAGTCGTACTACACGACTTGTTCAGTGATGCGTTTTCTAACGGCGCGCCTTTGAAGGTCCCGCAGGAGATATTGCCAAGCGAATTTCGCCATCAAAAATGGAGAGCGATGGAAGTCGACGTTGAGAAATCCTTTTCTATCGCGTCACTGCTAGTCCAGCGTTTCAACAACTGGCGTTATGTAACGCTAAACCTTCCCACAGCTGCTTATCCAGTATCAGAGAAAGAAACAGCCTTCTACCAACCGATTCTTGCTGCGGAAACTATTGAACAAGCCCTGAGAGAGCAGATGGGTTGGCTCACCGCCTGGCGCATCGACCGCTACGCATTTGCCAGCCTCAAAGAAACCGAGTTTTATCGCCGCGCCACCGATACCCATTCTGACGCCGCAGTATTGGCCACTGCCAAAGCCGAGCGTGACAAGGCGCAGGCAAAAGTTGAGTTCGAGCGAAGCACTCAACCAAACACAGTGCCCTATGGAGAAGAGCCACTGCCACCCTTACCGGGCCTAAGCGGAATCGATCCCGACCTGGCCAAAACCCAATTGCGCGAAGCCGCTGAAGAATTCGGCAAAGATTTCCGCGACCCCGACCATCTTCGCTTGGCCATCTACAAACTGGTCCCAGCCGGTACCCCACCGCTTTTTGTTCTCGAGGTCATCCGAGTCGATCCTGGTGTGGAATGCCTGCATATGAAAGCGGCAGGCCGAGCGCGGGTTAGCCAACTGTTCCCACCACCGGCCGGATACAACAACCACACCCACGACAACCACCGTGGCCCAGTGGACGAAAGCCTCAATACGAGCAAACCCGAGGGCATGTTGCGTGCGCTGTTCGACGATCACGTTCATGACTCACGGGCGTGGTTCTTCTATTCGATGGGTCGTGAACCCATGGGCAGTTACTTTCGCGAACGCATGGTGTTTTTTGGCAACGCCAGCAAGCGAGAACTCGCCCTCAATGAGCAGCAAGACAACAAGCCGCTGGTAGCGCACATAGCGCCGGCACCACCACTTGAGATGACACCTGAACGCCTGGCCCAGATACAGGAAGAGTCAGCAGAGCGTTATCGCCTCTATCTGGCATCGCTTGTGGAGGGCGCCGATGAGTCGGTTTAAGCAGCTCGAAGGCTACAGCGGTCATCAAGCGCGGCCTTTCTTGTTAGGGGCTCTCTGCCTGGCAGTGCTCTTGATGTCAGCACAGCCTACTTCGGCGGGTGCGCTGTATGGAATCAACCATACGCACTGGGCGATTAATCGGTTTAGCGTGGATGGGAATCCAGCTATCGATATCGTCGGGCCCTATCAACGAGGGGGTGGCGGATGGGGATATTCCGCTCCTGCACGGTGGGTGCCGGGGATGACGGTGCGGGTGGATTGGGAGAGAGGGCTGGCGTATGCCGATGACTTTCCTGGATTTGGTGATGAGGCGAAATACGACGCCTGGCTAAAAAAAGTCGACGCACAATCACGCCGCCTCAGCAAAGCAGTGCCAGTACAGAACTACTCCAACCAAAAAGTATGCGGCCTGACCGTCCATTTCCTCCCCTGCGACGACATCCAAGTCACCACCTCCTGCTACGCCTACGGCCAACCCGAGTACCCAATCAAAATCCCCCTGGAGCTACCCGTACCAGCCGCCTGCCCAGGATAAATGGCGTCCTCCCCCATACCCCCCGGTCAATCGGCAAAAAACCGATTGGCCACCCTCCCCAACCCCAGATTCTCCCGCAACGTCCGCCCCTCGTACTCGGTGCGAAACAACCCCTGGCGTTGCAACTCCGGCACCACCCGCTGCACAAACTCATCCACCCCTCCGGCAAATGGGTGAACAAAATGTTGAAGCCATCCGCCGCCCCTTCGTGGTACCAGCACGCCAGCTCGTCGACGATCTGCGCAGGCGTGCCGACCACCAGCCGATGCCCGCCGGCACCCAGTTTGCGCAGCAGTTGGCCTACCGTGGGCCGCTCGCGGCGGATCAGGTCGAGCACCAGTTGTTGGCGGCTTTTGTGCCGTTCCGTGGTGGGTGGCTGGGCCGGCAAAGGCACCGGCGTGTCCAGCGGCAGCGCTGCCAGATCAATGCCCAGGTCCAGCAAAAATCCCAGTTGTTTAAGCGCGGTGTTCGGGTCGACCAGTTCCAGCAGTTGCTGGTGTTTTTCTTCGGCTTCTGCGGCGCTGCGGCCGACGATGGGTGAAATGCCGGGGAAGATTTTCAATGCCTCGGGCACACGCCCATACCGCGCCAGCCGCTCGTGCAAATCGCGGTAAAACGCCTGGCCTTCACCCAACGTTTGTTGCGCGGTAAACACCAGTTCGGCACTGCGCGCGGCCAGCTCACGGCCGGCTTCGGAAGAGCCGGCCTGGGCGATCACGGGCCAGCCTTGAATGGGCCGTGGCGCGTTAAGCGGGCCTTGTACTTGAAAGTGCGGGCCACGGTGGTTGAGTACGTGCATGCGCTGCACGTTCAGCCAGGTGCCGCTGGTTTTATCCAGGGGAAACGCGTCATCGGCCCAGCTGTCCCACAGGCCGGTCACTACGTCGAGAAACTCTTCAGCGCGCTGGTAGCGCTCTGCATGCGCCAGTGGCTGGTCGTGGTTGAAGTTTTCTCCGCCCACCAATGCTGTCACCAGGTTCCAGCCGGCGCGGCCGTTGGACAGTTGGTCCAGCGATGCAAAGCTGCGCGCCAGGTTGTAGGGCTGGTTGTAGCTGGTGTTGGCGGTGGCGATCAGGCCGATATGGCGGGTCACCATGGCCAGCGCCGGCAGCAGAATCAGCGGGTCCCAGCGCAGGCTGTAGGGGCCGCGCGCCAGCACCTCGGGGGCCAGTTCGCCGACGCTGACGTTGTCGTTGAGAAACAGCGCATCGAAGCAGCCGCGTTCCAGGGTTTGCGCGTAGTGCTGGTAGCGCTGCACGTTGAGCGAGGCGTCGGCATCGGCGTGCGGGTGGCGCCAGGCGCCGGTGTGCGCGCCGGAGCCGGATAAAAAGGCGCCCAGGCGGATACGCCCGTCGGCATTAGCCATGGGCGTGTTCACCGTTCTCGGCGACCGCCGCCGGTCGGCGCAGCAACAGCAACACGCTGGTCAGCGCCGTGAGCAGCACGATGGCGAGAAACACCATCACGGCCCGGTAGCCATGCAAAAACGCTTGCTGAACCAGAACACTCAACACCTGGGGCGCTTGCTCAAGATGCTGACTCAACACCGCCACACCCTGCTCCGGCTGCGCCACGGCGGCATCGATCCAGTCGCCCGCGCCGGCGCCGCTGGAGGCGGCCAAGTCACGCGCCGCAAAGCTGCGGTAAATGCCCACGCCAATGGCCAGCCCCAAGCCGCCGCCGATATTGTGCAAGGTCATCAGTGAGCCCATGGCCACCGAGCTGATCTGCGCCGGCACCGAAGTCATGCCCAACACCGTCGACGGCCCAAGCACGCAGGCCCAGGCCAGCCCCATCAGCACAAAGGCACCGAGCAGATACGCCAACGAGGTGTGGGTATCGAAACCGGCTTGCAGCACGGCCGACAGCACGAACAACCCGAGCCCGGCCTGAATCAATAACCCCGGCCCCTTGCGGTCCACCAGGCGCCCCACCACCGGCGACAGCACCGCCACGCCCAATGTGGTCGGCAGCAATAACAAGCCGCTGGTTTGCGCGCTGTCGCCACGAATCAGCGCCAGATACAGCGGCATGACAAAAAACGCCAAGCAGTAGAAAACCGCCAGGGAAAAACTGGCCGCCACGGCGGCAACAAAGTGCCGATTGGCGAACAGGCTCAGGTCTACGATGGGCGCTTTCACCCGCCGTTCCACCTGAATAAACGCCCCCAACGCCAGCACCGCCACGGCCAGCAAACCTAGGCTTTGCGCCGACGCCCAGCCCCATGCCCCTCCCTGCACAATCAACAGCACCAGGCTCGGCAGGCCGATCAGCAACAGCAGCGCGCCCCAGCCGTCCAGACCTTGCTGCTCACCGCGCGACTCATCCACCGCCCAAGCGGAAATCGCCAGGCTGAGCAGCACAAACGGCACGTTCAGCAGAAAGATCCACTGCCAGCCAAACGCACTGGCAATCACCCCACCGAGCACCGGGCCGCTGGCCAGGCCGACGCCGTTGACGCTAAACAGCACACCAAACGCCCGGCCCTTTCGCTGGCCGGGAAAGCGTTGGCGACGATGGCGCCGGAGGCGGTATATAGCACCGCGCACGCCAACCCTTGCGCCACCCGCGCGACAATCAGCAGGTCGATGCCTTTGGCCAAACCGGCGGCCAACGAGGCCAGGCCAAATACCGTCAGGCCGATAAACAGCACGCGCTTGCGCCCGTACAAATCGGCCAGCCGGCCGACCAGCACCATAAAGCTCGACAGCGCCAGAATAAAAAACCGTTGATCACCCACTGCAGGCTGTTCACCGAGGTGCCTAAGTCGGCCTGCAACGCCGGCAAAGCGGTGTTCACGATGGTGAAATCGACGCAGCCGAGAAAGCTCGCGATGCTTACGCCAAACAAGGCCCACCATTTGCGTTGCGTTGCGCAAAAACGCCCATGGACTACTCCTTAACAAACCAAGAAAACGGGCGGCACAGCCACCCGCCCACAAGAACCAAAACGGTTACACCGCAATAGCGGTATGCGACCACGCCGGATGCACCACCCCCGCAACGTGAACGGAATGGGATGCCGCGTTTCTTGAATTTTCAACGGCAGCCAATGCACGCGCTCGGGCTTACCGGCTCAATCAGCAACTCGCGGCGGTGGCCATGGCATGGGTCATCTGCTGCGGATAAATGATGAAGTCGTACCCCTGCTCCGCCCACAGCGGCAGGATGATGGGCACTTCTTCGAGGATATATTCGCGGCACTGGGCGGCCGCCTGCT
>NZ_JBWBZC010000040.1:0-32874 GCF_056174845.1 Pseudomonas sp. CC11G
AAAATTGAGCCTCGTATGCTGGCACCGTTCTCAACAACACTTCTTGAGTTGAAGGACGCAAGGCAACAATTGTCCACTCCAAAGGTTATCTACAAAGCAATCAATGATTACGGCGGTGCTCCTGATCGAGAAAAAAGCGCCGATCCATTTTAAATAAAATAACTCTTTGGTTCCGGTGCCATGAAATCTAGAAGCCAGTTGTTGGTGGCTGCGGCGGTTTTGGCTGCTCAGCTTTTGCTGGAAGTTGGTATATCTGTAGCGTACGGAGACGACTCAGTCGCCTACCTAGATTTGATAACAATATGCTCTGGGGAACGCCGGGTGTGATAGGGAAAGCGCTGATTTATCCCGCTTCTCTCCGACGGTTAACCCCGTGCCGGCGGGTAATTTAAAGTTCAGCTTTACTTAAATAACAGCCTCTATAAAACGTTGGATATCTATTTCATGCCCCAGCCGGGCAAGAAGTCGGCTGTTCCTTGTTTTACAGCAAAGGATATTCAGGCAACGGGGCTTGCCGTCGAAAAATTGCCCGAAGCTTCCGCAAACTGGTTGCGTGATGATCGAAATCAAGCAGCCTGCAAAGTGCTCAGTGAGGTGATTCCAGGGGCTCTGTCGCATTCGACTTTTCCGAGCAACGCTTGGATCTTTCAATTCCCCAGCCTTTTTGACGGACCGGCCCCTCGACTACATCGACCCGGATCAGTGGGAGCGAGGGATCACCGCAGGCCGATTGAATTACACCCTGGATGTCTTCGATTCGAAAGTGCAGGGCAGACCAATACTCAGGGTTTTGCCTACCTTGAAAGTGGGTTTAACACGTTGGGTTGGCGTGTGCGGAACATTTCTTCCGTAACGGTCAACGAAGGGCATCATTCCTTTCAGGCGCACGCACCTACGCGCAGACGATGTGGAACCGTTGAAAAGTACGCTCACGGTCGGCCAGAACTATACGGATGGCCAACTTTTCAATTCGTACGGGCTGCAAGGGCTTTTCTCGCTACCGATATCCGCATGCTGCCTTCGTCACTGCGTAATTACGCGCCGGTTGTGTCTGGCATCGCCGATACCAATGCCAAGATCACTATTAGACAGAACAATGTGATCATTTACGAACGAGCAGTCCCGCCAGGCCCCTTTGAAATCAATAATCTTCAGGCGGTTGGCTATGGTAACGACCTTGAGGTGACAGTTACCGAAGCGGACGGCACGTCGAAAAAGTTCAGCGTGCCCTACTCACCGTTGGTGCAGTTACTGAGGCCAGGCCAGTCGAAGTATTCGGCGAGCCTTGGCCAGGCGTGGTCGCCGGCGGCTGATACCTATAAGCCCATGGTCGGGCAGTTGAACTACCAGCATGGCGTCAACAACCACCTGACGGCGTTTGGTGGAGCGATTGTCAGCGAGGACTACACGGCGTTGGCCTTGGGGAGTGCGGTCAGTACGTATATTGGCGGTATTTCTGCTGATACACATACTCCAACAGCCACTCTGACGAGGCCGTTTTGCTAACGGGGACAGCCTGCGCTTTATATATTCGACGCTGATTGCTCCCCCAAAACCAATATCACGTTGTCCAGCTATCGGTACTCCAGTAGAGGCTTTTGGTCGTTTAAACGAATTTGTTTCCAATGAAAATAGAGACTATCCGCGTGGTTGGGGTAATTCTGATCTTTATTATTTTTTTGGTGCAAAACAGAAGGGCCGATTTGATATTAGCCTGCGTCAAGCGTTGGCACCTGGGTATGGGAGCTTGTTTTTGAGTGGGTCAACAAAAACCTACTGGAATTACGATGGCACGGACACGCAGTATCAGGTTTCCTACAATAATCGGTTTAAAGAACTTACGTATGACCTGTCTGCCACTCGAGTCAAAAATCAGGATGATCGCCACTATAATGAGTTTCGGCTAAGTTTTAGTATTCCGCTGTTTTCATCCGATTACGGCAGAAATTATTTGTCTTCCAGTGCCTGGAAACACAGTGACTCGGGCAGCGTCGCACAAGTTCAAATAGGCGGCATTACGGGCTCGGATCAACAGATAAATTACGGGGTAAATACAACTCAGGGCTTGATAACCAGAATGCCCAAAAGAACTATGGACTGAATGCGGGTTATCAGGGGGGTAAGGGGTATGTGTCCGCAGGTGTTAGCCGGGGCAACGATTACCAGCAGACGTCGTTG
Source organism: Pseudomonas sp. CC11G (assembly GCF_056174845.1). Lineage (NCBI taxonomy): Bacteria > Pseudomonadati > Pseudomonadota > Gammaproteobacteria > Pseudomonadales > Pseudomonadaceae > Pseudomonas > Pseudomonas sp. CC11G. Next base: position 2,179 of record NZ_JBWBZC010000040.1, read on the forward strand.
GGCCTCTCCGGCTCAGTGCTTGCCCATTCTGGTGGCATAACATTGGGGCAGACACTAGGGGAGACCGTTGCGCTGGTGGAGGCCGAGAACGGTCAGGGTGCGCGTATTACCAACGCCAGTGGCGCCGTGCTTGACGGTGCCGGTTATGGGGTGGTGCCGTACCTCACACCCTATTCCCGAAATCGTATAGAACTTGATCCACAGGGACTTTCTGCCGACTTGCAGTTCAAGGACACCAGTTCGGAACTGATTCCCGTGGAGGGGTCGATTGTTAAGGTGAAGTTCGACACCTCGAAAGAGCGCACATTATTTATTTACGGTGCATTTGAAAACGGCACACCGCTTCCCTTTGGGGCTGAGGTGTAAATGCCGCGACGCAAAGTCTGGTGGGCTATGTAGGGCAGGCTGGGGTAGTTTTGCCAGGGGCGTCGAAGATCAAGGCCAGTTGGAAGTCAAGCTGAACGATAAAAGCTGCCTGATGGACTATCAGGCAGGGCCTGAAAGTTCTACGGCTGCAAGCATTAGTGCAATAGAGAGCAGCAAAGTTTTGTGCAAGTTCATGTAATTGGCGGCTCTGTTAAGCCGGCTCTGGCGTGAAACTTAAATAGGCGAAATTTGTAAGGGTTTGTCGAAAGATGATTTGCAAGCGCCGGATGCGTTTGAACATAGGGAGTTGTAATGAAACTCAGGGATATGAGTTGTCTACTGTTCGGTGCTCGAAGTTCTGCTGTGATTTTTTTGCTGGGTGTTGTGGGCTTTTCGCCAGTGGCGCGGAGTAACTGCAACTGGAACCCCGTCTCGGAAGTTGCGTTTACTCAGTCAGAGATCCAATTCACGGGTCTCGCCAGATGGCTTAGGAAGACGTTATGGGTAGACGAAAGACGTTATCCGCCGGTACGCTGCTGGCGCTGAGCACCGTTTCTTTGAGCCCGGCGATGTGTACCGGGCTCACGGACCTTCGAAGCAAGTACGTCGACTTCGTGTATGTGCCGCCACTCAACGCCATGCGTGCCGACAACGGCTACGTGATCCCGGCCACCGCCCGGGTGTCGCGTTGAAGCTGGAGTTTCCAGACGCGCAGGGTAGCCACCGTCATGGTCTTCTGCTCAGCACATCCTCTATCCCGGTAACGCCCGCTGGCGCGTTGCTCGCCACCGGTGTGCCGCGGCTGAACATGCGCGTGGCGGTGGTTAAAACCGCGACGTTCGAACCCTTGGCAGCGAACGGACAGTCGCACCTGGCCTGGCCAAGCGGCCTGGGGTGGATTCGTTTCTACGATCAAGACCAGCCCGACATTTGCTCCGTCAGTGATATCGCTATCGCCATGGGGCCCGAAGCTGTCGAGGTGACCGGGTTACCTGGTACCGCAGTAGGCGCTTATTGCCGCTTGGGGCCGGACCCCGCAAGGGGCGGCGTGCGCAGCGGCAATGTATTGCGACCGGGTAGTGTGATTCCGTTGCCGCCAGTACGACGCAGTGATTTCACCGGCCCCGGGCCACTTGAGCAGGGCAGTCAGGAGGTGCCGCTGTTTTTCTCCTGCATTGCGCGGGCTGCGTCTGAGGTGAAAGTGTCTTTTGATGCCACGTACCCGTTTAACGGCGGGCTTGATGGCGTGGGGATGCCTGCTCCCGACAGCGATATCGGTGTGCAGATCGTGTTGGCTGGTCAGCCTGTACAACTGGGCGTTAACTCTCTGCGGCTGGTGTGGAATTTCATCCCCTCCACGGGTTATCCCCTGGAGGTGCAAGGTCGAAGCGTGCAGGGCCGGTTTTGCATCGCCGGGTGCGGCGCGCAAACCAGCCAGACAGACCCGGCTTGGGTCGAGGGCGATGGCGGCACTGGCGGCAATGAAGGCATGGAAGCGCCGATCACCTTCAAGTACTTTCAAACAACCCGGCAGCGTCCGCTGCCTAACGCCTTTTCTGTGCCGTTCACGGTCACGCTGGATTGGCAGTAGCGTGTGCTGGGTTATGTAGCGCGCTGCGCCCACGCGGCCTTCCTGTAAACTTCGCGCACATTTGCCCCTCCACTCTCTGGTCCGTCGGAGCTTCCTGATGCTGCGTGTATTTGTGATGTTGGCTGCGTTCTTTGGTTTTAGCGGTGTCGCTCTGGGCGCCTTTGCCGCACATGGCTTGAAGAACAAACTGTCGGCGGAGTACCTGGCCGTTTTTCAGACCGGCACTCACTACCAGCTAATTCACGCGTTGGCGCTGCTCGCGGTGGCCGTGCTCTCGATCTATCTGCCGGGCCGGTTGGTGAACACCGCCGGTTGGATGTTCTGCCTCGGCATCCTGTTGTTCTCGGGCAGCTTGTACGCGTTGACCCTAACCGGCGTCAGCACGCTGGGCGTCATCACCCCGTTCGGTGGCCTGTCGTTTCTCGCTGGCTGGCTGTGCCTGGGCTTGGCAGCATGGCGCACGCAGGCCTGACAGATCTGAACCTGACCGCGGCGTCAATTGTGAGACGAATGGCGCGCCTTTGCCTTGGTCAACGCTCGTGATGGGGCTAGAATGCCGGCCCCCTCATAGTGTGATCGCCTGTCATGCGCATTCAGTTGAATGGTGAATCTTTCGAGTTTCCTGACGGCCAGACCGTGGCAGACCTGCTGGTTCGCCTGGACCTCACCGGCCGCCGTGTGGCCGTGGAGCTCAACCTCGATATCGTGCCGCGTAGCCAGCACAGCGAGACCGTTCTGCGCGAAGGCGACACCCTGGAAGTCGTGCACGCCATCGGCGGCGGCTAGCCCCGTTAGCGACTCATGTCACCGCATTAGCTCTACAGCAGAAGAGGATTTCCGATGAGCCAATCTCGTACCGACAAGCCGTTTACGCTGGCAGGCCGTACTTACCAATCCCGCCTGCTGGTGGGTACCGGCAAGTACCAGGACCTGGACGAAACCCGCCGTGCCATCGAAGCCTCCGGCGCCGAAATCGTTACGGTCGCTGTGCGCCGCACCAATATCGGCCAGAACCCGGACGAGCCTAATCTGCTGGATATCATTCCGCCGGATCGCTACACCATTCTGCCCAACACCGCCGGCTGCTATGACGCTGTCGAAGCCGTGCGCACCTGCCGCCTGGCCCGCGAGCTGCTCGATGGCCACAAGCTGGTAAAGCTGGAAGTGCTGGCCGACCAGAAAACCCTGTTCCCCAACGTGATCGAAACCCTCAAGGCCGCCGAAGTGCTGGTTAAAGACGGGTTCGACGTGATGGTGTACACCAGCGACGACCCGATCATCGCCCGCCAGCTGGCCGAGATGGGCTGCATCGCGGTCATGCCGCTGGCTGGCCTGATCGGCACCGGGCTGGGCATCTGCAACCCCTACAACCTGCGCATCATTTTGGAAGAGGCCAAGGTGCCGGTGTTGGTCGATGCCGGCGTGGGTACTGCATCCGATGCCACCATTGCCATGGAGCTGGGCTGCGAAGCGGTGCTGATGAACAGCGCCATCGCCCACGCCCAGAACCCGGTGCTGATGGCCGAAGCCATGAAGCACGCCATTGTGGCTGGGCGCTTGGCCTACCTCGCTGGCCGCATGCCGAAAAAACTCTATGCCAGCGCGTCCTCGCCGCTGGATGGTCTGATCAAGTAAGAGCCACCATGACTGAACCGCACGACACCCAGGCCGAGCCACACGACGACGCCCAGCCCGACGCGCGCAAGCACCGGGCCATCAAAAGCTTCGTGATGCGCGCCGGGCGCATGACTGAAGGCCAGCAACGAGGTCTGGACATCGGCAAGCCGTTGTTCGTGCTGCCGCTGGCCGACGACTTCGTCGACTTCGACCAAGTGTTCGGCCGCTCGGCGCCGCGCACCCTGGAAATCGGTTTCGGCATGGGCCATTCGCTGTTGGAAATGGCTGCGGCTGCCCCCGAGCAGGACTTTATCGGCGTTGAAGTACACCGACCCGGCGTGGGCGCGCTGCTCAATGGCGTGCTGACCCAGGAGCTGAAAAACCTGCGGGTGTACGACTGCGATGCCATCGAAGTGCTCAAGCGTTGCGTGGCCGACGCGAGCCTCGATCGCCTGCTGCTGTTCTTCCCCGATCCGTGGCACAAATCCCGTCACCACAAGCGCCGCATCGTGCAGCCAGAATTCGCAGAGCTGGTGCGGAAAAAGCTGAAAGTTGGCGGCGTTTTGCACATGGCCACCGACTGGCAACCCTATGCCGAAGTCATGCTGGAAGTGATGCAGGCCGCTCCAGGCTATGTAAATCAGGCGGCGGACGGCACCTACGTGCCTCGTCCGGAAGAGCGCCCGATCACAAAATTCGAACGCCGCGGCGAGCGCCTGGGTCATGGCGTGTGGGATCTCAAGTTCGAACGGCTAAACTGATTCGCTAATCGCCGGTGGCGGCTGTCAGCCACCGTGCCTCGCTGCTACCGAGTTGTTGCATCGCTGTCAAAATCAGACCGGCACAAGCTGGCTACCTCACCACAGCAACACGCAAGACTGGCTGGATAAATAATAAAGGTGGCGTGTCATCGGCGCGCCCCAAGGAGAAAGTCTGTGCTGAGAAGTATTGGAGTACTGCTGCTCACGGTCTGTGCGTTCAGCGCGCAAGCCAAGGTCGACCCGGTGCAGGCCAACCGCCTGAACGGCGACCTCACGCCGCTGGGAGGCGAACGTAAAGGCAATGCTGCCGGCACCATTCCCGATTGGGACGGCGGCCTGGCGCAACCTATCCCTGGCTACAAACCCGGCATGCACCACCCGGACCCGTACGCCAACGAGTCGGTGCAATACACCGTCAACAGCAAAAACATCGCGCAATACCAGGCGCAGTTGCCGCTGGGTCTGAAAACCCTGCTGGAAACCAATCCCGACTACTACCTGCGCGTGTTCCCGACGCACCGTAGCGCCGCCGCCCCGCAGCGTATCTACGACGCCACCCGTTACAACGCCACCAACGCCGAGCTGATTTCCGGCGGCAATGGTGTGCAAGGCGCGGCGGCCGGCATTCCGTTCCCTGTTCCGCAGTCCGGCCAGGAAGCGATCTGGAACCATGTGATGCGCTACCGCGGCGAGCAGATCCACTTCGTCACAAACCAGGCTGCCGTGCTGTCCAACGGCGCTTACAACCTGCTCAAGCTCGACCGTGACATCTACTTCCGCTACGGCCGCGAAGGCATCACCCCGGCAGACCTCGACAACACCCTGTTCTTCTACAAGTACAGCGTTGTAGCCCCAGCCAAGCTCTCCGGCTCGGCACTGGTGGTGCAGGAAACCCTCGACCAGGTGCTGTCGATCCGCAAGGCCTGGCGCTTCAACCGTGGCGAGCGCCGCGTGCGTCGTCTGCCAATGCTGGCTTTCGATACCCTGCAGCCAGACACCAACGGCATGGCGACCGCCGACATGGTCGACTCCTACAACGGCGCGCCGGATCGTTACGACTGGAAGCTGGTCGGCAAGAAAGAAATGCTGGTGCCGTACAACAGCTATGCCGTTCACCAGAAAGGCATTCCGTACGAAACCATTCTGCAGGCCAAGAGTATCAACCCCGAGTTGCTACGCTACGAACTGCACCGTGTGTGGGTAGTCGAAGCATCGCTGCGTAAAGGCTTCAGCCATCCGTATGCCAAGCGCCGCTTCTACCTCGACGAAGACAGCTGGCAGATTCTGGCGGTAGACCTGTATGACAAGGACGACAACCTGGTTGGCCTGCAGGAAAGCCACCCGATCAGCTACTACGACGTCCCGATGTTCGGTAGCACCTTGGAAACCATCTACGACTTCGCCGGCAAGCGTTACTTCGCCGATGGTCTGGATAATAACGAGATGATGTACGACTTCAACGCCAAGCTCGGCCCGGGTGACTTCACCCCGCAAGCCCTGCGCCGCGAGGGTAACTAACCCGTCTTTTGAATTCCATGCACCGTCATCCCCGCGAAGGCGGGGATCCAGGTGCGGAGATGGATTCGCGACAGGTATTCTCCTGCACGAGTCTGGATTCCCGCCTTCGCGGGAATGACGGGGTCAAATGGAAATTGGGTGCTACCCCAGAAAATCGCGGCTTCAGCCGCGATTTTTTATGGGCGGCATTTAATCCACCAACACCGCCCCCACAATCGTCGGCTCCGGCAACGCCGTCGGCGCCGGGCTGATCTGCAGGTATTTGATGCTTTCGCGGGGTATCAGCAGCAGGTCGCCGTTGACCGCAATGCTTAGAAACGGTGAGTCCAGTTGCTTGCGCAAGCTGCGCGCGATCACCACCGGATCTTCGCTTTGCTCGGGGAAGCGCATGATCAGCCGCTGCCCGTCCTGGAAATGCAGATAAAGATGCTTGAGCGCTTTCATGGCCCTACTCCTGTGCTGGCAGCCGCCCGGCCGCCAGTGGAGTGAGCGGCCCTAGTTGCGGTCGGCGATCACGCCGATGAGGAAGAAGACTAGTAGCAGAACCGGCGCCAGGGTGTAGTTGTTGAAATAACCCAGCCCTTTGGCCACCCAGGGCGTGAGAAAGATCATCGCCAGGCCGTAGCCGATTGCGCAGATCAGCACGAACAACAAGGTGCGGAAGATAAAGTTGAGGCCGCCGATTCGCTGCTGAATCCAGATGTTGATCCCCGGGCCGAACAGCACCAGGACGGTGGCCATGATTGCCAGGGAAATGTCGTAGAGATGGCCGCGGGTCCAGCGCGAAACGGTGGCGATCAGGTCGAGAATCAGGTCCATCCGGTGTCCTTAGCCGCCTAGGGGCGTGCACAACAAAGCAAAGTCAGGGCAGAAAATACTGCAGCAGGTCATTGAGAAACAACTGGCCCTCAGGCGTGGCCACCAAACGCTCTGGGTCGTTCACCAGCAGGCCGCGTTTTTGCGCTTGCTCACGGGCCTTGGCAAAGTCGGCCAGCGGCAAGCCGGTGCGTTGGGCGAACAGTTCAGCCGGCACGCCTTCGGTGAGGCGCAGGGCGTTCATCAGAAACTCGAACGGCAGCTCCTCGACGGTCAGCGCCTTGGCGCCGGCCTGAAAGCTTTTCTTCGGGTCCAGGTAGTCTTTGGGCAGGCGGGTTTTCCAGCTGCGCAGAATCTGCCCGTCGGGGCTGCTCAACTTGGCGTGGGCGCCGGCGCCGATGCCGAGAAAGTCGCCAAAGCTCCAGTAGTTGAGGTTATGCCGCGCGCGCCGGCCTTCCTGGGCGTAGGCCGAGACTTCGTACTGCGCGTAACCATGCTCGGCCAATAGCGCTTGGCCGGCTTCCTGGATATCCCACAGCGTGTCGTCTTCGGGCAGCACCGGCGGCTGGTTCCAGAACACCGTGTTGGGCTCCAGCGTCAGCTGGTACCAGGACAGATGTGTCGGCGCCAGCGCAATGGCCTGGCGCAAGTCGCCAAGCGCGTCCTCCAGCGACTGGTCGGGCAGGCCGTGCATCAAGTCGAGGTTGAAGTTATCGAAGCCGGCGTTGCGGGCCATATCAGCGGCGCGCATGGCCTCGTCGCCGTTGTGGATGCGACCCAAGGCTTCCAGCTTGGCCTGCTGAAAGCTCTGCACGCCGATGGACAGGCGATTGATGCCCAGTTGCCGGTACGCGCGAAACTTGTTCTGTTCGAAGGTACCGGGGTTGGCTTCCAGGGTGATTTCGATATCGCTGGCAAAGCGGATGCGTTGCTCCACGCCTTCCAGTAAGCGGCCCAACGCTTCGGCGCTGAACAGGCTGGGCGTACCGCCGCCGAAGAAGATCGAGGTCAGCTCACGGCCATGGGCCAGCGGCAGGTCGCGCTCAAGGTCGGCCAGCAGTGCATCGACGTATTCAGTCTCGGGCAGCTGCGGGCTGGCGGTATGGGAGTTGAAGTCGCAGTACGGGCATTTGCGCACGCACCAGGGAATATGGATGTACAGCGCCAGGGGCGGCAATTGCAGCAGGCTGTGGCCCGCCGAAGCGGGCGGAAAGATCAGCCCGCGGTTGGAGTCGTTCATTGCAGGCCCAGGCGCTCGCGCAGCAACGCCATGGCCCGCGCACGGTGGCTCAATTCATTCTTTTCGGCCGGGCTCAGTACGGCGCTGGAGCAGTTGCGCTCCGGCACCCAGAACAGCGGGTCATAGCCAAAGCCATGCTCGCCTTCGGCCTGCTCAAGAATGCGCCCGTGCCACAGGCCTTCGCAGATGATCGGCAGCGGGTCGTCGGCATGCCGCACCAAAGCCAGGCAGCACACAAACTGCGCGCCGCGCTCTTCGGCCGGCACACCTTGCAAGGCCAGCAGCAGCTTGGCGTTGTTGGCGGCATCGCCTTGGCCATCGGCGTAGCGCGCCGAGTAAATGCCCGGCGCGCCGCCGAGGAAGTCCACCGCCAGGCCCGAGTCGTCGGCCAGTGCCGGCAAACCGGAAACCCGCGCAGCGTTGCGGGCCTTGAGAATGGCGTTTTCGATAAACGACAGACCGGTTTCTTCCGGCTCCACCAAGCTGAACTCACCCACCGACCGCAGCTGCACGCTGTTGCCGAGCATGGCTTGCAGTTCTTTCAGCTTGCCGGCGTTATGGCTGGCCAGCACCAGTTGGCTGAGGTTGATCGGGGTGTGGCTCATTTGTCGTCCGGAAAAAATTCTTGGTTGAAGTCGATGCTGTTGGTGGCGCCGTCGCCTACCTGCACCTTGATGCTGAAGCGCAGCACTTCACGTTGTTCGAACGGGAATTGCGCCAGGTAGTAAATGGCGCCGCTTTCGGCCACTTGCTTGAACTCCAGCGGCCGCGCCTTGCCCAGCAGGTCGGTGACGGTGCCGGTGACATTTGCGTTGCTGGCTTTGCCGGTTTTCAGCACGGCGACGTTGACCACGCCCAAGGTTTTGCTGCGGATCAGGCCGGCGGCTGCAGCGATATCAGGTTGCAGAAAGCCAGAGTTGAAGGCGTTGTAGTGCACATCCAGCTCACCAAAGCTGGCCTTGCGCTCGGCCAGCACCGGCAGGGCCAGGCACAGGCTGAGGATCAAAAGGGCGAGGCGACGCATGATTGCTCTCCAGAATACGGGGGCGCGTTAAATGGCGATGCGGTGTTCCTGCACGCCGGGGCCACTCACGCGGTAGATGCCGATTTCACCTAACAGATTAGGCCACATCCGGCTCATGAGGCTGTGGCGGTGCAGGTGGTCGACCGCCAGACGGTCGAGCACTTTCACGCTGCGTTCCAGGCACAGGGCTTCAAAATCCTTGAAGGTGCAGAAGTGGATATTCGGCGTGTTGTACCAGGTGTAGGGCATAAAGTCCGACACCGGCATCCGGCCGTTGCGCGCCAGGTAATAGCGGCAGCGCCAGTGGCCGAAGTTAGGGAAGGTAATGATGCACTGGCGGCCCACGCGCAGCATTTCTTCCAGGATCTTGTCCGGGTACTGCACGGCTTGCAGCGCCTGGGTCATTACCACCACGTCGAAGCTGTTGCTGGCGAAGTTGCCCAGGCCCAGGTCGAGGTTCTGCTCGATGACGTTGACGCCCTTGGTCACGCAGGCGGCGATATTGTCGGCGTCGATTTCCAGGCCGTAGCCGGTCACCTGTTTATTGTCGCGCAGCCAGGCGAGCAGCTCGCCATTGCCGCAGCCCAGGTCCAGCACACGGCTGCCCGCGGGTATCCAGTCTTGGATAATTTCCAGATCGGCTCTCACGGCAATCCTCAGAGGCTGATGCGGTTCATATAACCGCTGAATGCTTGCAGGTAGCGCGGAATCGGCATCAGGAAGGCGTCATGGCCTTGCGGCGCATCCACTTCCAGGTAGCAAACGTTTTTGCGCGCCGCCATCAGGGCGTCGACGATTTCCCGCGAGCGAGCCGGCGAGAAGCGCCAGTCGGTGGTGAAGGAAATTACGCAGAAGTCGGCTTTGACGCCGGCCAGGGTTTTCGCCAGGTCGCCATCGTGGACGGCAGCCGGGTCGAAGTAGTCCAGGGCCTTGGTCATCAGCAAGTAGGTGTTGGCATCGAAGCGTCCAGAGAACTCTTCCCCTTGGTAACGCAGGTAGCTTTCCACCTGGAATTCGACGCTGTGGAAGTCGTAGTTGAGCTTTTCGCTCTTCAACCCACGGCCGAATTTCTCGCCCATGGCGTCGTCGGACAAGTAGGTGATATGGCCAACCATGCGCGCCAGCATCAGCCCGCGCTTGGGAATGACGCTGTGTTCCTGGAAGTGCCCGCCGTGGAATTCCGGGTCGGACAGAATGGCCTGGCGCGCCACTTCATTGAAGGCGATGTTCTGCGCCGACAGCTTGGGTGCCGAGGCAATGGCCAGGCAGTGCCGGATACGGTCGGGATAACTGATGGCCCATTGCATGGCCTGCATGCCGCCAAGGCTGCCACCTACTACAGCGGCCCATTGGGCGATGCCCAGGCGGTCGGCCAGCAGTGCCTGGCTGTGCACCCAGTCTTCCACGGTGAGCACCGGGAAGTCGGCGCCGTAGGGTTTGCCGGTGACGGCATTGACGCTCGACGGACCGGTAGAGCCGTTGCAGCCGCCGAGGTTATTCAGGCTGACCACAAAGAAACGGTTGGTATCGAGGGCCTTGCCGGGGCCGATGCAGCTGTCCCACCAGCCGGGCTTGCGCTCTTCCGTGCTGTGGTAGCCGGCGGCGTGGTGATGCCCCGACAGCGCGTGGCAGATGAGCACCGCGTTGCTGCGGGCTGCGTTCAGTTCGCCGTAGGTCTCGTACACCAATTGGTAGTCGCCCAGGCTGCGGCCGCAAGCCAGCGCCAACGGCTCGGCAAAGTGCTCGACCTGTGGCGTGACCAGACCAACGGAGTCTTCGGGAAAGGCGGTGGGCATCGACCCTGCACTCGCAAAAAGGAGGCGCCAGTCTAAAGAGCACCGCCCCCTGCGGCAAGCACGCGGGGCGGTGGGCTAAAGCACTGAATTGTCACGGCAAACGCGCGAGGGTGCGGGCGGCGGACTACTCGCTAGCCTGCACTTGGCGCGCCGACGACGGCAACGTCACCACTTTGCCCTGGCGCGAGATCGGCGCCGGGCGGCGCAAGGTGCGCAGCATGTCGTTGGCCTGGCTCAGTTGCAGCTCCAGATCCGTCATATACCGCAGCATCTGCTGGCTACGCGTGCGCGCCTGCTGAGTGTTCTGCGCCAGCGATTTGAGCCGCAGCATATGGGTTTCCAGCAACTGCTTGTGTTCCAGGGTGTGTTGCATCAGCGGCATCAGGGCATCGGCAGCCCATTGGTCCACTTCGCGGCGCAGGCGCTGATGCAGGCCGATCACTTCCTGCACCAGGGTGGCGAAGAAGCGTTTGGTCAGGGTGCGCTGCTCGGTGAGCAGGGTTTTCAGGTGCAGGCGGAACTGGTCGGCCTTGCCTTGTTGAGCCTTCAGCTCGCGCTGGTAGCGGCGGATATTGAACTGCGGCGCATCCACCCCGTGCAGCGGGTTTTCTTCGTTGTGGCGGCGGTAGATGGCCGAGACCATCTTGTTGGCCATTTCAACTTCTTGGCCGAGGTTGGCCAGGTCGTGGTCCATGGAGCGGAAGAAATGCAGGATCGCCTGGTTGATGCCCAAGGTGGTCCAGCTGCCGGTGAGGTTGGTTCGCACTTTGCTCAGGTGTTCTTCCAGGCGCTCGGAGCGGGCCGCATTACGCAGCAGATCGCCCTGACGCTTGAGCAGGCGCTGATTGGTTTTCAGGCCGAGCAGACGACGATGGTGCTGGCTGTGGTCGTCTTTGGTTTTAGCGGTCAGCTCGAACAGCAACTGGCCGTTGTCCTGTTGGTGGGTGGTGAGCAGGGTCTGCTGCTCGCGCACTTTTTCCAGCCGCAGGTTCAGCACGTGCTGGCTGTTTTGCAGCAGGGCCAATACCTGATTGACCACGCGGTCTTCGAGCAGCCGCTCCTTCTGCGCGACGATACGTTCGCACAGCAGGTTTTCCAGGTGACCCAGCTGGCTGCGTTCCAGCAACGGCTGGTCTTTGCGCACCTTGGCCAGCAGCGCCTGCTTGGCCGACAGCGGCAAGACGTCTTCGATGCCGATGCCCAATTGCTTGGCAGTGGAGGCCTGGATCTGGCTGATGGCGTTCTGCACAAAGGTCTCGCCGGCCAGGTCGTCCCAGAGCACGTCGATTTTGTTCAGCACGGCAAACAGGCTGGTCTGGGTTTCTTCGTCCAGCGAACGGATATGGGTTTGCCATACGGCCATATCGCTGGCGGTTACGCCGGTATCGGCCGAGAGCAGGAAGATGATCGCTTGAGCGCTGGGCAGCATCGACAGGGTCAGTTCCGGCTCGCTGCCCAGGGCATTGAGGCCGGGCGTGTCGAGAATCCGCAGGCCTTGGCGCAGCAGCGGGTGGTCGAAGTTGACGATGGCGTGGCGCCAGGCCGGCACCAGCACCTGGCCGGGTTTGCCGGCGCTTTCCAGCATGTCCGGGTGAAAACCCAGTTGAATGGCTTGTTCGACCGCCATAGGTTTGGTCTTCGCCACCTGGGTGAAGGCCTGCACCATGTTGTCGGGGTCGCTGACGTCCAGCGGAATGTTTACCCAGTGACGCGGGATGCGTTTGAACTGCGCAACGCTGGCATCGGTCATGCGCGTTTCAATCGGCAGCAAACGGATATAGGAGCGTTCCGAGCGCGGGTCGAAAAACAGCTCGGTTGGGCACATGGTGGTGCGCCCGGCGTGGGACGGCAGCATGCGCTGGCCATACTCGGAGAAAAACAGGCTATTGATCAGCTCGGTTTTGCCGCGCGAGAACTCGCCGACAAAGGCCAGGGTGATGTGGTCGGTACGCAGGGTGCGCAAAGCGCGGTCGAGCTTGGCTTCGACGGCTTCGGAGGTCAGCCGGTTAGTGGCCAGCCAGCTGCGATAGCGGGTGATCTGCCGCATCAACTCGCGCTTCCAGCCTACGTATGCACTCACCTGTTGACTGAGACGTTCCATGCTCATTCCTGCACTCCTGTCGGCAACGCATCCTGCGACTGATTTTGAAAGATCATCGGCGTGGCTATCAGCCGCTGCAAGCGGCTACGCGGCGCTTTGTGATGGGCGCACGCTTAGATGGCAGCTTGCCATTGGTCGGCATTATGCGGGAAGCATCCTACGCGTCAATCAGGCTTAGATGGCAGCCCGCCTTAAGGTCGGTAGGTGTGACCGAATGGTCATTGGTTCAGGCAGGAGAAGTGCGCGCCGGGCCATGTCGGCCCGGCGCAGTAGCAGCGTTTTTACAGCAGCATGCGCAGCACATCGGGCATGCCGGTCATTACCATCAGGTTCTGAATCACCAGCATGTCCAGCAGCTTGAGCGCCAGGAAGGCAAAGATCGGTGACAGGTCCAGGCCGCCCATACTCGGCAGGATGCGCCGAATCGGCGCCAGCACCGGCTCGCAGATCTGGTTGACCAATTCCACGCCAGGGTTGTGGCTGCCTTGAGCGACCCAGGAGAGGATCACGCTGATGATCAGGGCGAAAAAGAACACCTTGAGGAACAGCGCGGTGATGCCAATCATGGACCAGATGAGCATCTGCAACGGGTTAGCGAACACGCCGTAGGTGAGCAGGATGGTCAGGGCGATCAGGATGAACTGCAACACGATCGCCAACACCAGCGAGGCGATATCCAGGCCGCCGAAGCCGGGGATGATCTTGCGCAGCGGTTTGAGCAGCGGCTGGGTAGCCCGCACGATGAACTGGCACAGCGGGTTATAGAAGTTGGCCCGCACCAGCTGCAGGATAAAACGCATCAGCACGATCAACAGGTACATGCTGCCAAGGGTTTGCAGGATGTAGACGGCAGCGGTGTTCAATCCAATCATCATCAGCTCCTTATTGGCCCAATTGCTCGGCCAGTTCCGCCGAGCGATGCGCCGCGGCGTTGAGTGCTTGCTCCACCAGTGCTTCGAAACCACCGGCCTGGAACGACTTGATTGCCGCTTCAGTGGTACCGGCCGGGGAGGTGACGCGGCGACGCAGCTCGGCGGCATCCACATCGCTGGCTACTGCCATGCGCGCGGCGCCGAGGGCGGTTTGCAGAGTTAGCTGGGCGGCGGTGGCTGCGGGCAGGCCGAGCTTCTCGCCGGCGGCGGTCATGGCTTCGATCAGCAGGAAGAAATACGCCGGGCCGCTGCCGGATACTGCCGTGACCGCGTCGATCAGGTGTTCCTCGTCCAGCCACAGCGCGACGCCGACGGCCGAGAGCAATTGCTCGGCTTGCTGGCGCTGGGGGGGCGTGACCTGGGCATTGGCGAACAGGCCGCTGACGCCCTGGCGCAGCAGCGCCGGGGTATTGGGCATGCAGCGCACGATCGGGCGAGTCGGGGCAGTTGCCGTGCTCAGCCAGGTTTGCAAGCTGGCGCAGGTAATGCCGGCGGCAATCGATACGATGACCTGATTGCTGCTGAGCTCGGATGCCAAAGCCAGGCACACGGTTTTCATGGCCTGCGGTTTGACCGCCAGTACCACGACATCGGCGCCTTTTACCGCGTCCGCGTTATTGGCGAACACGCTGATGCCGTGCTCGCTGGCGATCTTGGCGCGCTGCTCGGCGCCAGGGTCGCTGGCGGTGATCAGTTTTCCATCCATGCCCTGGGCGCGCAGGCCGCCGATCAGACTGGCAGCCATGTTGCCGGCACCAATAAAGGCAATACGGGGGTTGCTCATAAAACGCTTCCTTTAATAAGGCAGGGGTTGCGGTTGTTCATGGAGTTGGCTCGTGACCATAGTCGCGCGCCCCAAACAGGGCCGTGCCGATGCGCACCCAGGTGGCCCCTTCGGCGACGGCCGCTTCCAGGTCGTGGCTCATGCCCATCGACAAGGTGTCGAGGCCGGGCAGGGCGAGGCTGCTTTGCAATTCACGTACCTTGGCGAAGGCCTGGCGCTGGGCGCCGACGTCGTCGGTGGGCTCGGGAATTGCCATCAAGCCGCGCAGACGCACATTGGGCAGTTGCACCACGGCGGCGGCCAACGCCGGCAATTCTTCGGGGGCGCAACCGGATTTACTGGCTTCGCCGCTGACATTGACCTGCAGGCAGATATTGAGCGGCGGCAGGTGCGCGGGGCGTTGTTCGGAGAGGCGTTGGGCGATTTTCAGGCGGTCCACCGAATGTACCCAGTCGAAGTGCTCGGCTATGGCTTTGGTCTTGTTCGACTGGATGGGGCCGATGAAGTGCCAAATCAAGGGAAGGTCGGTCAGTTCGGCCTGTTTGCCCAGGGCTTCTTGCAGGTAGTTTTCACCGAAATCGCAGAGGCCGGCGGCATGGGCCTGGCGAATGGCGACTGCAGGTTTGGTTTTGCTCACGGCCAGCAGGCCGATGTGCTGGAAATCTCGCTGCGAGGCTTGCGCCGCCTCACGGATACGCTCACCGAGCTTTGCAATATTCTCTGCTATCGTGGACATTACCTACACCAGCCGCCTTGGTTCAGCGGCATTCTACCTGCTTGCTTGCCATTAGATGCTCGTCTTTAAGGAGTTCCATGGATATCACTGAGCTGCTCGCCTTCAGCGCGAAACAGGGCGCTTCGGACCTGCATCTCTCGGCGGGTTTGCCGCCGATGATTCGGGTCGATGGCGATGTCCGTCGGATCAACTTGCCGGCGCTGGACCACAAGCAAGTGCATGCGCTGATCTACGACATCATGAACGACAAGCAGCGCAAGGATTTCGAGGAGTTTCTGGAGACCGACTTCTCCTTCGAAGTGCCTGGCGTCGCGCGTTTCCGGGTAAACGCCTTTAACCAGAACCGGGGTGCTGGCGCTGTATTCCGGACGATTCCATCCAAAGTGCTGTCGATGGAAGACCTAGGGATGGGCGAGATCTTCAAGAAGATTTCCGATGTGCCGCGCGGCCTGGTGCTGGTCACCGGCCCGACCGGTTCGGGCAAGTCCACCACCCTGGCGGCCATGCTCGACTACATCAACAGCAACAAATATCACCACATTCTTACCGTCGAAGACCCTATCGAATTCGTACACGAATCGAAAAAGTGCCTGATCAACCAGCGTGAAGTGCACCGCGACACCCTGGGCTTCAGCGAAGCACTGCGTTCGGCACTGCGGGAAGACCCGGACATCATCCTGGTCGGTGAGATGCGCGACTTGGAAACCATCCGCCTGGCCCTGACTGCTGCGGAAACCGGGCACTTGGTTTTCGGCACTCTGCACACCACCTCGGCCGCCAAAACCATCGACCGTGTGGTCGACGTATTCCCGGCCGAAGAGAAGTCGATGGTGCGTTCGATGCTGTCCGAATCCCTGCAGTCGGTTATCTCGCAAACCCTGCTGAAGAAAATCGGCGGCGGCCGGGTGGCCGCTCACGAAATCATGATCGGCACTCCGGCTATCCGTAACCTGATTCGTGAAGACAAAGTGGCGCAGATGTATTCGGCGATTCAAACCGGCGGTGCGCTGGGCATGCAGACCCTCGACTCCTGCCTCAAAGGCCTGGTCGCCAAAGGCCTGGTTTCCCGCGAAGCCGCGCGGGAAAAAGCGAAAACCCCGGAAAATTTCTGACGCATATCCCATCCTGCACGTCTGCCGGCTTGGAACTGAGCGGCAGACAGCAGAATATGCACAGCTTCTATAACGACAGGTTGCGCTACACGCGCGCAGCCAGTTGCCCCTATGGGGTGGCGGTGGCCTCCGGCTGCCGTGGCAAGGTTGCGTGATAGGCGAGAACTGCAATGGAATTTGAAAAGCTACTGCGTTTGATGGTCGAGAAGGGTGGTTCCGACCTGTTTATCACCGCAGGTGTGCCGCCTTCGATGAAGGTGAACGGCAAAATCATGCCGATCACCAAGACCCCGATGTCGCCTGAGCAGTCGCGCGAGACCGTGCATGCGGTCATGAACGAGCAGCAGCGCCGCGACTTCGCCGAAAACCACGAATGCAACTTCGCCATCAGCGCCCGTGGCATTGGTCGTTTCCGCGTCAGCGCCTTCTACCAGCGCAATTTGGCCGGCATGGTGCTGCGGCGTATCGAAACCAATATTCCAACTCTCGAAGACCTCAAGCTGCCAGAGGTGCTGAAAAAGCTCGCCCTGACCAAGCGCGGCCTGGTGTTGTTTGTGGGCGCTACCGGTACCGGTAAGTCCACCTCGCTGGCGGCGATGATCGGCTACCGCAACAAGAACAGCAGCGGCCACATCATTTCCATCGAAGACCCGATCGAATATATCCACCAGCACCAGAGCTGCATCGTGACGCAGCGCGAAGTGGGTATCGACACCGAGTCGTTCGAAGTGGCCCTGAAGAACACCCTGCGCCAGGCGCCGGACGTGATTCTGATTGGTGAGGTGCGTACCCGCGAAACCATGGACCACGCCGTGGCCTTCGCCGAAACCGGGCACCTGTGCCTGGCCACCTTGCACGCCAACAACGCCAACCAGGCGCTGGACCGGATCATCAACTTCTTCCCCGCCGACCGTCAGCAGCAGGTGTGGATGGACTTGTCGTTGAACCTCAAGGCCATCGTCGCTCAGCAACTGATTCCAACCCCGGACGGTAAAGGCCGCCGCGCCGTTATCGAGGTGTTGATCAACACCCCGCTGGCCGCCGACCTGATCCGTAAAGGTGAAGTGCACGAGTTGAAAGCGCTGATGAAGCGCTCCACCGAGCAAGGTATGCAGACGTTCGACCAGGCGCTGTATCAGCTGTACAGCCAGGGCGAGATCACTTACGAAGATTCGTTGGCCTATGCCGACTCGGCGAACGACCTGCGCTTGATGATCAAGCTGGGTTCGGAAACCGACGGCGATCACCTGACCACCATGTCGCAAGGCTTGTCGCTGGAAACCAGCGATGAAGACAGCGGGCGGCGTTTTCGCTAAGCGCGGGTTGAACAAAAAAGGCTGCCACTGGCAGCCTTTTTTATTGGGTACGGTTAGTTAGCGCGAGGTAACCCGCAGCTGCGGCTCATCGGCGGGCAGCACGCGCTTGGCCATGGCGTAGTGGGTTTTCCAATAGGGCTTGTTCAAGGTGTCGATGGTGACCGCCTTGCCGCGTCGTGGCGCATGGATAAAACGGTCGTTGCCCAAGTAAATCGCCACGTGGTTGATACGCCCGCCGCGGATGTTGAAAAACAGCAGGTCGCCGGGTTCGAGATCGTCCCGCGCGACTTTCTTGCCGTCGGTACGGGCCATGGCGTTGGAGGTGCGCGACAGGTCGACCGAGTCGATATCGTCAAAGGCATAGCGCACCAGGCCGCTGCAATCGAAGCCCTTCTCAGGCGAACTGCCGCCCCAGCGATAACGCACACCCAAGGTATTTACGGCGCGGCCGAGAACCGAGCTGCTGTTTTTGGCGGCTTCGGTACGCTCGGGTGAGGCGCTGGCTGGCGTGTTGGAAATAGAGGAGGTGGAAGCCGTGTGCCCGGTGGAATGGGCTGGCAACGACTGGTAGCGATTGCTTGCAATGCTGTGGGACGCGACAGCAGCAAGCGGTAAACACAGGCAGATGGATAGCCAGGTTTGGTGAAGGGAACGCATAACTCAAAGCTCTTGTTTTCACGAAAGCGCAACTTTATAACAGCTTTTTTGATCATTTTTTGACCATTGGTCGATTGGAACTCTGGTCCGATGAGCGAAAAGCAGTGATAAAGCCCTGCTTTTTTCGGCTTTGTAGGGACTAATCCTGAGCGTTTCGCTGGGCTCATATTCGTCCCCGTAGACCCGTCATTTGGCTTAGACGACCGTCGACGATTTGCGGTTATCTCCGAAATTCTGGGTCCCAGCCTTCGCTGGGACGACGGAGATTTTGGTGTGTTCCACCGTCATCCCAGCGGAAGCTGGGATCCAGAATCTGTCAGAAGTACGACGCTCGCTCTGTCGCATTGCTACCTGGGTGATCGAAGAGGGTTTGAGATGGTCGAGTGGGCACCCTTTGCCGTAGCCTTGGTCGAAGTTGTGAACGCCCAAGGGAGGCAAGCATGAACGTACGTCAGGACACCCACAGCAAGCTCATCGGCTATCTGCTGTGGATTTTCGGTTTTCTCGGCGCGCACCGTTTCTACTACGGCAAGCCGGTAACCGGCACCATCTGGTTCTTCACCTTCGGTCTGTTCTTTATCGGCTGGATCATTGACCTGTTTCTGATCCCGTCGATGGACCGCGAAGCGGATTTGCGTTTTAACGCCGGCGGCCTGGACTACAACGTCGCCTGGATTCTGCTGACCTTCCTCGGGGTGTTTGGCGTGCACCGCATGTACCAAGGGAAATGGATCAGCGGGATCATTTACCTATTCACCGGCGGTTTGTTCTTTGTCGGGGTGCTGTACGACTTCTGGACCCTGAATGATCAGGTGTCGGTGCGTAACGTCGCGCAGCGCGTCTGACGACTACCACCCAACAAAAAGCCCGCCGATTGGCGGGCTTTTTGTTGGCGGCAATTGGATCAGGCCTGGTAGCTGATATGCCCATCCACCAAGGTGTAACGCACCGCGCCCGGCAGGCAATGGCCAATAAACGGGCTGTTCTGGCCTTTGGAAAACCAGGTTTCCCCGGCCAGGGTCGAGGCTTGCGGGTCGAACAGCAGCACATCCGCCGGGCTATTCACGGCCAGTTGGCCAGCCGGCAAACGCAGGGCCGCGGCAGGACCGGCGCTCAGGCGCGCCAGCAGTGTCGGCAGGTCCAGCAGGCCGTCTTGCACCAGGCTCAAACCCAGTGGCAGCAGCAACTCGACGCTGCTCATGCCCGGCTCGGTCGCGCCGAACGGCGCCAGCTTGGCATCAGCTTCGTGTGGTTGGTGGTGACTGGCGATGGCCTGAATAACCCCGGCTTTTACCGCCGCTCGCAAACCGTCACGGTCGGCTGCAGTGCGCAGCGGCGGCTGCACGTGGTACAGGCTGGAGAAATCGATCAGCGCTTCATCGGTGAGAATCAGCTGGTACAGCGCCACATCGGCGGTTACCGGCAGGCCACGCGCCTGGGCGTCGGCGATCAGTTCTGCGCCGCGGGCACTGGTCAGTTGGCTGAAGTGCGCACGCACCCCGGTCTGTTCCACCAACAGCAGATCGCGGGCAACCGCCACTGTTTCTGCGCTCTCGGGAATGCCCGACAGGCCGAGGAAGCTGGCGGTGGCGCCTTCGTGGGCCAGGCCGCCTTCGGCGAGGTCGTGGTCTTGCGACTGCAGCACCACGGTCAGGTCGAACGTGGCGGCGTATTCGAAGGCGCGACGGCGGGTGCGGTTGTTGCGGAAGCTTTCCAGGCCATCACCGAACGCCACGCAACCGGCGTCACGCAGGGCCACCAGCTCGGCCAACTGCTCGCCGGCCAGGCCTTTGCTCAACGCGCCAATCGGAAACACCTTGGTGTGCCCGGCGCTGCGGGCGCGGTCGAGGATCAGCTCGGCGACCGCCGGGGTGTCCAGAATCGGTTTGGTAAACGGTGGGCAGCACAGGCTGGTGATGCCACCGGCTGCGGCGGCCAGGGTTTCGCTGGAGATGCTGCCTTTGCGGCTGTAGCCCGGCTCGCGCAAGGCGACGTTCAGGTCGACCAGGCCGGGGCTGGCAACCAGGCCCTTGGCATCAATGGTTTTGTCTGCTGCAAAGCCGGCTGGCTTGGCGCCGATGGCGGCGATTTTGCTGTCGGCAATAAAGAGATCGCAGACCTTGTCCAGGCCGCTTTTGGGATCGATCACTCGAGCGCCGAGGATTTCGATACGCATCAGTTTTGCTCCTCAGCCGCTTTGTTCGCTTGGGCTTCCTGGTTCAGCAGACGCTGGGTGGCCTGGCCGCTCATGGCCATGGACAGCACGGCCATGCGGATGGCGATGCCGTAGGTCACCTGGTTGAGAATCACCGACTGCGGGCCGTCGGCCACCGCCGATTCGATTTCCACGCCTCGGTTGATCGGTCCCGGGTGCATCACCAGAGCGTCCGGCTTGGCCAGTTTCAGGCGTTCGCTGGTCAGGCCATAGAGGCGGTAGAACTCGCCCTCGCTGGGCAGCAAACCGCCGGTCATGCGCTCGCGCTGCAGGCGCAGCATGATCACCACGTCGACGTCTTTCAGGCCTTCGGCGAGGTCGGTGTAGATGTTCACGCCGTATTGCTCGATGCCGACCGGCAACAAGGTTTTCGGGCCGATCACGCGGATGTCCGGGCAACCCAGGGTTTTCAGCGCGAGCATGTTGGAGCGCGCCACCCGCGAATGCAGGATGTCGCCGACGATGGCCACCGAGAGGTTTTCAAAGCTGCCTTTGTGGCGGCGGATGGTGAGCATGTCGAGCATGCCCTGGGTCGGATGCGAGTGGCGGCCGTCGCCGCCGTTGATGATCGCCATGTCCGGGCACACGTGTTCGGCAATAAAGTGCGCGGCGCCGGAGTCGGCATGGCGTACCACGAAAATGTCGGCCGCCATGGCTTCGAGGTTGCGCAGGGTGTCGAGCAGGGTTTCGCCTTTGCTGGTGGAGGAGGTCGACACGTTCAGGGTGATGACGTCCGCCGAC
Source organism: Pseudomonas sp. CC11G (assembly GCF_056174845.1). Classification (NCBI taxonomy): domain Bacteria; kingdom Pseudomonadati; phylum Pseudomonadota; class Gammaproteobacteria; order Pseudomonadales; family Pseudomonadaceae; genus Pseudomonas; species Pseudomonas sp. CC11G. The sequence goes on from NZ_JBWBZC010000040.1 coordinate 23,502, forward strand.
AAACGCTGGGCTGCCAGTTCAAAGGTGGTGCGCGTGCGCGTGGAGTTCTCGAAGAACACGTTGCACACAGTCTTACCGCGCAGCAGCGGTACTTTTTTCACCGCGCGGGCGCCGACTTCAAGGAAGGAGTCGGCGGTGTCGAGGATTTCGGTGAGCAACTCGCGAGGCAAGCCATCAAGCGAGAGGAAGTGGCGCAGCTGGCCCTGGTCGTTGAGCTGCAGCGGGCGCTTGGCGTCTGTTGGCGTCATCGGGGAAGTCTCAGTGGGCGGCGGGAGGCAGGTGCTCGAGCGTGAGCGGCGCGGGGCCGAGCAATTTTACCCGCTCATTGGGAGCGAGCGACAGGGTGGCGCCGACCACATCGGGGCGAATCGGCAGCTCGCGGGAATTAAGATCGAGCAGGTTGACCAGGGTCACGCTGGCGGGGCGGCCATAGTCGAACAGCTCGTTGAGCGCGGCGCGAATGGTGCGGCCGCTCATCAGCACGTCATCCACCAGCACCAGGTGCTGGCCTTCGATTTCGAACGGCAGCGCCGAGGGGCGCACTTGCGGGTGCAGGCCGTTCTGGGTGAAGTCATCGCGGTAGAACGACACATCGAGAATGCCCAGCTCGGTGTCGCGGCCCAGCTCCTTGAGCAGGGCTTGGGCGACCCATACGCCGCCGGTGTGGATGCCGATAAAGCGCGGCTCGCTGATCTGCCGTTTAGCCAGGTGCTCGGTAAGGGCGGCGGCCATTTGCGGCAGCAGCTCGGCGGGGTTGGGTAGCTTCATGGTCTCTCCTTGAATCGCAAAAAACGCAGAGCTTCAGGCGCCGCTGTGTTCGGCCAGCCAGCCTTCAAGCAGCAAGGCGGCGGCGAGGGCATCCACCGGGTTTTCCCGGTAACCGCCACGTTGGCCCTGCTGCAGGCGCTCGCCTTTGGCTTCATAGGTGGTCAGGCGTTCGTCGTGGGTGTGCACGGGCAGGTTGAAGCGTCCGTTAAGACGGCGGGCAAATTTTTCGGCACGTTCGCTCATTTCGCTGGCGCTGCCGTCCATATTCAGCGGCAGACCCACCACGATGGCGTCCGGTTGCCACTCTTTTACCAAGGCTTCGACCTTCTGCCAGTCGGGTACGCCGTTCTGCGCTTTGAGCACGCACAGCTCGCGAGCCTGGCCAGTGATTACCTGGCCGACGGCAACGCCGATCTGCTTGGTGCCGTAGTCGAAACCGAGCAGCAGGCGTAGAGGTTTATCGGCCATCAGGCGTGTCCGGCTTGTGAGGTCAGCAGGCTGAGATTGACACCCAGGCGCGCAGCGGCAGCGGCCAGGCGTTGGTCGAAGGGTAGGTCAAACAGAATGTGGTTGTCGGCGGGGCAGGTGAGCCAGGTGTTGCCGATCAGCTCGTCTTCCAGTTGCCCGGCTTCCCAGCCGGCGTAACCCAGGGCGATCACGTGCTGAAGCGGACCATGGCCGTCGGCGATGGCGAACAGCACGTCTTGCGAGGTGGTGACAGCCAGTTCGCCCAACTCCATGGTGGCCTGGAACTGTGGGCCGGCCGGGTGCAGCACAAAGCCGCGGTCCGTCTGCACCGGGCCACCGGAGAAAATCGGCAGGCTTTGGCAGAGAGCGGGCGGCAAGGTGTCAGGGCGCAGTTGCTCAAGCACGTCGGCGAGGGTGAGGCCGTTGGGGCGGTTGATCACCAGGCCCATGGCGCCGTCTGCGTTGTGTTCGATGAGGAAAGTGACGGTCTGCGCGAAATTCGGATCGGCCATGTGCGGCATGGCAATCAGAAAGTGGTTTTTCAGGTAGCTGGGGTTGGCGTCTTTCATGGCGCGTAGTGTCGCCGCTGGTTGGTGGCCCTGACAAGCCGACCCAGGCAATTGCTGTAGGCCGTTGCCCTCTGGATGACCTTATTTGCTGGAGAGCTTGTCACCGCGCTCGAAGCGCCAGGTGCGGATGATTTCCAGGCGGTCGATGTCCGAGAGGTCACCGGTAAACGGCGCGAACGGCGCCGACAAGCGCACGATGCGCAGCGCCGCCTGGTCCAGCAGTGGCTGCCCGGATGACTCCAGCACCTGCACTTCATACAGGCTGCCGTCGCGGTTGATCGACACCAGAAGACGCAAGCTGCCGTAAATGCGCTGACGGCGGGCTTCGTCGGGGTAGTTCAGGTTGCCGACCCGTTCGACCTTCTTGCGCCATTCGTCTTTGTACCAGGCGCCTTTGTCACGCATGGTCGAGGCCGCGTTCAGGCGGTGAATTTTCGGGCGTTTGGCGTACAGCTGCTGTTCCTGCGCCAATTCCGCTTCAAGGCCGGAGATTTCCGCCGACAACTGCTCGCTGTCGAACGCTGGTGCTTTGCGGGCGTCAGGTTGCGGTTTGGTTTCTTCCTGCTTGACCTGCGTTTTCTGCTGCTTGGGCGCCGTAGTGGCTACGGCTGCTTTGGGCGCTTCCTGCTTGGTCTTCGGTGCAGGCGCGGTGGGCAGGGTGATGCGTTTGACTTCTTTGTCCTGGAACAGCGCCTGCTCGGTGGTTTTCGGCGCGGCTTTTTTATCCAGCGTGCCGCTGCCCTGTTGATTGTCCTGGGCGAGGTAGTCGGCCTCTTTGGGCGCTTCCTTGCTTTTGAACGTGGACAGGGTGATTTCCAGGGTTTTGCTGATCTGGCTGGGCGGCACCAAGGTGAAGGTGACGCCGAGAATCAGGACTGCGTGCAGGACGGCTGCGAGGAACAGGGTAAAGCCCAGCCTATCCGCAGGGCGGACGCCGTAATCAGAAAGTTCTGGCGGAAGGGCGGGTGAGTTCATCGCGCAACGGGGTCGATTTAGGTTGCCGCGCAGTCTGCCGAGGGCTCGGCGAAAAGTCTATGAAGCACTGCGCGGCTTGGTGAAGCACTGGGCATTTCTGCGTTGTGGGTCTCGTGTCGCAGCGGCGCGTGGCTCTGTTCTTCTTTATATAAGAGACAGAGGCACGCGCCTGCGCGTTAACGAGCGTCCAGTTGCGCCGCAATGGCCGCCATCAGTTGCTCGCCAATACCGGTGTTGTAGGCATTGTCGATTTCACGGATGCAGGTCGGGCTGGTGACGTTGATTTCGGTCAGGTAGTCGCCGATGACGTCCAGGCCCACGAACAACAGGCCTTTCTCGCGCAGCGTCGGTCCTACTTGAGCCGCAATCCAGCGATCGCGATCGGTCAGCGGGCGCGCTTCGCCACGACCGCCAGCGGCCAGGTTGCCGCGGGTTTCGCCGGCCGCCGGAATACGTGCAAGGCAGTACGGCACCGGCTCGCCGTTGATCATCAGAATGCGCTTGTCGCCGTCCTTGATCGCCGGCAGGTACGCTTGCGCCATGATCTGCTGCTGGCCGAGGTTGGTCAGGGTTTCGAGAATCACCGACAGATTCGGGTCGCCTTCGCGGTGACGAAAGATCGAGGTGCCGCCCATGCCATCCAAGGGTTTGAGAATGATGTCACGGTGCTCTTTGGCAAACTCCCGCAGAATGTCGGCGCGGCGGCTGACCAGCGTCGGTGGCGTGCAGTGCGGGAATTGCGTGGCGAACAGCTTTTCATTGCAGTCGCGCAGGCTTTGGGGGCGGTTGACGATCAACACCCCGGCTCGCTCGGCTTGCTCCAGCAGGTAAGTGCTGTAGACGAATTCCATATCGAACGGCGGATCCTTGCGCATCAGGATCACGTCCAGTTCGGTCAGCGGGGCGTCGGTTTCGTCGCCCAGCTCGAACCAGTGTTGCGGGTCGGCAAAAACTTTAAGCGGACGCATGCGCGCTTTGGCAACACCTGCAACCTGGTACAGATCGTGCTGTTCCATATAGAACAACGACCAACCACGGGCCTGAGCGGCCAGTAGCATGGCGAGCGAGCTGTCCTTCTTATAGGAAATGCCCGAAATTGGGTCCATGACTATGCCAAGGCGAACGCTCATGGGGTGGATCCTCCGCGAAACGAATGCGACAGTTGAAATGTGTCGCGACTAGACTGTGTGGCGGCAGAGTGGCGCTGGCGACCACTTCGGTCAAGGAAAAACCTTACGCTTCTGGGGCTTATAGATTGCTTCTAGAGAGTGTGCTAAAAAGGCCTACGATTGGGTCGCAGCCCGTAGCTGGTAGGCCTCAGGCGCACTGAAAACGTAGAAAAATAACGACTCATCGAGGCGATGGTAGGACGAACATGGAACAGCATTCCGAAGGATTAAGGGTCATGGTCATCGACGATTCGAAAACGATTCGTCGCACTGCTGAGACCCTGCTGAAAAAAGTGGGTTGCGAAGTGATCACCGCCGTCGATGGTTTCGATGCGTTGGCCAAGATCGCTGACACACACCCCAACATCATTTTTGTCGACATCATGATGCCGCGCTTAGATGGCTATCAGACCTGCGCCCTGATCAAAAATAACAGTGCTTTCAAGTCCACCCCGGTAATCATGCTGTCCTCCAAGGACGGCCTGTTCGATAAGGCCAAGGGCCGTATCGTGGGTTCCGATCAGTACCTCACCAAGCCTTTCAGTAAGGAAGAGCTGCTCGGCGCTATCAAGGCTCACGTCCCTGATTTCACCCCGGTGGAACAAGCATCTTGACGTTCGACCGCTAAGGCGGAGACGCAACTTCCATAGGGAAACACCATGGCTCGAATTCTGATTGTTGATGACTCTCCCACCGAGATGTACAAGCTGACCGCCATGCTCGAAAAGCACGGTCACCAGGTACTCAAGGCGGAAAATGGCGCCGATGGCGTGGCACTGGCCCGTCAGGAAAAACCCGACGCCGTGTTGATGGATATCGTGATGCCGGGCCTCAATGGCTTCCAGGCGACCCGTCAACTCACCAAAGATGCTGATACCAATCACATTCCGGTAATTATCGTCACCACCAAAGACCAAGAAACCGATAAGGTCTGGGGCAAGCGCCAAGGCGCGCGTGACTACCTGACCAAACCGGTGGACGAAGACACGCTGCTGAAAACCTTAAATGCGGTGCTGGCGGGCTAAGCCGCCACCACGCACATAAAAACTAGAAGGTTCAGGCCGACATGTCGGAAGTACAGACCCCCTTTCAGCTTCTCCTCGAGATCGACCAGCGTTGTCGACTGCTGGCTGCCGGCTTGCCGTCGCAGCGGGCCGTGGTGCAGACCTGGAGTGGGATCGGCTTTCGCATGGGCGAGCGGCTGTTCGTAGCACCGATGGGTGAGATCGGCGAAGTGCTGCACGAGCCACGGTTCACGTTGTTGCCCGGCGTCAAAAGCTGGGTCAAGGGCGTGGCCAACGTACGTGGGCGCTTGCTGCCGGTAATGGATATGTGTGGCTACTTCGGCACCGAACTCTCGCCTCTGCGCAAGCAGCGGCGCGTTTTGGTCGTAGACCACCACGATGTTTTCGCTGGCCTGACCGTCGATGAAGTGTTTGGTATGCAGCACTTCCCGGTGGACAGCTTTTCGGAGCAGTTGCCAGCGCTCGAGGCGGCTATTGAGCCCTTCATACATGGGGTTTTTCAACGCGAGCAACCATGGCTAGTGTTCAGCCCTCACGCGCTGGCACAGCATCCGGGCTTTCTCGACGTTGCGTTCTGATTGATTAGGTTGGGTCGGCATTTGCCGGCCCTTTGGCGTTATATGGGAAACGTAGTGCGGTGGGTCCAGGCGGGGCCAAATAATGAAAAAACTGAACGCAGGCAATCTATTGGCTGGAGTGCGTAGTAGCTCGTTGATCGCGGGGCTGTTTATCGTCCTGATCGTTTCGATCGTGTTGCTCTTCGCCAACTTCGCCTACATCAACACCCAGTCGAACTACGACAAGGAATACATCAGCCACTCCGGTGAGCTGCGTGTACTGTCCCAGCGTATTGCGAAGAACGCCACGGAAGCGGCCGCCGGTAAGACAGAGGCGTTCGCCCTGTTGAAAGACGCGCGCAACGACTTCGAAAAGCGCTGGAGCTTCCTGGTCAAGGGTGACAACAGCACTGGCCTGCCGCCCGCGCCTGGCATCGTGAAACCAGAAATGGACGCGGTGCAGCAAGACTGGGACAGCCTGCGTAAAAACGCCGACGCCATTCTCGCCAGCGAACAAACCGTACTGTCCCTGCACCAGGTAGCCGCCACACTGGCCGAAACCATTCCGCAGCTGCAGGTCGAGTACGAAGAAGTGGTCGACATCTTGCTGGAAAGCGGCGCGACCGCTGCTCAGGTATCGGTTGCCCAGCGCCAGTCGCTGTTGGCCGAACGTATCCTCGGCTCGGTGAACAAGGTACTGGCCGGTGACGAAGATTCGGTACAAGCCGCCGACATGTTCGGCCGTGACGCCAGCCTGTTCGGTCGCGTACTCAAGGCGATGATCGAAGGCAACGCCGCCATGAAGATCACCAAGGTCAGCGACCAGGAAGCCCTGGAGCGTCTGTCCGAGATTTCCGAGTTGTTCGAGTTCGTATCCGGTTCGGTAGACGAAATTCTCGAAACCTCGCCAGAACTGTTCCAGGTTCGTGAATCGGCAAGCAGCATCTTCACCGTGTCGCAAACCCTGTTGGACAAAGCGTCCAAGCTGGCCGACGGTTTCGAAAACCTGGTAAGTGCGCGTTCGATGAACACCCTGGCCGGTTACGTGCTGGGTCTGCTGGCGATTGCCTCGATCATCCTGATCGGTCTGGTAATGGTTCAGAGCACCCGTAGCCGACTGGCTGAAACCGCTGAGAAAAACGAACGAAACCAGGCGGCGATTCTGCGACTGCTCGACGAAATTGCCGACCTCGCGGACGGTGACTTGACCGTAGCAGCCACCGTAACCGAAGACTTCACCGGCGCCATCGCTGACTCGATCAACTACTCGATCGACCAGCTGCGCGACCTGGTAGCCACGATCAACCTGACCGCTGTACAGGTGGCCGCCGCCGCCCAGGAAACCCAGGCAACGGCAATGCACCTGGCCGAAGCATCCGAACACCAGGCGCAAGAAATTGCCGGTGCATCGGCGGCGATCAACGAAATGGCCGTTTCCATTGACCAGGTATCGGCGAACGCCTCGGAGTCCTCTGCGGTAGCGGAACGTTCCGTAGCCATCGCCAACAAGGGTAACGAGGTGGTGCACAACACCATCACCGGCATGGATAACATCCGTGAGCAGATCCAGGACACCTCGAAACGTATTAAACGTCTCGGTGAATCGTCCCAGGAGATTGGTGACATCGTTAGCCTGATTAACGACATCGCCGACCAAACGAACATCCTCGCACTGAACGCCGCGATCCAGGCCTCCATGGCCGGTGACGCCGGTCGAGGCTTCGCCGTGGTAGCGGACGAGGTACAACGCCTCGCTGAACGTTCCTCCGCTGCAACCAAGCAGATCGAGGCGCTGGTTAAAACGATTCAGACCGACACCAACGAAGCGGTTATCTCCATGGAGCAAACCACTTCCGAAGTAGTGCGCGGTGCCCGTCTGGCACAGGACGCCGGTGTGGCACTGGAAGAGATTGAAAAGGTATCCAAGACCCTCGCGGCCTTGATTCAGAACATCTCCAACGCCGCCCGCCAGCAAGCGTCCTCCGCTGGCCATATCTCCAACACCATGAACGTGATCCAGGAGATCACCTCGCAGACGTCCTCGGGTACCACCGCTACCGCCAAGAGCATTGGTAACCTGGCCAAGATGGCCAGTGAGATGCGTCGTTCGGTTTCTGGTTTTACCCTGCCAGAAGCAGCGGACCAGGCCTGATCGAGGGGAGCGCGATGACCTGAAAAGGTCATCGCCACTGGGCCATGAGCGAGGGAGACGGCATGCAACCGAGCGGGGCGCCGGGAGGGGCACCGAAAGGGACCCAAAGTGGGTCTTGGACGCTCAAGCCTCTGGTCGATATGACGCCGGCAGAATTCCACGACTGGCAAGCGCTGCTTGAAGAGCGCACCGGCGTGGTAATCAACGAACAGCGCCAGGCCTTTTTGCAGACCAACCTCAGCGCACGCATGCGTGAGCTCGAGGTGCCGGACTATGCCAGCTACTACCGGCAAGTTACCGATGGTCCGCGTGGTGCTGTGGAGTGGTCGACCCTGCTGGACCGCCTGACCGTTCAAGAAACCCGTTTCTTTCGCCATCGCCCTTCGTTTGAAGTGCTTGAGCAATACCTGGCGTTGCGCCTGGCGCGCGCCCAACCCGGCGAACAGCCGTGGGCCTTGTGGAGTGTGGGTTGCTCCAGCGGTGAAGAACCTTACTCCCTGGCGATCAGTGCCTCGGAGGTGTTGCGCGATAGCGGCATGCCCGAACACTTCGGTGTAACCGGCACCGATATCAGCATGAATGCGCTGAGCAAAGCGCGTGAGGCCGAATACGCCGCGCGCAAGTTCGAGCAGATGGATTAGACCTGTGCGAGCGTTACTTCGACGCCAGGACGATGGTCGTTTGAAAAGTAATACCGAGCTTGGCGGCACGCGTGTGCGTGGCCCGGCTCAACGTGCTGGAGTTGGCCAAAGCGCCGATGGCCGGCATGGATGTCATTTTCTCAGTCTGTCAGCTTCTGATCTTTTTCGTCGCTGGCGTCGCCGCGAGATCCTCAACCGCCTGGCTGAACGCCTTGCGCCAGGTGGTCTTTGGTAGTCGGCGTCGGTGAAGTGGTCGGTTGGCAGCACCCGGACCTGGAGCCGGTGGCCGACGAGCGAGTGCTGGCTTTTACCCGAAAGGGGTAGCGTGCAGTTTATGAGTGGAGTGGCTATGGGTGATCGGCACGATTATGTCGCCCTGGAGTGGGTTAAAGGCGAGATCGCAGAAACCCTGAAACAGGCGCGGCAGGCCCTTGAGGCGTTCGTTGAGAACCCCGAGGACTCGACACGCATGCGTTTCTGCCTGACCTATGCGCATCAGGTGCACGGCACTCTGCAAATGGTGGAGTTCTACGGTGCTGCCTTGCTTGCCGAGGAAATGGAGCATCTGGCTCAGGCCCTGATGGAAAACCGCGTGAGCAACCAGGGTGAAGCCCTGGAAGTGCTGATGCAGGCCATTCTGCAACTGCCGGTTTACCTCGACCGTATTCAAACCGCGCGCCGCGACCTGCCCATGGTGGTGTTGCCGCTGTTGAACGACCTGCGTTCGGCCCCGTGGTGAAAAGCTGCTGTCCGAAACCAGCCTTTTCTCCCCCGGACATGACCGTGCGCCAGCCGGCGCTGTCGGCCGATTCCCTGGCACAACTGCGTACCGCCGAACTGCCGGTGCTGCGCGCAAACTGCGCCAAATGCTGCAGATGGCGCTGATCGGCGTTATCCGCAACCAAGACCTGGGCACCAACCTCGGCTATATGGCCCGGTGTTCGCCCGCCTCGAAGTGCTGTGCAAAGACGCGCCGCTCGGTCGCGCTGTGGCAGATCGCTTCGGGCATCGTCGAAGGCCTGTCCAACGGCAGCGTGCTCAATGGCAGC
>NZ_JBWBZC010000041.1:0-20231 GCF_056174845.1 Pseudomonas sp. CC11G
TGCCTTCAACCTGGGCGCCCAGGGCGGAACTCAGGGGTGATATGCAGGCTCATGGTCTTTCTCATACGTGGCAGTGGATGCAGCGCAAGGGGGTGAATGCGCGCCGGTCGTGGCCGGCGCGTCATTGAAAAAAAACTAGTGGGACTGGCCGTGCCAAGGGACAAGACGGCGCTGTAAAGCGCGCAGACTCATCTCAAGTGCAAAGGCGATTACGGCGATCACCAGAATCCCGAGAATCACCACATCGGTGACCAGAAACTGCGCCGCCGACTGCACCATAAAGCCCAGGCCGCTGGTGGCCGCGATCAGCTCCCAGCAACCAACGTCGACCAGCCAACCCCCAGACCAATGCGTACGCCGGTCAGAATGTCGGGCAGGGCGCTCGGCAAAATCACATGGCGAATCAGCTGGCTACGGCTGGCGCCCAACGACTGCGCCGCACGCAGTTTGGCCGGGTCGACAGTGCGCACGCCGTGGCAGTAGCAATGGCGATAGGCGCGAAGATAGCCAAGTAAATCAGCAGCACTTTCGACAGCTCGCCGATGCCGCACCAGATCACGATCAGCGGCAGATAAGCCAGCGGTGGAATAGGGCGGTAGAACTCGATCACGGGTCGAGAATGCCTTGGGCAATGCGGTTGCGGCCGATGCGATGCCCACCGGAATGGCGGTCACCACGGCAATCAGCAACGCCAGGCCGATACGGCCAGCTTGCGCCCAGGTGCTGCCACAGCGGTGGATTCATATAGCCGGTGGTCACCAGCAGCCAGCCTTTTTGCAGCACAGCGGACGGCGGCGGCAGAAACAGCGGTTCGATCAGGCCAAGGGCCGTCACCGCCCACCACACGGCGCCAGGTGCCGAGGGTGAGGGCGCTGATGACACGGGTGCTGACGGTCGCGCGTTGGGCGGGGACGCTGGGCAGGTCGCCGAGCACGTCGCTGCTGCTGGCTTGCCAGTGTTCAGAGTGGCTTCATAGCTGCTCATACGCGTGCCTCCGCTTGTAACGCCAACCGTTGGGAAAACACCTGCGCGAGCACGTGTTCGCGGGTTTCGATAAAACGCGGGTCAGACTTGATGGCGCGGGCCGGTTCACCAGCGGCCATAGCGCTGGCCGAAGTCCAGCTTCAGGCGTTCGACGATCTGCCCCGGATTCGGCGCCAGCAGTACCAAATCGGTGGCGAGAAACACCGCTTCTTCGATGTCGTGGGTAATCAGAAATACCGGCTTGGCGCTGCGTTGCCACACCTGCAGCAGCAGCTCTTGCATCTGCTCGCGGGTAAAGGCGTCGAGGCGCCGAAGGGTTCGTCCCTCAGCAGTACGCGCGGGTCGGCGGCCAGGGCGCGGGCCAGGCCTACACGCTGCTTTGCCCGCCAGACAATTGCCAGACCTGGCGTTGTTCAAAGCCGCCAGGTCGACCAGGGCGAGCATCTCGCGCGCTTTGGCCTCGCGTACCGGGCGGGCGACACCGGCCAGTTGCAGGCCGAAGGCGACGTTATCAGCACGTTCTGCCAGGGCAGCAGGGCGTCGTCTTGAAACACCACGCCGCGCTCGGCGCTCGGGCCTTTTACGGGCACGCCGTCTAGGGTGATACGGCCGCTGCTCGGGGCAACGAAGCCGGCAATCAGGTTGAGCAGCGAGGTTTTGCCGCTGCCCGACGGACCGAGGGCCACCAGCAATTGCTGCGGCCCGAGGGTCAGGGAAATATCGGCCAGCACCGGTGCGCTAGTGCCCGGGTACTGTGCGCTGATGCGCTCCAGTTCTAATAAGGCCATCGGGTTGTCTCGCTCTCGTTTGTTCCGAAATTCTGGGTCCCCGCCTGCGCGGGACGACGGTGCTTTTCGCCACTTTCACCGTCATTCCCGCGTAGGCGGGAATCCAGGAAAGGGCACATGGGTTTACTGAACGAACTTGCTGCTCACATACGGCGTGTAATCCGCCAACACGCCATCGGCCTTGCCTTGTTCCTTGAGGAAAACGGCGGTGGCGGGCGATGTCTTTGGCGGTCTGGCCGTTGAGCAGGTTTTTCTGCTCGGCGCTTTCCGGGAAGGTGGAGCCGGCCAGCAGTTCCGGTACGTCGGCGGCGTTGGCGGGTCAGACGGGCGATTTCTTTTACCTGAGCGGAGTCAGCCGTCCACGCGGCCTTGTTGGCGTTGTAGGCGGTGTACGCGTCGATGCTCACCTTGGCGAACTTGGCCAGCACTTCAGGATGCTTCTCGGCGAATCTTTGCGCGCTACCCACACTTCGAAGGTCGGTGCGCCCCAGGCGCCAACTTCGGCGGCATCGGTGATAACCTTGCCGTCTTTCTTGATTTCGCCCAGTGCAGGCGACCACACGAATGCGCCGTCGATATCGCCACGTTTCCAGGCTGCGGTGATTTGCGCCGGGTGAGGTTCACGACTTTACTTTGGTAGGGTCGATGTTCCAGTGCTTCAGCGCGCCGAGCAGGCTGTAGTGGGAGGTCGACACAAATGGGGTGGCGATGGTTTTGCCGATCAGTCTTCGGGTTTGTAATCTTGCTGCCGTTGCGCACCACCAGGGCTTCGCCGAGTTGATCTGCGCGGCGACCACGAAGGTCACGATGGGCAGGCCGCGGGTGGCGGCGGCAGCGAGTGGGCTGGAGCCGAGGTTGCCGATCTGCACATCACCGGAGGCGATGGCGGTGACCACTTCGGCACCGCTGTTGAATTTGCGCCAGTCGAGTTTTTCACCGATGGCTTTTTCATAACCGCCGTTGGCTTGCGGCACTTTGCTGGGTCGATACCGGTTTGGTAGCCGATGATGATGTCTTGTGCTTGAGCAGAAACGCTCAGCCGGCGATCACAGGGTGGCCAACAGGCGGCGGGAAAAGGACAGGCTCATGGTCGTGCTCCAACGGAGTAACCCTGATGGCGCGGGCCACCAGGGTTTGAGGTTCAATCGGCTTATTTGACGAACTTGTTGCTGACGTACGGCGAGTAGTCCGCCAGTACTGCGTCTACCTTGCCTTGCTCCTTGAGGAAGCCGGCGGTGTTGGTGATGGCCTTGGTGGTCGGTTCGCCCAGAGCGGTGACTTGGTCACCCACCAGCGGGAACACGTTGCCTTCCAACAGCACTGGAACGTCTTCAGCTTTGGCGCCGGAGAGTTTTACGACCTTGGCGACGTTGTCTTTGTTGGCCAGCCAGGCTTTCGGGTCTTTGCGGTAGGCGGCGTAGGCGTCGAGGGTGGTTTTGGCGAACGCGCTGACGATTTCCGGGTGTTTTTCGGCGAAGTCTTTGCGCACGATCCAGGCGTCGAAGGTTGGTGCGCCGAGTTGCTCAGCTCGCCCGAGGTGATCAGCACTTTGCCGTTCTCTTTAGCCTTGCCCAGTGCTGGGTCCCAACGTAGGTGGCGTCGATGTCGCCACGCTGCCAGGCGGCGATGATGGCTGGTGGTGCCAGGTTAACGATCTCGACTTTCTGGATCGATGTTCCAGTGCTTCAGCGCAGCCAGCAGGCTGTAGTGGCCGGTGGAAACGAATGGCACGGCAACTTTCTTGCCGATCAGGTCTTGCGGGGAGTTGATGCCGGAGCCGTTACGGGCTACCAGGGCTTCGGCGGCGCCGATCTGGGTGGCAATCAGAAAGGTTTCTACCGGCAACTGACGAGTGGCGGCGGCGGCCAGCGGGCTCGAACCTACATAGCCGATCTGTACATCGCCCGAGGCGACGGCAGTGATGACTTCGGCACCGCTGTCGAATTTGCGCCAATCAATTTTGCTATTGCTGGCCTTTTCATAGGCGCCATCGGCCTGGGCCACTTTGGCCGGGTCGACGGTGGTTTGGTAGGCAACGGTGAAATCGGCAGCTTGAGTGCTGATGGCAAAGCCACTGAAGGCCAACGCTGCCAGCAGACGGAGCGGGGTGAGCGCTTTCATTTTTATACTCCTCAACGGGCTCCGCAGCGCGCGATAGAGCGGGCGGACCACTGGACGGGTGATAGAAGAAACAGCGGTCCGGTCGTCCGGTGGAGAGGAGAATAATGGTTCTAAGAAATAAAAAATAAATACTATTTGGTTATTAGCTTAGGTGTGGCGATTTGGTTGCACGGCCACTTAAATGGGGGGTTGGAAGGGGATGTCAAAAAAACGTGAAATTTATTATTGAACTGAAATAAATTCGCCGATATCTCAGTTGAGCAAGCTAGAGGCCACAGCTGGCGTAGGGCCAGCTCGGAAATATTTATTTGACTCGGTTAGCGGCAGTGGAATTTCTCTACTACGTTGTCCTAGTCGATTAATCGCATCGTTAATCTGCGCACAATCTATATGGGGAATTTACGGATGAAATTGCAAAACACCTTAGGCGTTGTAATCGGTTCGCTGATCGCCGCCAGCTCTTCCAAGCGTTGGCTCAAGGCCAAGGTGCGGTTGAGATTGAAGGCTTTGCCAAAAAGGAATACTTCGACAGCCAACGTGATTTCAAAAATGACGGGAATCTGTTCGGTGGCTCCATTGGCTACTTTCTGACTGACGACGTAGAGCTGCGACTGGCTTACGACGAAGTTCACAACGCCGTTACTGAAGACGGCCAAAACGTCAAAGGCGCTAACGCAGCCCTTGATGCCCTGTTCCACTTCAACGCCCCGGCGACACCCTGCGCCCTTATCTCTCGGCCGGTTTCTCCGACCAGAGCATCGCCCAGAATGGCAGCGGTGGTCGTAACCGCTCCACCTTCGCCAACGTCGGTGGCGGCGCCAAACTGTATTTCACTGAAAACTTCTACGCCCGTGCTGGCGTTGAAGCTCAGTACAACATCGACCAAGGCGACACCGAGTGGGCGCCAAGCGTCGGTATCGGTGTGAACTTCGGTGGTGGCAAGAAAGCCGCCGAGCCAGCTCCGGCCGCCGCGCCTGAAGTGTGCTCCGACAGCGACAACGATGGCGTGTGCGACAACGTCGACAAGTGCCCAGGCACTGCTGCCAACGTAACCGTAGATGCTGATGGCTGCCCAGCCGTTGCTGAAGTAGTTCGCGTTGAACTGGACGTGAAATTCGACTTCGACAAATCGAAAGTCAAAGAAGAAAGCTATGGCGACATCAAAAACCTGGCTGACTTCATGAAGCAATACCCAGCGACTTCCACCACTGTTGAAGGTCACACCGACTCCGTTGGTACTGACGCTTACAACCAAAAACTGTCCGAGCGTCGTGCCAACGCCGTTCGTGAAGTGCTGGTTAACCAGTACGGTGTAGGTGGCGAGCGTGTTAACGCTGTCGGCTACGGCGAATCCAAACCGGTTGCGGATAACGCCACCGAAGCGGGCCGCGCTGTTAACCGTCGCGTAGAAGCTGAAGTGGAAGCTCAGGCTAAGTAATTAGCCCGCTGCTCTAGAAAAACCCGGCTCCGGCCGGGTTTTTTTATGCCTCGCTGAAGCCCGGTGTTTGCAGGAATCGAGGCTGAAGCCTCGCCCACAAGGGACACGATTTCCTGTGGGAGAGGCTTGAGCCTCGATGCTTTTAAATCCCAAGACGAATGCCAAGTGCGCACATGCCACCGTGCACCTGCAGCCGTTTTTACCGATAATCCCCAGCCTTTCACCACCAACGGAGTACGGGCATGGAGCATGGCGATAGTTTTCTACAGTCGGGAGTGGTGTTCCTCCTGGCGGCCGTGCTGGTCGTACCGTTGGCCAAGCGGCTGCAGTTGGGCTCGGTTTTGGGCTATCTGCTCGCTGGCGTGCTGATTGGCCCCTCGGTGCTGGGCCTGATCGGTCAGCCACAAAGCGTGGCGCAGATTTCCGAGCTGGGCGTGGTGCTGCTCCTGTTTATCATCGGCCTGGAACTGTCGCCCCGGCGTTTGTGGGTAATGCGCAGATCGGTGTTTGGCGTAGGGCTGGCACAAGTGCTGGTGTGCGGGCTGTTGATCGGTGGCATTGCCTACACCATGTTCGATCAGCCGTGGAATAGCGCGCTGATTCTCGGCCTGGGCCTGGCGCTCTCGTCTACCGCGTTTGGCCTGCAAATCCTTGCCGAGCGCAAGGAGCTCTCCAAACCTCACGGCCGTCTGGCCTTCGCCATTCTCTTATTCCAGGACATCGCGGCCATTCCGCTGATTGCCTTGATTCCATGCTCGGCAGCGCCCAACAGGGCACGTCGGCCGGCGATGAAGTCTGCCAGGTCGCCAAGATCGTCATAAGCATCGCCATTGTCGTGATCGGCGGACGGTATCTGCTGCGGCCGATTTTTCGCGTGGTGGCCAAAACCGGGCTGCGTGAAGTGTCCACGGCCACGGCCTTGCTGGTGGTGCTTGGCACGGCGTGGCTGATGGAATTGGCGGGGGTGTCCATGGCGCTCGGCGCTTTTCTGGCTGGGTTGTTGCTGGCCGATTCCGAGTATCGCCACGAGCTGGAGGCGCAAATCGAGCCGTTCAAAGGCCTGCTGCTGGGCCTGTTCTTTATGAGTGTGGGTATGACGGCCGACTTCGGCCTGCTGTTGAGCGAACCCTGGATGGTGCTCGGCTTTACCCTGATTCTGGTGAGCGCCAAGTTGCCCTTGCTGTTCGCCATCGGCCGCTGGCTCGGAGAGCTGGACCGGCGCTCGGCCCTGGCTCTTGCGGTGGTGCTGGCGTCCGGCGGCGAATTCGCCTTTGTGGTGTTCAAGATGGCGCACCAGCACGGCCTGTTCACCGAACGCTTGCTGGGGCTGGTGGTGCTGTCGATCACCTTGTCGATGGCACTCACGCCGCTCCTGTTGCTGGCGCTCGGCAAACTGTTCAGGCCGCAGCCGGTCGCCGAGCGTGAACCGCCAGAGGAGTACCGCCAGTTCGATGCCGATGCGCCGCGCGTGGTGATCGCCGGCATGGGCCGTATGGGGCAGATCGTCGCCCGTGTGTTGCGCGCCCAGCGGGTGCCGTTTGTGGCGCTGGATACCTCGGTGGAAAGCATTGAGCAGCAGCGCAAGCTCGGCAGTATGTCGATTTTCTACGGCGACCCGCTGCGCCCGGAAATTCTGCATGCCGCCCATGTCGACAAGGCCGAGCTGTTTATCGTGGCTACCGATAACCCCGAGACCAATATCGAAACTGCCCGCCTGGTGCGCAAGCTGTATCCGCATATCAAAGTGATCGCCCGCGCGCGCAACCGCCAGCACGTGCACCATTTGATGGACCTTGAGGCCACGGCGGTGCGTGAAACCTTCCATTCCAGCCTGGAAATGAGCCGGTTGATTCTGCTGCAACTGGGCCTGAGCCATGATCAAGCCAAATCACGAATTCGCCGTTTTCAACACCACGACGAAGAAGTGCTTCGCCAACAGCATCTGGTTTACAACGATGCGGCGGCGGTTATTCAAACGGCCCGTGAGGCCCGCGCAGAGCTTGCGAACCTGTTCGAAGCCGACCGCATTGAAGAGCAGGCCGTGGTGCGCAAGGATTTACCGTAGTGCGCACCAATGTTTACCAACACTGAAACTAAACATAGTCAGATTTGAATTTAAGCCATCATCGCCCTTGTGTGACTCTGCTAAGCATCTGTTTACAGAGCCTTTCTATTGAGCACCTCGCTTCCCATCGAATTGGCTTTCTGGGCCTTGTGGCACTGCCGCCATGCCCGTCCGCCAGACGCCGCTTTTCTCTGATCAGGCCCTGCGCCTGCTGACGTGCCTCTGCACGTTTCCTGCATAGCCGCTTACATCGCACGACGCCTTGATGGCTGTTCGTCTGTGCGCGGTTGTTTGTCCGCTGCCTTGGTAGTGGACGCAAAAAGAGAGAAGCCCCATGAGTTTTGCCGATCCGCAAGTAGCCCGCGATTTTCTTGAACAGAACCCTGATATCGAGGCGTTCGAGCTCTTTATCATCGACAACAATGGCGTGCCGCGCGGCAAGTTGCTGCACCGCGATGAGCTGCTGGCCGTGTACGAAACCGGCCGGCCGCTGCCCAGCACCATCCTGGGCCTGACCATCAACGGCGATGACGTGGAAAATTCCGGGCTGGTGTGGGATGTGGGCGATATCGACTGCCGCGCTTACCCAGTTGCCGGCAGCCTGACCCGGTTGCCGTGGCGCCTGATGCCGACTGCCGCCGTGCAAGTCAGCATGCATAGCGAGGAGGGCATGCCGGCGGCGATTGCCGACCCGCGCCGCTTGCTGGAGAAAGTCATCAACGAACTGCAAGCCGACGGCTACTACCCGGTGATGGCCGCCGAGCTGGAGTTCTACCTGCTGGACCAGAAACGCGACGCCCACGGTCGCCCACAACCGGCGCTGGATGCCGACGGCGGTCGCCCTTACAGCACCCAGGTTTATGGTTTGCGCGAGCTGGAACAGATCGAACCGTTCCTCGCCGACCTCTATGCCGCCTGCAAAGCCCAGGGCATTCCTGCGCGCACGGCAATCTCCGAATACGCCCCCGGCCAGGTGGAAATCACCTTGGAACACCGCACCGACGCCCTGCAAGCGATGGACGAAGCGGTGCGCTACAAACGCCTGGTCAAAGGCGTGGCGCACAAACACGGCATGACTGCCTGCTTTATGGCCAAGCCCTTCGACCATATCGCCGGCACCGGCATGCATATGCACGTGAGCCTGGCCGACAAAGCGGGCAATAACCTGTTCGCCAGCGAAGCACCGGAAGGCACGTCGCTACTTAAACAGGCGGTGGGCGGCATGCTGTCGACCCTGCTGGATTCGCTGCTGTTTTTCTGCCCGAACGCTAACTCTTATCGCCGCTTTCAGGCCAACAGTTACGCGCCGCTGGCGCCGACCTGGGGCGTGGATAACCGCACCGTGAGCCTGCGTGTACCAGGCGGCCCGGCCAATAGCCGGCATATCGAACACCGCATCTGCGGCGCCGATGCCAACCCCTATCTGGCGGCGGCGGCAATTCTGGCCGGTATTCATCGTGGCATTCGCGAGCAGCTCGATCCGGGCGCGCCGATTGAAGGCAATGGGTACGCCCAGGCCACCGAGGTGCTGCCCACCGATTGGTTGACCACGCTGCGCGCGTTGGAGAAATCCGCTTGGGCACGTGATGCCCTCGGTGAAGATTTTCTGCGGGTATTCCTCGCGGTAAAAAACGCCGAATACCGCCAGTTTATGGGTGAGGTCGGTGAGCAAGACTGGCGCTGGTACCTGCAACAGGCCTGAGTATTTTTGATAGCCCCCGGCCCCGTACGACAACGACGGTGGCCGGCAGATTCTGGATAACCCTATGACTTCGCAACGCAGCAATTCCTACTACACCGCCACGCTGAATGAAGAAACCAGCTACCCACGCCTCGAAGGCGAAGTACGGGTAGACGTGGCCATTATCGGCGGCGGATTTACCGGCGTTTCTACCGCCCTCGAACTGGCCGAGCGCGGCCTGAAAGTGGCGATTATCGAAGCCAAGAAAATCGGCTGGGGCGCCACCGGCCGGAATGGCGGGCAGGTCACCGGCAGCCTGTCCGGCGATGAAGCCATGCGCAAACAGATGCGCGCCAAGCTCGGCGATGACGTCGACGACTTCATCTGGAACCTGCGCTGGCGCGGCCACGAAATCATCAAAAAGCGCGTGGAGAAATACAACATTCAGTGCGACCTCAAGCATGGTCACCTGCATGCCGCCTACAAGCCCAGCCATATGGAAGGCCTGAAGGCCAACTACGACGAAGCGGTACGCCGCGGCATGGGCGATGACGTGCGCATTGTCGACGCGGCAGAGATGCCCAGCCTGCTGGAAACCAACATCTACCACGGTGCGCTGCTCAACAAACGCAACATGCACCTGCACTCTCTGAACCTGTGCCTGGGGGAAGTGCGTGCTGCCGAGAGCCTCGGTACGTTGGTATTCGAAAACTCCCCGGTGGTGGACATCATTCACGGCGACCTGCCGGTGGTGGTGACCGAGCACGGGCGGGTAGTGGCCAACTCGGTGATACTCGCCGGCAACGCCTACCATCGCCTGGAAAAACGCAAAATGGCCGGCAAGATTTTCCCGGCCTCCGGCGGCATCGTCGTTACCAAACCGCTGGGCGAAGAAGTGGCCGCCAAGCTCAACCCGCAGGACCTGGCGGTCTACGACTGTCGCTTCGTGCTCGACTACTACCGCATGACCGCCGACAAACGTCTGCTGTTCGGCGGCGGCGCCAACTACTCCGGGCGCGAGTCGCGAGACATCGCCGGCGAGCTGCGGCCGGGCATAGAGCACACGTTCCCGCGTTTGAAAGGGGTGGAAATCGAGTTCCAGTGGAGCGGCATGATGGGCATCGTGATCAACCGGATTCCGCAGCTGGGCAAGCTGTCGAAGAACGTCTGGTACGCCCAGGGCTACTCGGGCCATGGCGTGGCCACCACCCATATCGTCGGTGAGATCATGGCCAACGCCGTGACTGGCTCGCTGGAAAAGTTCGACACCTTCGCCGGCTGCAGCCATATCCGCTTGCCGTTCGGGGAGTGGGCGGGCAATCAGATGCTGGCGGTGGGGATGTGGTACTACCAAATGCTGGAACGGTTGCGTTAAGGGACGGTTAGTTCGCCAGCCAACAGAGGGTTTGTTGGCAGGTCTTGTCTTAGCAACAGATCGCAGCGGTAAACAGCGTTAACCCTACTCAGTCTCCGAGCGGTCCTATAGGCCTGCTGATTCGATGTTTTTATTGTTGACCGACATCCTTACGAACGGAGTCGGTCATGAACAAGCACTGTTTCCGCCTTATCTTCAGCAAGCCATTAGCCTGTTTAATTCCCGTCGCCGAAATCACCCGCTCCCAGCGCAAGGCTGGGCAGCAACAGGGCACCACGGCTACCAAACCGCTACTGCTCTCATTGCTGCTGGCCGGCGTGCCCGGTTGGGCGTCAGCGCAGATCGTGATAGACCCGAGTACGTCGTCCTACCGTACTCAAGTCATCAGCGCGCCCAATGGCGTGCCGGTGATCGAGATCGCCAAAGGGGACTGGTGACATACGTAAGGAGACATGGACTGAAAAATCGAAAGGGAAGATATTTTTCTCTGCCACCGAAAACGGCTCAGCCAGATTTAATGTTGCTTCGTTACTGACGGCGCCAATCCCCAAAAAAATAAAGGGTGTTTTTCAGTTTGAGCCCCACTCCATAAAGGTCATGCTGGGTACGCATGAGAGTGTGAACAACGCCAAGCAATACCAACCAGATCCCGACGCCAGTACCGCGATGAGCGCCGTCACGCGTAAAAAGCCGGCTATGCCTGGAGACCTTTATTTATTTACAAAGTCCGCTTCGCAGTATCGAGCGACCGATACTGTATTGCTGACTGATAAGGCTGCCCTTGCTTCAATTGATTTAGCCCAAAAAGCTCCAGGTCATTCCTCTCCGGCCATGGGTAAGCCCGCAAGCGAGGCGCAGAATAATTTCTATAACAAAGTATTGGCGCTAAATGGTGTCCAAACCGGGCCTGATGGGTATCGGCCGAGATCATCCAGCATTTCCGAGGGCATAGTTGTAGCAACGCCAAAAACGTCGCTTAGTTCAGATAGTTCCAGCGCACCCGGAACCAAGTCAGTCTTCGATCAGCGCGTAATCGTTAACACCGACACCAGCGACCCGACCGTAAACAAGGCCGTGCAAAACCTGGTGAATAAACACCCAGAAAACACCGTCGTGGTGGAGCCTACAGGCGATGGCGGTCACAGCGTTATAACGGGCAAGTTAGACCCTGGCGGCGCGACCAAAGTGGAAGTCGTAGGACATGGCACCCGGAACCAGAACGGACCGCGCCTGGGCGGTATGGACGGCAAGCAGCTAACCGACCTGGTGCAAAACCTGAAAGCCGACGGCCTGACCGCGGACGACAAACTGACCCTGGCGGGCTGCGGAACGTCGTGTGCGCAGGACGGCACAAGCTTGGTCAATGAGGTGAGCAAGCTGCTGCAAGCGAAGGGCGCCACGACGCAGGTGAAGGGCTACGAGACGCCGGTGTTGGTGAACGAACATGGGCGCAAGCAATCTGTCCGAGGCGATGCAGAAAACGCTTTGGGCAAAGACGATGTGCAAAACCCGCAAAGCTTTCCACCCGCAGGTGCTGCGCAAACGCCATTGGTGCCGCCAACCCAACTTAAACCCGTCAATCTCAAACGTCGCTGGCTGGCTCAGGCGGAGCAAGATCAGTTAAACGTCGATGCGCCGCTGGATCTTAGTACTTCTGCAAAACGTCCAGTCGATACAGACGCTTTGAGCACTACAACCGATCAGCCACCGGAACCGAGCGCCAAGCCTTCTCCGTTGTCGTATTACAGTCAATCCACAGGATGGGCCCTATGGAGGTGGAACGCGCAAGCGACGGACAAGAGTGAAGCAAGTGCCAAAAAATATGTGCTTGAACAGCGCGGCAATCTGAAGGGTTTTAAAAAAGCTTTTAGCCAACTGCAAAAACAGCACAGCAACAACAGACTGACTATTTATGACGTGGCGTATAGTTACCATGAGGGCGTAGCCAAAGATAAGTCAAAAATTTCGATCGCGGCGCTGGCGCACGATAATAAAATTGGTTATGAGAACTTAGCTAAAGTGATTAAGGACGTGACGTATTCAGAGAGTGAGGGCCAGAGGATTTTATTGTCAGTTGACTTCAATGAACGAAAAAACATCAAGTCACTTGATGAATGGCTTCTGAATACGCCTGATATTTTTGACCGGAGCAGTGCCACTCACTACTTGGTAAGTCGAGGCATTTCCGCAGCAAGTGTCACGGGTTTTTTAGCGTCGATTGAGGCCGCAAGAAACGGAGAAGGTCCTTACTTTGCGGCCTTGAAGTATGCAGCATTGCCCCCTGAGCAGCGCAAGGGGATATCTTTCAAGCGGTATGCGGAAGAGAACAATGTGCTGGCGACAGGGATAAAAAATTGGATCACGAAAAGTGGTATATGGAAGAAGCACTCGCCAGAGGTCCACAACAGAATAGCCACTGCGCTGGGAATACCCCCGCCTCCGTACCTCAAGGCAGTATTGCGACGGCCACGGATGTCAGCAAGACCATTGTAACCAGTGTTCAACCACCTACAGGCTATACGCCTCCAGCCGAAGTTCGGACAACCGCAGGGTCCCTCGCTGAAAACGTGCCTTATTTGCCTCCCTCAAGCCATGAAAAAGTGTGGGTGGCAGGCGAATTGGCTGGTAAAGATCCAGGACTGGTGGATATCTATCACGAAAAAATCAAAGAGCAGTTGGCAACAAAAATACTGACGTCTTCCAATAAGCCAGCTGGCCTCCCTACGGTGGTGTTAAGCCTCTCGGATAACAGCGACGTTATTACAAGGCCGCTCAAGTCCACGGGTGTTTCGGTTGACCGTGAAAAATTGGAAATGTGGGTGCGGCAAACGTCTAATATTTTGCAGAAAACGCTATGGAAAGTCTCCGCGAAATGGTCGGGCCTACCGATAGAGCGATTTTTCAGTACAGAACCCTCAAAAACGCATTGGAAGGTAATCCTGGCTATCTGACCGCGCTGCAGTACTGGCGATTAAGTCCAGAACAACAGGCCACAATCAGCCGTGCGGACTTTGCGTTGACGAAGCGTGTATACAAATCCACGATAAACCATTGGCTTTCGAACAACGGCGAGTGGAAAGTTGGTTCAGCGGATGTCCATGAGAAAGTGGCCAGGCAAATAGCGTCGATGCGACCTGATCTTATAACCCCATTCCCCGATACAAATAAAACCGTCGGTGGGGCCAGTTTCCTACCCTTGCCGCAGCCGACGCTGGTAAAGGAGCAGCTAACCCCGCTGCAAGTTGCAACGCTCTATGCGAAATCACCTCGGTCTCTGCAAACGCCTGGGAAAATGAAACTATTGGCCAAGCAATACAATTACTCGGCAAACGATTTGAATCCCTATGTATCAGCTAGCGGCGTCCTGCTAAAACAACCATCGATTCCTAAATCAATAAATTCGTTTCCATCATTCGAGTTGCTAGGCATGGACACTGCAGATTTTGTGCCTGGGAGGCCCTCAGAAACGTATACAGCCAGCGCCGGCCTGCAAAGTTTGGCAAGACAGCTATCCAGCCCGAACGCGGCCGCCGGTACGACCCACAAATCACCTGAGACCGAAGGTTTTATTGACCTTGCCGCGCCTCCGCTGATCCGACTTGAGGCGGACAGCAGGGACAGCGGCGATAGCTCTGCAAGCCGCGCTGATGTCGATGTACCTGTAGTTGCTGCGGCACGTGCTCAAAGTCCGGATGTGATCGATATGGGCGGAGAACAGTTAAATCTGTTCCGTCCCTGGATAAAACCCGAGCCGGCAACCTCACCTGACCCCACGCCAGCGCGCACCCCAAGCCCGCAGGTGGCCGATGCGCCGGTCAAGGAAGAGCCACCGGTACTGCGCCATCGCATCGACAACAAGGTGCCGATTCTACAAGGCGAGAACGGCGAAGACGTGTTACTCGCTGCGCTGCAACCGCCACAAAAAGCAAGCAGAGCGACAGCCTGACCGAGTTGCTCGACCGCCTGAAACTGACCTTTGGAGCCGTTACCAAGCAAGCAATAGACGCCCATGCGGCGAAGGCCGGGACCGGCAGGTTGCTTGAGGAGAGAAAGCGCATCAAGGACTCCATCGCCGAACAGGCCCGCTGGTTGGCGAGCACGTCCGCTAACGAGCGAGCTGAGCACATGGAAAGCTGGATGGAGGTTGAAGACGTCCCGGGAATCGGGCGGGGTGTGAAGGCCGCTCAGGATATTCCGCCTTTTACGGTCTTGGCTCCTTACGCTGGAAAGTTACTCAGCGGTGCTGCCATTGATGCCGAGATTGCCAAGGTAGGAATGAACTTTGCCAATTACACGTTCGGCACCAAAAACGAAAACATCTTGATTAGTGCCTTCGGCGATGGTGTAGGCAATATTTCCAGCCTGATCAACAAAGGCGATGACTCTGCGCAGAACAATCTGACGGTCACGATACTTGGGAGCAAATTGATCTACTTCATGAACGAACGATTGATCAATGCTGGCGTCCCCTTGCTGTATGACTATGGCGCAGCCTATGACTACCGAGGTTGGCCGAGCCATCCCATCCAGGTGGAAGATTCGGAACCTTCGGATGAAAGCGATACCGAGTCAGGCAGGGAGTAGTCCGCAACGCTCGACCGCGTGCAAATGCGTGACGACGCACAACCCCCGTAGCAAATACGTCAGGAAAGGTTACCGAGCCTTTGCCATCGTGCCTCACCCCGGTAGCATCCGGGGTTCGTGGACAAAGGGGTGATGCATGCATACCAAACTCGACGCCTGCCTGGATGCGGTCAACCAGATTCTGCTGGGCAAGGAACCGCAGGTCCGCTTGGCGCTTACCTGCCTGTTGGCGCGTGGCCATCTGTTGATCGAAGACTTGCCCGGCATGGGCAAAACCACCCTCAGTCATGCCCTGGCCAACGTGCTGGGTTTGAACTTTCAACGCATTCAATTCACCTCCGACCTGTTGCCCGGCGACATCCTCGGCACCTCGGTGTTCGACAAGGACAGCGGCCTGTTTGTGTTCCATCCCGGGCCGATCTTTGCCGAGCTGGTGTTGGCTGACGAGATCAACCGCGCCACGCCGAAAAGCCAAAGCGCCTTGCTCGAAGCCATGGAGGAGGGCCAGGTGACCATCGAGGGCGCTACCCGGCCATTGCCCGAACCCTTCTTGTAATTGCCACACAAAACCCGGTCTCCCAGGGCGGCACCTTTGCGTTGCCCGAGTCGCAGCTCGACCGTTTTCTAATGCGCTTGTCGCTGGGCTATCCCGCCAAAGCCGCGGAAAAGGCCTTGCTGCTCGGCGAAGCGCGGCGGGAAATGTTGCCGCGATTGGACGCCGTGCTTAGTCATCAACAGCTCGCCGAACTGCAGGCCGAAGTACCCAAGGTGCGTGCCAGTGATGCCTTGGTGGACTACATCCTGCGCCTGGTGGAAGCCACCCGCACCCAGCCGCAATTTGCCTGGGGCCTGTCGCCACGCGCGAGCCTGGCCTTGCTGGCCGCTGCACGGGCCTGGGCATTCCTGGCGCAGCGCGACTATGTGATTCCCGAGGACGTGCAAGCCGTGCTGCCCTCGGTGGTAGGCCACCGCTTGCGCGAGCGCGCTGACCCGACCGGTCACGGCGGCGGCACTCTGGTGCAATGGCTGTTGCGCGAAGTGCCGGCGCTCTGATGGCATTGCTTAAACAGCGCTGGCAACGCTGGTTGCAACGGCGTATTCCGCCGGCGACCAGCGTGCTGCTCACCCAGCGGCGGATTTTTATCATTCCTACGCGCATTGGGCTGGCCTTCAGCCTGGCCTTGCTGCTGATGCTGATGGCGGGCATCAACTACCAGAACAGTCCTGCTTATGGCCTGACGTTTCTGCTGGCGGCGGTGTTTGTCGTCGCCATCTTGCACACCTACCGCAATCTCGCCGGCCTGACCCTGCACGCCGCGGGCGGCAGGCCGGTGTTTGTCGGCGAGCAGGCGACCTTGCGCATCCGCCTCACCAGCAATGGCCGCGCCCATCAATCCATTGCCCTGGGCTGGCCGCCGGAAGAACTGCAGCGCTTCGATGTGCCGGCCAATGGCTTGGCCGAATGCGAGTTAAACGTGCCCGCCCGCCGCCGGGGTTGGTTGCGGCCAGGGCGCCTGCGGGTGGAAAGCCGTTTTCCTCTGGGCATTCTAGTGGCCTGGAGCCTGGTGGACCTGGACCAGGCGGTGCTGGTGTACCCGCGCCCGCTGGAAGGTGAACTGCCGCTGGCCGCCGGCGCGCGCGACGATGACGAGGAAGACCAGGGCGCCCGTGTGCTGGGGCAGGGCGCCGATGATTACCAGGGCTTGAAAGCCTACCAACCCGGGGACTCGAAACGGCGCCTGCACTGGAAAGCCTATTCCCGTGGCCACGGCCTGCTGGTCAAGGACTTCGCCGCGTTGGCCGGCCGCGACCTGTGGCTGGACTTTGGCGAGTTGCAGGGCGATAGCGAAATGCGCCTGTCCCTGCTGTGTCACTGGGTACTGAATTTGTCTGAACGCCACCAGCCGTTTGCCTTGCGCCTGCCCGGCGTCGTGCTGGGCCCGGACAGCGGCGAAACCCACCGCGAAGCCTGCCTGCGCGCGCTGGCGTTGTATGGCCAGGAGGCTGAGCGATGAGCGCCGTGCAGCCAATTCCGCGTATCAGCCTGCTGTGGCTGCTGGTGGCGCAGGTGCTGGTGATCATTCCGCACCTGGAGCATTTGCCGCTGTGGATCGTGGCCTTGTGGCTGGTGTGCGCCGGCTGGCGGGTGCAGATCTACCGGATGCGCGCGCAGTTTCCGGCTACCTGGCTGAAGTCGGGTTTGACGGTGGGCATTGTCGGCGGGGTGTTTTTGTCGCGAGGCAGTCTGGTGGGCCTGGACGCGGGCGTGGTGCTGCTGATTGCCGCGTTTATTCTCAAGCTGGTGGAAATGCGCAGCCGGCGTGATGCACTGGTGCTGATTCTGCTCGGCTTCTTCACCGTGGTGACCGTGTACCTGTTTGACGATCGGCTAACCACCGCGGCGTTTACTTTGTTGCCGGTGATGGGCCTGCTGGCGGCATTGATTGCCCTGCAGCAAAACCCGCTGCTGCCCAGCCCGTGGCCGCCGCTACGGCTAGCTGGCAGTTTGCTCGTGCAGGCGTTGCCGCTGATGCTATTGCTGTTTTTGTTCTTTCCGCGCTTCGGTCCGCTGTGGTCGCTGCCGTTGCCGGACCAGCGCGCCGTCACGGGGCTGTCCGACAGCATGGCGCCCAATGATATTGCCGAGCTGAGCCGCTCCGATGCGCTGGCGTTTCGCGCCAGCTTCGACGCCGCACGGCCGCCACCGCGCAGCCAGCAATATTGGCGGGCGCTGACCATGGACAAGTTTGAAGGCAGGCGTTGGTCGCAGTCGCAGGAAGTGCGCTGGGCCGCTGCGCCGGCTTGGAGCCCCACCGGTGATTCATTGCAGTACCGCATCACCATGCAGCCCAGCAACAAACCGTGGCTGTTCGGCCTGGATGTGGCGACCACCGATCTCGAACTGACCCGGCTGATGAGCGACTTCCGCCTGGAACGGGGCGCCCCGGTGGACCAGACGCTGGTCTACAGCGTTACGTCCTGGCCCCAGGCGGCGCGTGAGCCCAAGGCAAGCCCGGCGATGTTGCGGCGCGCGCTGCAACTGCCGGCAGAAGGCAACCCGCGCAGCCGCGAATGGGCGCAGCAACTCAAGGCGCAGAACGGCGATACGCAGGCACTGGTGCAGGCGCTGTTGCAGCATTTTCACAACGAACCGTATTCCTACACCTTGCGCCCGCCCGCCGTGGGCGAGAACAGCATCGATGATTTTCTGTTCGGCACCCGCGCCGGGTTTTGCGAGCACTACGCTGGGGCCATGGCGTTTGTGCTGCGCGCGGCCGGTATTCCGGCACGGGTAGTGGCTGGTTATCAGGGCGGCGAGCTGAACCCGGCCGGCAATTACATTCAGGTGCGCCAGTTCGATGCCCACGCCTGGGTTGAATATTGGCGTGAAGGCGTGGGCTGGACCAGTGCCGACCCCACGTTCGAAGTCGCGCCCGAACGTATCCAATTGGGGCTGGAGGAAGCGTTGGCTAGCGAGCAGAGTTTTCTGGAAGATTCGCCACTATCGCTGTTGCGCTACCGCCATATTGGCTGGCTAAACGAGTTGCGCCTGAGCTGGGAAAACCTCAACGACGGCTGGCAACGCTGGGTGTTGGGCTATCAGCAGCGCACGCAGTTGGAAATGTTGCAGAAATGGTTTGGTCGCCTGGATTCCCGTGACCTGCTGATCAGCCTGGTGGGCGGCGGTGGCGCCGTGTTGCTGCTGATCGCGTTGTGGCTCTTCAAGCCCTGGCGCCGCGAGCGCGACGTGCAGCAGCGGATGTACCAGCGTTTCGAGCGCCTGCTGGCTCGCCATGGCGTGCGCCGGCAACCGGGGGAGGGCGCGCGTGCATTTGCCCAGCGAGCCGAGCTGGCGCTACCGGCCCAGATGGGGCACATTCGCGCCTTCGCTGATGCCTTTGAGGCACAACGCTACGGCGGTGCCGCCCGCTCACCTGAGCACCTACAACGCCAGCTGCGCGCCTTGCGCCGCGCGCTGCCTTTACGCTGGTTACAACGCACGTGATGCCTAAGGTTTTTGCCCATGTCTGAATTTGTCGATGCCGTGGTCGCCCGGGTGCTGGAGTTGCAGATCAACCTGTTCGCCTGCCGTGAGCGTCTGGCCGCCAACACCGACCCCGAAGCGCTACACGATGTGCGCATTGCGGTGCGTAAGTTGCGCAGTTTGCTGCGGCCGTTTCGCAAATTGATTGAGCATGATCCGCTGGTGAGTGCAGCCGCCGAGCTGGGGCGCATCAGCAGCCCGGTGCGCGATAGTGAAGTGCTGTTGGCCGAGCTGCGGCGTCATGGCGGGTTGCAGCACGTAATGGCCAGCCGACAAGCCGTGTTGCCCGCACAGTACCGCGAGCTGCTCGACAGCACCAGGCCTTGCGCGTGCAGCGAGCGTTGGACCTGTGGCCGGCGTTCTTTCGCCAGTCGTTGCACGAGCATGCGCCGGAGCATCTAAAAACCTACGTGACGCGCCAATTGCGCAAGGAAGCCAACGCCTGAGCGATGCCATGGCCGACCCGGCGCACGACCGGCATCGCTTGCGCATCCTGATCAAGCGGGTGCGTTACTGCGCCGACACCTATCCGCTGCTGGTGGATATCTCGCCCAAGCACATCCAAGCCCTGAAGCGCGCGCAAAACGCGCTTGGGGCCTGGCATGACCGCCTGCAATGGTGGCCCAGGCTGAGCACGACGCCGACCTGGCGCCGTTGGTGGTGCAATGGCAAAGCGAGTTGGCCAAGGCCGAGCAGCGATCGGATACGGCGCTAGAGCGGTTGGCGAAGTTCTACTTGTAGGAGCGACTTCAGTCGCGATGCTTTTCAGCCGCGACTCGCACACACCGTCCTAATTCCCCGCCCAATTGGCTAAACCGGCACATTGCGGCGCTTCCGTCCTGGCGCCCACTTCCCCTACCATCACGTACGCCTTTTCTTGTACGAGATTTCTATGACTTTTTCCGAATTGATCCAGGCCGTGCGCAGCAACCCAAAGCCGTCGTGGTGCCCGGTGAATGGGGCAGGGCCGTGCCGTTTTTGGCGGGCTGGCGGCGATGCTGGTGTATGAAGCCATGCGCGCTGCTGTGCCGGCAGATCGCCCGGTGCGTTCGCTGGCCATCACCTTTGTCGGGCCGCTGACCGTTGACGTGCCGGTGAGCCTGGAAGCCGAAGTGTTGCGTGAAGGCAAGGCGGTCAGCCAGGTGCTGGC
>NZ_JBWBZC010000042.1:0-15680 GCF_056174845.1 Pseudomonas sp. CC11G
TTGAGCCGCCAGATCCGCACCTTTGGCAACCGCCCCGACACCGCAATGGGCGTGATGGTGGGCAGCTCGGATAGCTTGACCAAAGATGGCGCGAAGCCCGCCATCTACCCGATTTACGTCACCGCCAACCGCAACGCGACTGTCGAGATTTACCGCAACGGTGCGCTGATCAATAGCCAACAAGTAGAGGCAGGTCTGCAGACGCTCGATACCCGCCCCTTACCCGGCGGTGTCTACGACGTGCAAGTGCGCTTGGTGGAGACGGCATCGTGACCTCCACCACCGATGAACTGGTCTACAAACCCAGCACTGGAACAACCCCGAGCAACGCTGGCGCTACAACGCCTTTGCCGGACGTGACAGCACTGCTCTGAGCAGCGATCGCAGCCGTAGCCATGGCGCGCTTGCCGCAGGCATCTCCGCCAACTACCTCGTCCACCCTCGCGCGGTGGTGGGTGTTTCGGCCCGCCGAGTAGCTGACCAGAACCAGTTGGGAACTTCGTTGGACCTTGGCCTGGGAGACGCTCCAGCGTTTACGCCAACGTTTACCAAACCCAGAATCACGGCACCGGCACCGATATTCAGGCCCTGCACAGCTACGGCGACGGCAGCCTGATTCTCAGCCACAACCGCAGCTGGCTGGACACTCGTAATACCTGGGAAACCTTGCCCGACGGCAGCCGTGTTCGGCAGCGCCACACCTACAACGGCAATGTGAGCAACACCTCGTTCGGCGTCAGCCACCGTCTCGGCCATCACAACAGCCTGAACGCCAGGGTCTCCTACAGCCAAGGTCAGACCAAAGGCACCGGGTTCGACGTGGGCTGGTTGCGCACTAGCCAGCTCTTCGGCAGCGACGCTAGCTGGCGCCTCTCGGCATTCGACCGCCCGGCTTCAAGCAGCAGCGGCGACGAACGCAACCGGGGTATTGATCTGAGCCTCAACCTGGCCATCGGCGGCACCGGTAAACGCCTGACTGCCAGTGTGGGCTCACGTACCTCACGAGACGGCGATAGCGACCGCAATGCCAGCCTCGGCTACCAACAAGATCTAGACGTCGGTCCTCTGCGGCAAGTAAACGCCAACGTGAATACGGATACCTATGGGGTTGGCCTGAACGGCTCGGCTGAATTCGAAACAGACTTCACCCGCGCAGATGTACTGCTCCAGCGCTCCTCTTACAACCAAAGGCTGTCCGGCAATCTGAACCTGGATAGCACGGTGGTTGTAGGGGCTCAAAAGGTGGCCATGAGCGGCCAGTACCTGGGTAGCGACGCCAGCATGATCATCGACCTGGATTCCGATATCGACGATATCGAGTTGCGGGCGGATGACCTTAGTGGCCACGGCGCAGTGCTGCATCCCGGCCGCAATATCGTCCCGGTCAGCGCTTACCAGCGCAGCACAGTGCAGTTCGACTTCCAAGGAGTTAACGCCCCCGCCGCCACGATCCAACCGGCACGAGCAAGCTACCACCTCAACAAAGGGGGCGTGGCGTACCAGCAGGTTCGCCTGATGAAAACCCTGACCGTCTTTGGGCGCTTGATCGATGAACAGAAACGTCCGCTCAAAGGGGTTCATGTACTGAACCACGCAAGCCGCGGCGTCACCGAGGCCGATGGTTTCTTCTCCATGGAGCTCAGCGCCAAGACCCCCACCTTGGAAGTGGTACGGGGCCAACACGTTCTCTGCCGCCTGGTTCTCGACCCGCAGAGCCTGGAACGTGAGGGCGATGTCCTTATGACGGGCGACCTGCCGTGTGTGCAAGGCAGCAGCCTGGAAAAAACCGCAGAGGGTTAGAAATCCCCGCACCACCGAGCCGGAATTTGCCCCAACGCATCTCAATGCCCTACCCGACAGTCGTCGCCCAGCGACACGCCAATTACGAGGTTTGCACCATGAAAAAACTGTTTCCCGCACTGGCGCTTTGCATGAGCGCCGCCGTTCAGGCAGGCCCGAGCATCAATGTCGGCACCGTTTACGACTACTTGGATAGCGACAAGAGCACCTACCTCAAACGCGTATTCAATGGTGGTGAATCCACCGCTTTCGTCCGAGTGAACGTATACGAGATCACCTTTGACACCGAGGGCAATAGCGTAGAAACGTCACTCGACAATCTGACGGACGTGGGTAAAGCCCGCACCGGACTAATCGCCAGCCCAGCTCGCTTGATCGTGCCTCCAAAAGGCATGCAGGGCACCCGTTTGTTGTACCGAGGCGAACGCGATGTCGAACGCTACTACCGCGTGCGCTTTGTGCCAGTTATGCCTGATAAGGAAGATCAATTTGAAGTCTCCGATACCGAGCGCCAGGCTTATAAAGAGTCGATGTCTGCCGGTATCAATATCTTGGCCGGCTATGGAACGGTATTTTTTGTGCGCCCTCAACACACCCATTTTGATACCCAGTTGCACAATGGGACAAACGACTATCGCCTGGATAATGCGGGCAACACCACCGTCGCGCTGAGCGAATTCAAAGATTGCTCGATGAAAAACCCCAACGACTGCCTACCTGAACAAAAGCACCATGTACGGCCCGGCAAAAATTATAGTTTCGTCAAAGCACCAGGTCGCCTCTATACCTTTAACTTAATGGAAGGTGAAAAAGTCCAGAAAGTTGAGGTGGGCAAATGACATTCATGCGCTCACGCACCCAACTCCAAGGCGTATGGCGCACGCTATATAAAGGCCTTGGAATATCGCTACTTGTTATTGCCACCCAGTCGGCCACAGCAGCACAGTTGGACATCACCGCAAAATTTGACCCGGATATCCGAAATCCAACGAGCAATAAATTCGAAAATACCACTCCCAACACTGGCTACTGCCTGAAATACCCGACGGTATGCGCTGGCAAAACATTCAGTCTTCGCATACCAAATAGATCGTCAGTGCGCGCGCCCTTGGTGATAGACCAAACGATGGGGATACGCGCACCTTATTCATGGAAAGAATTGGAGGTATCTCATAGCAGTGGCTCTAGGCAGACGGTACGAGTAAGAATTACTGGCGTGGGTGGCACATATGCATTGAGCACAGCCGCTGGAAAATATTTCAATGGCGATCACGCCGCGATTTGGAAGGATGGTACTTGGTCTACCGCACCAGCAGGATGCACGGCGACTGCAATGACAGCCAGCGGACCCGCCGTGTATTATTTTTTCTGGAGGTTCAACTCTGATAACGAGTGTGCAAAAACCTCAAAGGTCGACTTTGATGCAGCGGTTTCTATTGAAAACGTAGATATCATGTATGAATTACAGACGCCGAACCCTCTGGAAATGAATACGGGCACTTATAGCGGCTCTATCAGTTATACAGTTGGGCCTAATGGGGAGTTAAAGCTTGGCGAAGCACCCGTAAACGACTCGATCCTAACGCTGAACTTCACACTCACTGTACAGCATACATTGCAGATTCAATTCCCAGCTAACGCCACTCTGTTAGCCCTGGCACCTCAAGGTGGGTGGCAGCAGTGGCTGATTAACGGCGATAACTTTCGCCCCCAAAAACTCGTATCTAACCAACCCTTTCAACTATGGTCATCCACACGTTTTAAAATGCAACTGCTCTGCCAGTACCCGATCGGCGAGGACTGCGGCTTACAAAACGATGCAGGCGACAAAAAAATTCCGGTAAAAACAATGGTCACCCTCCCTTCGGGCTTGCAAGAACTTGGTAATAATCCTGTGAATCGCTCTCCACTTCGCAACAATGCAGCCAGTCTTTTCTTGCCAAATCGCTTCGTAGAAAACGAACGCGCCACTCTACACTTTGAAGTGGAAAAACAAGGCGTGCAGCAGATGATAGATAACGGTGGCGGCCGTTACCGAGGAGATGTAACGATCATTTGGGATAGTCAAATCTAAGCGCAACCACCCTACGATGATTTAAGAATATTGTTCACTCAATGCTCTGGGGAGTGCTTTACGCGCACAGCTCCCTAGGGCACTGCGGTCTCCCTTACCACCCTCAACAAATTCCCACCCCAGATATTCGCCACATCCGCTTCGCTATACCCAGCGGCGAGCAACCGAGCAGTAATACGCCCCAACTGACTCACATCCTCCAGCCCCTCTACCCCACCCCCACCATCCCAATCTGCGCCAATCCCCACATGCTCCGGCCCAACTACTGCCAGCACATGCAGCAAATGATTCATAAAATCCTCAAAAGTGGCGCGCTGCTGCGGGTACGCCGCTTCGACCGCCCGAATACGCGCAGCCAAATCCGCCACCTGCGCCGGGCTTAGCGCGGCGGCATTGCGAAACTCGCGGTACAACGGCCCCAGCGCTTTATCCCGCATTGGGTTGGGTCGCCGCGTAATCAGGTCGCTGCCAAAGCTATTGATCGACACCACCCCCCCCTTCGCGGCCAGCCGCCGTAACCGCGCGTCATCCAGATTGCGCGGACTGGCGCCCACCACCCGGCTGCCGGAATGTGAGGCCACAACGGGCGCGCTGGACAGTTCCAGCACCTGATCAAACACTGCATCCGAGGCATGCGACACATCCAGCACTATGCCCAAACGATTCGCCTCGCCCACCAAGTCGCGCCCTGCCGGACTCAGCCCATGCCACTGCGGTAAGGCCGTGGCCGAGTCGGCGAAGTCGTTATTGGCGGCATGCACCAGGCCCAACATACGCAAGCCCAGACGGTGATAGGTCAGCAATCGCCCAGGGTCTGCCGCCAGCGGCTCGGCGTTTTCCATACTGATAAACACCACCCGCTTGCCGGCCGCTTTGATACGCGGCGCATCGGCTGCGGTGAGGGCCAGTTCGAAGTCGTCGGGGTGCGCGGCGACCATATCGCGAATGCGCGTTAGCACCGCCAGGCCATGCTCGCTGGCCTGGGTGCGGCCTTCATCGGTCAGCGGCCCTTGCGGCGTGAAAATGGCCCAAAACCCGCCGTCCAATCCGCCCTCGCGCATGCGCGGTAAGTCCACTTGCGAAAGGTCGTCGGCAAAGGTGTGGCGCTGGGTAATATCCCACCCCGGCCGGGCCAGCTGCATGGGCGTATCCAGGTGACTGTCGAGCATCAACGGCCCGGCCTGCACCGCTGTGGAGAGCAAGGCCAGGCTTAAAATAAAACCACGCGGCATCACTTAACCCCAACGAAAACTACGGTCCCACAGGCTCGACACATCCAGCGCATTGGGCAGCACGCCAGCGGCAAAAAACACATCCGCCACCTCTTGCTGCGAGCGCACGGCCGCATCGTCTACCGGCTGCAAAATCCGCGGTCCGCTCTGGGCTTTGAACTGGGCGAGAAACACCTCTTTAGGAATGCCTAGAATCTTCTCGCTCTTCGCCGCCCAGGCTTCAGGGTTGTGCTGAATCCACTGCCAGGTTTGGTATTCGCGAAGAATGTAGTCCGTGATTGCCGCATGTTTTTTCGGATCAGCAATCGCACCCGCGTTGGCCGCAATCACATAGTTACCGGACAAATAGCCCTGCCCCGTTTTCAGCACCCGCGCGCCGCTGCGCAACTCGGCCAGCTGAATGAAATAACCGTAAGTGACCCAAGCATCCAGATTGCCATTTTGAAACGCGGCAAAACCATCCTGCGGAGTCAGCGCCATAGGCGTGATATCGGCAAAACTCAGGCCCTGTTCCTTTAGTGCTTTGAGTAGCAAAAAGTGCGAGGTGGTGGAGCGGATATAGCCAATGCGTTTGCCGCGCAGCTGGCTCAGGTCTTCAATTTCCGAGCCCTTGGGCACGATAATCGCCTGGTTATTTACATCGCCGGTCAGCACCGCAATCAGCTTTACTGGCGCGTCATTCTTGATGCCGAAAATCGGTGGAATTTCGCTCATCGGCGCGATATCCAGCGTGCCGCTGACAAGCGCTTCAAAGGCCAGATTACCGCCAGTAAATTCGGCATATTTCACCGGGTACGGCGGCGTTTGAATGCCCGCTTCTGGGAAGAAGGTCGGCGCCGCGCCCTTGTAGGTGGCGGCATGCAGGCTGACGCCCTCCCACTGCCCGGCACCTTGTGCCAGCGACCAGGGCAAGGCTGCGCCCAGGCCCAACACGGCCGAGCGCTGGATAAATTCACGACGGTTCATGCGGTAATCCTTCACTCGAGGAAATCGGGTTCTTCACGCACCAGGCGATCCCAGTGCGATTGCAGGGCAAACCAGCTGCCGAATTCGGTGCCCACTTGCCCAGCGGTGTGCCGCGCCACGTCTGGGGGAATCGGCTTGGGAGTGCCGGCGGCTTCGGCCAGCAGTTGACTATGGGCGGCGTTGTCCAGGGCAATAAAACGCCACACCGCCGCCTCCACGGTTTCGCCCACGGTGAGCAAACCGTGGTTTTGCAGAATCAGCGCGACGTTATGGGCGCCAAGCGTGTCGGCAATGCGGTCGCCTTCGCTTGCCTCCAGCACTACGCCGCTGAAGTTGTCGACCAGCGCGTGCTTTTCATAAAAGGCGCAGGCGTCCTGGGTGAGCGGGTCGAGCAAGCGGCCGAGGCTCGACCAGGCTTTGCCATACAGCGAATGGGCATGGGCAGCGGCAACCACATCGGGCCGCGCTTTATGCAGCGCGGCATGAATGGCGAAGGCCGCCAAATTGAGCGAACCCTCGCCTTCGACGATCTCGCCATCGGGGTTCACCAGCAGCAAATCGCTGACGCGAATATGGCCGAAATACACGCCCACCGGGTTTACCCAGAAATGCTCGGGAAACTCTGGGTCGCGCACGGTGATATGCCCGGCGCCACCCATGTCAAACCCGTAGCGGGCAAACAGGCGAAACGAGGCGGCCAGGCGCTGACGACGTAGCAACCGTTCTTCGGCAAAGGTCGGTTGCTGCGGCGGATGCTGCCAGCGGTGCACGGTAAAACCCTCACGCTGCAGGCCATAGGCCGAGGGTTTGGGGAATGTGCTCATACGGGGTTTTCCAAAGGCTGACCGCTGTGCAGACGCGCCACATTGCGCGCCAGCAGTGCGGCGATATTCAGGTACACCTGCGGCGAGTTGGCCGAGGTATGCGGCGACAAACGCACCCGTGGATGGCTGTACAACCAATGGCCGGCGGGCAGCGGTTCTGGGTCGGAGACGTCCAGGCTGGCCAGGCCGATCTGCCCACTGTCGAGGGCCACGCGCAGGGCGTCCTGATCGATCAGCGAACCACGGGCGATATTGATCAGATGCAGGCCCGGTTTGGCGGCAGCCAGCACCTGACGATCGACGATATGCCGCGTTTGCTCGGTGGCCGGGGCGGCGAGCAGCACATGGTCGGCGCGGGCAAACAGCTCGCGCACCGACTCCACGCGCTCCACGCCCGGCACATCAAACGGCTGCTGCGAACGGCGTACCGCCAGCACCTGCATACCCAACGCCTGCGCCTTGAGCGCGGTGCTGCGGGCAATCGCGCCAAAGCCCAGCAACCCCAGCGTGCTACCAGCCACCGAGGCCAGCGGCCGTTGCTGCCAGTGCTCGGGCTGGTCAATCCACACCTGGGGCAACTGCTTGGCCGCCGCAAAAATACTGGCCAGGGCAAACTCGGCGATGGCCTCGGCGGTGGTGCCGCGCGAGCTGGCCACCGGCACGGCGCCGGAAAACAACCAGGCCGGAAAAAAGTCGATGCCTGAGGTGACCAGTTGCACCAGTTTCACGCCATACGGCCAGCCGCTCGGTGATTGCTCGGCGGCGCGAAAATCCGGGTGCGGCGCGGCGAGCAATACCTGCACCTCGGCCGGTAAATCCACCGGCACACCGCGCGGCACATTGATGATCTCGACGCCCGGCAACGCATCACGCAGTTGCGCGTTAAAACCGGCGTCCAACTGGCTGGCAATGATCACACCTGCGCTCCTGCTGGTTGCAAAAATGCGGCACGGCCGGCGGCGCCAAGAATGGCGTCGTCTTGCGGGGTGTGAATGCGGCTGCACAGCACGTCGCGGTAATGCCGCTCCAGCGGATTGCTGCGCGCCAAGGCCGGATTGCCGATGGCTTCGATGGCCAACTCCACCGCCTTGATGGCCTGATTGGTGACCAGGTGTTTGATCTGCGTGGCCTCATTGGCCGCCACCCGCCCTTCGGCGGCCGCATCCAGCAACACGCGGTTGGATAACAACAACGAATCGATGCGCCCGACCAGTTCTTGAAAGCGCGGCAAGCTCGCCAGCGGCGCACCGAGGTTGGCCGGCGTGCGTTCACGCAGCCAACCCACCAGCCAGTCACGGGCGGCGCGGGCCACGCCGTCGTAAATGCTCGACAGCAACACCGCCAGCCACAGCACGCCGGACGGGTCGAGTTCGGAGGTACGCGGCACGTCGGCCGGCTGCACATCCACGGCGTGGTCGAACGGCACCAGCACGTTATCGAACACCACGTCGTGGCTGCCGGTGGCGCGCATGCCAAGGTGGTCCCAGGTTTCTTCAATGCGAATGCCCGGCGTGTCGCGGTGCACCAGCCAGGTTCCTACACGCGGCACGCTGTCATCACTGCGCGCCCACACCGAGAGCCAGGTCAGCCCAGGAATGCCAGTGGAATAAATCTTGCGCCCATTCAACCGCCAGCCTTCCGGCACACGGGTAGCCAACGTACCCGGCAAACCGCCGCGCGCCGGTGTGCCCAACTCGGGCTCCACGCGCAGCGCATTGATCAACGCGCCCTGCTCCACCGCCTCGCGCGCCACGCGCAACCGCAGGTATTCCGGCCAGGCCAGGTTGCGTTGCAGGCGGGTGTGTTGCAGGTACTGCATCACCAGCACCAACGCGGTAGAAGGCTCGCCCTTGGCCACGGCAGCAATCACCCGCCGCGCCTGCGCCAAGGTCGCGCCGCTGCCGCCCAACTCACGCGGCACGGTCAGGGCCAGCAACTCATGCTGCTGCAAGCGCGCCAGGTTGGCATGGGGGAATTCGCTATGGCGGTCGAAGTGCGCGGCAGTGGCGGCGAACTCGGCGCTGATGGCGTCGAGCACTGGGCAAACGCCGGGCTATCAAAATCGGGACGGTTATCCACGGCAATGGCGGGTTGAGCACTGGAGGTCATCGGTGGGTTCCGGTCAGGTAAAAGGAATGGCTCGGGGTGGCCTGCGCGGGGGCATTTACGCCGAGCAAGGTGAGCAGATGGCGGCGGGTGTCTTGCAGGCGACGGGTGGCAATTTCCCGGGGTCGTGGCTGGGTGATCGCCAGGTCTTCCACGATGCGGCCCTGATCCAGTACAAGCACGCGGTCGGCCAGCAACACGGCCTCATCCACGTCGTGGGTCACCAGCAACACCGCCGGCTCATGCTTGCGCCACAGCTCCAGCACCAACTGCTGCATGCGAATTCGCGTGAGCGCATCCAGCGCGGCGAAGGGCTCATCGAGCAGCAACAACTTCGGCTCGCGCACCAATGCCCTAGCGAGTGCCACACGCTGCGCCTCGCCGCCGGACAAAGTGCCGGGCCAGGCCATTAGCCGATGCTGCAACCCCACTTCAGCCATCGCCGCTTGCGCCCGCGCCTGCGGGTTAGCGCCACGCAGCCCAGGCTGACATTGCGCCAGGCGCGCTTCACGGCATCAAGCGCGGCTCCTGAAACACCGCCGTACGCGCTTCCGGCACGTGCAGCTGGCCGCTATCAATCCGGTCCAGCCCGGCCAGTGCGCGCAGCAACGTGGTTTTGCCCGAGCCACTGCGGCCCAGCAACGCCACAAACTGCCCGGAGCCGATGTCCAGATCCAGCCCATCGAGAATGCGCTGCTCGCCAAACTGGCGAACCGCCTGGCGCACCGATACCGCCGCCAATGAAGAGGTACGCGCCATGTTCAACTCCCGATAAACGACGGCCGCCAGGCCAGGGTGAAACGCTCCAGGCCGCGCACCAGCGCGTCGATACCCAGGCCCAGCACGCTGTAAACCAGCAGGCAGATCACGATGACGTCGGTGCGCATAAAATCGCGGGCATCGTTCACCAGGTAACCGATGCCGGCGGTGGCATTGATCTGCTCCACCACCACCAGGCCCAGCCAACTGATGCCAAACGCATAACGCAAACCGACAAAAAACGAGGCAAGGCGCCCGGCAAAATCACATGCCAGACCCGCTCGCGGCGATTAAGCCCAAACAGCGTGGCGGCCTCGATCAACTTGGGGTCCAGGCCACGAATACCGGAGAACAAGGTGAGGTAAATCGGGAAGGTAGTGCCCATGGCGATAAGCGCAATCTTCGGCGTCTCGCCACGCCAAACCACAGAATAAAGAGCGGCACGATGGCCAGAAACGGCAGCGTGCGCAGCATCTGCATCGGCGAGTCGATAGCCAACTCCCCACCCCGCGACAACCCCGCCACCAGCGCAAGCGTGGTGCCCAGCGTGACGCCGATGGCCAGCCCACTGAGCGCCCGCAACAACGAAACCCACAGATGCCCCGCCAATTCGCCGCTGACCAAAAGCTGCCACAGCGTGCCGCCGATAGCACTAGGCGCCGCAATAATCCGCGCCGGCAACACCCCGCTTTGCGACGCCGCTTCCATAAGAGCAACAGCAACAACGGGCTGACCAACCGCGCACCCAGATTGCGCCAGAGCGGCCAGCGAGTGAGCGAACGCAACGACATGACATCTCCTTGTGTCAGCAAACGGGGCCAGAAAACACCCAGGCAAAGCCATGCAACTACATAAGAAACGTCCGTGAAATTCGTTTTGATTCTAAGCTAATATGTTTTAACGCATTTAATGAAAACATCATTATGCGTAATAGTAATTTTTAAACCCAAGAAATATACCCAATCCCCGTTTCCAGGAATCGAGGCTGAAGCCTCTCCCACAAAGGACGGTGATCCCCTGTAGGAGAGGCTTCAGCCTCGCGCTTTTGATCTACAGTTTTTGATCTTGATCTGGCTTTTGACTTGCCCGCCCCTTTAGCGCCAGGCCGAGTGGAGTCGTTGCGTAAGGGGTCGTAGCGGCCGGGAGCCGCGCAGAGGGATGGGGCCATGGATGGCCCTCAGCCCGGCCCCTGGAGCGACGACGTAGCGAGGGAAGTTTTCACGCAGTGAAAACCCCAGGTAGGGGCAAGCCTTTTTGGTTTCTTTTTCGGCGACTGGAAAAAAGAACTCGCGCGTAAGGCGCGAAACAAAAACGCCCAGCACACGCGGTAACGAAGAAAAACCACAAGTAAAAGGAAGACGTTAAGCCCCAACCCTAGCCGCCACCATCCCCCCAAACTCACTAACCGGCACCTGCAAATTCCCGAGAAACCTCGGATGCACCAACCACAAATCAATCACCGGCTTGAAATCACTCACCGGCACAATCTCCAACCGCTCCCGGTGAGAACTGTTCTCCAACAACGGCAACGGCACCAACCCATACCCCAACCCGTTGGCAATCAACCCCAACTGCAACTCCGTGCCAAACGTCTCCAGATTGACCTTGAGCGACAACCCTTCAGCACTCAACGCCCGCTGCAACCCCGCCCGAAACCCACAGCCATCCGGATTCAACACCCAACCGCGCTGATAACAATCAGCCAACTTGTAACTGCGCTTGCGCACCTCTCCTTTCGCCGCCACCACCACCAAATTCATCCGCGCCAGCGAGCGCCCCACCATACCTTCGGGAAACACCTTCCCCGCCGGAAACAACGCCGCCACCGCATCCAGTTCGCCATTCTCGATCTTGCCGAGCAAATGACTGCCCCACCCGGTAGACACCTGCGCCTGCAAATCCGGGTACAGCGTTTTCAGCTGGCTTAACGCATCGAGCAACACCACATCGCCGATGGTTTGCGGCACACCCAAACGCAACGTGCCGGTCGGCGCCGAGTCGCTCAAAACCAGCTCACGCAACGCACCCATTTCGCGCTGCACATTCAGGCACTGCTCATACACGCGCATGCCGAGCGAAGTGGGTTTTAGCGGTTTGGTATTGCGGTCCAGCAGATTGGCGCCCAGGTCGTCTTCAAAGTTCTGCACCCGCCGGGTAATCGCCGGCTGAGTCAGTTGCAACGATTCGGCCGCCTGGCTAATGGACTGCGAGCGGATGACGGCTACGAACGCATCGATATCGTCTATCTTCATTCTTTTTTCACATAATAAAGTAGTGGAAAAATACCAGTTAAGAATAATACCTTTCGCCTCGAAGGTGTACTGCTACACCCCACAATTACATAAAGAGCGGAGGGACCCATGGCACAAAATGCCAATTCAGCTCGCTTGCGCCGGTTTATCGGCGACCTTGCCGAGCTGCTGGTAACGCAAACGGACGAACCCGCGCTGCTGGATCGCGGCGCGCACTTGCTAAGTGAACT
Source organism: Pseudomonas sp. CC11G (assembly GCF_056174845.1). NCBI lineage: Bacteria > Pseudomonadati > Pseudomonadota > Gammaproteobacteria > Pseudomonadales > Pseudomonadaceae > Pseudomonas > Pseudomonas sp. CC11G. Next base: position 12,244 of record NZ_JBWBZC010000042.1, read on the forward strand.
GGTCAGTGTCGATGACTGGCTGCCCGACGAATTCGCCCAACCCAGCCCCGAGCGCTATCAGCAATATGTGCTGCACGTGGACTCGGCGCAGCGCTTTAGCGTGGTCAGTTTTGTCTGGGGGCCGGGGCAGCAAACGCCGGTGCATGACCACCGCGTGTGGGCCTGATCGGCATGCTGCGCGGTGCCGAAGAAGCCCAAGGGTTTCACCTCGACAACCACGGCGCGCTGCACGCCGACGGCGCCCCGCGGCGCTTGTTGCCGGCCAGGTGGAGGCGGTATCGCCGCGCATTGGCGATATCCACCAGGTGCGCAATGCGTACAGCGACCGCACCTCCATCAGCATCCATGTCTACGGCGGCAATATCGGCGCAGTGAAGCGCGCGGTGTACCTGGCCGATGGCAGCGAAAAGCCCTTTATCTCCGGTTATTCCAACGCCCACTTGCCCAATATCTGGGACCTGTCGAAAGAGAACCCCGCGCCATGAGTGAATTTCCCCGTCGTAGTTATGCCGACCTGCGCACCGCCCTGCTCGCCCGCCAGGAACTGGCCCTGCTGGACGTGCGCGAAGAAGCGCCGTTTGCCGAGGCGCACCCGTTGTTTGCCGCCAATGTGCCCCTGTCGAAACTGGAGCTGGAAATTTACGCCCGCGTGCCGCACCGGCATACGCCGGTCACCGTTTACGACGACGGCGAAGGCCTGGCCGAGCGCGCCGCCGAGCGTTTACGCACCTTGGGTTACACCGATATTGCCCTGCTCGAAGGCGGCCTGAGCGGCTGGCGCGATGCGGCGGCGAGCTGTTCCGCGACGTAAACGTGCCGAGCAAAGCCTTTGGCGAACTGGTGGAAAGCCAGCGCCACACACCGTCGTTGGCCGCCGAAGAGGTGCAAGCCTTGCTCGATAGCCGGGCCGATGTGGTGGTGCTCGATGCGCGGCGTTTGGACGAATACCAGACCATGAACATTCCCGGCTCCACCAGCGTGCCGGGTGCCGAATTGGTGTTGCGCGTACGGGAGCTGGCACCGAACCCGGCCACACAAGTGATCGTCAATTGTGCCGGGCGCACGCGCAGCATCATCGGCACCCAGTCGCTGGTGAACGCCGGCATTCCAACAAAGTGGCGGCGCTGCGCAACGGCACCATCGGCTGGACGCTGGCGGGCCAAACCCTGGAACACGGGCAGAACCGCCGCTTCGAACTCACTCAGCCCGTCCACCTGCAAGCCGCTCGTGACGCGGCGCAGCAGGTGGCAGAAAAAGCCAAGGTCGGCATCGCCAGCCTCGACGATCTGCACCGTTGGCAAGCCGACCACAGCCGCACCACCTACCTCTTCGACGTGCGCACCGCTGCCGAATACGAAGCCGGCCATTTGCCCGGCGCGCGCTGGGTAGAAGGAGGGCAACTGGTGCAGGAAACCGACCACGTCGCCAGCGTGCGTGGCGCCCGTTTGGTGCTGGTGGACAGCGAAGGCGTACGCGCCAATATGAGCGCTTCGTGGCTCGCGCAAATGGGCTGGGAAGCCTGGGTGCTGGCACCCCAAACGGCCGAGCTGTTCAGCGCCACCGGCCCGTGGCAAGCACCGCTCCCCGCCCTGCCGGAAGCGCCGAGCATCACCGTCAGCACCCTGCAGCAATGGCAACAAACGCCTGGCACCGTGGTGCTGGATTTCACCGCCAGCGCCAACTACGTCAAACGGCATATCCCCGGCGCCCACTGGGCACTGCGCGCCGATCTTCGCGAAGCACTGGAGCAGTTGCCGCTGGCCGAACGCTATGTGCTCACTGCGGCAGCAGCCTGCTCGCACGTTTTGCAGTCAAGGACTTGCAGACGTTCACCAGCGTGCCGGTGTTCCTGCTCGAAGGCGGCACTGGCGCGTGGATCGAAGCAGGCTTACCGCTGGAAACCGGCGAAACCCACCTGGCCTCGCCCCGTATCGACCGCTACCGCCGCCCGTATGAGGGCACCGATAATCCGGTCGCCGCGATGCAGGGGTATCTGGATTGGGAGTACGGGTTGGTGGAGCAATTGGGCCGCGACGGCACCCATGGGTTCTACGTGATTTAAGCGAGGACGCACGTAGGGCGAATATCGCCACAGGCGATATCCGCCGATACCCCGACCATCACCCAACGGCGGATATACGCTTTGCGCCTATTCGCCCTACGTGCTGCTAAGTCGCGGCCAACAACTGCGCAATACGCTTACGCAGCTCGCCCTGCTTCTGCTCGTCATACGCAGGCGCTGTTTTCCAGTCGTAGAACCACACCGGCATTTTGCGCAGGTGGTCGGGCTCGGCCGCATAACGCGGGAAAATATGGCAATGCAGTTCCGGCTCCGAGTTACCGAGAATCTCGTAATTCATCCGCAACGCACCGGTGGCCTGCAGCACGGCATCGCCAAGACGGGCCATATCGAGCAGGTAGGTCACACGGGCTTCGGCATCCAGATCATTGAGACTGGGCACCACCGGGTCCGGCAGCAACAGGCAGTAGCCCTGCAGAAACTGCACATCGCCCATCACCGCCCAACCGGAGGCCATCTTGCAAATCACTTTGTCGTTAGCGCCTTTACGAGCGAGCGCAACACGTTCGGAAATCAGGGCCATTCGCTGTCCTTGGTAGTAGTCAGGGAGGTGCTGCTCACTGAGCAATACACACGTCGTTGGCTGAGCAGGGTCGTAGCAATACGGCTGGTCGGCCGGCTGAATCTGGATGTTTTCGACAGGGGCATAACGCAGCGGAGCCTGATGGCCAAGCTGCTCCAATAGGCTATTCACAGTCGCCGACAGGGTCACCTCGTTCACACGCGCGGCCCGGTATTGGGCGGCCTTGAGCTCGTTGGCACGCAACGCTGGCGGGGTGAGCTCAGCCGCATTCGCCTCGTGCTTGGCATCGCGTGATTGCTGGCTTTAACCAGCTCGGGGTAGACGCTCGTGAGATCGCCGAATGCGCCGCAAATATCGCGGTAATGCATGGGTTCTTCACCGTCGGACGTGGCGTTGCGCACAAGCGGGCGCGATACTCGAGCATCTTGCGAAAGCCTTCGCCAGCTATCTTGTCTTTCTGCCTCGGTCAGGCGCTGATTGGCCTCTGCAATCGCACGATTGAGGAAGTCCGTATAGCCACTGGGCAACGCTACTTCCTCGACGTTCCCGGCGACAAACTGCACCTGAACGACCGCGCCCTGGCGTCGTTTGGCAATGGCATAGCCATGCTCGACGCCATCCTTCATCACCACCCTCTGACTGGCCACACCCGCAGCAGGATCGGTTCTGACTTCGCTCATTACTGTGTAACCGTTGGATAAACATGCTCGGTCTTTACAGAACCCGTCGCGACCATCAGACGACGGTAAAACACGCGGCTCGCGCTAATAAGCGCCAGCGTCTGGTAGCCACCGTCCAGGTGAGCATTACAATCAGCAACATGCCCGTGTCAGG
>NZ_JBWBZC010000043.1:0-19334 GCF_056174845.1 Pseudomonas sp. CC11G
CAACCGCGCGCCGCCATCGATGTTCAGCGTGGCGCCGTTCATAAATCCATTGCTCATCAGAAACACAGCCGCCGCGGCTGCCTCGGCTGCGGTGCCCAGTCGACGTAGTGGCAGTGTCTGTTCCAACGCCGCCACGAACGCATCGCGCCCGGCGCCCAGCGCTTTGCTGAAGATGGGTGTATCAATCGGGCCGGGTGACAACGTGTTCACCCGAATCGGCGCCAGCTCCAGCGCAAGCCCGCGTGCCAGCGCTTCCATCGCCGCCGATGCGGCACCCAACACGGCGCTGCCATGGGCAGTAGGGCGGTCGGCCAACATGCCGGAAATAAAGGTGATGGAGCCGTCTTTCGCCAGGCGCTTGCCCAGGGCGCGAATGGCATGCACCGACGCCCACATGCGCTCTTCAAAGGCCAGGCGCAGGTGGTCAATGTCTGCGTCCATCACCTTGCCGACCACGTACGTACCAGCCAACAAAACCAGGTGATCGACGTGCGGGATATCGGCCAAGGCGGTGTAGATGGCATCGCTGTCGGTTACGTCGGCGGCGCGCCAGGCGTGTAAACCGTTGTCGCGGGCGGCTTGCTCGGCGCGGGCGGCGTTGGAACCGATGACGGTGACGTGAGCGCCAGCGGCTGTGGCTTGAATAGCGGCGGCCAAACCGATGCCGGACGTACCCCCAAAAATCACCACGGTGCGGCCGTGCAGGTTGGCGGGCGAGGCGGTGTTGAGAGCAGGTGTAGCGGTCATGATTTATCTCCTTGAACGCCGGAGTGGCGTTGGTGGGAGAGAGGCTAAAGGCTGGGGTGAAGATTGATAATTGGGCCGTAAGTCGCTTTACTGATGCCATGAAGGAACAAATAGGGTTGGACCGCCTGACCGGTCTTATTGCGTTTGCGCGTGCTGCCTCCTTGGGTAGCTATACCGCCGCGGCCCGCGATTTGTCGGTGTCGCCGTCGGCTATCAGCAAAAGCGTGCAGCGTCTGGAACAGCATTTCGATCTCAAGCTGTTCAGCCGCACCACGCGCTCACTCACCCTGACGCCTGAAGGCCGGGATTTGTATGAGCGAGCGCTGCGCATTTTGCGCGAAGTGGAGGATATCGATCAGGCCGCCGTGGCCTCGCGGGCCGAGCCGTCGGGCACGTTGAAAGTCACTGCGTCGCCGCCCATTGGCCTGAATATTCTGGCTCCGGCCATTCCGCGATTTCGCGAGCGCTACCCCAAGTTGAACATCGATTTGCGCCTGGGTGACCACCTGGCGGACATCATCGAGCAAGGCATCGACGTCGCTGTGCGGGTGGGCGATCTGGTGGATTCGCGGCTGATCTCCAAAACCCTGGCGCCGCACCGTATCGCCGCGTTTGCTTCACCGGCTTACTTGGCACGGCGCGGTACGCCGCTGCAGTTGAGCGACCTGGAACAGCACGACTGCGTGAACTTCCGTTATCAGAGTTCAGGCTTGGCCTTGCGCTGGCCGTTCTCGGTGGACGGCCAGGTGACCGAAGTGGTGCCCAGCGCGGGCATTGTCATCGACTTCAGCGATGCCGTCGCGGCGGTAGTGGCGGCCGGCGGCGGCATCGGCATTTCGCCGACCTATGTAGCTGCGCCGTATGTGCGGCGTGGGGAGTTGAAGCCGCTTTTTCCCGAGTATGCGGTGGACCGTTCTTCCATCACGGCCTTATGGCCGGAAAGCCGCCGCGGCAGCCCGAATGTAAAAGCCTTTGTGGGGTTTCTGGAGGAGTTGTTTCCCAGCCCGACAACCTGGGATGAGATCGTGCGCAACGCGTGATCGTTTGGTATCTGCCCGTTTAGCAATGCCACTGCAACAAAGCCTTAATGTCCCTTTGACATCATGCCGCTTCCTCGTTTTTGCGATGGCTCCAGCATGCTCACTGAAACCCAGCAATTTATGCGTCCGCGGTTGCCGAAACATCACCGCTGTGCCGGTGATTTATGCGTGGAAGTGCCTGCCATCAGTGCCGATACCACCAACTCGCTGGTGATGGAAATTTTCGCTTCTCAGAAGGAGGAGTTGGTGTGCCTGGCGGTGGTGGAGCATGGCCGGCCGATTGGGCTGATTAACCGCAATATCTTCCTGTCGCAGATGAGCAAGCCGTTTCATCGGGAAATCTACGACAAGAAAAGCTGCATCGCGTTTATGGATAAAGAGCCGCTGGTGGTCGATGCCGAGATGAGCATCGAAGACCTGTCGTTCAAAACCGTGGAGTACGGCGAAAAGGCCCTGGCGGACGGTTTTATTGTCACCCGTGACGGCGCCTTTATTGGCCTGGGCAACGGTTTGCGCCTGATGGGCGTGGTGGCGGCCATTCAGGCTGAGCGCAATCGGCAGATGATGCAGAGCATCGAATACGCCAGCGTGATTCAGCGCGCCATGCTGCGTGCCTCGCGCGATGCGTTGGCTTCGACCCTGGATGATGCCGCGCTGGTGTGGGAGCCACGGGATGTGGTCGGTGGCGATTTCTATCATTTTGCGGCGTACCACGATGGCTGGTTTGGCGCGATTGCCGACTGCACCGGGCACGGCGTGCCGGGTGCGTTTATGACCATGATTGCGTCCTCGTCGCTCACCCAGGCCCTGGCCCAACACGGCCCGCGTAACCCGGCGGATTTGTTGTCGGCGGTAAACAAAAGCGTGAAGGGCTTGCTCGGCCAGGTGAACGGCGTGGACGACACGCCTGAGTCGGACGACGGTCTGGATGCGGCCTTTATCTGGTTCGATACCGCGAGCTGCACCTTGAGTTTCGCCGGCGCCAACCTGGGGTTGCATATTCTGGCGCCGGGCGCCGAGCAGTTTGAAAGCCATGCCGGCGAGCGTATGGGCGTGGGCTATGTGAATAGCGCTTTCGACTACCAATGGCCCATCAGCCGCATCGCCGTGGCCCCCAACAGCCTGGTGTTTATCACCACGGACGGGCTGATTGATCAGGTGGGCGGGCCGAAAAAAATCTCCCTCGGCAAACGTAATGTGTTCAAGGCGATTGTCGAGCACCGAGACCGACCCACGGCCGAGATTTGCAGTGCTGTGCAACGCACCCTGGCCAGCTGGCAGCAAGGCCAGACTCGCCGCGATGACGTGACCTTGTTTTGTGCCCGGCTTTTAGTTACCAGCAGGAACAACGATGAATAACCCTTACACACCCGCAGCCACGCAGGACTGCACCTTTTTCGAATTGGCCAAACAGCGCGATGTGATTTTTTATCACATGGGCTATTTCTCGCAGAACATCATTGCCGCCATGGCGGAAGTGGTGAAGCTGCAGCTGGAAATATCCGGGTCAACGGCCCCACGCGGCGCAAGTTGTTCTCGTCGTTTATCGAGCTGTCGCAGAACATCATTCACTACTCGTCCGACTCGCTGAACGAGCAGGAGTCCAACGCGGCTTTGTTGCGCCAGGGCGCGGTGTGCATCAGCGCCGAAGGGGATCACCACCTGATGCTCTGCGCGAACCCCATCGCCAGCAAAGACGTGGTGCGCCTGCGGGAAAAACTCGAGCCGCTGCGCACCATGTCGGTGGAAGACATCAAGCAGGCCTACAAGCTGACCTTGCGCGCCGAAACGCCCGAAGGCAGCAAGGGCGCGGGCTTGGGTTTTCTGACCATGGCGCGCGATGCGTGCTCGCCGCTGGAGTTCAGCTTCCAGACGATGGCGGACGACCCCGATACCACGCTGTTCTGCCTTAAATCCGTAATATGAAATGAGCGACACTAAAGCCATGGAAAATTTTTACATCGAAGCAACCGCCACCTCGCCTGAAGTCGACTTCAAATTCGACAGTCATCAATTGACGCTGCGCGGTGAGTCTTACCCGGAAAACGCCGCGGCCTTTTATGCGCCGATCACCCAGCAATTGCGCGCGTACCTGGCCAGCCTGCAAGACACCACGGTCACCATCGACATCGCCCTGGCCTATTTCAATAGCTCCAGCACCAAGATGCTCTTCAGCATTTTTGATGCGCTGGACGAGTCGGCCCGCCACGGCAATACGATTCGGGTGAACTGGTATTTCGATGAAGAAGACGAAACCATTTTCGAGTTTGGTGAGGAGTTGAAGGCTGATTTCGAGGCCATTGAATTCAACGACTGCCCCATCGCCGTCTGATTAAAGGTTTATGGCCATGCCTGCGTCCGTTACGCCTGTAGCTACTCCGGTAGATCTGTTCAGCAGTGAGGCCGAGGCGCTTGAACGCGTGCGTTCAGTGTTAGCCCTCACGGAAGCAGGGCCTGAGCTGTACAAGAAAACCCTGGCCGAGCTGCTGGTGCATTTCGAGCGGTTGATGCGCGAAACCCGGCGGCTGATCGGCCGCAGCGACCGCGCCGAACGGGAGATGAATGCGCTTAACGGGCAGCTGCAAACCCTGGCCCACCAACTGGAATATCGCGCGACGCACGATGCGCTCACCGGTGTATTGAACCGTGGCGCGGTGATCGAGCACACCATTCAGGCGTTGCAGCGCTCCGGCGCGGTGATGGTGGTGCTGGATATCGACTACTTCAAGCAGGTGAATGATGACTTCGGGCACCCGGCAGGCGATGCCGTTATTCAGGGCATTGTGGGCCGCCTGCGGCACATCGTTGGCGAGCAGGGGTTGGTCGGGCGGGTAGGGGGCGAGGAGTTTACGGTGCTGTTGCCTTCCGGCGGGTTGGAGGAGGGTGTGGCGCTGGCTGAAGCCATGCGCCAGGCCATTGCCGAGCATGTGTTCGAGGCGCCGGTGAATCGGCGTATTACGGCGAGTTTTGGGGTGAGTGCGAGTGCGGTTGGCACCAGCTTTGAAACCGCCTATGGGCTGGCGGATAGCGCGCTGTATCGGGCGAAGAAGGGTGGGCGCAATTGTGTTGAGGCGGCGGCCGTTTCTTTCGACTCCTGACAACTGCGTTTCCAGGAATCGAGGCTGAAGCCTCTCCCACAGAAACCTCCGATCCTTGTGGGAGAGGCTTCAGCCTCGATGCTTTTGATCTTCTCACGCTGTTTTGCCACACGACGTTCATAAAACTTTAACAGCCTTGGCTCAACCTTGCGGGACCCTTTGTATGGAGTTCCGTCGATGAAAGGTTTGATGAAGTCTGCTTTGCTCGCCGTTGCCGTATCGCTTGGCACAACGTCTGTGGCGTTTGCTGATGAAAGTGTTCGCCTCACCGGCTCCGGCGCCAGCTTCCCGGCCCCGATCTACCTCACCTGGTTCAAAGACTTCAGCAAAAAATCGGCTGGCGTCACCGTGGACTACCAGTCCAAGGGCAGCGGTGCCGGCGTACAGGATTTTCTGAACAAGACCGTTGATTTCGCCGCCAGCGACTCGGCGATGAAAGAAGAAGACATGGCCAAAGTGGCTGAAGGCGTGCAACTGCTGCCGATGACCGCCGGTGAAATCGTTCTGGCCTACAACCTGCCAGGCAGCCCCAAGGGCCTGAAACTGCCGCGCGATGTGTACTCGAACATCTTCCTGGGCAAAATCACCAAGTGGAATGACCCGCAAATCGCCGCGGCTAACCCTGAGCTGAAACTGCCTGAGCTGCCAATCACTGTGGTCGTGCGCGCTGACTCCAGCGGTACCACTGCCGTGTTTACCAAGCACTTGGCCGCTATCAACGCCGACTTCAATAAAGATCTGGGCGAAGGCAACACCGTTAACTGGCCTGCCAGCGACAAGTTCATCAAGTCGCCGAAGAACGATGGCGTGACCGCCACCGTGCGCCAGACTCCGGGCGCCATCGGCTACATCGAATACGGCTTCGCCAAACTGGCCAAAGTTGATTTCGCCGAGCTGCAAAACAAAGCCGGTAAATACGTAGTGCCTAACGCCGAAAGCGGTGCTGAAGCCCTGGCTGCGGTGAAGATGCCAGAAAGCCTGGTGGCCTGGCTGCCGGATCCGGATGGTGCGAAGTCGTACCCGATCACCTCCTACACCTGGATGATTTTCCGCAAGCACAACGAAAACCCGGCCAAAGCCAAAGCCATGCGTGAAATGGTTGAGTACGGCTTGACCGAAGGCCAGAAAATCGCCGATTCGATGGGCTACATCCCGTTGCCGAAATCGGTCGTTGAACAGGTTCGTGCCGCTTCTGCCAACATCCAGTAACGCTCGCCCAGCCTCTGCTCGGCTTGCGCGCCGGGCGGGGTTACCCCTTAGGGGAGGCCAGCCTTCACGTTCCGGAATTAGCCAATGAACAAACCCTTTGTTGTCCCGGTTAACCCGGACTCCGCGTGCAAACCACCTTCCACGAAGGATTTTCTGGTTGATCGCACCTTCCGCGCGCTGTCGCGTGTGGGCGTGGTGTTGATTCTTTCGCTGGTATTTGCCCTGGTATTCGAAGTAGGCCGCAAGGCTATCCCAGGCATGGAAAAGCATGGCCTGGACGTTATTTTCGGCAGTGTGTGGGACGTTAACCAAGGCAAGTACGGCATTCTGCCGGCCATTTGGGGCACGCTCTACAGCGCCTTGATCGCGTTGCTGATTGCCGGCGTATTCGGCGTGAGCATGGCGATTTTCTTAACCCAAGATTTCCTTCCTCCCAAGCTTGCGGCCATCTTCCGCACCATCGTCGAACTGCTCGCGGCCATCCCCAGCGTGGTGTACGGCCTGTGGGGCATTTACGTGGTCATTCCGGCGATTCGGCCGTTAGCGGGGTGGCTTAACAGCGAGTTGGGCTGGATTCCATTTTTTAGCACGAGCCTCAGCGGCCCAGGGCTGTTGCCGGCCTCTTTGGTGCTGGCGATCATGATTTTGCCGACCATTGCTGCGGTGTCGCAGGACGCCCTCACGGCTGTGCCGATGAAAACCAAACAGGCCGCCTACGGCATGGGCACCACCCACTGGGAAGCGATTCTCAAGGTGATGGTGCCGTCCGCCGCCACCGGCATTTTCGGCTCGCTAGTACTGGGGCTGGGTCGGGCGCTGGGGGAAACCATGGCGCTGGCAATGCTGGTCGGTAACTCGAACCAGATCGCCCTGTCGCTGTTCGCACCAGCCAACACTCTGGCTGCCTTGTTGGCGCTGAACTTCCCTGAAGCCGGACCGAACGAGGTGGAGGTGCTGATGTATGCCGCACTCGTGCTGATGTTGATCACGCTGATCGTGAACGTCATCGGTTCCATGATCATGGTCTATGCCCAGCGGGGAGCTAAGTCATGAATGACCTGTCAGCCAACGTCGCGTTGCCGAGTCTGCAGCGCACTTTCGAAGGCCGCGCGTTGCGCAGCCTGGTGTTGACCACCCTGGTCTGGGCTTTCGCCGTATTGGCCAGCGTGCCGCTGTTTTCGGTGTTGTACATGCTGATTACCCGCGGCGGCGCGCGCCTGAACCTGGAAGTGTTCACCGAGTTGCCGCCCACCGGTTTTGAAACCGGTGGCGGTTTTGGTAACGCGCTGGCTGGCACCTTTGTGATGGTTGGCATTGCCGCCGCCATTGCCGTGCCGGTGGGCATCATGGCGGCCATCTTCCTGGCTGAGTTGGGGCCGACCAGCAAACTGGCCAGCGCCGCACGCTTCGCCGCCAAGATGCTGACCGGCTTGCCGTCCATTCTGGCCGGCGTATTTGCCTATGCGTTGGTGGTGGTGACTACGGGTACGTACTCGGCGCCGGCCGGCGGTGTGGCCTTGGCCGTGCTGATGCTGCCGATTGTGGTGCTGACGGCTGAAGAGTCGATGCGCATGGTGCCCAAGATCATGAAAGACGCAGCGTACGGCATGGGCTGCACGCGTTCGCAAGTGATCTGGAAAATCATCCTGCCTACGGGCATGCCGGCGATTCTCACCGGCGTGATGTTGGCCGTGGCCCGTGCTGCTGGCGAAACCGCGCCGCTGCTGTTTACCGCGTTGTTCAGCAACTACTGGATCTACCACCAGGGCGAATTGGCGGTGATGAACCCGACAGCCTCGCTGGCCGTGCTGATTTACAACTTCTCCGGCATGCCTTTCGACAACCAACTCGAACTCGCCTGGGCGGCATCACTGGTACTGGTGATGATCGTTCTGGTCGTAAACGTCGTCAGCCGTATTTTCGGCAAACCCAAGTTTTGAGAGCGGGAGCATCTGAATCGTGAACGCATTATCTGCGCAACAACCCACCTCGGTTGATACCCAAACTCCCGTGGTCATGGACTGCAAGCTCGACAAGATTTTCTACGGCAACTTCATGGCCGTGCGTGACAGCCATGTGCCGATCGAGAAAACAAGATCACCGGTTTTATCGGACCGTCTGGCTGCGGCAAGAGCACGGTGCTGCGCAGCCTCAACCGGATGAACGACTTGGTGCCGGGCTTTCGCTTTGAAGGCCATGTGCACTTCCTCGGCCAGGATGTGTACGGCAAAGGCGTAGACCCGGTGGTGGTGCGCCGCTACATCGGCATGGTGTTCCAGCAGCCCAACCCGTTCTCGATGAGCATCTACGACAACGTGGCCTTCGGCCTGCGCCTGAACCGCTACAAAGGCGATATCGGCGACCGCGTCAAACATGCCCTGCAAGGTGCGGCACTGTGGGACGAGGTGAAGGACAAACTCAAGGTCAGCGGTCTGTCGCTGTCCGGCGGCCAGCAGCAACGTTTGTGCATCGCCCGCGCCATCGCGACCGAGCCGGAAGTGTTGCTGCTCGACGAGCCATGCTCGGCGCTCGACCCGATTGCTACGCGTCGCGTGGAAGAGTTGATGGTGGAGTTGAAGAAGGATTACACCATCGCCCTGGTGACCCACAACATGCAGCAAGCCATTCGCGTGGCGGACAACACCGCGTTCTTCTCCGTGGATATTTCGCAGGGCACGCGCACCGGCTACCTGGTGGAAATGGGCCCGACTGCGCAGATCTTCGATAACCCACGCGAGCAAATGACCAGCGACTACATCAGCGGCAAGTTCAGCTGAGTCATCGTTTGTCTCAGGCCGTATGCAGCCGCGCGCTGCATACGGCTTTTTCCGTTTAAACCGCTGCGCTCAGGAGTGCCAATGCCAGCCAAGCGTCGTCTTGATTTGCCTGCGATTGAAGATGCCCTGCGCAACGTGCAGCAGCGCTTCACTGAGCTGAGCAGGTACTTTACCGAGCCGCGTGACCCTTTTACGGACGAGTGCTGGAGAACGTGGTCGCCGGCTACGCGTTGATTGACGATTACGTTGCTCGTGATGTTGACCTGTTCGATTTGCAGCAGGTGAACTTGATGCTGGAGATCAACGCCACCGTGCTCTGCGGCAGCAACCAGGCCGCGCGCTTGGAGTTTGCCGAGCACCTGGCCGCTACCGAAAAGCACTTTTTCAATAACACCGAAGGCGGCATCAAAGACCTGTATCACTGGTACAGTGCGCACCACGGCGAATCGGTGTGGAAGCGGGCGGCGGGCTGTTATGTACGGATTCTCAGCCGGCCGCAGCTGTTTTTGGAAGGCAACAACCGCACCGGCTCACTGATTGTCAGCTACTTGCTGATGCGCGCTGGCAAACCGCCATTTGTGCTGTCGTTGGCCAATGCCGAAGGCTATTTCAACCCGTCGTCGGTTATTCGCAATTCTGCAAAACACGGTGTAAAGGCGCTTTACGAGCTGCCCAAGATCAAGAAAAAATACGCGGCCTTTCTGGAAGAGCAGTCTCCTAACCCAACGGAGTTTTTTCTGAGAGACAAACACTCGAGTTTCTATCAGGAAAACCACTCATGAGCGGTGCTCCAACGCTCAACAGAATCCGTCACTTCGCGGGTCAGTTGACCAAAGGTGCCAAGCGGCTGGCGCCACGGCCGGTGTTTCGACACCCGCCTATCCGTATTTCGTTCGACGTGGACGATACCCTGGCTTGCCAACCGCACCATTCCGCCGCCGAGCACAGCCGGCTGCCGGCCGTGGTGCATCGCTGGTTGGGCGAACCCTTGCGCACCGGCACCCGCCGGCTTACCCGCGAATTGCGCCGCCAGGGCTGCAGCGTGTGGGTTTACACCTCGTCGGGGCGCACGCCGTCTTATATCCGCCGCTGGTTGATGCTGTATGGCATTCACGTCGACGGCATCGTCAACAGCGTGCGCCACAGCCACGCGCTGAACGTACATGGCTTCTCCAACTCCCCCTCCAAATTCCCGCCGGCATTTGGCATCGACTTGCACGTCGATGACTCCGAAGGCGTAAAGATCGAAGGCCATGAACATGGTTTTCGCGTAGTGGTGGTGCGGCCCGATGACGAGCATTGGGTGCAGCGGGTGATTGATGCGGTGGCGGAAGTGCGGATGGGATATGTGCGCGGCTGAACGCTCGCTCAACGGGCCTGGGGTACCGAGAACGTTCACCTCAGGCGCCGGGTTCAGTTGGCTCGTTTTACTTCCACAGCGAGTTGGCCGGCCGTAGGTTTTCTGACGCAAGACGCCGTGCGCTTGGCTGATTTTGCCTTTGGTCCAGCTGTTGCCAGCGGTTGCACAGTGAGTTCCACGCCCAGTGCGTTCATCAGTTTCTGAATGGTTTCAAAACGGGTTTTGGCTCCGCCTTTGAGCGATTTGTACAGGCTCTCGCGGTTGACCCCGGCCTGCTGGGCCACCTTGTTCACGCCTGTGCTTTGGCCACTTCGGCAAGCGCTTGCATAAACAGTTGCGGATCCTGGGCTTTAAGACTTTCAGCCAGGTAGGCGCTGATGATTTGCGGGTTGTCGAGAAAACGAGATGCCTCATAAGCACTGGTGCCGGAGGTATCCAGGTCGAGAATGGGCATGTCATCTGGATTGAATTTTGTAGCATTCATTTCACTTGCCTCGCAGGGCATCAAGAATTTCGTGGGCGCGCTTGATGCCGCGTTGTTGATCGGTTTTATCGCTGCCCCACAACACCAGGTAGGCAATGCGCCCGGTGCGCACAAAGTAGATTCGGTAGCCAGGGCCCACAAAAACACGCATTTCACTCATGCCGTTCCCGACCGGTTCGCAGTCGCCAAAATTGCCGAGTTCGGCGCGGTCCAGGCGGGAAAGAACAGCCGCCTTGCCTTGCAGATCCTTTACCTCATCGAGCCATGTATCAAACTCAGGCGTCGTGTTGATAGTGTTAAGCATAGACTCACTTGTAGCCAGATGGCTACTCCTTGTGGTGATGTTTGGTGGCGACAACGTCCCTGAGCCGATGGCCGGCACGGTGTGATTTATCAGCGGCAACGTGTTGCTGATCAGGCAGCTAATTGGACACGGCGGCGTATTGTGAGCCTCGTTTTACTTTCTACCGACCGTGCAGAGGGAATGCCGCGCGGGCACATGCTGTGTTTGCGCGAAGCTTTAAGCCCGTACGCCGCGGTTTTGCAGAGATTTAGATTTTTGACGTCGGTGTGGGGGCGGTTTGCCGGCCAAGAAGGGCGATGCTTTTAGGTTTATGCGGGGAGTTCGCTGCGAAATGTCGGACGCCGGCCTATGGTGCCGGGCCCGTTGAATGGCGGGTTTGCGGCAGGGCGTTCTTCTGCAATTTATTGATGAATCAGAGCACTGGGTTGTCGATTTCCTCGATCAACTCCGGCCCCTGGTTTCTCGGGTTGCCAACCGCTTTGCTGACCGGATACCACTTAAACGCTTCTGCACCCAGGCCATGCTTGGTGGCTATTTCCAGCGCACGCGCAGGAAGCGTGTCGGGATCAAGCCATTCAGCGGCCAGTTCGGCTGGGAGCACTACGGGACGACGGTCGTGGATATCCAGCAGCCCGGTATCGGCGGCTGCCGTAATGATGGTGAAGCCGTCACTTTCGTGTTGCTCGAGGCCTTGCGTGACCTGGCACAAGGACGCAAAAAACAGCGGCCCGCCGTCTTTGGCCTGAATGTAATAGGGCTGCTTTATTTTCGGATCGGTCGGATGCTTCACCCACTCATACCAGCCATCTGCCAACGCCAGCGCACGTTGCTGCCAGATATCGCGAAAGAACTTGCCGCTGGCCACGGTCTCCACCCGCGCGTTGATGGCCGGCGGTATCTTGCGCGCCTTGGCCCAATGCGGCGACCAGCCCCAGCGCACCGCTTCGGCGGCCAGGCCGTTGCCGGTGTTGTAGAAGATGGGGGCCCGGGTGCTGGGCGCAATGTTGTAGCGCGGCCCGAATGCGGGGTCGGTGCCGTTTTCGATGGGCTGCATGATGGCGAGCACGTCGCGCCATTTGTCGAGGTCTTGGGTGTTGGTGTAGCGGCCGCACATATCGCCCCCTTTGTACGTTCGCCTGAATACGCTGGATAGTCAGAGCGCTACGAGGGGTGAGTGTTAGCGAAAACGCTACTCCGTCAATACATCGCGGAAAACATCTGGCCGAGACGCGGCGATATGCAACAGAGATCGAGCAGCGCCTGAAGGGGTGCGGCGACCTTGTTCCCACTCTTGCAGCGTACGTACCGATACACCTAACAGCTCAGCAAACTTCGGCTGGGAAAGACCTGTTTTGCTGCGGGCCTGGGCGGCTTCGGTTGGTTCAATCTTGTGAACGGCTCCATGGCGGCCAGCCTTCACGGCTCGGATGGATTGCAGCAGCTCTTCGCCAATGTCCCGTTTGGCATCTCGCTCCAGCAGTTCTTTTTCAGTGAGGGGCATGATTTAGCTCCTTGGCGATTTTGAGTAGTACGTGCGCAGGAATATTTTCGCTGCTGCCTTTGCCGTAGATGATCAGTGCGACCAGGGCACCACTGCTTAGCTGGGCCGTATAAATAATGCGTACCGAGCCGCTTTTGCCTCTACCGTCCATGGCCCAACGCACCTTGCGACAACCACCTGAACCTGGCACAACCGCACCTGCTTCTGGGTTATTGGCAAGAAAAGACATGAAGGCGCCATGTTCTTCCTCCTCCCAATAATCTGGCCAGCGTTTGGAAAAAAGAGGCGATTCGATGATCGTCACCATGGTTGATGGTACGTCTTTGACGTAGTTGTCAGCAAGGTCCATTGATGAGATCGGGAAGGGGTTTTTTTTCATCTTGGGGCAGCCTCTCCCCGGCCGGCTATCGCCTTGTTCCTGTCCTGATTGGGAGTTTTCAGCCAAGGGTTGGCTGCATTTCCGCGTTTTGATGCCCTAAAAACGCAGACAGCCAAAAACCAACGGGCTTTGGCTTGTGGCCAATACCCGTTAGCGTTCTGCGGCTTTAGGAGAAAAACATCACCCGCCACTTTTGGCGCGCGGGGATGGCATGCGGGGTCCGGTGCATGGCTGGGGCGTCTGACTTTCCGAGAAGGGCGCCCCGTTCTGACGTCCTGTCCTCTGCAGGGCAGAGTGAATGCGGGAGGGCGCCTAGCATTTCATTTCAACCTTTCACTGAGCTTTCGCCGGCGTTGTTTGTCAGTGCGATTCAAACAAGGCGTTGATCTTTCCTTTCCCATCACGCAGATTGGCGCCATGCACAGCCTAGTTTTCCCCGTAGCCAAGCCCATTATTACCACCGCTACCTAGCCGGTGGGATTGCGCATGTTTCGCCAAAACCCCGCCTTCGAAGCGGGGTTTTTTGTGCTCGGCTTCTGAGGCTTATCAGGAGAGCAACAATGGATGCCACGACCCAAGCCCTTAAGAGAACCATCGAAGCGGCCGACCGCGCGATCAATGCCGAGGATTTCGATGCGTTGATGGACTTCTATGCCGATGACGCCACCCTGGTGGTCAAACCGGGTTTGAATGCCACGGGCAAAGAGCAGATCCGCCGGGCCTTTGTGGCGATAGCCGAGCACTTCAACCACAGCATCGTGGTGACTCAGGGCCAGATGCAGGTGGTGCAGGGCGGCGACACGGCGTTGGTGATCATGGAAACCAAGTTGCGTACGACTGATGCGGCGGGCGTGGTCAGTGATGGTGTTCGGCGGGCGACCTATGTGTTCCGGCATACCGCGCAGCGCTGGTTGTGCGTGGTGGACAACTCCTACGGCACCACGCTGCTGGATTAATACCGGCAAATAAAAGTCTTGGTATGCGGCTGACTCTTAAATAGAATCTATTCTCATTTGTTGTGTGGGTAGGCCTTCTAGCCATGATTGACGCCGCTTCAGCACCGGACCACAGCCTGACCACGCTGTATCGCGAACACCGCAGTTGGTTGGAAATGTGGTTGCGCAGGCGCGTGGGCAACGCCTGGGATGCGGCTGATCTGAGCCAGGATACGTTTTTGCGTGTGCTGGCCAGCTCGCAGCCGCTGGCTGAGTTGCGTGAGCCGCGGGCGTATTTGCTCACGGTGGGCAAGCGCCTGCTGAGCAATTTCTATAGCCGGCGCAGTCTTGAACAGGCGTATCTGGAGGCGTTGGCGCAATTGCCCGAAGCCTGCGTGCCGTCGCCGGAGCAGCGCTGGTTGGTGCTGGAAACCTTACATGCGCTGGATGAGTTGCTGGATGGTTTGCCGGCCCTGGTGCGCCGCGCGTTTCTGTTGAGCCAGTTGCATGGCCTGGGCTATCGCGAGATTGCCGAGCGCCTGGAGGTGTCGGAGCGCACGGTGAAGCGCTATATGGCCCAGGCGTATGAGCATTGCTTGTTGGGGACCTCGAATGAGTGAGGCCCTCGAAGTTGCGCGTGCGGCGGCGCAGTGGTTGGCGTTGTTGAGTCCGGCGCGGCAACCGATGATGACCATCAGCGTCTGCAGCAGTGGCGCAGCAGCAATAGTCGCCACGAAAGTACCTGGCAGAGAGCGCAGTTATTGCGCCAGCGCTTTGCCGGCGTGCCGTCGGAGTTGGCCATGGCCACGCTGGACCGGCCGGACCTGGGCCGTCGCGCCGCGCTCAAACGTGCTCTCGGCGTGGCCGCGCTGGTGCCGGCGGGCTGGTTGCTGAGCCGGCAATTGCCGGTGGCGGTGTGGACCGCCGACCTGCACACCGCCACCGGCGAGCGCAAACAGGTGGCGCTGGCGGATGGCAGTTCGCTGCAACTCAATACGGATACGGCGGTGAATGTCGACCTCGCTGCCGGCCGCCTAACCCTACTGCGCGGCGAAGTGGCACTGAAGGTGGCCGACCGCTCAACCCTCACAATCTATTCCCCGTTCGGCCAAGTGATCGCCAGCCGCAGCGAGGTGTGTGTACGCCTGAATGAACGCGATTGCCGGGTATCAGTGGTCAGTGGTGCCGTGCGCGTGCAGCCGTTGTCGGGCGGCGAGTTGCTGTTGGTGGAAGGGCAACAGCTCAATCTGCAAGCCAGCGGCGCGGGCGCCATCGGCAGCTTTGATACCACACAACCTGGCTGGCGCGACGGTGTGCTGATTGCCGAAAACCAGGCGCTGGGGATTTCCTCCGTGAGCTGAGCCGCTTCCGCCCGGGTTATTGCGTTGGGCGCCGGAGCTGGAAACCTTACGGGTCACCGGCAGTTTCCAGCTTGATAACACCGACAAAGTGTTGGCCTTGCTGGCAGCCAGCCTGCCGGTGCAGGTGGTTTCGCGTACCCGGTATTGGGTCACCTTGGTGCCCCGAAAAAATATCGCCTGAAGCTTGTCCCTTTTTTCACGTCACCGGTCCCAGGTAAGTGAACAGAAATCGAGAGCTTCCTCCCATGCCAGCCGTATTGCCTCGCCGTTTTGCTCGGACGTTTCGTGTGTTGCGTCCGTTGTCGCACCTGGGTTTGATTTTAAGCCTGAGCAGTCCGCTGCTAAGTACCACGAGTTGGGCTGACGACGCCCGTCGCAGCTACACGGTTACGGGCGGCACGCTCAGCAGTGTGCTCACTCGGTTTGCCAGTCAGGCGGGCGTTAATATGTCGGTGGACCCGGCGCTGGTGAGTGGGCGCAACAGTGAAGGGTTGTCTGGCACGTATGCCGTGGAAGAAGGGTTTGCCCACCTGCTGCGTGGCAGCGGTTTGCGGTTGCAGCCGACGGGCGAGGGTGCCTACACGCTGGTGCCGGCGCCGGATTCCGGGGCGCTGGAAATTGCCCCGGCGACCATCACCGGCGATGCCGACACCAGCGGTGGCGAGCCCTATGCCGGCGGCCAGGTTGCCCGCCGCGGCTCGGTCGGTTTGCTCGGTTCGAAGGACTTTATGGAGACGCCGTTTAGCGTCACCACCTACACCAGCCAAACCGTGAAAAACCTGCAGGCCCGCACCCTCAATGACCTGGTGGCCAGCGACCCCTCGGTGCGCGCCACTAACCCGGCCGGTGGTCGCTATGAGCAGTTCACCATTCGCGGCCTGAGCCTGTTCAACACCGACGTGGCCTACAACGGCCTGTACGGCGTACTGCCGACGTATTCCATCGACATGGAAATGGCCGACCGGGTGGACGTGATCAAAGGCCCTACACAATTGATCAACGGCATCTCGCCACGGGGCAGTGTGGGCGGCGGTATCAATGTGGTGCCCAAGCGCGCCGGCGATAAACTGCTGACCGAATTTACCGGTAGTTACGCCTCTGACAGCCAGGTCGGTGGCGCCGTGGATATTGCTCGCCGTTTTGGCGAAGGCGACCAGTTCGGCCTGCGTTTCAACGGCGTAAAACAGTCCGGCGACACCGAGTGGGATCACCAGAGCGTGGACCGCGAAATGGCCGTTCTCGGCTTGGACTTTCGCGGCGAGCGTATGCGCCTGTCGACGGATATCGGCCACACCGAGCGCGACACCGACGCTCCGCAGGAGCGCGTGCTGATTGGCGCCGCTGCCAAGGTGCCGGATGCCGACGACGTGCGCCGCAACTACGCGCAGCCCTGGAGCACGGCGCGCACCAACGACACATTCGGCACGGTAAACGGCGAGTTTGACCTGAGCGATAGCCTGATGGCCTATGCCGCCGCCGGCGCCCGCGAAAGCAACCACGACTTCCTGCGGCACAACGTGCCCATTACCAACGATGCCGGTGACTTCAGCGTGCAGCCGCGCGACTTCACCCGCGACGAGTCTGTGCGCACCACCATGGCCGGCGTGCGCAAGTGGTTGAACACCGGCCCGGTGAGCCACGAGATCAACCTGGCGGCCAGCTATTTCTATATGGACTTCACCAACGGCGGCGCCCGTTACGCGGCGGCACCGAGCAATCTCTACGATCCGGTCAACACGCCCACCCCAGGCACGCCGACGCGTTACGACGACGAGGTGTATACCGAGAGCCGCTACACGGGCCTGGCGCTGTCCGACACCCTGGGCTTCTTTGAAGACAGCCTGCAATTTACCCTCGGCGCGCGCTGGCAGCGGGTGAAGGTGGATGACTGGACCAATGACGAAAAAGGCAAAACCGGCTACGACGAAGAGAAGGTGTCGCCCTCGGGCGGAGTGCTCTACAAGGTGAACGAGCAGCTGTCGCTGTACGCCAGTTATATGGAAGGCCTGAGCCAGGGCAAGATCGCGCCATCGACTTCGCGCAATTCCGACGAAATCTTCCCGCCCTTTATCAGCCGGCAAGTGGAGGTGGGCGCCAAGCTGGACCTGGGCAGCTTTGCCTTTACCGCCAGTGCGTTTCGCATCAAGCAGCCGGCGTACGAAACCAATGCCACGTCGCGGGTGTTCGGCCCTAACGGCAAACGTGAAAACAAAGGCATCGAGCTGAGTCTGTTTGGCGAGCCGCTGCAGGGCGTGCGCGTGCTCGGCGGCGTGATGTTTATCGACAGCAAATTGCAGGGCACTGTCGGCGGTGTATCGGACGGCAATCGCGCCCCGGCGACGCCGGAATACAACGTCAACCTGGGGGCCGAGTGGGATGTGCCGATGGTGGCGGGGCTGACGCTGACGACGCGCGGCATTCACTCCAGCTCGCAGTACCTCGACCAGGCCAACAGCAAGAAGATCGATGGCTGGGAGCGCTTCGATGTGGGTGCGCGCTATGCCTTCAAGGCGGCCGAAAAGACCATCACCCTGCGGGTGGGCGTGGAGAACGTGCTGGATGACCGTTACTGGAGTTCGGCCGGTGCCTCCGATGACAGCGAGCCGGGGCTGACGTTGTCGACGCCGCGTACTTATCTGGTGTCGGCCACTGTCGGCTTCTGAAACCGACGTTTTCAGGGTTCGCCAGCACGCTGGCCAGTCCACCTAAGGACTGAGCACACGCACCCTTCAATTCTGTAGGCCGCTCTGTAGGCCGTTTCCTACCGAGTTGTCGGGGTGGTCTGGCTGTTAGCCTTTCCCATGGCGCGCATTGTCGGCTCTCGGCAATGGCGCCTACATAACCCTTCCTGCAAGCGCCTGAGCCGCAACGACCTCAGGCACTTATGCGCCTGCCCTTCATTCGGACTGCGTGTGTTGCCACACCGCTCAACAAGTCCCCGCGCTACAGGAACAGTGGTTATGACTGACTACAACGCCGTACTGGCAAGAAATACCCAGAGCGCTCCCAAGGCCATCGGCCCTTACACGCAATCGGTGGCGTTCTCGCACTACACCAACCTTTCCGCGCAACTGCCCATCGACCCACGCACCGGCAAGTTGGTCCCGGGTGATATCCGTCAACAGGCTGAACAGTGCTTCAGAAATATCGAGGCGGTGGTGGATAGCATCGACCATGACATGGACGACGTGGTGCGAATTTCCATCTTCGTCACGCAGCCGGCTGATATCCCGTCTGTGCAGGAGGTGTATGGCACCTTCTTTCCTCGCTACGTGCCGGCGCTGACGGTCGTTGCCGTGGCTGCATTGCCCTGGGAGCACTGGTGCAGGTGGAGCGTTGGTCTCCAATGGCGAGGGCACTATCCCCAATAAGCCGCAGGCCGGTGACTTGGTAAAGTGGTGTGCAATAGCGAAAACGCACCCATCGAGCCGCTGTCCTCACAGCCGTTGCGTTCTCGCACTACAACAACCTGTCCGCGCAACTGCCGCTCGACCCGCGTACCGGTGAGCTGGTCGCCGGCGGAATCAAGGAACAGGCCGGGCAATGCCTGAAAATATCAAAGCCATTCTGCACAGCATCGACGTACCGTTCGATGACATCGTCAAAGTGACCATTTTTCTTAAAGACCTCGCCGACACCAACGCTGTTACGAGGTGTACACCACCTTCTTCCCGGACTCGGCCATCGCTCGCGCCGTTGGGTATATGCCCGCACGTACTGTGGTGGAAGTGGCGGGGCTGCCGATGGACGCGCTGGTGCAGATGGAAGCCGTTGTGTCCCCATGCGATGGCACGCCGCCGCAAGCGGTTGAAGACCGTCACGGCATTGTTATCTGCGCCCACAACACCACCGCCGCGCCCATCGTCCGCTGTCTACCCAGACCGTGGCGTTCTCGCACTACAACCATATCTCCGCGCAATTGCCGCAGATTCGCTGACCGGCGAACTGGTGGGCGGCGGGATCAAGGAACAGACGGAGCAGTGCCTGAACAACATCAAGCTGATTCTGCAGCGCATTGGTCATGCGATGGAGGATGTGGTGAAGGTGAATATCTTCCTGAAATACATCGACGACAGTGCGGCGGTCGACGAGGTATACACCAGGTTCTTCCCGGATGGCGTCCCGGCGCGGCGTACCGT